>NZ_SMBR01000006.1:0-440258 GCF_004346455.1 Bradyrhizobium sp. R2.2-H
ACCTCGCCGCGCTTGTAGGCCAGAAGCGTCCGCAACAGCGTCTCGCCGTCCAGTCTGTCCGTCTTGGCTCGCCGGCGCCGACGCGGCGTCGCAATCGAGGCTGGATCGACCACGTGGCTCTCGATACCTTCCTGTTGCAGCGCTCGGTGAAGCCAGAACCCATCCAGTCCCGCCTCCTGGATCGTGATGATCGGATAGCTCTCGCCCGTTCGCGCCTGCGCCTTGCCCCTCAGCTCCGCGAGCAGCTTCAGCAGTACCGCAAGATCGCCCGCCTTGACGCTATGTTTGGACATCTTCTCGCCCTTGCCCGGCGACAGCGAGGTCACCAGCCATGTCGAACGGCTCAGTTCCAATGACACAAAAATTGCGCCAATCTGCGTTCGGATAGCGGCCGGTCCGTCGGAAGGATGATCGAGCAACATCGATTGTCTCCAGGTTGAATGGATGCAACCTCAGTCTGGCCTCAGACCTGCTCGCTATCCACTACCCCATGGAATCTTCGTCGCAGGGGCTCCTCGCAATGACGATTTCGAGCAGCGCCCGCAATTCCATCTCCGTCACCCAGAGGCGCTCGCCTCTTCGGCGAGCCTCGAAGGGCGACGGCCCCGCTGGCGCCGCGCGCGGCTGCATCTCGGCCGCGCATCCTTCGAGGCTCCCGATGGGACGCTCCGCGCCCCATCGCTCGCGCCTCAGGATGACGGAATTGATCGATGCGCTTGGCGAGCTATCGCCGCTCCCCGCAACGACTGAAGTTGGAGTGACGCTGATGCCGAAGGCGACGGACGATCGCCCACTACGCCATCCCCTCCAGCGCGCGGCGCAGCCTTCGGATGATGACGCCGCGGGCGCGGTCGTCGGCGGCGGCTGCGACACGATCGTTGATGTCGAGCACGAGCTCGGACATCTCGTTGTGCCAGTCGAGACGGGTCACGGCCTCCGGCGCGAGCCGCCGGCGATGATCCACGTCGAGCACGCGCGGTTCGGGGGCGGCGAGCTCATAGATATCGTCCAGGATCGGCTGGTAGACCCTGGCCGCGGGAATGATGCGTTCGGCCACGCGCTCGGCGAGCCCTGCAATCGCGCCTTCCTCGCCGTGGACCAGGAACAGCCCGCGGGCGATCGGGCGTCGCGCCGCGATCCAGCTGGCCATGCCGGCCCCGTCGGCATGGCCCGAATATTCGTCGATCATGCGGATGCGGGCCGCGACCTTGATCTCCTCGCCCTGGATCCGCACGGCCTTGGTCCCGTTCTGGAGGAAGCGGCCGAGCGTGCCATTGGCCTGGAAGCCGGCGAGAAGCACGGTCGCGCGCTGGTTCCAGAGCCAGCGCTTCAGGTGATGGCGGATGCGGCCGGCGTCGCACATGCCGCTCGCGGCGATGATGATGTGGAATCCGGACAGGCGCATGATCGCCTTGCTCTCGTCCACGGTTTCGGTGAATTTGAGATGCGGCGAGTTGAGCAGGCGGGTGGCGTCGACGGATGGGTCGAGGCTCTCGGAATGCCGGCGGAACACTTCGGTCGCGCGGATCGCGAGCGGCGAGTCGAGGAAGATCGGTGCGGTCGGAATCCCGCCATGCTCCATCAGGTCGACGAGATCGACGATCAGCTCCTGGGTGCGCTCGACCGCAAAGGCGGGAATCAGCAGCGCGCCGCCGGCCGCCGCGGCGTCGCGCACCTCGGCGGCGAGGTGCTTGCGGCGGAGTGCGGGTGTCGTGGCCTCGCGCAACCGGTCGCCATAGGTCGATTCCGAGATGACGTAATCGAAATCGGTCGGCGCTTCGGGATCAGGCTGGAGCAGCTTGGCCTCCGGCCCGACGTCGCCGGAGAGCAGCACGCGCAGCGGACGCGGCGAACCTTGCTCGGCGATTTCGAGCTCGATCGAGGCGGAGCCGAGCAAATGTCCCGCGTTCCAGTAGCGCGCGCGGACGCCCGGGATCACGTCGGTCCAGCGTTCATAGTCGACGGGGCGAAACGATTGCAGCGATGCGATCGCATCGGCCTGCGTGTAGATCGGCTGCACCTCCTTGCGCCCGCGCGAGGCGTTGCGCCGGTTGAGCTGGGTGACTTCCGATTCCTGGATGCTGCCGGCGTCGGGCAGCATGTAGGAGCAGAGATCGATCGTGCCGCGCGTCGCCAGGATCGGCCCCTCGAATCCCGCGCGCACGAGTTTCGGCAGCAATCCGCTGTGGTCGATGTGAGCATGCGTGAGCAGCACGGCATCGATATCGGCGGGGCGAAACGGAAAGGCGCCGTAGTTGAGCTCCTTCAACGTCTTCTGGCCCTGGAACAGCCCGTAATCGACCAGGAAGCGGCCCGTCGCGGTCTGGAACAGATAGCTCGACCCGGTCACGGTGCGGGCGGCGCCGCAAAATCGAACGGTGATGCTCATGTCGTCGTCTCCGGAAGATGTGTCGCGGCCAGTTCGGACCGCAAGGCGGCCGCGAGAATCTCGTCGAGCGAGATCGCATTGGTCGGATGCGGCACGCTGTCGGTCGAACGGATCGACCGTATGCCGGCCTCTGTGAATGCGGCGATCATTGCGGGTGGAAACAGCGCGTGCGTCACGACCGCATCGACGACCGTCGCCCCCATTGCTCTCAGCGCCTTCGCTGCGGCCGTCAACGTCGTCCCGGAGGAGACGATGTCATCCACCATGAGCGCCGGTCGTCCCGCGATCAGGGCAGGATCGGCAAAGCTGACGGCGACGGAACGATCGCCGTGCCGCGTCTTGCGCGCCACAGTGTGCTGCAATCGTAATCGGCTCGCGACATCGTTCACCCAGGGCTCGGACTCCATGTCGGGCCCGATCACGACGGTCGCAGGATCGATGCCGCCAGCCGCCAGCGCCTTCGCGATCGCAGGCATGGCGGACAGGTTCTCGGCTTCGATACCAGGAAACACCGACCTGATGTCGGGAGTGCGGTGCAAATGCGCATCGACGGTGACGACGCGGTCCACGGTCGTTGCAAGCAGATTGCCCATGGCGCGCTGGCTGATGGCCTCGCCCGCATGAAATGCCGCGTCCTGCCGCATGTAACAGAGATAGGGCGCGACCAGGACAAGCCGCTTCGCGCCGCCACGTCGCAGGGCCTCCGCAGCGAAGAGCAGGGTGATCAGCTTGTCGTTGGGTTGATCGAGCGGGGCATAGAGGATCGTGGTGTCGCTCGCCGGCGCGACTGCAACGCGCAGTTCTCCGTCCGGAAAGCGGTGCACGGCGATCTCGCCGCAGGTAAGCCCAAGCCGCGCCGCGAGCCGCTTCGCCGCATCGGCGCCGCACGGCAATGTCTGGAGCGCGATCGTGCTCACGGCGCCGTCGTGCCCTGCAGGGCTTCGTGACCATTGACGAGGTAACCGGTCTCTTCGGCGGCGGCATCGGCGACCAGATCATGCTCGGGATGGTCGAAAGTGTAGACGCGATAGAGTGGCTCGCCCTGCTCGACGCGATCGCCGATCTTCTTGAACAGGCGGATGCCGGCGCCCTTGTCGAGCGGCGCGCCGGCGGTGCGGGCGAGGCGGTTCAGGCGCAGGCAGTCGATGGCGGACACGATGCCGTCATGCATCGCCTTGACGTCGAAGCTGAGCGGTCCCAGCTCGTTGCTGCATGTCGACGGACCCTGTGCGTCGATGATCTTCTGCATCTGCTTCAGCGCCGCGCCGCTGTCGAGTAGTTCGCGCGCCCGGGCATAGCCCGCGCCGCCGCGCAGCTTCGGGTCGTATTCCAGGAGATGGGCGGCGAGCCGGAGCGATTTCTCGCGCAGATCGCGCGGCGCGCCCGGCTCGTTGCCGAGCACCGCCATGACGTCGTTGGCTTCGAGCACGGGGCCGATGCCGTTGCCGATCGGCTGGCTTCCGTCGGTCGTGATCACCTCGACCGAGCGGCCGAAACGGTCGCCGACGAATTCGAACAGCTTGCGCAGCCGCATGGCCTCGACTCCGCCGCTGACCTTCGCGGTCGGCCCGACCGGAATGTCGATCAGCAGATGGGTCGAGCCTGCCGCGATCTTCTTGGACATGATGGAGGCGACCATCTGCTCGCGGGTATCGAGGCTCAGGGGGCGCTCGACCGAGATCAGGACGTCGTCGGCCGGCGACAGGTTCACGTGCCCGCCCCAGATCAGGCAGCCGTTGCAGGAAGAGACGATCGCCTTCATCTCCTCGACGCCGATATTCACCCGCGCCAGCACCTCCATCGTGTCGGCGGTGCCGGCGGGCGAGGTAATGGCGCGCGAGGAGGTCTTCGGGATCGGCAGGCCATGGGCGGCGACGATCGGCACCACGACCATCGATGTGCGATTGCCGGGGATGCCCCCGATGCAGTGCTTGTCGACGACGACCGGGTTCGGCCAGACCAATTGCGTGCCGGCCTGCGCCATTGCCCCTGTGAGGGCGAGAAGCTCGTCGCTGGTGATGAAGCTCGCCGAACCGATCAGGAAGGCGGCGATCTCCATGTCGGAGTAGCGGTAATGCGCGAGGTCCCTGATGATCGCGCCGATCTCGGCCTGGCTCAAGGTCCGTCCGCGGATCTTCGCGCGCACCGCTTCCAGGCTCTCCGGAGGCGAGGCAGGCCTGACCGTGACCGGCGTGCCGACGGCTTCCGCAAAGCGCCGGAACGCAGGTTCGGAGAGGCCGATCTCGTCCGAAGCCGCCAGCGTATCGTCATCCGTGATCAGCAGCGTCGCCAGCAGAACCTTGTCGCCCCGACGAAGCTCGACGCGGCTGAAGCCGCGGAAGATCTCCGCGCGCAGCGCCTTCGAGTGCCGGGAGACGACGACGACGTTTTCGCGGCCGGTATCGAGGCGGACGCGGCGGATCTTCAGTTGGGAGTGCGGAAGGTCTGGATGCATGGACAGGCCGGCAGCAGGGAGTTGGGCCTCCATGCTTAAGCGTCGCCGTTCCGGCGCTGTTGACCCAGATCATGGCCCGCGGGTCGGGGGAGACATGGGGCGAGGGGCGTGGCGCGCCGTTACGCAGGCCAGGGCCAGCCGTTACTTCATCGCCGAGCTGATCGAGTTGAACTTGTTGTTGAGCAGCGCGCCGCCCGTGTTGTTCACGACGGTCACGATTGCCAGAGCGATGCCGGCGGCGATCAGGCAATACTCGATGGCGGTTGCGCCATTCTCATCGGCAAGGAAAGACCTCAGCAGACGCATTGCCAGCTCCTGTTCATCCGATCCAATGCATGGTCGCGTCCTAATCGGACTCGTAAATCGATCGAATATGTCTTTGTGCGCGCCGGAAGAATTGGGCCCGCGCGATCGCGACCCCGCTCATACGACGGCATTCATTAAATTAAGGTTCCGTCGATCCGTCCAAATGGTTTCAAATCGGCAGCCCAGGGGTTGCACCGGCCCGGTGCCCGTCAAGGCGTGATCGTGCAGCCGCTTAACCGATTGTTGAGCCTGTTCGTCAACGGACCGGCAGGGACATCTCCATCGCGCCTCATCCGCTCCGGCCGTCCGCATTCAGCGCCCGCAGCATGGCGATGCGGGCGAACATCACCCAGCCGCCGCCCGTCTCGGCGGCATTGATCAAGGTCTCGATGGCGGTCTGCCAATGCGCCTCGTGCTGGGCGTCATCGGGCAGCTGCATGATGTAGTCCGCCGCATCCTGAAGCGTCAGCAGCTTGCGCTTGTTGCCCACGCGAACGGGATCGTCGAACGCCGTCGACCAGGGCATGTCAGGCCGGCCGATCGGCGGGGAGAGACATCACGGCGCGATTCGCGGGGCGTGATGCTGCTAGCCGGCCTTCTTCGCCCGCGCCGATGTCCGCACCGGCTTGTCGGCCGCCTTCTTCGGCGTGGTCGCAGCCTTCGCCGCAGCTTCCTTGCCACCCTTGCCTGATATCGGCAGCAGCATCTCGCGCTGGCCCTTGACGCGCTTCTTCGGCCTCTTGCCCTTGGCGGTCTCCTTGGCGACCTTCGCCGCGGGAGCAGCGTCCTTCTCGTTCGCGATGCTCTTCTTCAGCGCGTCCATCAGATTGATGACATTGCCGCCGGTCTTCGGTGCGGCCTTCGCGGTGATCGGCATGCCGCTGCGCTTCTTGTTGATGAGATCGATCAGGGCGGTCTCGTAATGGTCCTCGAACAGCTCGGGCTCGAACGCGCCGGACTTCTTCTCGACGATGTGTTTTGCGAGATCGAGCATGTCCTTGGTGAGCTTCACGTCCTGGATGTCGTCGAAATATTCCTTTTCGCTGCGGACCTCGTAGGGGTAGCGCAGCAGCGTGCCCATCAGCCCGCTGTCGAGCGGCTCCAGCGCAATGATATGCTCGCGGTTGGTCAGCACCACGCGGCCGATCGCGACCTTGTCCATGCTGCGGATGGTCTCGCGGATCACCGCGTAGGCATCGTGGCCGACCTTGCCGTCCGGTACGAGGTAGTAGGGGCGGATCAGATAGCGGTTGTCGATGTCGGCCTTGGGCACGAACTCGTCGATCTCGATCGTGTGGGTGGAGTCGAGCGCGATCTCGTCCAGCTCGTCCTTGGTGACCTCGATATAGGTGTCGGTGTCGACCTTGTAGCCCTTGACGATGTCCTCGGAGGTCACCTCGTCGCCGGTCTCGGCGTCGACCTTGAGGTATTTGATCCGGTGGCCGGTCTTGCGGTTGATCTGGTTGAACGAGACCTTCTCGGTATCCGAGGTGGCCGGATAGAGCGCGACCGGGCAGGTCACGAGCGACAGACGCAGAAAACCCTTCCAATTGGCGCGGGGGGCCATGGGCTACTCCAGACGCAACAGAGGACAAGCGCCAAGGATAACATCGCCAAGGTGCGAATCATAGCAACCGCCGGCGCGGAATCTTGCAACGGCGTTAATCGCCGCCTGCGCCGTATTGCCGGACGGGCCCACGGTCCGGAACATCGCCCGAGATCACGCGTTGCCCCGGGCACTTCATAACCGCGAGGAAGTCGCGGTCATCGCAAGCGACAGCCACAGATTGAGGTCACCATGGCAACCACGCGAGAGCAGAACCGCATCGTGGAAACTCCGACCGAGGCGCGCCAGGGCGAGCCCGGGCCTTCGGTGGCGGCGCTGCTCGCCATCTCGACCGGGCTTGCGATCCTGATCCTCGCCGTCGTCTGGTTCGTCTTCTTCCGGACCTGACCGCCGGATCCGGACGCCGGCTCGCCGCGCGACGCGGCACATTGCGCCCGCCATGCCCCGGCTCGTCCCGCGGCATGGCGGGCGCAGTCGCATTGGCTTGCGACAGGCTCTATATGACCAAAAAGTAACGTAGGCCGGTTCCCTGCGTTCATACTCAGTTCACGCCGGAATTGCTCATCTCTGGCAGTGTTCATGCAGCCTGTTCTTGCAGCCTTTGGAGAGAAGCGTGCGCCTGCTCGTTGTTGAGGACGACCCCGATCTCAATCGCCAGCTCACCAAGGCGCTGACCGACGCCGGCTACGTCGTCGATCGGGCCTTCGACGGGGAGGAGGGGCATTATCTGGGCGACAATGAGCCCTATGACGCCGTGGTGCTCGACATCGGCCTGCCGAAGAAGGACGGCATCTCGGTGCTGGAGGCCTGGCGCCGCAACGGCCGCACCATGCCGGTCCTGATCCTCACCGCACGCGACCGCTGGAGCGACAAGGTGCAGGGCTTCGATGCCGGCGCTGACGACTATGTCGCCAAGCCGTTCCACCTCGAGGAGGTGCTGGCGCGCATCCGCGCCCTGCTGCGTCGTTCGACCGGCCACGCCCAGAGCGAACTCAGCTGTGGTCCCGTCACGCTCGACACCCGGACCGGCCGGGTCAGCGTGTCAGGCAATCCCGTCAAGATGACCTCGCACGAATATCGGCTTCTGGCCTATCTGATGCACCATTCCGGGCGGGTGGTCTCGCGCACCGAGCTGGTCGAGCATCTCTACGACCAGGATTTCGACCGCGACTCCAACACCATCGAGGTCTTCGTCGGCCGCATCCGCAAGAAGCTCGACGTCGACATCATCCAGACCGTCCGCGGCCTAGGCTATCTCCTGACCCCGCCGCCAGCGCCGGGGGCTTGAGGCCGAGCGGTCCGGGCTTGACGGCCGCCCTGACACGGGCCTTGGTCGGACCATGACCTCCGACGACCTGACTTCCAGCCTCTGCCCGGACCGTTCCGATGGCCGCTAGCTCACTTGCGAACCGACTGTTCCTGTCGGCGACCGCCTGGCTCGTGGTGATCCTGGCCATCACGGGCGTGGTGCTGTCGTCGGTCTACAAGAACGCCACCGAGCGCGCCTTCGACCGCCGGCTCAATCTTTATCTGCGCACCCTCATCGCCGAGGTCGCGACCCCCGACGAGCCTCCGGACCGCCAGTTCCAGTCGCTGGGCGAGCCCCTGTTCGAGCTGCCGTTGTCAGGCTGGTATTGGCAGATCACGCGCACCGACACCGAAAAGCCGGAGGTGCGCTCCTCGCGCTCGCTCTGGGACAAGAAGCTGCCGAAGCTGGAAGACGAGGGCGCCGAGCTCACTGCCGCCGGCATCAGGCTCGCCTATGTCGACGGGCCGGAAGGGCAGAATCTGCGCATGGTGGAACGGCCGGTCGATCTCGGCGCCGACGGCAAATATCTCGTCAGCGTCGCCGGGGACGACACCGAGATATTCGACGAGACGCGAAGCTTCGACTACTATCTCGGCGGCACTTTCACCGCGCTCGGCATCGTGCTGCTGCTGACGACCGTGTTCCAGGTCCGCTTCGGTCTCGCACCGCTCAAGCGCATCTCGGAGTCGATCGCCGACATCCGCTCCGGCCGGGCGGAACGGCTCGAGGGTGAATTCCCGGTCGAGATCGCGCCGCTGGCGCGCGAGACCAACGCGCTGATCGATGCCAATCGCGAGATCGTCGAGCGCGCGCGCACCCATGTCGGCAATCTCGCCCACGCGATCAAGACGCCGCTCTCGGTCATCGTCAACGAGGCCGGCGCCCACCTGGCCGATCCATTCGCGGCCAAGGTGATGGAGCAGGCGGACCTGATGCGCGACCAGGTCGCCCATCATCTCGAGCGTGCGCGCATCGCGGCGCGGGTCTCGGTGGTTGCGACCGTGACGGAGGTGGCGCCTGCCATCGAGGCGCTGCGGCGGACCATGGAGAAGATCCATCGCGATCGTGGCATCGTCGTCGAGGCCAGGACCGATCCGTCGGCAAAATTTCGCGGCGAGCGGCAGGATCTGGAAGAGATGGTCGGCAATCTCGTCGACAATGCCTGCAAATGGGCGGCCTCGCGCGTTTTGATCGAGGTGCTGGTCGAGGCGCCGCACCAGGCGGGTGCGGGTCCGCGCCTGCGGATCATTGTCGATGACGACGGCCGGGGCCTGTCGGAAGCGGAACGCGCGCAGGTCTCCAGGCGCGGCCAGCGGCTCGACGAGTCCAAGCCCGGATCGGGACTGGGCCTCTCCATCGTGGTCGATCTCGCCGCGCTCTATGGCGGCAGCCTTTCGCTCGGCGCTGCGCCGACCGGCGGCCTGCGTGCCGAATTGGTCCTTCCGGGACTCTAGTTCCTTGTTTCGACGTTGTTTTTCGTCTTCGTTGATCCCCCTCTGGTGAAAACCGCGGGCATTCGGACCCACTTCCTAAACGGCTTCTTAAGTGGGGCGTCCTATGATCGCGCCCGGACGCATCCCATGTCCGCCATTTTACCGTGCATTACCCGGGCGCATGAGCCAGACATCGATCGAGCGGCTGAGGGAATATCTCGCGCAGCTCCCGCCGCAGGCGCAGGCCCTGCTGATGCGAGAGTTCGAGCGCGCGCTGGAGCGCGGCCAGGATACGGCTGTCGCGACCCTGGTGCTCGAGCAGCTGCGCAACATCGTCCGCAAGTCCGAAGCCGATGAAGCCGCGCCGCCACGCACGGACGATCTGTCGCGGTTGCTGTTCCAGGTGCTGGAACCGTTCCTGGTCGAGGCGGGCACGCCGATCCGGGTTGGCCAGATTCGCCGCTCCTCGCTCCAGCCGATCTGGCAGTGGCTCGGCCGTGACGGCGCACCGGACAAGGTGAACGAATTCGAGGCGCTGCTGTCGCGCCTGCCGGCCGACAATGCAGGGCAGGTCGAAGCCCTGGCCTTGAGGCTCCAGGCGGTGGCCGCGGATGCGATCTTCGAGCTGACGGGACCTGGCGGAGGCGACAAGTCGCGCGCTTTGGCCCGCGTCGGCCCGCCGAACGTGATCGAGGATCTCTATTCCGTTGGTGCGATACTCCAGGTCCGCGAGGCCATCGCCACCGTGAACGAGCGGCTGCCGCGCTTCCTGCGCGCCTTCGGCGATCCCCAGATCGCCTCGGTGACGTCGGCGCTCAACATTCCCGCGCTTCAGACGCCGCCGATGCTGCCCTTCGCGCTCTCGATGGTCGTGCAGCGGATGACCGCCCCCTGGCAGATCATCCGCCTCGCCATCAAGATTGCCGCGTCCGACGACGAGATACGGGTCGCGGCAACCCCTTATGGCGTTGCCGTCACGATCGCGCTGCATGATTTGTCCTGCGTGGCCGCGATCCTTCGCATGGACATCAAGCGCGGCCATTTCGACAACGTCGCCGACAATCTCAAGACGCTGCACGACGGCGTGCGCGGCCTGCGCACCGAGCTCGACCTGCGCAACGATTCCGCTTGGGGCAAGCAGTTGACGTCGATCCGCGCCGACATTTCCAATGCGCTGCAGTCCGAGATCGACAGCGTTCCAGGCCGCGTTCGCCGCATCCTGCGCCAGCGCCCCGAGAAGGACATTCCGCCGGGCGCGAGGGTCGACAGCACAGAGGTGGAGGAAGCGGTGGCGCTGATCGACTTCGTCGCGACCTGCCGCAACTATGCGAGCGAGCTCGCGATCAACGAGGTGACGCTGCGCACCTATTCCGACCTCCAGCAATACGTGGAACGCTCGACCGAGCAGCTGGTGCAGTCGCTGCGTGCCGCCGATCACAAGGTCCGCACCTATCGACAGCAGCAGGTGCAGGCCGCGATCCGCTTTTGCCAGGTGCTGTTCGGCGACGATTACGCCTCGCTGATGAGCCGGGCCGCGGAGAACGCACTCACTGGCGAACGCAAATCGTCGCGTGCGGGCTGATCAAGCGCAAATTTCACTGTCGCAATTTCTGGTTGACCATGCCGCTGGCGCACCGTACGGTCCCCGAGCAAGTTCGGGGAATTTCTATCTGTAGGCGCATGAAACCCGTTATCAGCTCGATCGAGATTGAGAACCGCGTCATCGTTGCCAAGTATCAAAGGCTGATGGTTGGCGCCAAGGTGGTGCTGGTCGAGAAGGCAAGCGATCGGCAACTGCCGGAGACGACCACGAGGGTTGCATCTCGGGTTCCGGTCGGAGCGTTGCGCATCAGATTGCCGGATGCAATCAAGCCGGGAACATACTTTCTGAGGGCCTTCAACGGGCACGGCGAGGACGCGGCGCGAAGCGCGGACTTCGAGATCGGCTAAGCCGTTGGATTTTCAACTCTTCGGGACTGTACGCAGTGCAGCGCTTTGACAATTGTCAATTGCCGCATTGTCCGGCCGTGGTGTAAAGGCACCTATAGGCGCGGTTCGTGCGCTGCCGGAAGCTTGCCAGATGACTCTATGGTTCGTGTTCGCGCTGATGACGGTCGCGGCGATTTTCGCCGTGCTCTGGCCGCTTGGCCGCAGTAGCGCTGCGCAAGATCAGGGCAGCGAGGTCGCGGTCTACAAGGACCAGTTGGCCGAGGTCGAGCGTGACCTCGCCGCAGGACTGATTCCGGCGCCGGAGGCCGAGGCTGCGCGCGTCG
The DNA here is from genome assembly GCF_004346455.1 of Bradyrhizobium sp. R2.2-H. NCBI lineage: Bacteria > Pseudomonadati > Pseudomonadota > Alphaproteobacteria > Hyphomicrobiales > Nitrobacteraceae > Bradyrhizobium > Bradyrhizobium sp. R2.2-H. The sequence goes on from NZ_SMBR01000006.1 coordinate 11,733, forward strand.
AGATCAGCCGCAGGCTGCTTGCGGCGGCAGCCAGCGAGCCCGCAATGGCGCCGAGGTCGAACCTCAAATGGCGCCGTGCGGCGGCCGTGCTGGCGCTCGCCGGCCTGCCGCTCGTTGCGGTCGCCGTCTACATGCCGCTCGGCTCACCCAAGCTTCAGGACTTTCCCCTGGCGCAGCGGGAGCGCGGGTCGGGCATGGCGCAATCGCTCGAGAACCTCGTCGTTCAGGTCGAGCAACATCTGGAGAAGAATCCGACCGACGGGCGTGGCTGGAGCGTGCTCGCGCCGGTTCTGGAGCGGCTCGGCCGCTTCGACGATGCGGTGCGCGCCTATCGCAACTCGCTCACCTACAATGGCGAGAGCGCGGAGCGCCGGTCCGATCTCGGCGAAGCGATCTCGGCTGCCGCCGGCGGCGTGGTGACCGCCGAGGCCAAGGCCGAATTCGAGCGAGCACATGCCTTGAACGCCGACGATCCCAAGGCGAACTACTTCCTGGGTCTTGCCGCCGAGCAGGACGGCCGCAAGGATGATGCGGCCAATATCTGGCGCGCGCTGCTTGCGAAGGCGCCTGCGGATGCGCCGTGGCGTGCCCTGGTGCAGTCCTCGCTGGCGCGGGTCGGTGGCGGCACGATGCCGGCGCTGTCCGATGAGACGATTGCTGCCTCCAAGGACATGGCCGAGGGTGATCGCAACGCGATGGTGCGCGGCATGGTCGATCGTCTGGCCACGCGGCTGAAGCAGAACGGTGACGATGTCGAGGGTTGGCTGCGCCTGGTACGCGCCTATCTCGTGATGGGCGAGCGGGACAAGGCAATGGGCGCTTCGGCCGATGCCCGGCAGGCGGTTGCCGGCAATGCCGAGCGGCTGCGCCAGCTCAACGATGGCCTCAAAACTCTCGGGCTCGACGGTTGATGATGTCGGGGCGAGGCAAGCGGAGAACGGATACGCCATGACGCGCAAGCAGCGACGTATGACCATCATCGGCGGATCGCTCGCCGTGCTCGCGCTCGCGGCCGCGCTGGTGCTCAACGCGCTGCGCGATTCCATCGTGTTCTTCTCGACCCCCACGATGGTCGCCGAGAAGCATATCGAGCCCGGCAAGCGGTTTCGCCTCGGCGGCCTGGTGCAGCCCGGCTCGCTCCAGCGCGGCGATAATCTCGCGGTGACCTTCGAGGTCGCCGACGGCAGTGCCAAGCTGCCGGTCGCCTACAAGGGCATCCTGCCCGACCTGTTCCGCGAAGGGCAGGGCGTGGTCGCCGAAGGTTCGCTCGACTCGAATGGCGTGTTCAAGGCCGATACCGTCCTCGCCAAGCATGACGAGACCTACATGCCCAAGGAGGTCGCCGATGCCCTGAAGAAGCAGGGGCACTGGAAGGACGATTACGGCGGCAAGGCGTCCGAGGGCACCAAGCCTGCGGCCACGACCGCACAGGGCAATCCGCAAGGAGCGATGCGGTGATCGCAGAATCCGGACATTACGCGCTGGTGCTGGCGCTTGGGCTCGCGTTGATTCAGTCCATCGTGCCCCTGATCGGCGCGCGCCTGCGCGATGCCGCCCTGATGAATGTGGCGCGCTCCACGGCGCTGGCGCAGCTCCTGTTCGTCGGTGTGTCGTTCGCAGCGCTCGTGATGCTGCACGTGAATTCGGATTTCTCCGTCGCCAACGTGTACGAGAACTCGCATTCGACAAAGCCGCTGCTCTACAAGATCACGGGCGTGTGGGGGAACCATGAAGGCTCGATGCTGCTGTGGGTGTCGATCCTCGCGTTGTTCGGCGGATTGGTTGCGAGCTTCGGCAACAACCTGCCGCTGTCGCTGCGCGCGCATGTGCTGGCCGTGCAGGCCTGGATCGCCAGCGCCTTCTATCTCTTCATCCTGGTGACATCGAATCCGTTCCTGCGCATCGCCAATCCGCCGATCGAGGGACGCGATCTCAATCCGGTGCTGCAGGACATCGGTCTCGCCGTGCATCCGCCGATGCTCTATCTCGGCTATGTCGGCTTCTCGATCTCGTTCTCATTCGCCATTGCGGCGCTGATGGAGGGACGGATCGACGCCGCCTGGGCGCGCTGGGTGCGGCCCTGGACGCTGGTCGCCTGGATATTCCTGACGCTCGGCATCGCCATGGGCTCGTACTGGGCCTATTACGAGCTCGGCTGGGGCGGCTGGTGGTTCTGGGATCCGGTCGAGAACGCCTCGCTGATGCCGTGGCTCGCCGGCACCGCGCTGCTGCATTCCGCGCTGGTGATGGAGAAGCGCAATGCGCTGAAGGTCTGGACCATCCTGTTGTCGATCCTGACCTTCTCGCTGTCGCTGCTCGGCACCTTCCTGGTGCGCTCGGGCGTCATCACCTCCGTGCATGCCTTCGCCACCGATCCCACCCGCGGCGTGTTCATTCTGCTGATCCTCTGCCTGTTCATCGGCGGCAGCCTTGCGCTGTTCGCGGGCCGCGCCACCTCGTTGAAGCAGGGCGGCCTGTTCGCGCCGATTTCGCGCGAGGGCGCGCTGGTGCTGAACAATCTCTTGCTCACGGTGGCCTGCGCGGTCGTGCTGTTCGGCACGCTCTATCCGCTGGCGATGGAGATGCTCGCCGATTTCAAGATGTCGGTCGGCGCCCCCTTCTACAACCTCACCTTCGCCCCGCTGTTTGCCCTGTTGCTGCTCGCGGTGCCGTTCGGGCCGATGCTGGCGTGGAAGCGCGGCGATCTGCTCGGCGTCATGCAGCGCCTGCTCGCGGCGGGCGTCGCCGGGCTCGTCGTGGTCGCCATCGTCTGGGGCTGGGCAACTAGCGGCAGCACGCTGGCGCCGCTCGCGATCGGGCTCGGCGTCTTCGTCATTGCCGGCGCCGTGACCGACATCGTCGAGCGGACGGGCCTGGTCCGGCTGCCGCTCGCGACGGTGCTGCACCGGGCGCGCGGCCTGCCGCGATCGGCCTGGGGCACGGCGTTTGCGCATGCCGGCCTCGGCGTCGCGCTGATCGGGATCGTCTGCGAGACCACCTGGAACAGCGAATACATTGCGACGATGAAGCCGAACGACGTCGCTCATGTCGCCGGCTACGACCTGAAGCTCGACGGGCTGTTTCAACGCCAGGGCCCGAACTACCGCGAGATGATCGCCGAGTTCAAGATCAGCCGCGATGGCGAGGCGCTCACGGTCATGACGCCGTCGAAGCGCAGCTTCACCACGCGCGGCTCGTCGACGACCGAGGCCGCGCTGCTGACGCGCGGTGCGAGCCAGCTCTACGTCTCGCTCGGCGACGCCACCGCCGAAGGCGCTATCGCCGTGCGCATCTATTACAAGCCGATGGTGCTGCTGATCTGGTGGGGGCCGGTGCTGATGGCGTTCGGCGGCGTACTCTCGCTCTCCGACCGTCGTCTGCGCGTCGGCGCGCCGAAGCCGGCGCGAGCCAAGCAGCGCCTCCAGCCCGCGGAATGATCCTATGCGCCGCATGATGGCCGCGTTCGTCGCGTTGATGCTGCTGGCGTTGCCTGCGGCCCACGCCGTCCAGCCCGACGAGATCATGTCGGACCCCGCCAAGGAATCGCGCGCGCGGGAGCTGTCGCGCGAGTTGCGTTGCATGGTCTGTCAGAACCAGTCGATCGACGATTCCGACGCCCCGCTGGCACGCGACCTGCGGCTCCTGGTGCGCGAGCGCATCGCCGCCGGCGACAGCAATTCCCAGGTGCTCGACTTCCTGGTGGCGCGCTACGGCGAGTTCGTGCTGCTGAAACCGCGCTTCGAACGGCAGAATCTCCTGCTGTGGCTGCTCGGGCCGGTGCTGCTGATCGGCGGAGCCCTGGCGCTGTGGCTGCAGATCCGGCGCCGCGCGCGAAGCGGTGCAGACGTACCGGCGCCGCCGCTCACGCCCGAGGAGGAGGCGCGGCTCGCCGCGTTGATGTCGGACGATGCCAAATCTTCCTGACGTCCGACCACAAAATGGAACGGAGGCTGCGGCCGCTGCCGCGCGCTTCATGCTATTTTGACCTTTGTCTGGAAGCTTGTCGCGAGATCGATTCCAGCCTCCGAGTCCTCCCGATGTTCGCGAACAGCAATCTGACGATCCGCTTCCTGGTCGGTGCCGTCGTCGCTGCGTTATTGTTCCTGCTGGGCATCGGCGGCGGCACCGGCTTCATCGCGGTGCTCTATCTCAACAACGAGATCACCAGCCTGTCCTCGGACTTCGCCTCGCTGAGCGGCCCCGTGCGCGACCATGCCATGCAGATCTACCAGCAGGCGCAGACCGCGTTCTCCTGGTTCCTGGTCGCCTGCGGCGTGATCGCTGTCCTCGCCGCCGCGATCTGCCTCACCACCTGGTTCGCCGTGCGCAACGGCATCCTCACCCCCTTGGCGGCGATCGTGCATGCCATGCGCGAGGTGGCCGACCAGAAATTCGAGACCGCCGTTCCCGGGCTCGGACTCGCCAACGAGATCGGCCTGCTCGCCGGGGCGCTGGAGGTGTTCAAGACCAACGGCCTCGAGCGGCGCCGCCTCTCCGAGCAGCAGCTACACGAAGCACGGCATCAGGCCGAGCGATCGAAATTCCTGGACGATCGGATCAGGCGTTTCAACGATCTCGTCGCCAGCGTTGTCGACAGTGTGGCGTCATCGGCCGTCCATCTGAAGACCAATGCCGAGACGCTGTCGCGGACGGCCAACGACACCAGCACCAAAGCCAATGCGGTCGCGAGCGCCGCGAATCAGGCCAGCACCAGCGTGCAGACGGTCGCGGGCTCTGCCGAGGAGATGACGAACTCGATCGGCACGATCAGCCGCCGCGTCACGGACGCGACCCAGCGCGCCGAGGGCGCGGCGTCGCAGGCGGAGAAGAGCCGCGATACCATCCACACGCTGTCGGATGCCGCCGACAAGATCGGCGAGGTCGTCCAGCTCGTGCAAGCGATCGCATCGCAGACCAATCTCCTGGCGCTCAATGCCACCATCGAGGCGGCGCGGGCAGGGGAGGCCGGCAAGGGGTTTGCCGTAGTCGCATCCGAGGTGAAGAATCTCGCCCATCAGACCAGCAAGGCGACGGAGGAGATCACCTCCCATGTCGCCAGCATCCAGGGCATCACCGCAGAGACCCGCGGCGCGATCGACGGCATCTCCAAGACGCTGTCGGAGATTTCGTCCATCATGTCCGGGATCGAGGTCGACACCGCCCAGCAGCGCAACGCGACGCAGGAGATCACGCGCAGTGCCCAGGATGCTGCGCGCGGCACCCTCGACGTCTCCAACCATATCGTCCAGATCACCTCGACCTCCGCGGAGACCGGCCGGATGGCCGCCGATGCGCGTGATTCGGCGGTTGACCTGTCGCAGCAGGCCGAGACCCTGAAGCGCGAAGTCGACGAGTTCATCGTCAGCGTCAGGGCGAGTTGAGAGCGCCAAATATCGCGCTCAGGCGCAGTTCCAGAAATTCGGTTAAGTTCCTGTAAGACCACGATTTTCGGCGTGCGCCGAACTGCCGCATCCACGCCCCCCTTCATTACGAAAGTTTAACCCCGCCGCCAGCGCACGGTAAGGCGCGAGCCCCCATGTTCAGGTTCGTAAGGTGCCGGCATCCCGCACCAAAGGAATTCAAGGCCCTGGAGATTTCTGCATGACCGAACGTCCCGACCTTTCGAACCTTCCGTCGTACCGGCAGCCGCGCCGGTCGGTGTTCTCTGCGCGCAAGCTCGCGCTGATGGCCTCGGTCGTCGCCGGCCTCGGCGCGGCTGTCTACGGCTTCAGCCCTTCGACCTCGCCGGCGGACCTGTTCTCGAGCCCGGCGCATGCGCAGGTCAACAACGAGGTTCGCCAGGTCGAGCGTCCGGTCGGCTTTGCCGATATCGTCGAGCGGGTGAAGCCGTCGGTGATCTCGGTGAAGGTCAACATCAAGGAGAAGATCGCGAGCAACGATGACGGAGATGATTCCACCTCGCCGTTCCAGCCGGGTTCGCCGATGGAGCGCTTCTTCCGCCGCTTCGGCGGTCCGGACGGTTTCCCGGGCATGAAGGGTGGTCGTGGCCGCGTCGTGCAGGGCCAGGGTTCCGGCTTCTTCATCTCGGCCGACGGCTATGCCGTGACCAACAACCACGTGGTCGACGGCGCCGACAAGGTCGAGGTCACCACCGATGACGGCAAGACCTACACCGCCAAGGTGATCGGCACCGACCAGCGCACCGACCTCGCCTTGATCAAGGTCGAGGGCGGGTCGAACTTCCCGTTCGCCAAGCTCGCGGACAGCAAGCCGCGGATCGGCGACTGGGTACTTGCGGTCGGCAATCCCTTCGGCCTCGGTGGCACCGTGACCGCGGGCATCGTTTCGGCCAGCGGCCGCGATATCGGCAACGGTCCGTATGACGATTTCATCCAGATCGACGCGCCCGTGAACAAGGGCAATTCCGGCGGTCCGGCCTTCGATACCAACGGCGAGGTGATGGGCGTCAACACCGCGATCTATTCGCCGTCCGGCGGCAGCGTCGGCATCGCGTTCTCGATTCCGGCCAACACCGTCAAGAGCGTGGTCGCGCAGCTGAAGGACAAGGGCTCGGTCAGCCGCGGCTGGATCGGCGTACAGATCCAGCCCGTGACCTCCGACATCGCCGACAGCCTCGGCATGAAGAAGGCCGAAGGCGCGCTGGTGGCGGAACCGCAGGCCAACGGTCCGGCCGCCAAGGCGGGCATCGAGTCCGGCGACGTGATCACGGCGGTCAACGGTGAATCCGTCAAGGACGCCCGTGAGCTCGCCCGCACCATCGGCGGCATGGCGCCCGGCGCGACCGTGAAGCTCAACGTGCTCCACAAGGGTCAGGACAAGGTCGTGAACCTCACCCTCGGCCAGCTGCCGAACACGGTCGAGGCCAAGGCCGACTCCGACAAGGACAGCGGCAAGGGTGCCAATCGTGGCACCGACGTGCCCAAGCTCGGCATGACCGTGGCCCCCGCCAATTCGGTGGCCGGCGCCGGCAAGGAAGGCGTCGTGGTCACCGAGGTCGATCCGAAGAGCGCCGCGGCCGAACGCGGCTTCAAGGAAGGCGACGTGATCCTCGAAGTCGGCGGCAAGAGCGTGGCCACCGCGGGCGAAGTCCGTGATGCCATCAACGCAGCGCGGACCGACAACAAGAACAGCGTCCTGATGCGCGTGAAGAGCGGCGGCCAGTCGCGCTTCGTCGCGGTGCCCCTCGCCAAGGGCTGAGGCTTTCAGGAGGCCTACGAGATGAAGGGTATCGCCGGCATCAGTCGCCCCCGCCGCCCGTGCCCTTCGGGGAAGCAGCGCAACGCTGGCTTCCCCTGTCTACCTTCCGGTGGAATTACGCCCCCCTCCGTCGGAAGGCCTAGGGCGGTGAGGTCCCCCCAGCTTCACCGCCCGCCTTTTTCCTGCTTCGAGACTCTCCCGCCCGGCTTGCATGCCGTTGCCGCTCGCGCCATGTTTAGAGAAGGTTGACCTCCTTGACCGCCGCCGAACGCACGATGCGCCTCCTCATCATCGAAGACGACCGCGAATCCGCCGACTACCTCGCCAAGGCGTTTCGCGAAGTCGGACACATTGCCGACCACGCCGCTGACGGCGAGGAAGGCCTCGCCATGGCCGAAAGCGGCGATTACGACGTGCTTGTGGTCGATCGCATGCTGCCCAAGCGCGACGGCCTGTCGCTGATCGGCGCACTGCGCGACAAGGGCAACACGACGCCGGTGCTGATTCTCTCCGCGCTCGGGCAGGTCGACGACCGCATCAAGGGCCTGCGTGCCGGCGGCGACGATTATCTGCCGAAGCCCTATTCTTTCGCCGAACTCCTGGCCCGTGTCGAAGTGCTGTCGCGCCGCCGCGGCGGCCCGGCCGAGGACACGCTCTACCGCGTCGGCGACCTCGAGCTCGACCGGCTGTCGCATCGCGTCGCCCGCGGCAAGGACGAGCTGACGCTCCAGCCGCGCGAGTTCCGCCTGCTCGAATATCTGATGAAACACGCCGGCCAGGTGGTGACGCGCACCATGCTGCTCGAGAACGTCTGGGATTATCATTTCGATCCGCAGACCAACGTGATCGACGTGCACATTTCGCGGCTCCGCTCCAAGATCGACAAGGGTTTCGAGCGCCCGCTGCTGCACACGATCCGCGGCGCCGGATACATGATCCGTGACGGGATCAGATAAGCTGCGTGGATTGTTTCACTTATTCAAACGTCATGATTCTAGGTTGCCGGATTTTTACCACATCCTCCAGCCGTCAGTGCAAAGAAAGCCCCGCCTAAGCGGGGCTTTCTACATTCGGCTTTCGCGTATCAGGAAGGGCTTTCAGCCAGATTCTCAGATCGTCCGGCAAGATCATCGTGCGCCTCCCGTGCTTCTTGGCTGAGACGACCGGAGCCGATTGCCCTCACGAATGGCTGTCAACCCGATCCCAGTAAGCGCGCTTGCCTCCTCGGGTGACACCGAGAGTCTTTCCGAGAGTGGTACTTGGGCGGCGTACTGCAAAACTTCGTGGCGCGACGTGCACACTACGAGATCAAACAAAACCTTTTTAGCTACGCAGCACAGATTTCGAGCGGGTCTGAGAATCGCTCTGAGTGGTTTCTCGTGAAGCACTTGCTGGTTTGTGTACTCACTAAGCGGCTGGCCACTCATGTCCGCTCGGCCTCTAACAGCGGCAGCAAAGCAGACGTCTTCTGAGATCGCTGAAGGGCCACAAGCGTCGGTCTAGCGCTCCACTGCAAACGTCCGGTCTCAACATGCCCTCTGTTCCTGGCGATATGAGGAATGATAGATGCCGCGCGGCGGTCGCAATCATGTCCAGTTCTCGGCGAATCTCGGTCATCAACCCGAGGTAGCTTTGGCCGTCCGAGCGAAATGCTCGTGTTTCGCGAGGGAGACCCCCGCATCTTCACGTTCTCTTCCGCCTTTGAAATTGGAGTTGCCATGCGCCGTCTGCCCAACGACACGATCACGCTGACCATTCCGCAGCTCAGCTTTGAAACCCTGTTCGGAGATCCTGAGTTCCCGGCCAACGCGCATGGCGGCAACGATACCATCACGGTGAACGTCGACGGCCTGACGTACATCAATCTCGTGGGCGATGCCGCAGCCCTGCTGGATCATTCCCGGGGCGGCAACGATACACTCACGGTCAGCATCGCGGGCGAGAACAACACCGTCATCGTCGACGGTGATGCTCAATCCATGTCCGGCCATTCCAAAGGCGGCAACGACACGGTGACCGGCGACAGCACGGGCTCGGTACGCAACGGCTTCACACTTTATGGCGACGCCGAGGGTGCCATGTCTGACCACGTGCAGGGCGGCAACGACACCGTCACCGGCGTGTTCGGCGGCCGGTCATTGAACACACTGGTCGGCGATGGCGGAACCATGTCCGGGGACACCCATGGCGGCAACGACACGCTGGTCGCTCTCCAGACCGGACAGACCGGCTCGGCAGTTCTGTACGGCGATGCGTTCGGCCTGACCGATCACGCGCACGGCGGCAATGACAACCTCATCTTCACGATCGGAGACGAAGCCCAGACTGGAGGTGGGAACTTATACGGCGATGCGGGTGGGCTCTCAGGTGATGCACGTGGTGGGAACGATACCCTCACGATTGTCGATCTCCATGGCAATCTTCACTTCTATTCCTTCCTGCTGATTGGCGATGTCGATTCCATGTCCGGTAACGCGCAGGGGGGCAACGATGTCCTCGCGGGCGGATCGTACGTCGACATGTTGATGGGCGACGCGCGGACCTACGATCCAGCGGCCCCAGGTTCGATCACAGGCGGCAGGGACATCCTGAACGGCAAAGGCGGCAATGACGAGATGTGGGGCGGACCGAACAGCGACATCTTCGCGTTCGAAAAGGGCTCGGGCCAGGACCTGATCCATGACTTCAATCAAGGCAATACGATCGTCGGCAGCGCGGCGGTCGAGCACGATCTGATCGACGTGCAAGACTACGGCTTTGCGGATTGGGCTGCACTGAAGAGCCTGATCAGCGACGACGCCTCGGGCAATGCCGTGGTTCACCTGACGGTCAGCGATACGATAACGCTGCAGGGCGTCCGAACGGCGGACCTGCATGTGACGGACTTCATCGTCTAGTGCGATGTCAATTGCTGGCGATGGCGGTTGCCGGATCAACTCCATCGACGAACAAGCCAACCGGCAGCTGCAGGAGAGTTTGCTGATGCCGCCGCTTGCTGGGGAAGCATGTTGGCGAAGATCACCCGCGCGGATACACGATGATAGACAGATACGTCATGGGCAGCTTGACGAGCCTCTCGGGACCGTGCAACGCGCCGGAATCAAACAGGATGGAATCGCCGGGCCGCAGACGGTAACTGCTATCGCCGTGCCGATAGTCGACCTCGCCAGTGAGCATGTAGATGAATTCCATGCCGGCGTGCTGGAATGCCGTGAAGGGCTCGGCGTCCTCTTTCAACGTGATCATGTACGGCTCGACGACGACGTCGCCGCCGATGACATGTCCGAGCAATTGATAGACATGCCCCACTTTGGTTCCGCGCCGCTCGATTACGACGCCCTGCTTGGCGCGTACGAATGAACAATCGCGTCGCTCTTCTGAGGCCGCAAACAACAGGCTGAGCGGGACGTTGAGCGCCTTGGCGATCGACTGAAGCGTCGCCAATGACGGAGAAATCTGCCCGTTCTCGATCTTCGACAGCATGCCGGCCGAGATGGACGATGCGGCTGATAGGTCGAGCACCGAGAGATCGCCGTCCCGGCGCAACTTTCGGATCTGGGCGCCCAGGGCGCGTTCGAGGTTGCGGGGATCCTGAGGTGCGTTGGAGCCGGTACGATATTCAGGCGCCTCGCGTGAGACTGTTTTCGAGCTTTTGGCCCTCGCCATCGGATAGGTCCTTTAGATGAGTCCCGGAGCAGAGCCCAGGGCCGGTCGACCAGTACAGCAGGATTGGACGGCACGCAGCTTCGATGCATCGCCGACAGGCGATCAGTTCCGTGCGAACCCGAACTCTGCCAGGCTGTCATCCAGCCAGCGACGGAAACTGTCGACAAGGCTGCGGAAGACTGCAATCTCGAAAACCGGTGTACCTTCCTCCAGATCATCCAGCCGCCAGATGATGGTGCCGAGGTGCGAAACGGCTGTCACGGCGACGGCGCCCGGCGCGAATGCGCGGTCGTGCAGATCGATCGGAAAACCCTTGGCGAGAGCCTGGCGGACCCGCGGCCCGCTGACGCGGTGGATGACATAGCCGTCGGTCTGATCGGTCACCGATGCGGCATCGCCGACAGCCTGCTTCAACGAGACGGAAAATCCATTGCCGCCATCGTCCTGCGTCGCCAGCCAGGTCGCAGGCCCGACGCCGAGAAGGGCGACATTGCCGGATGCGCTGCGGCGCGGACCGGGAACGAGATCGATTCCATAGGCGGTCTTGACGCGCTGTTTCAATTGCTCGTCCGCGCCGCGCCGAACCATGATGGTCGCGCAGCCGAGATCATTGCGTATCGATACGATGACGCCCGGGTTGGAGGACGCCGCAAAGCCATGATGGAGACGATCAGCCACGCAGCCGCGCTCCTTCCGGATCATAGAAGACGGGAGAACATATCTCGGCCTCGAAATCGGCACCTCGCAGCGGGTCGACGACTCGCAGGATCTGTCCCAGGCGCTCCCGGCCGCGTGCCAGCAGAGCCAGCGCAATCCAATGGCCGAGCGTCGGCGAGAATGCCGACGAGGTGACATATCCCTGATCGTTCTCGAGCTTGACGGCTGCACCGGGCGAGAGCAGGTGAGCGCCGTTGCGCAGGCGCTGCCGCCGGTCAATCGGCTTCAACCCGATCACGGCCGGACGGTCCGGATCGACGAGTCCGGGCCGACGCGCAAGCACCTTGCCGATAAAGTCCTTCTTGCCAATCATGCGGCCGAGCCCCAGATCGTGCGCGGTGGTGGTGCCGTTCAGCTCGTTGCCGGCGATGTGTCCCTTCTCGATACGCATCACGCCAAGCGCTTCGGTGCCATATGGAGTGAGGCCGTACCCGGTGCCGGCCTCCATGATGGCGCGGATCGTTTCGTCAGCAAAGCGCGCCGGGACCGCGAGCTCGTAGCCAAGCTCGCCCGAAAAGGAGACGCGGAACAGCCGCGCCGGCCGCCCTCTCCAGCAGAAATCCGCGCAGGCGAGATACGGAAATGCGGCATCGGATAGGTCGATCGCGCCGCCGAGCAGACGATCCAGAAGATCGCGCGCACGCGGTCCGGCAATGGCGAATTGGGCCCATTGCTCGGTGACGGAGACGGCCTGGACGTCGAGCTCGGGCCAGAGTACCTGTCGGGCGTGATCGAGATGCTGCATCACCTTCGCCGCGTTCGCCGTCGTCGTCGACATCACGTAGTGATCGGGCGCAAAGCGGGCGCAGGTTCCGTCATCCATCGCGATGCCGTCCTCGCGCAGCATCAGTCCGTAGCGCACCTTGCCGACGGGCAGGGTGGAGAAGGTGTTGATGTAGATGCGATCGAGGAAGATACCGGCATCCGCGCCCTGGACGTCAATTTTACCCAAGGTCGAGACGTCGCAGACGCCGACGGCGCTGCGCACGGTCTTGACCTCGCGAATCACGGTTGAAAGCCAGTCCGTTTCGCCTGCTCGCGCGAACCATTGCGCGCGCCGCCACGGGCCTGCGTCGACGAAGGTCGCGCCGAGCTGTTCGGCCCAGCGGTGGCTCGGCGCCAGCCGGACCGGGCGGAAATCCTGGCCGCGATGACGGCCGGCGAAGGCGCCGATCGCGACAGGCGTGGCGGGCGGTCGCGCGATGGTGGTGCCGACCTCAGGCATCGGACGATCCGTGAGCGCCGCCATCATGGCGTGACCGATCACGGCTGCCAGCTTGCCCTGGTCGGTGGCCATGCCGAGCGTGGTGTAGCGCTTCAGATGCTCGACCGACGTAAAGCCCTCGCGGGCGGCAAGCGCAATGTCGGCCTGCGTCACGTCGTTCTGGTAGTCGACGAAAGCCTTCGATCGGGATGCTGAGACTTGCCACAGCGGCTGGCCGGAGATGCTCTCGTCGTCGACGACGAAGTCGGGCGGGGCCCCGGCATTGAATCCGGCAGCATCCGCACTGGCCGTCCCGGCAGCCGCCCCTTGCTTCAGCGCGTCCGCCAGCGTGAATGCGCCGCTCGCGGCGCCGATGACGACGAGATTCCGCGGCAGATCGCCGGGCAGGAAGGCCGAGCGTTCCTCGGACCAGCGCGGACGACCGCCGAGATGGGTCGAGAGCGCGAGGTTCGGATTCCAGCCGCCGCTGACCGCAAGCAGGTCGGACTCGATCGCGATGTCGTCGCCCTTATTGGTCCGCACGCGAATTTGGCTGAGACCATGTGCGCCGCGTGTGTCGATGACGTGCGCGCCCTTCAACAGTCTGGCGCCGATCGTCTGGCCGGAGGCGACCAGCGATGGGGAGATCTCGGATCGTGCATCGATAATGGCTTCGACCTTGACTCCGGCACGCGCGAGGTCGAGCGCGGTGCGCCAGCCGTCGTCGCAACTCGTGAACAGGGTCGCCGCCTTGCCCGGTGCCACGCCGTAGCGATTGAGATAGGTGCGCACCGCGGAGGCCAGCATGATTCCGGGACGGTCGTTGCCGCCGAACACGATCGGCCGTTCGATGGCGCCTGCCGCAAGAATGGATCGCTGCGCCACGATCTTCCATAGGCGCTGCCGCGGCTGGTGTGCGGGGGGAACGGGAAGGTGATCGGAAACGCGTTCGAGCGCGCCGAAAGTGCTCCCGTCATAGGCGCCGAAGATTGTGGTCCGCGTCATCATTGTGACGTTCGGAAGTGCGTCCAGCTCTTTGGCGGTGTATTTGGCCCATTCAACGCCTGAGAGGCCGTCGATGGTGTGGACGTCGTTGTTCAGCCGGCCGCCGGGGATGAAGTCATCATCCGCGATGATGACCCGGGCGCCCGCGCGTCCCGCTGCCAGCGCGGCGGCGAGACCGCCGGGGCCACCGCCGATGACCAGCACGTCGCAGAAGGCGTACGCCTTCTCGTACTGGTCGGGATCGGGCTGCAGGCTGGCCCTGCCGAGGCCAGCGGCACGTCGGATCAGAGGCTCATAGACTCGCTCCCAGAACGAAGCGGGCCACATGAAGGTCTTGTAGTAGAAGCCGGCGACAAACAGGGACGACAACAGCGAGTTGACCGCACCGATATCGTGACGCAGCGATGGCCAGCGGTTCTGGCTCCGCGCCTCGAGCCCATCATACAGCTCGACGGTGGTGGCACGTGTATTCGGCTCACGACGTGCGCCGCTCCGCAATTCGACCAGCGCATTCGGCTCCTCGGAGCCGGCGGTCATAATGCCGCGCGGCCGATGATATTTGAACGAGCGGCCGACGATCCTGACGCCGGACGCGAGAAGTGCGGATGCCAGCGTATCGCCCTCAAAGCCGTGATAGCACTTGCCATCGAAGTGGAAGCGCAATGCTCTGCTGCGGTCGATCAGACCGCCGTCGATTCTGTTGGGTCGCGGGGCGCTGATGTCGCTCATGAACGGACCCGGTCGCGGGCAAAGGTCGCTTTGGTGATGTCATGGGTCCTGGTATTGCGCTCGACTTCCAGCCAGCTTCGACAGCCGGACGCGTGATACCAGAGTTCGCGATGCAGTCCGGACGGATTGTCCCGCAGATAGACCGCTTCGAAGAATTGGCGGTCGGCGTCGGGTGCTTCTGCAGCCGGCCGCGGGGCGCCGGCATCGCCAAGATAGGCGAATTCGCTGACGTCGCGATTGCCGCAGAACGGGCAGGGAATGCGCATGCCGATCGACCTTCAGTGCAGATTGGGTTGGGCGCCCTGGCCCTTTTCATCGAGCAAGTGCCCGCTCGCGAAACGGTCAAGACGGAAGGCGCGTGCCACTGGATGCGGTTCGTCGCGGGCAATCAGATGGGCGAAGCACCAGCCGGATGCCGGCGTGGCCTTGAACCCGCCATAGCACCAGCCGGCATTCAGATAGAGGCCGTCAAGCGGCGTGTGGTCGATGATGGGCGAGCCGTCCATGGACATGTCCATGATGCCACCCCATGAGCGCAACATCCGTAGCCGTCCAATCATCGGCATCAATGCCATTCCGCTTTCGCAGACATCCTCTACAGTCGGCAGATTGCCGCGTTGCGCATAGGAATTGTAGCCGTCGATGTCGCCGCCGAACACGAGGCCTCCCTTGTCGGACTGGCTGATATAGAAGTGGCCTGCGCCGAAGGTGACGACGCCCGGAATCAGCGGCTTGACGGCCTCGCTGACGAACGCCTGCAAGACGTGGCTTTCGATCGGCATGCGAAGGCCGGCCATCGCCGTCAGCCGCGAGGTATTCCCGGCAACCGCCAGCGCCACCCTTGGTGCGCGGATTGTGCCGCGCGTCGTTTCCACGCCGACGACGCGATCGCCCTCACGGATCATGCCGGTCACTTCGCAATTCTGGACGATGTCGACGCCGCGGTCGCTGGCCGCGCGCGCATAGCCCCATACGACGGCGTCGTGACGGGCCGTTCCGCCACGTCGCTGCAACAGGCCGCCCTCGATTGGAAATCGGGCATTATCGAAATCGAGGAACGGCAGCATGCGCCGGACGGCAGTCCGGTCGAGCAGTTCGGCGTCGACACCATGCAGCCGCATCGCGTTGCCGCGGCGGGCTGCGGCGTCGCGTTGCGCATCGGAGTGGAACAGGTTCAGCACGCCGCGCTGGCTCACCATCGCGTTGTAGTTCAGATCTTTCTCCAGACCTTCCCAGAGCTGCATCGAGAATTCGTAGAAGGGATTGTTGCCGGGCAGCAGGTAGTTCGAGCGGATGATCGTGGTGTTGCGGCCGGCATTGCCGGAGCCTATCCAGCCTTTTTCCAGCACGGCAATGTTGGCGATGCCGAAATGCTTCGCGAGATAATAAGCCGTCGCAAGGCCGTGCCCGCCGCCGCCGACGACGACGACGTTGTAGGACGGTTTCGGGCTCGCGTCGCGCCAAGCCGCCGTCCAGCCGCGATGTCCGAACAGGGCTTGATGCACGAGACTGAAGATCGAGTAGTGCATGGAGATGATCGCATTGGGGACGATGGAGGCGGAGCCTGGACCACACTATTCCATATTTCCTGACAAGAAAACATTGTTCTCGATAGTTGACAGTCGTCCACGCGGGACGATATGCATGGCTGGCCCGATGGAGAGCAGGCATGTGCGGTATTGTCGGTCTATTCCTCAAGAACCCGGCGCTTTATCCCGAGCTCGGGTTTCACCTTGCGGCCATGCTCGGCGTGATGAGCGATCGCGGCCCCGACAGCGCGGGGTTCGCGGTCTACGGCAGCCAGCAAGCAGATCACGTCAAGCTTACGCTGCGTGCAGCATCGGCCGCCGAGATTCGCGAGGCGGTAGCGGCTCTCGGCAAGGCGGGTGCGGGCGATCTGGACGCCGTCCTTCACGACACCCACGCCGTGGTCTCGGTGCCGTTGGCGCGTGAACAAGAGGTGCGGTTGTTGATCGCGCGCGACAGTCGCGTGACGCTGGTAGGCGTGGGCGCCAGGATGGAGCTGTTCAAGGAGGTCGGGCTTCCGGAGCAAGTCGCCAAGCGGTTCGAGCTGTCGGGAATGAGCGGCACGCACGGCATCGGCCACACCCGGATGGCGACCGAATCCGCCGTGACGACGCGTGGTGCGCACCCGTTTTCGACCGGAAAGGACCAGTGTCTGGTTCATAACGGCTCGCTCTCCAATCATTACGGCGTACGGCGCTTTCTCAGCCGCGAAGGACTGACGTTCGAAACGGACAACGACAGCGAGGTTGCTGCGGGTTTCCTGACCTGGCGCATGCAGCAGGGCGCGTCGCTCGAGCAGGCGTTGACGGACAGTCTCGCTGATCTCGACGGGTTCTTCACCTTCGTGGTCGGAACCGAGAGCGGATTCGCGGTGCTCCGCGATCCCATCAGTTGCAAGCCAGCCGTCATGGCGGAGACCGACGACTACGTCGCGTTCGGATCGGAATATCGCGCGCTCGCCGTGCTTCCCAATGCCGAACGAGCTCGGGTCTTCGAGCCGGAGCCGGCCAGGGTCTATGCGTGGGAGCTGCGCTGATGCGCTCGGTCGATCTTGAGGAAAGCAGCGTCCGTGAACTCAATGGCGAGCTGCATCGGCTCACGCCGGAGACCAACGAGACGCGATGGGTGATCGAGCATCCGCAAGGCAAGCATGCCATCGCCTGCGGTCTCGATGCCCCCGTGACCGTCGAGGTGAAGGGGCATGTCGGTTATTACTGCGCCGGCATGAACAAGCGCGCCACCATCGTCATCGACGGAAATGCCGGCGTCGGGGTTGCCGAGAACATGATGTCCGGCGAAGTCCGGGTGAAGGGCGACGCCAGCCAGGCGGCGGGGGCGACCGGCGTCGGCGGGCTGTTGGTCATCGAGGGCAATGCGTCGGCGCGCTGCGGCATTTCGATGAAGGGCATCGATATCGTCGTGAAGGGCTCGATCGGTCCGATGAGTGCGTTCATGGCGCAGGCCGGCACTCTCATCGTGTTCGGCGATGCCGGCGAGGCGCTCGGCGATTCCATCTACGAGGCGCGGCTTTTCGTGCGCGGATCGGTGGCAAGCCTCGGTGCAGACTGCATCGAGAAGCCGTTGTCGGACGAGGACAAGGTCATTCTTCTCGGGGTGCTGGAGAGGGCGGGGCTGTCGGCCGGTTCGGACGGCGGCCCAGACGGTTTCCGGCTCTATGGATCGGCCCGCAAGCTCTATCATTTCCACATCGACAACGTCGACGCTTACTGAGGCAGGACGGCTTCCCGATGAACGCACAGAGTCCGAAGGCCGCCACCCCACCGCGGTTCTCCGCGACCTTCGATCCGCAGGCGATCGCCGAGATCCAGCGCGCGGCGGCGACCGGCATTTACGACATCCGCGGCGGCGGTGCCAAGCGCAAGCTGCCGCATTTCGATGATCTGCTGTTTCTCGGCGCGTCGATCTCCAGATATCCGCTGGAGGGTTATCGCGAGCGCTGCGGCACCAATGTCGTGCTGGGCGGCCGCTTTGCCAGCAAGCCGATCGAGTTGAAGATTCCGATCACGATCGCCGGCATGAGCTTTGGTGCGCTGTCGGCGCCGGCGAAAGAAGCTTTGGGGCGCGGGGCATCCGCAGTCGGGACCTCGACCACGACCGGTGACGGCGGCATGACTGACGAGGAACGCGGGCACTCGTCGATCCTGGTCTATCAATATCTGCCTTCGCGTTATGGCATGAACCCGGACGATCTCCGGCGCGCGGATGCGATTGAGATCGTGATCGGGCAGGGCGCCAAGCCCGGTGGTGGCGGCATGCTGCTGGGCCAGAAGATCTCGCCACGCATCGCCAGGATGCGGACGTTGCCGGAAGGCATCGATCAGCGCTCGGCCTGCCGGCATCCGGATTGGACCGGACCGGATGATCTCGAAATCAAGATCGAGGAGTTGCGCGAGATCACCGACTGGGAAAAGCCGATCTACGTCAAAGTCGGTGCCAGCAGGCCTTATTACGATACGGCGCTCGCGGTGAAGTCCGGTGCCGACGTCGTTGTTCTCGACGGCATGCAAGGCGGCACCGCTGCGACGCAGGATGTGTTCATCGAGCATGTCGGCCTGCCGATCCTCGCTGCGATCCGGCCCGCGGCACAGGCTTTGCAAGATCTCGGCATGCATCGCAAGGTCCAACTGATCGTATCGGGCGGCATCCGCAGCGGCGCGGATGTGGCCAAGGCGCTCGCGTTGGGAGCGGACGCGGTCTCGATCGGGACGGCCGCGCTGATCGCGATCGGCGACAACGATCCCGGTCTCGAAGACGAGTATCGGAAATTGGGCAGCACTGCAGGGGCCTATGATGACTGGCAGGACGGACGCGATCCCGCCGGGATCACGACGCAGGACCCGGAGCTTGCCGCACGGCTCGACCCGGTCAAGGCCGGCCGGCGCCTCGCGAACTATCTCTCGGTGCTGACACTCGAGACCCAGACCATCGCCCGTGCTTGTGGCAAGAGCCACGTGCACAATCTCGAGCCCGAGGACCTCGTGGCGCTGACGCTCGAAGCCGCGGCGATGGCGCGCGTTCCCTTGGCCGGAACTTCGTGGATACCCGGGTCATGACGATCCGAAGACGGATCTGGCGTGAACCTGCTCAACGACGAGTAGCCTGGAGACAACGATGTCGACGAAGCTTTCGGATATAGCGCGCGAGAAGGGGATCAAATACTTCTTAATCTCCTATGCCGATCTGTTCGGCGTACAGCGGGCCAAGTTGGTGCCGGCTGCGGCGATCGACGGCATGGCCAAGAACGGCGCGGGATTTGCCGGCTTCGCCACTTGGCTCGATATGACGCCTGCTGATCCGGATCTGTTTGCCGTACCGGATCCGGATACGCTCATCCAGTTGCCTTGGCGGCGCGAGGTCGGCTGGTTGGCCGCCGATCCCTGGATGAACGGCAAACCGGTTGCGCACGCGCCGCGCAACGTCCTCAAGCGCAAGATTGCGGAGGCTGCGGCGGCCGGCCTGACGATGAAGACCGGCGTTGAGTGCGAGTTCTTCCTGCTGACCGAGGATGGCCGCGAAGTCTGCGACACCGCCGACCGGCAGACAAAGCCTTGCTATGATCAGCAGGCGCTGATGCGGCGCTACGATGTCATCAGTGAGCTCTGCGACGCCATGCTGGAGCTTGGCTGGCAGCCCTATCAGAACGATCACGAGGATGCCAACGGTCAGTTTGAGATGAACTGGCAATTCGACGAGGCGCTGGTCACGGCCGACCGGCATGCCTTCTTCAAATACATGGCGCGCTCCATCGCCGAGAAGCATGGCCTCCGCGCGACCTTCATGCCGAAACCGTTCATCTCGCTGACCGGCAGCGGTTGTCATGTGCACGTGTCGCTGTGGAAAGGTGAACGAAACCTGTTCGAGGACGAAGGCGGCGAACTCGGCGTTTCCGAGCTCGGCTATCATTTCCTCGGCGGCGTGATCAATTCGGCTGACGCTCTCGCCGCTATCCTCAATCCGTCGGTCAATTCCTACAAACGCATCAACGCGCCGCGAACGCTCTCGGGCGCGACCTGGGCGCCGAACTCGGTTACCTACACCGGAAATAACCGAACCCACTTGATCCGAATTCCCGAGGCGGGCCGCTTCGAGCTGCGGCTCGCCGACGGTGCTGCCAATCCCTACCTGCTGCAGGCCGCGGTTCTATCTGCCGGACTCGACGGCCTCAGCAACAAGCGAGATCCCGGAAAGCGGCTCGACATCAACATGTATACCGAGGGGCACACCGTGACCTCGGCCAAGCGGCTCCCGATGAATCTGCTCGATGCCTTGCGAGCGCTCGAACATTCGAGCGTGCTGCGGGATCATCTCGGGGAGTTCGTACCCGCCTATCTCAAGCTGAAGCATGAGGAGTGGAACGACTACGCACGCCATCTGACCCAATGGGAACGAGACAACACCCTGGACTGTTGATATCCGAAAGAAGTGCGTCGTGCCCAAGGCCGTTCCGGGCGTTTGATGCGGCCGTTGACGTCATCCCCATTATTTTTCATAGACTGGAGATGCCGCAAAGGCGCGATACGGCACCGCGAGAAGAGGGGCGGCGTTGACGGATGCAGCCAACGATCGTGATTTGATGGTGTCAGCCAAAGACCATTCGGACAGTTGGCGGGTTGGCGTGCTGTTCTCGCAGACGGGCGTGACGTCGGCCATCGAGCGCACGCAGCTGAATGCGACCTTGCTCGCGATCGAGGAGATCAATGCCAATGGCGGTGTCCTCGGCCGACCGGTCGAACCCGTGATCTACGATCCGGCTTCAGATCCGAAGAAATTCCGCGCTTTTGCCGAGCGGCTGTTCCAGTTCGATCGCATCAGGATCTTGTTCGGCTGCTACATGTCCAGCACGCGCAAGGCTGTGCTTCCGGTCGTCGAAGGCCACCGCGGCCTGCTGTTCTATCCGACGCAGTACGAGGGGTTCGAGTATTCGCGCAATTGCATCTACACCGGCGCGGCGCCCAACCAGAACTCGATTCAGCTTGCGCGTTTCCTGCTTTCCACTTACGGCAACCGCTTTCTGCTCGTCGGCTCCAATTACGTCTATCCCTATGAATCGAACCGGTTGATGGCGGACTTCGTCGTGCAGAGCAAAGGCAAGGTGCTCGACGAGATCTATGTGCCGCTGCAAGCCAGCCAGGGGGATTTCGACAAGGTCATCGCGCGGATCAAGAAGACCTCGCCGGAGGTGATCTTCTCCACCGTGGTTGGAGCCGGCACTGCGGCGTTCTACCGTGCCTATCGCGCGGCAGGTTTCGACCCCGCACGCATGCCGATAGCAAGTCTCGCCACCAACGAGGCGGAGGTTGCCGAAATGGGCGCGGAGGCTGCCGAGGGACACATCACCGCGGCACCGTTCTTCGAGACCCTGTCCTCGGCGGCTGCGCGGCGTTTCGTCTCGAGCTTCAAGCAAAAATACGGAGACGATGCGCCCGTGACGGCCGGCGCCGAAGCGTCCTATTTCCAGGTGCATCTGGCGATGCGTGCCGTCGGAAAGTGCGGCTCCGACGATCCAGAACAGGTGCTTGGCAATCTCAGGGATTTCGAGTTCGATGCGCCGCAGGGAAGGGTGCGTGTCGATCCCGAAAACAACCACACCTATCTTTGGCCGCGGATCGCGCGGCTTGATCGAAACGGCCGATTCCAGATCGTGTGGAATCCAGGTGTGCGCGTGAAACCGGATCCCTATTGTGTCGTGCAGAGCCTCGACGATTGGTCCGTCGATGACCAGCAACTCATTCGTCCATGATTCCCGTGGTTACCTAGTGGGACGGAGAACCGGGCGTGGCCATTCAAATTCTTCGCGATCTGCGTGGTCTGCGGGTTCATGTCGTGCATCCTCCGGATTCGGAGCGGACCAAGCTGGTCGAGCATCTGCGTCGCATCGGCTGCATGGTGGAGATGCAATGGCCCGTGCCGGAATGCTGGCAGGAAGGGGCCGACATCGTGCTGCTCGCGATCGAGCACGACATGCGGACCGAGATGCAGCGCCTGTTGAAATCCGATGTCAATCGCCGGCCGACCCTGATCGCCGTCGTGTCCTACGAGGATCCGTCGACGCTGCAACTTGTGCTCGAGTTCGGCGCCGTCGCCGTCATCGAGCGTCCGATCCGGCCGTTCGGCTTGTTGACCAACATTACCATTGCGCGCAGCCTGTGGTTGGAGCGTCGCGAAGCTGACAAGCGTGTACGCAAGCTCGAACGCAAGCTCGCAGGCATTCAACGCATCCAGAAAGCCAAGGCGATCCTGATGGATGGCCAGGGATTGAGCGAGGCTGATGCTTATGAAAGCATCCGGCGACAAGCCATGTCGAAGCGCTTGTCGATGGACGACATGGCCTCCGCGATCATTCACGCAAACGAGCTGTTGCAATATCGCGCCAAAGGTGATTAGCTTTCGACCGTCGTGAAGAGAAAATCTTTCGCGACTTTGCCGAACCATCGATGATGCTGGTTCGGCTCTGGCTGAGCAGCCCGAAGGACCCGCGAGGGTCCGTCGGGCTTTTTTTTGTTTCTTGGGGCGCGTGGTGTTGTCGCCACCTTCGTGTTGACGACGCCCGCTTGAGTCTTGGCGATTGTCTGACGGAAGCAGCGTACTTCGGTGCGATCGGAGATCTGTGTCTGGAGCTAACGGGGAGTGTGCAATGGCAGTTGATAGACGTAAATTTCTGAAGAGCGGCGCTTTGGCGGGCGGCGCGTTGATCACATCCCCCTGGGTGTTTTCGACGGGCGCTCAAGCCGCGGGCGAGATCAAGGTCGGCGTGCTGTTCTCGCTGACCGGCGGGTTGTCGATCGTGGAGAAATCGCTGCACGACGCCACCATGATGGCGATCAGCGAGATCAACGCTGCCGGCGGCGTCAAGGGCATGAAGATCGCGGCGATCGCCGAAGATGGCGCGTCGGATCCGAAGACCTACAACGAGAAGGCGTCGAAACTCGTCATCCAGGATCGGGTGCCGACCGTTTTCGGCTCCTATACTTCGGCCAGCCGCAAGGCCGTGCTGCCGGTGTTCGAGAAGCGCAACAACCTCTATTTCTACCCGACCTACTACGAAGGCTTCGAGTGCTCTAAGAACGTCGTCTATACCGGCGCTGTTCCGAACCAGCAGCTCTCGAACTTCATTCCGTGGATCATCAAGACGCTCGGCAAGAAGAAGTTCTTCATCGTCGGATCGAATTACATCTATCCGCGCGAGATGGCCAAGGTCTCCAAGATTCTGATCGAGAAGAACGGCGGCGAATGGATCGCCGACGAATATCTCGAGCTTGGCCATTCCGAATGGGGTTCGATGGTCAACAAGATCAAGAACTCGGGCTGCGACGTCGTGCTGTCCAACGTGGTCGGCGACTCCGTGATCGCTTTCTACCGCGAGTACAAGAACCAGGGTCTCACCCACGACAAGCTTCCGATCTGCGCGACCGTGACCTCCGAGATCGAGATCGCGGCGATGGGGGCCGATTATGCCGTCGGCTCGTACACCTCGTTTCCCTACTTCCAGGCAATCGATATCGACCGCAACAAGGCCTTCGTCGCGCGTTATCGGGCCTTCGTGAAGGATCCGAAGGCGGTGACGCACCACGCGCTGGAATCGTCCTATTTCCAGGTCTTCCTGTGGAAGCAGGCGGTCGAGAAGGCCGCCGAGGTCACGCCGATTGCGATCCGCGAGGCGGTCAAGGGCCAGGAGTTCGACGCGCCCAACGGCCACGTCAAGATCGAAGCCGAGAACCTGCACACCTACCTGACCCCGCGCATCGCGCAATGGCAACCGGACGGTCAGGGCAAGATCATCGATGCCTACAAGGAGCCGGTGATGCCGTTGCCCTATGTCGCCTATGGCGAGACGCCGACGAACCTCTTCTGCACGTCGAAGGGGCTCGACGCAAGCAAGCTGAAAACCTGACGTCAAGGAAACCTGGTCCATCGCGCGGTCTGCCGTGCGATGGACGATGAGGTGTTGCCATGCTCGAAGTTCTGTTCATCGGTCTCAGCCTGGGTTCGATCCTTCTCCTGGTTGCCCTCGGCCTTGCGATCACCTATGGCGCCATGGGCGTCATCAACATGGCGCATGGCGAGATGGTCATGGTCGGCGCCTATGTGACGGTGCTGTCGGGCCTTTGGCTCGGGACGAACATCTTCGTCGCAATCCCGCTCGCTTTTATCGTGACGGCGCTGCTCGGGCTTTTGATCGAGCGCATCGTAGTACGCAAACTGTACGGACGGCTGCTCGATACCCTGCTGGCGACCTGGGGCGTCGCGATCCTGATTCAGCAGGCCGTGCGGCTGGAGTTCGGGCTCTCGTTCTTCGGCATTCACATCCAGGGACTTGGCCCCGGCCTGCAGAATGTCGATGTACCCGGGATATTGCAGGGTACCCTTCACATCGCCGGCGCCGATATCAATCGCTACCGGACCTTCATCATCCTCATCACGGCGGTTCTTACGTTCGCCACGTGGTTCCTGCTCTACCGAACCGTCGCAGGCACCCAGGTCCGCGCCATCATCCGCAATCCGAAGATGGCCGCGGCCTGCGGCATCGATGTCGACCGCGTCAACGCGCTGACCTTCGCGTTCGGCTCCGGCCTTGCCGGCGTCGCCGGCGTGATGATGTCCGGCTTCAAGACGGTGTTTCCGGACATGGGCACGCCGATGGTGGTCGACGGCTTCATGGTCGTGGTGATGGGCGGCGTCGGCAGCCTGCTCGGATCGGTGCTGTCGGCCGGGATCCTCGGCGAAATCAACGGTGTGGTTGCCGCCGGGACCAACGACATCCTGGCGCGCGCGGTGGTGTTCGGTGTGGTGATCGCGATCATCATTCTCAAGCCGAAGGGCCTGTTCGCCCTCAGGGGACGCTGAAATGTCTTCGCAGCGCCGCATCGACTGGGCGATCTACGCCGGCTTCGTGATCCTGATCATGCTGGTGCCGCTGGTGATGGACCCGTTCTGGCTGAATCGCATCGCCAAATATCTGGTGTTCGGCATGCTCGGCATCGCAGTCGCGTTGTCCTGGGGCTATGCGGGCATCCTCAATCTCGGCCAGGGACTGTTCTTCGGCGCCGGAGCCTACATGCTGGCGATGTCGTTGAAGCTGGCCAGCGCCACCAGTCTGCAGCAAGGCTCCGACAAGCCGGTGCCGGATTTCATGCTGTGGAACGCCGAGCCGGGGGCCAAGACCGAGCTCTGCTGCATCACCAAGGCCTCGTTCCTGTGGCTGCCATTTCAGAGCCAATGGTTCGGCTTTGCCATGGGCCTGATCCTGCCGGTCCTGATGGCGGTGGTGGTCGGCCTCATCGTCTTCCGCAAGCGAATCTCCGGCGTGTTCGTTTCCATCATCATGCTGGCGCTGGTGCTGCTGGTCCGGCTGGTGATGATCGATGCCCAGCCGGTCACGAACGGCTTCAACGGCCTGACCGATCTGGGCTGGTTCAAGATCGGCGATTTCGAATTTGATCCCTATATCGTGCCGACCTATTACCTGATCGCGGGTTCGCTGAGCGTCGTGCTGCTTGCAGCGCGGCTGCTGATCGACACCCGCGCCGGCGTGATCCTGCAGGCGGTTCGCAACGACGAGAACCGCGCCCGCTATCTCGGCTTTGACGTGCCGGCCTACCAGACCTTTTTCTTCGCGGTCTCGGCGGCCATCGCGGGCTTCGCCGGCATGCTCTATGTCATCGTTTCGGAATTCGCATCACCGACCTTCATGGATCTGAGCTTTTCGATCACCATGGTGGTGTGGGCGGCGGTCGGCGGCCGTGCCTCGATTCTCGGCGCCTGCATCGGCGCAATTGCGATCAACATGATTTCGGCAACCGTCAGCGAAGCCGAGGGGTTTGCAGAGGCCTGGAAAGCCATCATCGGACTGATCTTCGTGCTGGTCGTGCTCTATCTGCCGCGCGGCATTGCAGGGCTTGCTCACGACCTGATCGATCGTGTGGTCGCGCGCAAGACGCCGCATGCGTCGCCCGCGCTGCGTGTCCACGATGCCACCTCACAGCTCGCGGAGTAGCCCATGGCGCAGGCAGCATTGACCATCGACGGGCTTGGCGTCGACTTCGAGGGCTTCAAGGCCGTCAACGGCGTGTCGTTGATCATCGAGGAGGGGGAGTTGCGGGTTCTGCTCGGTGCAAACGGCGCCGGCAAGACCACGCTGATGGATCTGATCTCGGGCAAGACCAAGTCGACCGAAGGCCGCGTCTTCCTGCATGATACCAACATCACCAATTGGGAAGAGCATCGGATCGCTCGCGCCGGCATCGGCCGCAAGTTCCAGATTCCGAGCGTGTTCAAGGAGCTCACGGTCCGCCGCAATCTCGAAGTGGCGAGCTGCAAGAATCCCGGCGTATTCGCCAATCTCGGCTTCGGCTTTCCGGCCAAGGCGAAGGTCGAGGAGGTGCTCGAACTGATCGGGCTGGCCGACGAAGCCAACCGCGTAGCGGCCTATCTGAGCCACGGCCAGACCCAATGGCTGGAGCTCGGCCTTTTGATCACGCAAGATCCGAAAATCATCCTGCTGGACGAGCCGACCGCCGGCATGACCCAGGCGGAGACGCACAAGACCTCCCTGATCGTCAACAACCTCCGGGGCCGCCACACCATCATCGTGGTCGAGCACGACATGGCCTTTGTGCGCGAGATCGCGGAACGCATCACCGTGCTGCATCTGGGCCAGGTTCTCGCCGAGGGCAGCGTTACGGATATCGAGACGAATCCGAAAGTGAAGGAAGCCTACCTCGGCTCGAAGGGGATTTCCTGATGCTGGCGTTCTCGCATGTCGATAGTTTCTACGATCGCAGCCACATCCTGCACGACGTCTGCCTCGAGGTGCCTGGCGGCGAGGTCACGGCGGTGCTCGGACGTAACGGCACCGGCAAGACTACGCTGCTGAAGACGCTGATGGGCTTGACCGACCGGATAGACGGGCAGATCAGGCTGAACGAGCGCGAGATCGGCAAGGAGCCGACGTTCCAGCGGGCGCGGGCCGGCATCGCCTATGTACCGCAGGGGCGCGAGATCATTCCGGATTTCACGATCCGCGAGAACATCCTGATGGGCTCGTTTGCCCGGCATGACGGCAAGCGCGAGATCCCGGAACTGGTCGCCGAGCTGTTTCCCTATCTGATGAACAATCTGACCCGTAATGGCGGCGTGCTTTCGGGCGGGCAGCAGCAGCAGCTCGCGATCGCTCGTGCGCTTGCCGCCGATCCCAAGGTGATCCTGCTCGATGAACCGAACGAAGGCATCCAGCCGTCGATCGTCGAGGAGATCGAGAAGATCATCATCCGCCTCAATCGGGAGGTTGGCCTCACCGTGATCCTGGTCGAGCAGAACGTCTCGTTTGCGCGTCGCGCTGCGCATCGCTTCGCCATGATGGAGAAGGGACGCGTGGTCGTGTCCGGGGCGATTTCCGAACTGACCGACGAGATGGTTCATCGTCATATGGCGGTGTGAGCTGAAGCTGCAAGAACTTCTTAGAGGAGAGCAAAGATGCTGCACGGTGATATCACGTCAAGCAATGACACGGTCGGCGTCGCCGTCGTGAACTACAAGATGCCGCGCCTTCACACCAAGGCGGAGGTGCTCGCCAACGCCCGCAAGATCGCCGACATGGTCGTCGGCATGAAGACCGGTCTACCCGGCATGGATCTTGTGATCTTCCCGGAATACTCCACCCACGGCATCATGTACGATTCCAAGGAGATGTACGAAACCGCCTCGATGATCCCAGGCGATGAAACCGAGATTTTCGCCGAGGCCTGCCGCAAGGCCAAGGTGTGGGGCGTATTCTCGCTCACCGGCGAGCGCCACGAGGAGCATCCGAACAAGGCGCCGTACAACACCCTGATCCTGATGAACGACAAGGGTGAGATCGTCCAGAAGTATCGCAAGATCATGCCCTGGGTTCCGATCGAGGGCTGGTATCCCGGCAACTGCACCTATGTTTCCGAGGGCCCCAAGGGGCTGAAGATCTCGTTGATCATTTGCGACGACGGCAACTATCCCGAGATCTGGCGCGATTGCGCGATGAAGGGCTCCGAGCTGATCGTGCGGTGCCAGGGCTATATGTATCCGGCCAAGGACCAGCAGGTCATCATGGCCAAGGCGATGGCCTGGGCAAACAATGTCTATGTTGCGGTCGCCAACGCCACGGGCTTCGACGGCGTCTATTCGTATTTCGGCCATTCCGCGATCATCGGCTTCGACGGCCGGACGCTCGGCGAATGCGGCGAGGAAGAGTACGGCGTCAACTATGCCCAGCTGTCGAAGTCGCTGATCCGCGATGCCCGCAAGAACGGCCAGTCGCAGAACCATCTCTTCAAGCTGGTGCATCGCGGTTACACGGGCATGATCAATTCGGGTGAGGGTGATCGCGGCGTTGCGGCCTGCCCATATGATTTCTACGCCAAGTGGATCGCCGATCCGGAAGGCACGCGGGAGATGGTCGAGTCCTTCACGCGCAGCACGGTGGGAACCGAGGAATGTCCGATCGAGGGCATCCCGAACAAGCAGGTAGCGCACCGCTAGGACGCATACCGCCGGGGGCGGCGGACTGATATCCGCCGCCCATCTTGCATGATCATGAAATTCGCGAGGTAGCTGCGATGCTGCGCATCGAACGCGTGCTGGGGAGCCGGGTCGAGCCCGCTTTGTCCGAGGCGCTTCACCGTCTTGAACATGAGGGGGCGGTCGATGTCGCCAATGTGCCGGCGACCGATCTGGCGCGGCGACGTCTCTTGATCACCACGCGCGGCGGTGAAGAGTTGGCGATCGCCTTGCCTCGTCATGAAAAGCTCTTCGACGGCGCCGTGCTGCTGCTGGAGCCCGACCGTGCGATCGTGGTCCGCGCCGCAACCGAACGCTGGTTGCGATTGGAGCCGCGCTCGATCGCCGACGCGGTGGAGCTCGGCTACCACGTCGGCAATCTACACTGGCGGGTGCGGTTTGGCGGCGAGGTGCTGCTGGTTGCGTTGGAAGGCCGGCCGGAAGACTATACTGCGCGCCTGGAAAACCTGATCAGCGCCCGCCGGGTCGGCGTCACGATACTCGATGAAGATACTGCGGACGCGGTCGAAGCCGTCGAGCCGCCCCAGCCCGGTGGCGCCCGCGGTGGCCATCACCATCATCACGATCATTGAGCCATGCTCCGGGTTTTACAGGCGATCTGGCAGGCGGACGGCGCGTTTCCGAGCGGGGCCTTTGCGTTTTCCTATGGGATCGAGGGAGCTCTCGCACTTCGCCGCGACATGACTTTGGGCGACTTCGAGGCATTGGTCGCTGCGATGTTGAAGCAGCGCTGGGCCAGCTACGACAGGGTCGCATTGCTGTGGTCGTATCGTGCCGGGGGCGATCTGGAAGCCATTGCAGCAGTCGATCGCGAGGTCGAGGCCTCCACGCTGATTGAGACGTTGCGTACGGGCTCGCGCCGCAATGGGGGGGCGTTTCTTGCTTCGCACGCACGGCTGGGTCAGCCACTGGCAATCGCGCTGCGCGATGACGTGCAGGCGGGGAATTGTCTGGGGCATATCGCCGTCATGCAGGGCGCGGTGTGGTCGGAACTCGGGCTGGACGAGGCGCTGGCGCAACTCTGCTCCGGCTATACGGCTGCGTCCGGCGTGATCACTGCCGCGATCAGGCTGGGTGCCATGGGCGCGCTGCAAGGGCAGGGCGTGCTGCAGCGATGCCTGCCGCTGATCGAGCAACTCGCGGCGCAGGAGGTACCGGATGAGGTCGAACTGTCCAGTTTCGTGCCTTTCCTCGATATTGCCGCGGCACGGCACGCCCAGGCCGATCTGCGGCTGTTCGCCAATTGAGGGTGATTTCGAATGCTGCTGACGCCAACCGAACTGGAGCGCCTGACCATCTTCAATGCCGCCGAGCTGGCGCGCCGCCGCCGCGCCCGCGGACTGAAGCTGAACTATCCGGAAGCCGTCGCGTTCATCACCGACGAGATCCTGGAGGGCGCGCGTGACGGCCGCTCCGTCGCCGACTTGATCGGCTATGGCTCGACCGTCCTGTCGTCCGCGGACGTGCTGCCCGGCATCGCCGCGATGATGGACATCATCCAGGTGGAATGTGTCTTCCCCGACGGTACCAAGCTCGTCACGGTGCACGAGCCGATCCGGCCCGCCCCGGGCACGGAGGCCGACACCGAACGTCCGGGGGCCGTGCTGGCGCAGGACGGCCAGATCGCGCTCAATGCGGGGCGACGCACGCTGACCTTGACGGCAGTCAACACCGGTGATCGCCCGATCCAGATCGGATCGCATTTTCATTTCTTCGAGGTCAACAAGGCGCTCGAGTTCGATCGCGCCAGCGCCATCAACATGCGGCTCGACATTCCGGCCGGCACGGCGGTGCGGTTCGAGCCGGGGGCCTCGAAGGAGGTCAATCTGGTCGAGTTCGGCGGCGACCAGCATTTGACCGGACTTAACAATCTCACCGACGGTGTGGCGTCCGATCCCGCCGTTCAGGCGGCGGCGCTGACGCGAGCCCGTGCGCGCGGCTTCAAAGGCGCCTGAAACCTGAAAGGAGACTGCTGCGTGGCGATGATCGACCGGCGTGACTATGCCGCCCTTTACGGCCCGACCACGGGCGACGCCGTCCGGCTCGGTGATACCTCGCTCTATGCCGTGGTCGAACACGACCATGCGGTCTATGGCGACGAATGCCTGCATGGCGGCGGCAAGACACTGCGCGACGGCATCGGCATGGCGGGGATCACCAGCGCCGAGGGCGCGCTCGATTTCCTGCTGTGCAACGTGCTGGTGATCGATCCCGTGTTGGGGATCGTCAAGGGCGACCTCGGCATCCGCCATGGCCGTATCGTGGGCTTCGGCAAAGCCGGAAATCCCGCCATCATGGACGGCGTCGATCCGAACCTGATCGTCTCCACCGGCACCACGGTTCGGGATTGCGAGGGGCTGATCGCGACACCCGGCGCCATCGACGTGCATGTGCATTTCGACAGCGCGGGCCTCGTCGAGCATGCGATCGCGAGCGGGATCACCACCATGATCGGCGGCTCGCTTGGGCCGATCACGGTCGGCATCGATTCCGGCGGACCGTTCAACACCGGCAAGATGCTGCAAGCCGCTGAGGCGTGGCCGATGAATTTCGGCTTTCTCGGCCGCGGCAATGCCCATCGCGCGGCGCCGATGATCGAGCAGCTCGAGACCGGGGTGATGGGGCTGAAGCTGCACGAGGATTGGGGTTCGATGCCGGCGGCGATCGACACCTGCCTCGAGGTTGCCGATGACTACGATTTTCAGGTTCAGATCCACACCGATACGCTGAATGAATCCGGCTTCGTCGAAAATACGCTGGAGGCGATCGGTGGCCGCACCATTCACATGTACCACACCGAGGGCGCCGGCGGCGGTCATGCGCCCGACATCATCCGCGTCGCCGGCGAGATGCATTGCCTGCCGTCCTCGACCAATCCGACCAATCCCTACACCGTCAACACCTTCGACGAACATCTCGATATGACGATGGTGTGCCACCACCTCAATCCCGCGATTCCCGAGGACGTCGCCTTTGCGGAAAGCCGTATTCGTGCCCAGACCATCGCGGCCGAGGACGTGCTGCACGACATCGGCGCGATCTCGATGCTGGGCTCCGATAGCCAGGGCATGGGCCGTATCCACGAAGTGATCTGCCGGACCTGGCAGCTTGCCTCCAAGATGAAGGACCAGCGCGGTGCGTTGCCGGAGGACAAGCCGGGCTTTGGCGACAATGCGCGTATCAAGCGCTACATCGCCAAATACACCATCAATGCCGCCAGGACGTTCGGCATCGCCGACCAGGTCGGATCGCTGGAGCCGGGCAAGATCGCCGACATCGTGGTGTGGCGGCCGGCCTTCTTCGGCATCAAGCCGGAGCTCGTCATCAAGGGCGGCTTCATCGCCTGGGGCGCAATGGGCGATAGCGCGGCATCGCTGATGACATGCGAGCCGATACTGATGCGGCCGCAATGGGGCGCGTTCGGCAGGGCCGCGTCGGCGCTGTCGGCCTGCTTCGTCCATCCGCTGGCGCTGGCGCGCGACCTGGGCGCCGAGCTGGGATTGGCCAAGAAGCTGCTGCCGGTGCGAGGCACACGCAAGCTGAGCAAGCGGGACATGCTGTGGAACGACGCATGTCCGCACGTCACCGTCGATCCGGAGACCTTCGATGTGTTTGTCGACGGTGTGCTGGCAACTTGCGAGCCGGCCCGCGAACTGCCGCTGGCCCGCCGCTACATGTTGAGGTGAGCCATGTTTCATGCCTTGCGTGTATCTGACAACGAGGCCCGCGGCGGCGCCAGCGCGGCGCGGGTTGGAATTGGCGGCCCGGTCGGTTCGGGCAAGACGGCGCTGATCGAGGCGCTGATCCCGGTGCTTCAGCGGCGCAACATCGACTTTGCCGTCGTCACCAACGATCTCGTCACCAAGGAAGACGCCGAGCGGTTGCGGCGCTCCGGACTGATCGATCCTGCCCGCGTTTCGGCGGTCGAGGCCGGCGCCTGCCCGCACACCGTGATCCGGGAAGATCCCACGCTGAACATTGCGGCGGGGGACGACCTCGAAGCCCGCTTCCCGGGATTGGAGCTGATCCTGTTCGAATCCGGCGGCGACAATCTCGCCTCGACCTTCTCGCTCGATCTGGTCGACTGGTGGATCTTCGTGATCGACGTCGCCGGCGGCGACGACATTCCGCGCAAGAGAGGGCCCGGCCTGCTGCGTTGTGACCTGCTTGTCGTCAACAAGGTCGATCTCGCGCCCCATGTCGGCGTCGATCTCGATCGCATGCTGGCGGATGCACGGCAGGTGCGGGGCACGAAGCCGGTGATACCGACCAATTTGAAGAGCGGCGTCGGCGTGGAGGCGGTCGTCGATGCGATCTCTGCTGCAGTCCTGTTCCGGGTCTGAGACCGGGCGTTCGCTCGATGGCGCGTTGGTCGTCGATCGCGCCGGCGGTCGCAGCGTCTTGCGCCGTCAGCAGATCGGCTATCCCCTGCATATCACCCGCGGGTTCTATCTCGATACAGTCAGGCCCGATCTGCTCACGCTCTATCTGCAATCCGCCTCGGGCGGTTTGTATGCCGGCGACCGCATCAAGCTTGACGTGCGCGTTGGTGACCAAGCCGCGTTTCACATGACGACCCAGGCCGCGACCGTCGTGCATGACGGCCGCGCGAGCGGCGCAATCCAGCGACAAGCCGTGAGGGTGGAAGAGGGCGCGTTCTGCGCCTTGACCAGCGATCCCTACGTGCTGTTTCCAGGTGCCGATCTCACCTTGGAAACGGAAGCCGTGGTTGCCGACGATGCCGTGCTGTGTCTCGCCGATGGTTTTGCGGTCCACGATCCCAAAGCGAAGGCGAGGCAGTTCGCGCGCTTCGAGAGCCGGTTGAGCGTATCACGCCCGGGCGCCAGGTTGCTGATGAAGGACATCGGCGCGATCGACGGCGACGAGACGCGCAACGGGGCGCTGGGCCCGATGGCCGCCGTGGCAAACTTCGTGCTGATTGCGCCGCCGGACCGATTGCCGGCGTTGGCCGACATGGAGCAGGCCGCCGGCCGCTGTGGCGCGCTGGCCGGATGTTCGTTGGCGCCGAACGGTGCAGGCCTTGTATCGCGTATTCTTGCCCCGGATGGTGGTGTCCTGGCACGCGCACTCGACGCGTCGTTCCATGTCGCAGCCCATGCTGCACTCGATGCCCCCCTGGCGCGTCGAAGGAAGTGATGCCTGTCCCCACTAACGGACTGGAGCGATTCCTAGCGCCGCGCCAGACGGAAATAGAGCTCCGACAGCCGTGCCGGCAGATTCTCGACCCGCGGCACCAGCATGGTGTTGCCGCGTCCGAAGATGCGCGGGGCGGAAGCGATGCCGGCTGTGCCGAGCACGACGCCATAGGCGTCGATGCCGCGACGATGGAGATCGACCGCTGCGCGTCTGGCATCCTCGACGAGATCGAGCGGATCGGCCACATCGATGTCGGACGGCTCCCCGTCGGTGAGCACGATCAGAAGCCTTCGGCTGGTCGAGGCGGTCGCCATCACGTTGCCGGCGTGGCGCAGTGCCGTGCCGAGCCGGGTCGACAGGCCGGAGCTGAGCCCTGCCAGCCGGGCCCGGCAATGCCGGTCGTAAGCCTCATCGAAGCCTTTGATCACGGTCATTCTGACGTCCTCGCGGCCGTCGGAGGCGAAGGAGAGCAGGCCGAAGGGATCGCCGAGCCGATCCATCGCTTCGGAGAGGATCGCGACGGCGAGGCGTTCGACATCGAGAACGGTTGAGCCAGATAGTAGCCGGTCGGATGTCGAGTGCGATGTGTCGATGAGGAGCAGCGCGGAGAGATCGCGATGCACCGATTTCGATGAGCGGAACACGCGAGGGTCAGGCTCCCGGCCGCTGCGCAAGGCGATGCCGGCGTCCAGCATCGCATCGACATCGAGATCGTGCCCGTCATGCTGCCGCTTCAGGCGCACCGTGCGGCCGATACGGAGGCCCCGCACCAGGCGCGCGACGCGGTTGCGCACGGCGCCCGAGCGGTCGAGCGCCTCGTCGATCGTATGCGGATCGGCGGTTTTGGCTGCGACCTCGCGTACGACGGTCCAGTCGGGCCGTTCGATGCCATGGACTCGGTCCCATTCCGGATAGCGCGCGATGACCGTGCCGCGGTCATCGGGCGCGACGGGGCGACCGCGGGCGATCCCGGCCTCGGCGTTGCCAGGTTCGGCCCGCTGGTTGCTGCCGTCAGCACTCTCCTGTGAGTCCACGCGCATGGCATCGATGAACAGGTCCAGCACGTCGTCCGGGGGCTGCGCGTCTGCGCCGAAATCCCACAGTCCCAGTCCATCGTCGCGGTACACCGGTTCGACCACATAGGTCCTGGCATTGAACTGCACCCGCATCTGGCCGAGGTCGTTGCCGAGCAACGTGCCGATCTCGCGGCTGATCGCGGAATCCTCGATGCGCGGCAGCGCGGCTGCGAACAGGGCGCGGCCCTTGGCGACGAAGCCGTCATCGTCGACATGGGCCGGATCGAACAGCGCACGCGCCAGCCGCGCCAGCAGCACCGGGGCGGTCGCGATGCCGCGGGGCTCGGCGACATGGTAGGGCGCCCACAGCCGGCGCAATCCAGGCAGGGCGCGCATTGCCAGTGTCTCGACACGCGCATCCTCGATCAGGTTGACCAGGGCGACCTGTAGCGGCTTCAGCGTGCCGATCGGAAACCGGGCCCGTCCGAGGACCAGATGCGCCTGCGCATGTGCGGTGGCGGCGCGAAACAGCCCGCGGGCGGCATCGCCCCGCACACCGCGATAGGTTTCCGGCAGCCGGATGATCGGACCGGAAATCGTGCTGCGGCGTTGCGGCTTGTCCATGCTGTCGCCAGCCATGCCGCGCAGCAACGGTAGCTCGCCCCACAATGCGGTGGTGAAGGCCTTCACCTCGGCTTCGACATTGGGGAAGCCGACGCCGCCAGGATCGCGCGCGATCATGCGGCGCGCCAAGTCATCCTGCAGGGAGAAGAAGGCAAGACGCCGGTTGCGATCTCCGGCAGCTGAGCGCAGTCCAGCGGCGATGAAATCCTCGAAAGCCTCTATCGTGCCGGGCAAGAGGATTTGCCCCATGCGGCTGGCGGCCGGTTGCACGGACTCCGGCGCCTGCCGCGCCAGCACCTCCATCGCGCGCCACCATCGCGATAGCGCCGCAGCTTCAAAGCTACGGCGCGCGGTCGCCAGAGCGTTCAACGATGCGGTTGCGGCAGCGGCACCGGCATGGCGGCAGATTTCGGCGCCAATTTGCGCCGCGCCTAGGAGCGGTGCAATCTCGCGCGCCGATGCGGCGGTGCGACTCGCCTCCCAATAGGCGATCAAGCAGGCAGGGCCAGCATTGACGTTGACGAGTTCGAGCACTGCGCCGGCCCAGTTCTCGAGTTCGGCAGCATTGAATTGCCTGGAGAGTGCGTCCCACGTCGCCAGAAATAGCGGCCGCAATGCGTCGCGCTGCCGCATGATCATGTGTAGCCGCCTCGCGTCGCCCTCCGGCTCGAACAACACTTGCAGCGTGGCAGATGGCTTTGCGCTCACGGAACGCATGCCGCGATGGCGTCGGTCAGCGCCGCGCGGATCTCGGGATTATCCGTGATCGGCAGCACGATGCCGGCCTGAACGGCAGCCGTCAGCGGCAGGCCGGCGCGGACCATGCGTCCCGTATGGATCAGCATCCGGGTCGATGCGCCTTCGTCGAGGCCGTGTCCCTGCAAATTGCGGGAGCGCTCGGCGATCCTGACCAGAAGGGTCGCCAAATCACTGTCCGCACCGCTTTCGCGGATGATGATCGCGCTCTCGGTGGACGGTGGGGGATAGCCGAAATCGATGGCGATGAAGCGCTGCTTGGTGGACTCCTTGAGGTCCTTCACCGCGCTCTGGTAGCCGGGATTGTAGGAGATCGTGAGCTGGAAGTCCGGATGCGCCGGTACGATCTCGTTGTGCTTCTCCAGCGGCAGGATGCGCCGCGCGTCGGTCAGCGGATGGATCACCACGGTGGTGTCCTGCCGCGCTTCGACGATTTCGTCGAGATAGCAGATGCCGCCGTGACGGACGGCTTGCGTCAGAGGGCCGTCATGCCAGACTGTGCCTGATGGCTCGAGGAGGTAGCGACCGGCGAGGTCGGCAGCGGTCATGTCCTCATGGGCCGCGACCGTGATCAGCGGCTTGCCGAGCCGCCACGCCATGTGTTCGACGAACCGGGTCTTGCCACAGCCGGTCGGTCCCTTCAGCATCACCGGCAGGCGCTCACGGTAGGCGGCCGTGAAGATGTCGATTTCGGTGGCCTGAGGCTCGTAGTAGGGCTCGGTGTTGATCCGATACGCATCAAGCGGCATGAACTGCTCCATTGGGTGAAGGAGCGACGCCTTGAAACTCAAAGCGTCGCCGCCCTTCAAGCATAGGGTGTGGCAGCCTTTGCCTGGGGAGCACGCTACGGCCCTGGAGCGTGCAGGATGGCGCGCAATAGGCGCTTCAATCGCGATTAGAGCCGAAATACGCAATCAAGACAAGCACGTCCTGCGATTGTTCTGCCACCAAGTTCACCACGCGCGGGCATGCGGCTCCGTCGAAGCTTCTCTCCATATGAGCATCCGAGATCTCGTTCTTGGGATGATTGGCAGTCCCGCACTCGCAGATCGTGTGCACTAATTCATCCACCGTCGCGTGCTGCGCGTCGGCGCAGCAGCTTGTCGAGCGCCTCCGCCGGCGAGAGCACGGGCCGCTGATAGATGCAGTAATGGCGGCGGATTTCCGGAGCGCGCAGCCTGATGAAACGCGCACATGGTGCAGCGGCTCACGAAATTGGAGGTGCTCTAAGATATCGATGTTGCGCCACTAATCTCCTGAACGTATGACATGGCTGTCCGCGCCGGTGTGTGGATGCTGTGTGTTTCGGATTCAGATGTCCGATCTAGTGGTTGCCCCTATCGCGGCGCTGATCGAAGCGTATTACGGAGAATTGCGGTCCTACGCCTCCCGCAAGCTCCGCAATCCCGTTGCTGCCGAAGATGTCGTGCAGGAAGCCTGGTTGCGATTTGCCAGCTCGGGCAATGACAAGATCGCCAATCCGCGTGCGTATCTCTACCGGCTCGTCGGCAACCTCGTCATCGATCAGCAGCGCCGCGAGCAGACCCGCCTTGGCGCGGCCGCTCAGCCTTCCGATCATCTCGATGTGGTTGACGAGACGGCCGACACCGAGCGGCAGCTCATGGCGAGGCAGCGGCTGGCGCTTCTGACCAAGGCAGTTTTCGAGTTGCCGCCCCGGTGTCGCGATTGCTTCATCCTTCGACGCTTCGACGACCTCGAGCCGGATGAGATCGCCAAGCGCATGGGAATCAGCCGGAATATGGTTGAAAAGCACCTCCGGCACGCGCTTGTTCACTGTGCCAGGCGTCTGAGCGAAGGCGATTGATTTTTTCTCCCAGCTGACCTCCTCTGTTTTAGAATTGCTCCGTCTTAAAGAGTGAGATGGCGGGCGATCGCCACTCTTGCGGCGCTGTTTTCATGCTGGAACGACGAATCATCCATGAATGACGGGGAGAAGCCGACGGCCCTGGACGAGGCGGCGGAATGGTATGTGCGCCAAGACACCGGGGTGCTGGATGCCGGCGAGCAGGCGCGCTTCCGGGCATGGCTGATGCAGCCGGCTAATCGTGCGGCTTACGAGGAGGTCGCCGGCGCCTGGGACGATCTCGGCCGCATCCCGCGGCCCGGACTAAGCACGGAATTGCCGCGACAGCGTGATGTCCGCGCGGTCTCGCTTCGGCGGCACCCGTCTCGCACATCCCGGCCCCGCCGCTGGGCGGTCGCGGCGGCGGCGGTCGTGGCGGCCGTCACCGCCGGCTATGCGCTCGACCTTCCCATGCGCCTCGAGGCAGATGCCATGACGGCGACCGGCGAGGCCCGGACCGTGACGCTGGATGATGGCAGCAGCGTCGCCTTGAACACTGCCAGCGCCATCGCCGTCGACTATTCGCGCGAGCGGCGGCGCATTCGCCTCTTGCGCGGCGAGGCCGTGTTTACCGTCGCCAGGGACGCCGCGCGGCCGTTCGTCGTCGCTGCCGCGTCCGGCGAGGCCGTCGCGCGCGGCACGGTGTTCGCCGTCCGCAAGGACGACGAGGCCGCGACGGTCACCGTGCTGGAAAGCCATGTGGGCGTGTCCTATCCGGCGGCTGGCCGGACGGCGGTCGAGCTGTCTCCGGGCGAGGCGCTCGATTATTCGCGCCGCGGGCTCGGCCCCGTGCGGGCCGTCGATGCCGATGCGGCGACCGCCTGGCGACGCGGCAAACTGATCTTCGTCGATCGTCCTCTCGGTGAGGTGATCGCGGAGCTCAATCGCTATCATTCTGGACGGATTCAAATCATCGACGGCTCCATCGGCAGCCATCCGGTCAGCGGTGTCTTCGATACCGGGAATCCTCTGCAAGCACTGGAGGTTATCGAGCAAACTCTCGGTCTGCACTCGACGCGGCTGAGCAGCCTTCTGATCCTGCTGCATCACTGATCAAGAAAAACTTCGCTTCGTCGACCTCCTCTTTTCCAAAGCTCCTGCGTCTCACTCTCGGAAGGCGACTGCACCGGCCCGCGGCCGGTGCGAGTTGCGACGGTGAAGTGACGGGGGCGTGGTGTTGGGGACGAGTACGAGGAAACGGATCGAGGTTGCATTCCTGGCGACGACGGCGATGTTTGCGACGAACATGATGTCGTCGGCAGCCATTGCGCAGACTGCGCAGAATCCGAGCAGCGCCGCCGTCCGAATCTATGCGATTCCGGCTGGACCTCTCGCCACCGCGCTCAATCGCTTCGCCGACGCCTCGCAGCTTCAATTGGTCTATAGCGGCGTCATCGCGCGCGGCCGCCAAACCGGCGGTCTCAATGGCGCGTTCACGCCGCAGCAGGCGATAGCGCAGCTTCTGACGGGATCAGGCCTGTCCTATCGCTTCACCAGCGGCAACGCCGTCACGATCTTCGATCCGGCAAACAAGGAGGCCGGCGCGCCGCCTCCCTCCGACGGTTCGCTTCTCCTCGATACGATCGACGTCACGGCCAATCGGCCCGACGGCTTCACGCCCGATACGCCCTATGAGACGCCTGGCTCCGTCTCGCATGTCTCGCGCGAGCAGATCGACCGCGTGCCGCCCACGTCCGCCGGCGACGTGTTCGTCAACGGCGCCCGGCGTGATCTCGGCGGGCAGCCATGTCGGCACCTCGATCAATCCCAACATCCGCGGTCTTCAGGGCATGGGACGCGTCGCGACCATGGTCGACGGCGCGCGACAGACCACGAGCTCCTACCGCGGCTATATCGGAAATCGCGACGAGACCTATGTCGATCCCGACCTGATCGGCGGCATCGACATCTCCAAAGGGCCGAGCACCGGCGTCGGGGTCGGCGGTATCGCCGGCACGATCAATCTGCGCACCCTCGATCCGGGCGACATCGTCAAGGACGGCCAGTCCTACGGTGTTCGTCTCAAGGGCACGGTCGGCACCAATGCGGTGACGGAACGCGCGCCGAGCTTCCTGTCCAGCACCACGATCAACCCAGTCAGCGAGGGCCGTCCATCGTTCTTCAACGGCGGCTCCCAGTCGGGCAGTGCGGCCGTTGCAGCGATCAAGGAGAATTACGAATTCGTGGTTGCCTATTCGAAGCACGTCCAGGGCAACTATTTCGCCGGGACGGACGTGCCTGCCGGCATCACGTTCAAGCCGGCGGCGAACGCCAATGCGCTCGTCGGCCCCGGCCAGGAAGTGTTCAACACGTCGGAGAATACCGACTCGTTCCTGGCCAAGGGAAAGCTGAAATGGGACGACGGCCAATCTCTCGAGCTCGGCTACCTCTCGTATAATTCGCGCTATGGCGAGATCGACGAGCTCAGCTATCAGTTCGCGCTGAACTCGGGGATCCTGCAATATGGCCAGTTTCCGCTCTCGGAAACGCATGTCGATACCTACACGGCCAAGTACAAGTTTCAGCCGTCGGACAATCCCCATGTCAACTTCCGGGCCAATCTCTGGCTGAGCGACTCGGCATCGGAGCGTCATGGCCTGCTGCCGGGGCCCTCGGGGATGACGACCCTTGGCGGCGATACCGGCAACACGTCGGTGTTCGCCACGTCTCTCGGCCAGCTCACCTGGGACAATGGCGTGGAGTTCACGCGCGAGCACGCGACGGCGGAGCAGTTCGCGAGTTCGATTACCGGATCGGAAGGCTGGGAGACCAACGGCCCCTCGGGCGTGCGGCTGATGACCGGAACGTTCAGCAACGCAAGCCTGAAGCCGATCAGCTGGCTGACGCTTTCCGGTGGACTGCGCTACGACCACTACAACTCCGAGGGGGAGGGGTATCTCACCAAGTTTCCGGATCGCTCCGGCGGACGCGCGAGCCCCAATGCCGGCATCACCATTTCGCCGGTTGAAGGCATTCAGTTCTATGGTCAGTATAAGGAAGGCTTCCGTCCGCCGAGTCTTCGCGAATCCCATTGGCACTATCAGGGGCTGCTCTGGAACAACCCGAACCTGCAGCCCGAGATCTCCAAGAACTACGAAGGCGGCGTGAACATCCTGCGCAATGACGTCGTCCGCGCCGGTGACAAGCTTCGCGTCAAGCTGTCCTATTTCGACAATCACTACGACGATTACATCGTCCGCTTCCAGACGGGGGACGAAGGCGTCACGGGTGATCACAAATACCAATGGTACAACATCCACGGCGCAAACTTCCGCGGCTTCGAGATCTCCGGCGGATACGACGCAGGATCGGTCTTCCTCGAAGGCAATTTCACGAAATACACGAAGATTGAATATTGCGAGACCGCCTCCACCTGCGCGCCGCCGCTCTCTACGGCGGTTGCCAGCGCGACGGGTGCACTCAAGAATGACTACGCCGCGAACTATATCCCGCCGGAATATTCCGGAAGCGTCACGGCGGGCATCCGGCTGTTCGACCAGAGACTGACATTGGGTGCGCGGACGCAATTCTCCTCGGCGCGCTCGGGCAGCGTCTGGCCGCCATCCGGCTCGGCGACGTTCAGCTGGCCGTCCTACCGCGTGTACGACCTCTTCGGCAGTTACAAGATCGACGCCAATTCCATTGTGAACTTCAGTGTCGAGAACATCACCGATCAATACTATTTCGGCGCGCTCACCTCGATCGGCGTCCCGTCTCCAGGCCGTACGGCCCGTGTCAGCTACACGACGACGCTGGACGACACCAGTCCGCTGGTCCGCAAGCTCCCACAAGTCAAATTGGGCAATGCCTCGCTCGGCGCGCCGGGAAGCGACTGGACCGGCTTGTATGTTGGCGGGCATCTCGGCTACGGCCTGGGCAAGAGCCGGGGCGTGACCAAGACCGGCAACGGAACGCCTGACGCCGTCGCCGCGACGGAGTCGGCCAACGTCGACGTCTCCGATCTCACGAGGGGATTCCAGGGCGGATTCAACTATCAGTTCGCCAACCGCCTGGTGATCGGCGCCGAGGGCGAGTTCTCCTGGACCAAGCTGAGGGCCACGCAGGAGGCCATCGCAACCGAGTCGCCGCAGCTGGCGGCGGGTAGCTTCCTCCAGGCCAAGACCGACTACAGATTTGATTGGACGGCTTCGCTGCGTGCGCGGCTCGGTTACGCCTTCGATCGCACCTTGCTCTATGCGGCAGGCGGCATCGCGTTCCTGAACGAGACCGAAACGCGCACGCAATATCTGGCACAGACCGGCGCGGTGGCCGGCACACAGGTGAGGTTCATGGAACAAGCCTCGGCGGTACGCCGCGGTTGGACCTTGGGCGCCGGCTTCGAGTACGCGCTCACCAATCATTGGACGCTGAAGGGCGAGTATTCCTATGACCATTTCGGCAATCAGGAATTCCTCTTCCCGGGTGCCACCGCCGGAGCCATAGGTCCATCGACCGTGAGGGTCTGCGTTGTGTTTCTGCCGAACGGCACATGCCGTGTCTACACCAACCGGACAGTGCCGGGCTCCTCCCAAACCACCAACGGACGCAAGGCGGAGAACGACCTCGACCTGCATGCAATCAAATTCGGCGTGAACTACCGCTTCTGATCGTTCCGATGGTGAGGACAGCAATCCGGATCGGCTTCGACATGACGAACGAGCAGGTACCACTTTCGGATCAGATCAATCGCGCCTTCAGGGAGAACCAGCGCATGAGCACCGTCGACGTCGAAACGTCTCTCGAAACCAGCCGGTCCAGACGCCTCAAAGCCGAGACGGAGGGGCAGCACAACAGTCTCGATGAATCGATCATGGCGCAAAACCCCTTCGCCAGCCGTGAGAGGTATGGCCGCTTCGTCAACGTGCAGCATGAATTCCATCGGACGATCGATCCGCTTTATTCCAGTCCGAGGCTCGGTCAATTGCTGCCCGACCTCGCAAGCCGGCGGCGGTTTGGATTGATCGGACAGGATCTGGGCGATCTGGGCGTCGCGCCGATCGTCGTCCGCGGCGAAGCCGAATTCAGCCATGCGGACGCCGGGATCGACCTGCCGACGGCGCTCGGCTGGCTCTACGTCGCGGAGGGCTCGAATCTCGGCGCGGCGTTTTTGCTCAAGGCCGCCGGAAGACTCGGCTTGTCGGAGGTCTTCGGCGCCCGCCATCTGGCGGCAGCACCAGAGGGGCGCGCCGCGCATTGGAAGGCGTTCACGGCGGCGCTCGATGCCGTGAACCTCTCCGGCCCCGAGGAGGAACGTGCCGTCGCCGGAGCGCGAGCTGCTTTTTCCCGCGTGCAGGAGCTGGTGTCCCGTCTGCTGCATCCAGCGGCGGGGAAATGACGGCGAGCGAATAGCCACTGATAAGAGGCCATGATGAGCGCTGAATTGGTTTTTGCTGCATCGTTCTTTGTCTTCTTGAACACTTGCACGGTCTTCACTTGCCTGCCCGAAGGAAAGCGCCTTTGGGTCATGCAAGCGATCGTAGCGTTCGTCGTCGGCGTCTTCGTCAAGGGCTTTCCTTCGCGTGAGGATGGGCAAACCGCAAGCCAGCGAAAACTGATCGTTTCAGAAGCTAGCCAGCCAGCGGTGCGCATCATTTGCCGATCGGTCGGTGACGCGGAGGATGCGCGGACGTCGAACGCCTCCGTGAATGTGAGCTGGAAAAGACGATGGGAAGGACGCGACATGACACGCTCGGAGAAGCGGCGTTGGACGATGACGACGATCGTGCTGATCGTCACCTTGGCGTCGGGATTATCCTGCGCGGTGGCAGAGCAGCCGGACACGCCGCCTGCCGCGAGCCTCACTGCTCCGGCCAGCCAGCCGGTTTCGGCAGAGGCTGCAGAGGCGGTCAAGCCGGTCTTGGCCGGGACCGTCCCGGCCGTTCGTTCCGAGGGTTCGTCGCGGAGCCCGGACCCGCGCGCCGGCATGCCGCATGACCTGTCACCGCTGGGAATGTTTGCTGCGGCCGATTGGGTGGTCAAGGGCGTGATGGTCGGCCTTGCCTTTGCGTCGCTCGTGACCTGGATGGTGCTGTTCGTGAAGGCTGTCGAGATTGCCTGCGCGCAGGCGCGGGCCCAACGCGCGTTCGACGTCATCACGGTTTCGGACAGCCTCGCCGCAGCCGAAGACGCACTGATCGAGCGCGGTGGGCCTGCCGCCTTCATGGTGCGATCGGCCAGCGAGGAAATGGCGCGCTCGGCGGCGGCGCTGGACTTTGCCGGCAATGTCGGTCTCAAGGAGCGTGTCATTTCGAGGCTTGTCCGTATCGAGGCCCAGGCCGGCCGGCGCCTGACCCGGGGTACCGGGCTCTTGGCGACGATCGGTTCGACCGCTCCCTTTGTCGGCCTGTTCGGGACGGTGTGGGGCATCATGAACGCCTTCATCGGTATCTCGCAGGCACAGACCACCAATCTCGCCGTGGTCGCGCCCGGCATCGCCGAGGCCCTGCTCGCCACTGCGATGGGTCTCGTCGCGGCGATTCCGGCGGTGGTCCTCTACAATGTGTTCGCCCGCACCATCACCGGCTATCGCCAATTGCTCGCCGACGTGGCGGCCGGGGTCGAACGCCTCGTCAGCCGCGATCTCGATTTCCGCAAGGTTCCGGACGCGCGGGCGGCGCTTCCGCTGGCAGCCGAGTAGACGTCATGGCCGGTGGAATACGCGAACGCGTCGATGACGGACTCGAAGAGAGCCACGACATCAATGTCACGCCGTTCATCGACGTGATGCTGGTGCTCCTCATCATCTTCATGGTGGCGGCTCCGCTCGCGACAGTCGATATCCATGTCGACTTGCCGGCGTCGACCGCCCAGCCTGTACCCCGTCCCGACAGGCCGCTCTATCTGTCCCTGAAGGAAGATCTGACAGTCGCTCTCGGCAACGACCCGGTGGCGCGCGAGAGCCTTCAGGCCGCACTGGACGGCGCCAC
The DNA here is from genome assembly GCF_004346455.1 of Bradyrhizobium sp. R2.2-H. Taxonomy (NCBI): domain Bacteria; kingdom Pseudomonadati; phylum Pseudomonadota; class Alphaproteobacteria; order Hyphomicrobiales; family Nitrobacteraceae; genus Bradyrhizobium; species Bradyrhizobium sp. R2.2-H. The sequence continues at coordinate 56,673 of NZ_SMBR01000006.1, forward strand.
GCAAGGCAACAAGGACACGCGCATCTTCGTGCGAGCCGACAGGACGGTCGACTACCAGCATCTCATGGAGGTGATGAACTTGCTGCGGGGGGCCGGCTATCTGAAGGTCGCGCTGGTCGGCCTTGAGCTCGCACCCGCACCGGCGACGGTCGATAGCGCCGTTCCCGGAAAAGATCCGACGTCGTCGCCGGCGACAGGTGCACCGTGAATCGTTTCGGCGGATTCGTCACGCGCGAGGTCAGGCTTGCGGAGGCGGTGCTCTGGGTCTCCGGTGCAGTCTTTACGATTGCGTTCCATGCAGGGATCGCAGCCTGGCTGCTGCGATCCGACCTCGTGGTTGCCGCCGCCGACGCGCCGCCCACGGCCGTCATGATCGAATTGGCCGAGACGCCGCAGGCGGCGATGACGGAAATGAACGAGCCCACGCCGGCGTTGAGATCCGTCGAGGAAAACGTCGCCCAGCTCGAGCAGAAGCAGGAGGAGACGCCCAAGGACCCGCCCAAGGACCCGCCGCCCGAACCGACGGTCGAACCCGAGCCTGTCGAGCAGGTGGTCAGGGAGAAACCGCCACACCTGGAGAAGGTCGAGGTTTCGCTACCGGCGGCCAGGCCCAAAATGGCAAAGCGAACGCAGAAGCCAAAACCGCGCAAGGAGCACGCCGCAACGGAAGCCCAAGCCGCGATCCGCGCCCAGGCACAAGCCCAACAATCGAGCCGCACCGCCGCCGCGCAGACGGCGTCTGGGGCCTCCTCCCTGTCACCTGCCAGCTGGCAATCGCTCCTGATGGGACATCTGGAACGGCACAAGCGCTATCCGTCAGGTGCCCAGTCGAGGGGCGAGGGCGGCGTTGCCTACGTGCGCTTCTCCATCGATGAGAGAGGCAATGTGCTCTCCGCAAGCCTCGCCCGTTCGGCAGGCTCAGCTGAACTCGACCGAGAGGTGATCGCGCTGGTGCACCGTGCCTCGCCGGTACCGGCACCTCCGGCGGGCGCCAGGCGATCCATCACGGCGCCTGTACGCTTCAGCACGCGATGACACATCATGGTTCTGCTGCAAGATGGTCTGTGTGACTGCGGTATCCGGGGCGTCAGGTGCCATCTGTTCTTTCGATGCGTGGGTGATTGCAGTGCCGAGCTCCGCGGTGGCACTATTCCTCACCGTAGCGCGCTGCGCCGGTCATGTACTCGAGCTACGCGCGTGCCGCATCACATCGAAATTGAGAGGCGCTTGCTTCGCGTGAACGCACGGGCTAGCGCGACCACCTTTACTACAAGATGGCTTTCTCAGCGCGGCTTGCCTCTCGACGAACCGGCGTCGTCGCTAGCGACTAGCGCAGTACGACTTCTCGATCTGTCCAACGAAGATAATGCCGCGGTGCAGCGCCAAGTTCGCGCTTGAACATGGCGGCGAATGCGCTCGGGCTGTCATAGCCCACGTCCAGCGCTACGCATGTGACGGGTTCGCCTGCGCCCAGGCGTGCCAAAGCTTCCAAGAGCCGCACGCGTTGTCGCCACACTGAAAAGCTCTGACCGGTCTCGCGGCGGAACAGCCTCGTCAGCGTTCGCCGGCTGAGGCTGCATTTGTCGGCCCAGTCGTCGAGCGTGAGGTCCGATGAGGGGTCGCCAAGCACTGCCTTGCAGATCGCCGCAAGGCGGGGGTCCGGTGGCACCTGCACGTGAAGCGTCACCTCCGGCATGTGTAAGATCTCGGCGAGCAGGAGTTCGAGAAGCTTGCCGTCGCGTCCGTCCTGGTCGTAGGTCTGCGGCATCCGCACCGCCTCGTCCATCAGGGCTTCGACGAGCGAGGATGCACGAATCAGGCGGCACGTCTCCGACGTTTCTCGCCGGCGATCAGGCGTGACATAGATCGTCTGGGCCTCGACTTCACCCCAGGCGCGCGACTGATGTACAACGCCAGCCGGAATCCATAAACCATGCCCGGGTGGAACCACGAAATGACCGCGCTCGGTCATCATCGCCGTGACGCCGGTGATCTGCAGGATGAACTGGTCGCGCCGATGTGCGTGCCGCGTGCTGGTGCTCTCGTTCGGATAAGTTGCGGTCATCGCGGCGACCGGCCGCGCGATCGTCTGAAGTTGTCCCGCATAGTTGGCGGCCGCTGCGGGGCCCTCCTGTTTGCTGCAAATGCGCAATTCGCTGGTCACATCTCGCCGCGTTACGACTTTCACGTGTCGTGAACTCCCGATCCAAGTCCTTTTCTGCAAGGCTCTTATGCATCTTCCGGGCCAGATATGGCCCGATCGCGATGGTTCTTGTCCCCGGTCAGGTAGCGCGGGACAGGGCGTTTGGCAACAATGCTCGCGCCGGCCATGTTCGTCGAACCCGAATACGGCGTCTGGCAAAGTCCTTCTCACGCCGATATGCGGACACGGAGAGCTCGATGAACAGACGCGAATTCACCCAGGCCATGCTGGCCGCCGGCGCCGCTATTCCCTTCAGCATCACGCGCGCGGCCGGCCAGACCCGCGGTGGAACGCTCAACACCATCATCCAGCCCGAGCCGCCGCTGCTGGTCACCGCCTTCAACCAGCAGCAGCCGACGCTGACGCTCGGCGGCAAGATCTACGAGAGCCTTCTCAAATATGGCGCTGACCTCAAGCCGATGCCGGGGATGGCGCAGTCCTGGGAGATTTCGCCGGACGGGCTGACCTATACGTTCAAGCTGTTTCCCAACATCACCTTCCACGACGGCAAGCCGATGACGTCCGAGGACGTCGTGTTCTCCTGCATGAAGGTGTTGACCGAGACGCATCCGCGCGCGCGGCAGAATTTTGCGCGCGTCGCTTCGGCCGAGGCGCCCGATCCGCTCACCGTCGTGTTCAAGCTGAAGCAGCCCTTTGCGCCGTTCCTCGGCTGCTTTGACTGCACCTCGGCACCGATCGTGCCAAAGCACATCTATGAAGGCACCGACTACCGCAAGAACCCGCTGAACGACAAGGCGATCGGCACCGGCCCATTCAAGCTGAAGGAATGGGTGCGCGGCTCGCATGTCCATCTGGTGCGCCATGAAGGATACTATCTGAAGGACCAGCCGTATCTTGACGAGATCATCTATCGCATCATCCCGGATTCGGCATCGCGCGCGCTGGCGCTGGAGAACGGCACGGTGCAGCTCGCGCAATGGACCGACGTCGAGTTCTTCGACGTGCAGCGCTTCAAGGCGCAGAAGAACCTCGAAGTCACCACCAAGGGCTATGAGTATTTCGCGCCGCACCAGTGGCTCGAGATGAACAACCGCGTCGCGCCGATGAACGACAAGCGCTTCCGGCAGGCGGTGATGCACCTGATCGACCGCGATGCGCTCGCCAAGCGGGTCTATTTCGGCAGCGCCAAGGTCGCGACCGGCCCGATCTCGTCCAAGACGAAATTCTACGACGGCAAGGTCAAACGCTACGACTATTCGATCGACAAGGCCAAGGCGCTGCTCGACGAGATGGGGCTGAAGCCCGGCGCCAACGGCAAGCGCGCAGAGATCAAATACATCGTGCCGCCTTACGGCGAATCCTATCAGCGCGCCGGCGAGTTCTTCCGCCAGAGCTTTGCCCGCGTCGGCATCGATCTCGTCCTCGTCGGCACCGACATGGCCGGCTGGGCCGAGAAAGTCGGCAACTGGGACTATGAGATGACCCAGAACCTGCTCTACCAGCTCGGCGATCCTGCGCTCGGCGTTTCCCGCACTTACGTGTCGTCGAACATCAAGAAAGGCATCCTGTTCTCGAACACCGAAGGCTATTCCAACCCCGAGGTCGACAGGCTGTTCGACGAGGCCGCCGTCACGCTCGACGAGGCCAAGCGACAGGAGCTCTATTCCAAGGTGCAGCAGATTCTGGTCGAGGACGTGCCGGTCGCCTGGACGCTGGAGCTCGAATACCCCATCATCTACGACAAGGCGTTCAAGAACATCGTGTCGACCGGCATCGGCTCGCACGAAACCTTCGGGTCGGTCTACAAATCGTGATCCGTCTCGGCAGCGCGGCGACGATCGGGCTGATGGCGCTGAGCCGGATTGCCCAGCTCGTCGCCGTCATCCTCGTCATCGCCACTTTCAACTTCGTGCTGGTGCGGGCCGCCCCTGGCGATCCCGCCCAGGTCATGGCCGGCCAATCCGGCGCGTCCGACCCGAAGCTGCTGGAAGATCTGCGCCAGGAATATGGGCTCGACAAGCCCTACGCCGTGCAGCTCGCAAGCTATCTCGGCCGCGTCGTCAGGCTCGACCTCGGCTATTCCTACCGCCAGCGCCGCGCGGTGGTCGATCTCATCCTGGAGCGGCTGCCGGCGACGCTGCTGTTGACGGTGACGGCCTTCTGCCTCGCGCTGCTGATCGGCACGATCCTCGGCGCGCTCGCTGGGCTGGCGGCGGGCAGCGTGCTCGATACGGTCTTCACCGTGCTGTCGCTGGTGCTTTATGCGACGCCGGTGTTCTGGCTGGGGCTGATGCTGGTGCTGGTCTTTTCCGTGACACTCGGCTGGCTGCCGCCGTTCGGTTACGAGACCATCAACGTCAAGCTCTCGCCGCTGGAGCATGCGCTCGACATCGCCAAGCACATGATCATGCCGGTGACTTCGCTCGCGGCGATCTATCTCGCGATCTATGCCCGGCTGATGCGCTCCTCGATCATCGAGGTCGCGCAGCAGGATTTCATCAAGACCGCGCGCGCCAAGGGCCTGTCGGGTCCGAGCATCGTCGTCGGTCACATGCTGCGTAACGCGCTGGTGCCGGTCGTCACGGTCGCCGGCATGCAGGCGGGCGCACTCGTCGGGGGCGCCGTGGTCATCGAGACGGTGTTCGCCTGGCCGGGCCTCGGCCGGCTGACCTTCGATGCGCTGCTCCAGCGTGATTATCCCGTGCTGCTCGGCATCTTTCTCATCCTGTCGATCGTGGTCATCGTGCTCAATCTGCTGACCGATCTGATCTACAGGCTGATCGATCCCCGCATGACGACGGGAGCTGCGTGATGGATGCGATCCGCGCCTTCCTGCGTCATCCCTCAGGGATGGTCGGCCTCGTCGTGCTGCTTGTCGTGGTCGTCATCGCGCTCATCGCGCCCATCGTCTTTCCGGTCTCGCCCTGGGAAATGGTCAGCGCGCCGTTCACGCCGCCCGGCGAAGACGGCCTGCTGTTCGGCGGCGACACGCTCGGCCGCGACGTTGCGGCCGGCGTTGCCTATGGTGCCCGCGTCTCGCTCGTGATCGGCATCGCCTCGGCCATGGCGGCGATGGTGATCGGCGTCACGATCGGCGCGATTTCAGGCTATTTCGGCGGCAAGGTCGATCTCGTGCTGATGCGGATGACGGAGCTGTTCCAGACCATCCCGGCCTTCGTGCTTGCGATCCTGTTGGTTGCGACCTTCAACCCGTCGCTGCGCACGATCATCCTGACCATCGGCGCGGTGAGCTGGCCGCCGCTGGCGCGCCTCACCCGCGCCGAGTTCCTGCGCCTGCGCAACCGGGAGTTCGTCGAAGCCGCGCTGTGCCAGGGTGAGGGCACCTTGCGGATCGTGCTCGGCCATATCCTGCCCAATGCGATCTCGCCGATCCTGGTCGTGACCTCGCTGACCGTCGCGACCGCCATCCTGCTCGAGAGCGCGCTGTCCTTCATGGGCCTCGGCGATCCCAATCTGATGTCCTGGGGTTTCATGATCGGCGCCGGCCGCACCGTGATCCGCAATGCCTGGTGGATGAGTGTGTTCCCGGGTCTCGCTATCCTCATTACCGTGCTCGCGATCAATCTGTTCGGCGAGGGTCTGTCCGATGTCCTCAATCCGCGTGTGTCGAGGCGCCGGTCATGAGCGACGCCGTGCAAGCCAAGGCACCCGTTCTGTCGGTCGAGGGGCTCTCGATCGCGCTACCCGAAGGCGGCGATCGTTCGTTCGCGGTCGAGAACGTCTTCTTCGAGGTCAAGCCCAACGAAGTCGTCTGCCTCGTCGGCGAATCCGGCTCGGGCAAGTCGATGATCGCCCATGCGGTGCTGTCGCTGCTGCCGAAGAGCGTCAATATTGCCGCGGGCGCCGTGACCGTCGCGGGGCAAAATCCGGAAAAGCTCGACCGGCAGGCGCTGCGCCGCCTGCGCGGCGGCGAAGCCGCGATGATCTTTCAGGAGCCGTTGTCCTCGCTGAACCCGCTCAAGCGGGTCGGCAGGCAGATCGAGGAGATGATCCTCAGCCATCAAAAGCCGATGCCGTCGGCAATTGAGGTGCACGAACGCGTGCAGCAGCTCCTGACGCAGGTCGGCCTGCCAAATCCAAAGCTGCTTGAGAAGAGCTATCCGTTCGAGCTGTCCGGCGGACAGCGCCAGCGCGTCATGATCGCGATGGCGATGGCCAATCGCCCGGCGCTCCTGATCGCTGACGAGCCGACCACAGCGCTCGACGTCACCACCCAACGTCAGATCCTGCGCCTGATCGACGATCTCCGACGCGACCGCGGCATGGGCGTGCTGTTGATCACCCATGATTTTGGCGTCGTTGCCGATGTCGCCGACCGCGTCGTGGTGCTTCGTCATGGCAAGGTGGTGGAGCAGGGGACGGTCGAGGAAGTCCTGCGCAATCCTAAGGCTGACTACACCCGCGAGTTGATCGATGCGGTGCCGAAGGCGCGGCTCGATGAGATCCGCCGCACCGCGGTCCATCCTACACCGCTGCTCGAAGTCATCGGTCTTGAGAAGACATTCCGGGTCAAGCGCGGCCTGTTGCAGCCGCCGCGCGAGGTCGTCGCGGCGGACGGCATCTCGCTGACGCTGCATGAGGGCGAGACGCTCGCCGTCGTCGGCGAATCCGGGTCCGGCAAGTCGACGCTCGGGCGCATGATCATGCGTCTGACCGAGCCGGATGGCGGTGCGATCCGCTTCAACGGCCAGGATCTCCGCCGGCTCCGCGGCGAGGCGCTCCGCCAGGCGCGAAAGCAGCTCCAGATCGTGTTCCAGGATCCGTTTGCGAGCCTCGATCCGCGCCAGAAGGTCGGCGATGCCATTGCGCGCGGACCAATGGCCTTTGGCACGTCGCGCACGGAAGCGATGGAGCAGGCGAGGAAGCTGCTGGTGCGAGTTGGTCTCAATGCCGTCGCCGCCGATCGTTACCCCCACGAATTCTCCGGTGGCCAGCGCCAGCGCATCTGTATTGCGCGCGCACTGGCACTCGAGCCGCGCGTGCTGATCGCCGACGAAGCCGTGTCGGCGCTCGACGTTTCCGTCCAGGCTCAGGTGCTGGCGCTGCTTGCCGAGCTCCGTCAGGAGATGAAGCTCGCCATGATCTTCATCACCCACGACCTGCGGATCGCCGCCGAGATCGCCGACCGCGTCATCGTGCTACAGAAGGGGCGCATCGTGGAGGAAGGCGCGACCGCGGACGTTTTCACGGCCCCTCAAGCCGCCTACACGCGCGACCTGCTCGATGCGATCCCGGGCCGCGATTTCTTCGACCAGCCGGGCTTTGCCAGCGTGACCGGCGCACGACCGACAGCAAGGATGAGTTCATGACCGACAACCTTCCCCTTCCAGCCGGCGCGCGCGAGCGTATCGAGGCCGCTGTGGATGCCGCCTTCGACAAGCAGATCGACACCACGATCGCGTTCACGGCGATCCCGAGCACGCGCGCGGCGGAGGCGCCCTGTCAGGACATGTTCGCAAAGCTGTTGCGCGATCGCGGCTACGAGGTCGATGACTGGGTCATCAACCAGGACGATCTCAAGACCCTGCCGGGCTATGGTCCGGTCGAGACCGATTTCTCGCGCGCCCGCAGTGTCGTCGGCACCTACCGTCCGGCGAAGGAAGAGGGCCGCTCGCTGATCCTCCAGGGTCATTGCGACGTCGTGCCTGCCGGCCCGCTCGACATGTGGGAGCGGCCGCCGTTCCAGCCGGTGGTCGAGAACGGCTGGCTCTATGGCCGCGGCGCCGGCGACATGAAGTCCGGTACCATCTCGGCGCTCTATGCGCTCGATGCGATCAAGGCCGCGGGCTACAGGCCCAAGGGCCGCATCCACCTGCAATCGGTGATCGAGGAGGAGAGCACCGGTCTCGGCGCGCTCTCCACACTTCAGCGCGGCTATCGTGCCGATGCCTGCATCTTGCCCGAGCCGACCGACGAGAAGCTGATGCGCGCCCAGGTCGGCGTGATCTGGTTCCGCCTCAAGGTGCGCGGGATTCCGGTTCACGTCGCGCGCGCCGGAACCGGCTCGAATGCGATCAAGGCTGCAATCCACCTGATCCAGAAGCTCGAAGGTCTCGAAGCCGAATGGAACGAGCGCGCCAAGACGCACCCCTCGTTCAAATCGGTCGAGCATCCGCTCAACTTCAATCCTGGAATCATCAAGGGCGGTGACTGGGCCTCCAGCGTGCCCGCCTGGTGCGATGTCGATTGCCGCATCGGTGTGCTGCCCGGCTGGAAGATCGCCGATGCCCAGGCCGAGATCGTGGATTTCGTCGCCAAGGCGGCGCGCTCGCATCCGTTCCTCGCCAACAATCCGCCGGAGATCGTCTGGTCCGGCTTCCTGTCGCCGGGCTATGACGCGACCGAGATTCAGGAAAGTGAAGCGGTTCTGGCTCCGGTCTACGAGCATGTGTTCGGCCGCAAGCTGACCAGCTTCTCGTCTACCGCGCTAACCGATGCGCGCTTCTATGGTCTCGACTTCGGCGTCCCCGCCTTCTGCTTCGGTGCCACGATGGAAGGTGCCCACGGCTTCAACGAGCGCGTTGATCTTGCCTCGGTGAAGCGGGTCACCAAGGCGCTCGCGCTGTTCACCGCGAGCTGGTGCGGAATCGAGGCCAACTAGCCGAAAGAGGGAAACTCACCTCAAAAAGGGAGGTTCGCGAATGGACAGCGAGGGTGCAGGCGGCAAGCCGCCGGTCAAGACGCAACAGGATCTCCGTGCGCATTTCGGGCAGCTCAGCCCGCTTGCCGAAAAGAAGGTTCTCGACCATCTCGACCAGTTCTGCCGCGACTTCATCGCGCTCTCCCCGTTCCTCGTCCTCGCCACCAGCGACGGCAACGGTCATGCCGATGCAAGCCCGCGCGGCGACGCGCCGGGCTTCGTCGCCGTGCTCGACGACAAGACGCTGTTGATCCCCGATCGGCGCGGCAACAACCGCGTCGACACCTTTGGCAACATCATCGCTTCGCCCGGCATCGGCTTGATCTTCCTGGTGCCCGGAATCAACGAGACCCTGCGCGTCAATGGCCGCGCCGAGATCTCGCAGGACGCCGAGCTGCTGACGCCGCTCGCGGTGCAGAACGTCGTCCCGATCATCGGACTCAAGATCCACGTCGAGGAGACCTATTTCCATTGTGGCAAGGCGCTGATGCGCTCGAAGCTCTGGAATCCGGCTGCTCAGGTCGAGCGCAACAGTTTCCCGACGCTCGGCCGGATCATCGCCGAGCAGACTGCGACCATCGCAGTCGAAGAGGCCGAGAAGACGATGGAAGAAGGATACCGTACGAGGCTCTACTGAGAATGACCAGTCTGACCTCCTGGCGACAACGGGTGCGCCGTCGCGGTCGCCAGCCCTTGCTAACTCCATCTGCGCCCGTTTGCCCGTTGGGTCGGTGAAACGGAAGGCCCACACCCGATCACCGCTCCCGCGCCCAACCAGATAGAGGCCCCCTGTCTGCATGAACGCCAGCTTGCAGGGATTTAACTTGGTTCGAATTGAGCGCCACTTTAACGTTCCGTTTCGCTTACCACTTACCGGCACGGATGCTTTGCCCGTCACGGTCAGCGAATCCACGGGAACCGGGTGCGGGTGTGTGACCGTCACGGATACTTTCAAACGGACCCATGCGCCGCCTTACCACTTTTTTTACCTTGGCCGGCTGGCGTTTAGCGATTTTTGGCGAAGACAGACGATGGCTTATCGACCTAAGGTACTGTAGATAAAGCAGAATATGAAGAGTGACGATGTTCGGTGATAGCAGACGCGGCGCTGAAATTGGAAACATGATCCGTGACGGCATTCGGTAAACTCGTCCGCACCACGGCGTTCCGGCTGACGCTGGTCTATCTGCTGCTGTTCGCGATGTTTGCGGCCTCGCTGCTTGGTTATTTCGCCTGGAATACGCGGCGACTGATCACCGAGGAGATCACGCAGACGGTCAATGCCGAGACCTCGGAGATCAACGAGATCTACGGCCGCGGCGGCATGTTTCGCCTGGTGCGCACGATCGAATATCGGGCACTGCGGCCGGGCGCCAACCTCTACCTCGTGACCACGCCGACGGGCCAGGCGATTGCCGGCAATGTCGGCTCGCTGGCGCCGGGCGTGATGGCGACGCGCGGCTGGTCGGAGACGGCCTACCGGCGGATCGAGGATACAGATGATCGCGACCATCGCGCGCTCGTTCGCGTCACCGAATTGGAAAACGGCTTCCGGCTTCTGATCGGCCGCGACCTCGCCGAGCGGCGGCGCCTGTTCGGTATCGTCGCCAAGGCGGCGCAATGGTCGGTCCTGATCGTGGTCGTGCTTGGCCTCGCCGGCGGCATTTTCGTCGCACGGAGGGTGCTGAGGCGCATCGACGCGATGACCGGCACAGCGCAGCGGATCATGACCGGAGATCTCAGCGAGCGCCTGCCCGTGGGGCGCAGCGGCGACGAAATCGATCGTCTCGCCGAGAACCTCAACGCCATGCTCGAGCGGATCGAGGCGCTGATGGCGGGCCTGAAGGAGGTCTCCGACAACATCGCCCACGACCTCAAGACGCCGTTGACGCGGCTGCGCAATCGCGCCGAGGAGGCGCTGGCGAGATCAGGCTGCGAGGCCGATTACCGTGCCGCGCTGGAGCGGACCATCGAGGAATCCGACGGGCTGATTCGTACTTTCAACGCGCTTCTGATGATCGCACGTGCCGAGTCCGGACAGGCGCGCGGCAACATGGATGATTTCGACGCCGCCGAGGTCGCCAATGGCATCCACGAGCTCTACGAGCCCCTGGCGGAGGACGACGGCATGACCTTGAAGGTGAAGGCCGATCCGACGCCGGTTCACGCCAACCGCGAGTTGATCAGCCAGGCGCTCGCCAATCTGGTCGAGAATGCGATCAAATACGGCAAGCCTGCTTCGCAGTCCCCGGGAGCCGTGGTCAGCATGGATAGCCGGCAGATCACGATCGAGGCCCGGCGTGAGGACGATCAGGTGCTGCTCAGCGTCACCGATCGCGGCCCGGGAATCCCCGAAAACGACCGCAAGCATGTCGTCGAGCGATTCGTCCGGCTGGAGGCGAGCCGCACTCTGCCGGGCTCCGGCCTCGGCCTCAGCCTCGCCTCGGCTGTTGCCACGCTGCATGGCGGAGAATTGCGGCTGGGCGATGCCCATCCCGGTCTTGTCGCCACGCTGGTGCTGCCGGCGCGCGTGGGCGCGGGCGGCAGGGTTGCTCCGCCAATGCCGGATGTGCCACAGAAGGTGGCATGAACCACTCCGCGCCGGGAAACGCGGACAAGCATGGTGAGAGGCTGGCCGCACGCTTTGCGGAGGCCCCCCATATTGCCGCTTCCACAACCGACGAACGACGTTTGGAAAGCTGGCTGGCCGAGCTCGAGCCGGCCCAATCGGCGCGTCTGGAAGCGCTCCTGGGCCACCCCTTCGCCCGCGACATCCTGGCCGGGATCGCGGAATTCTCGCCCTATCTGTTCGATCTGGTGCGCGCTGATGCCCCGCGCCTGATCCGGCTGCTCGAATGCGATCCGGACCCGCATCTCGCCGCACTGATCGCTGAGGCAAGGGGCGCGGTGCTCGCCGCCCCTGACGAGGCCGAGGTGATGCGGCTGCTTCGCCGGATGAAGGCGGAAGCCGCGCTGCTGATCGCGCTGTGCGACATTGGCGGTGTCTGGCCGGTGATGCGGGTGACGGCGGCGCTCACCGATGTTGCCGTGTCCTCCGTGCAGGCGGCGCTGCAATATCTGCTGCGGCAGGAAGCCGCACGCGGCAAGCTCTCGCCGCCCAATCCGGAGGCACCCGAAGAGGGCTGCGGGCTGATCGTGCTCGCGATGGGCAAGATGGGCGCGGGCGAGCTGAACTATTCCAGCGACATCGATCTGATCGTGTTCTTCGATCCCGATGCGACGACGCTGGCGGCGGACATCGAGCCGCAGCCGTTCTTCGTCCGTGTCACACAGGGGATGGCGCGCATCCTCCAGCAGCGCACCTATGACGGTTACGTCTTCCGCGTCGATCTGCGCCTGCGGCCCGATCCGTCCTCGACACAGGTGGCGATCGCGCGGGACGCCGCGCTGAATTACTACGAGCGGGAAGGCCGCACCTGGGAGCGCGCTGCGATGATCAAGGCGCGGGCCTGCGCCGGCGATGCCAGGGCGGGTGAAGCGCTTCTGGCGGAGATCGCGCCCTTCGTCTGGCGCAAGCACCTCGACTTCGCCGCGCTCGCCGACGTTCACGACATGAAGCGGCAGATGCAAACCTATCGTGGCCAGAGCGAGATCGCGGTCGAGGGACATAATGTCAAGGTCGGGCGCGGCGGCATCCGCGAGATCGAGTTCTTCGCCCAGACCCAGCAGCTGATTGCGGGCGGCCGCCATCCGGAATTGCGGGTGCGGCCGACGCTGAGGGCGCTCGATGTACTCGCCTCCAGCAAGTGGATCACTTCTGCGGCGCGCGACGAGCTGACGACGGCCTATGAATTCCTGCGCCGGGTCGAGCATCGCCTCCAGATGATCGCCGACGAGCAGACCCATACACTGCCTGAGGACAGGCAAGCGGTCGAGCGCTTCGCGTGGTTCTTCGGCTATCAGGATCGCGAAGCCTTTGCGCGCGACCTGTTGCACCAGCTCCAGATCGTCCAGGGTCACTACGAAAAACTGTTCGAGGGCGACGATCCGATCGGGACGGCCAGGCTGCCGGCGCTCGACTATAGTGCAGGTCCCGACGATCCGCGCCTGCTCCAGCACCTGGCGACGCTGGGCTTCAAGAAGCCGGCCGCCGTCGCGCAGACCGTGCGCGACTGGATCACCGGCGACTACCGCGTATTCCGCAATGAGGCGACGCGAAGCGCCTTCGTCGAATTCGTGCCGGCCCTGATCGACGGTCTTGCCCACGCCGAGGGGCCGGATCTCGCCGTCGTAGCGTTCGATCATTTCCTCGGAGCACTGCAGCGCGGCGGCCGGCTGATCACGCTGCTCGGCCAGAACCGCGATCTCGTCGCGCTGGTGGCGCTGGTGCTGGGGGCGGCGCCGCGGCTCGGCGAGATGCTGGCGCGGCAGCCGCAGCTCATGGATGGTCTGATCGACCCGCGCTTCTTCGGCGCCATGCCCGACAGGCAGGAATTGTCGGGCCGGCTCGCGACCACCGTGCGAGACGCGGACTCCTACGAGGAATTTCTCGATCGCCTGCGCCTGTTCGGCCAGGAGAGCCTGTTCCTGATCGGCACGCGCATCCTGTCCGGCACGGTTTCGGCGCAGCAGGCGAGCACCGCCTTTGCCGACGTCGCCGAAGGAATCGTGCACACCGTGCATGGCCTCGTCGCCGATCGCTTTGCCGCCCAGCACGGCCGGATCAAGGGGCAGGAGACCGCGATCATCGCGATGGGCCGGCTCGGCAGCCGCGAGATGACGGCCTCGTCCGATCTCGACCTGATCCTGCTCTACGATTTCGACAACGACAATCCGGACTCCGACGGACCGAAATCGCTTCACGGCGCACATTATTTCGCGCGCTTCACCCAGCGCCTGATCAGCGCCTTCACGACGCGCACCAATTACGGCGTTCTCTATGAGATCGACATGCGGCTGCGGCCGTCGGGGCGCGCCGGCCCGGTGGCCTCGAGTCTCGTTTCATTCGCGGACTACCAGGCCACCGAGGCCTGGACCTGGGAGCACATGGCGTTGACGCGCGCCCGCGTGGTGTCGGCGTCGCCCGAGTTCCGGGAACGGATCGAGCGTGTCATCCGCGATGTCCTGACCCGCCGACGCGATCCCGCAATCACGGCCAACGACGTCGCCGACATGCGGCGCGCGATCGCGCAGGAAAAGGGCGAGGCCGATTGCTGGGATATCAAGCATGCGGCCGGCGGCATGGTCGACATCGACTTCATCGCGCAATATCTCCAGCTCGTGCATGCCCACGAGAAGCCGGACATTCTCGACGTCAGCACCATGCAGGTGCTGGAAAATGCATGCAGGCTCGGCGTGCTCGCGCAGTCCGAGACCGAGATCTTGCGTGCGGCGGCGCGGCTTTATCACGACCTGACGCAGATCCTGCGGCTTTGCGTAAGCGAGCGCTTCAAGCCAGAGACCGCCGGCACCGACCTCCTGCGCGTGATGGCGCGCGCGGGCGACGCGCCGGACTTCTCGTCGCTGGAGGCGCGGGTGAAGGAGACCCAGACCGAGGTGCGGCGCGTGTTCAGGGCGCTGCTGGAAGGGACGTCGCCTGCTTCAACGAGGTGATGGCCTCGTGCACATCAGGCTCGAGGCCGGCGCCGCCGGCATCGAGATGGGCGAAGATCGCGCGCTTCATGCGGGGATCCCAGAACTTCTTGATGTGCTCGGCAATCCCAGGCACGGCCTTGTCATGGCCCTGGCTCCGGAAGAATGTGCCGATCTGGTTGGCCATGTAGATCAGGCGGTCAGGCGACATCGGCAACCTCCGTGGCATGGCGCGCGACGATCCGGCTGCCATGCGAGAATATCTCGAACCCGTCCTGCCGCGCGATCGCGATCAGCGTGATGCCGGCGGCTTCCGCCGTGCGTACCGCGAGGGCGGTCGGCGCCGACACGGCGACCATCACCGGCGCACCGATCGCGGCCGTCTTCTGCACCATCTCCACCGAGACCCGGCTCGTCAGCAGCACCATGCCGCCGCGTGCATCCGCGCGGCTGCGCGCCAGGGCGCCGGCGAGCTTGTCGAGTGCGTTGTGACGGCCGACATCCTCGCGCAGCGCGACGATGCCGCCTGCGGGGGACCAGAACGCGGCGGCGTGAACGGCGCGGGTTTGCATGTTGATCGATTGCAGGGGCGCGATCGCCTGCATCGCCGCCATGATCTGCTCCGGCGTGAAGGTCTGCCCCTGCGGCACCACGGCCGCGGGCCGCACCGCCTCGGCAATGGATTCGATGCCGCAGATGCCGCAGCCCGTGGGTCCCGCGACGTGGCGGCGGCGCTCGTTGATGCGGGCTGCATCCTCCGATGCCAGCCACATCCGCAGCTCGATGCCGTCGTCGAGACGGACCACGTCGAGAGAGCGAATGTCGTCGACCGACCCGACGATGCCTTCGTTCACGCTGAAGCCGACCGCAAAATCCTCGAGGTTCTGCGGTGTCCCCATCATGACGGCATAGGTGCCGCCATTATAGGTCAGCGCCAGCGGCGTCTCCTCCGGGATCAGCCGTGTCCCCTCTGATGCGATGCCATCGCGCCAGATCTCGCGGTCGGTGGCCTGGACCGGAACGTGCATGCGGTTACTCCGCGGCCTCGGCCGGTGCGATGCGGCGGGAATGCCGCGCCTGCGCGTCATAGGCCTTCTGCCAGTCGGACGGGCCGTTCGAGGGCGAGACCTGCACCGCCGTGACCTTGTATTCGGGGCAATTGGTCGCCCAGTCCGAATAGTCGGTCGTGATGACGTTGGCCTGCGTGTCCGGGTGGTGGAAGGTGGTGTAGACGACGCCCGGCGCGACGCGGTCGGTGATCTCCGCGCGCAGCGTGGTCTCGCCGGCGCGGCTCTTCAGCCGCACCCAGTCACCGTCGCGCACGCCGCGCTGCTCGGCATCGTGCGGATGGATCTCCAGGCGGTCCTCGGCATGCCAGACCACGTTCTCGGTGCGCCTTGTCTGCGCGCCGACATTGTACTGGCTGAGGATGCGGCCCGTCGTGAGCAGCAGGGGATAGCGCGGGCCGGTGCGCTCGTCGGTCGCGACATATTCGGTGACGACGAACTTGCCCTTGCCGCGGACGAAGCCGTCGATGTGCATCACCGGCGTGCCCTCGGGCGCCTTCTCGTTGCAGGGCCACTGCACCGAGCCGAGTTCGTCGAGCTTAGCGTAGGAGACGCCGGCGAAGGTCGGGGTCAGCGCCGCGATCTCGTCCATGATCTCGGAGGGATGGCTGTACTTCATCTCGAAGCCCATCGCCTTGGCAAGGCCGATGGTGACCTCCCAGTCGGCCATGCCGTTCGTCGGCGTCATCACCTTGCGCACGCGCTGGATGCGGCGCTCGGCGTTGGTGAAGGTGCCGTCCTTCTCGAGGAAGCTCGAGCCGGGCAGGAAGACGTGGGCGTAGTTCGCGGTCTCGTTCAGGAAGAGATCGTGAACGATGACGCATTCCATCGCCGACAGCGCCGCGACCACGTGGCTGGTGTTGGGATCGGACTGGAGGATGTCCTCGCCCTGCACGTAGATGCCCATGAAGGTGCCTTCGACCGCGGCATCGAACATGTTGGGAATGCGCAGGCCCGGCTCGGGGTTGAGCTTGACGTTCCACAGCGCCTCGAACTGGTCGCGGACCGCGTCGCCCGAGATGTGGCGGTAGCCGGGCAGCTCGTGCGGGAACGAGCCCATGTCGCAGGAGCCTTGAACGTTATTTTGGCCGCGCAGCGGGTTCACGCCGACGCCGGGACGGCCGATATTTCCGGTCGCCATGGCGAGATTGGCGATCGCGATCACGGTGGTCGAGCCCTGGCTGTGCTCGGTGACGCCGAGGCCGTAATAGATCGCGCCGTTGCCGCCGGTCGCGTAGGTGCGGGCTGCCTCGCGCAGATCCTTCGGATCGACGCCGGTGAGGATGGCGGTGGCTTCCGGGCTGTTCTGCGGTTGGGCGACGAAGGCGGCCCATTCCTCGAACTCGCTCCAGTCGCAGCGCTCGCGCACGAAGGCTTCGTCGACGAGGCCCTCGGTGACGATGACATGCGCCAGCGCCGTCATGACCGCGACATTGGTGCCGGGCATCAGCGGCAAGTGCAGAGCCTTCACATGCGGGGACTCCACCATCTCGGTGCGGCGCGGATCGATCACGATCAGCTTGGCGCCCTGGCGCAGCCGCTTCTTCAGACGGGAGGCGAACACCGGGTGAGCGGACGCCGGGTTGGCGCCGATCACCACCACGACGTCGGTGTCCTCGACCGAATCGAAATCCTGCGTGCCTGCCGAAGTGCCGAAGGTGGTGGCCAGACCATATCCGGTCGGCGAGTGGCAGACGCGGGCGCAGGTGTCGACATTGTTGTTGCCGAAGCCGGCGCGGATCAGCTTCTGCACCAGATAGGTCTCTTCATTGGTGCAGCGGGACGAGGTGATGCCGCCGATGGCGTCGCGGCCATATTTCGCCTGGATGCCGCGCATCCTGGCGGCGGCGAACGAGAACGCCTCGTCCCAGGACACTTCGCGCCAGGGATCCTCGATGCGCTCGCGGATCATGGGTTTAAGAATGCGTTCCTTGTGGTTGGTGTAGCCCCAGGCGAAGCGGCCTTTGACGCAGGAATGGCCGCGATTGGCCTTACCGTCCTTGTACGGCACCATGCGCACCACTTCCTCGCCGCGCATCTCGGCCTTGAAGGCGCAGCCGACGCCGCAATAGGCGCAGGTGGTGACGACGGAGTGCTCGGGCTGGCCGATCTCGATCACGGACTTTTCCGTCAGCGTCGCGGTCGGGCAGGCCTGGACGCAGGCGCCGCAGGAGACGCATTCGGAGCCGAGGAAGCTTTCGCTCATACCGGGCGAGACGCGGCTGTCGAAGCCGCGGCCGGAGATGGTCAGCGCGAAAGTGCCCTGCACCTCCTCGCAGGCGCGGACGCAGCGCGCGCAGACGATGCACTTGGAGGGATCGTAGGTGAAGTACGGGTTGGACTCGTCCTTCGGCATCCAATTGTCATTGGTGCAGCCGTCCGTTCTGCCAGGTGTCTTGGCGAAAACGTGGTTCTCGCCCTCGTAGCCATAGCGCACGTCGCGCAGGCCCACCGCACCGGCCATGTCCTGCAGCTCGCAGTCGCCGTT
Source organism: Bradyrhizobium sp. R2.2-H (assembly GCF_004346455.1). NCBI lineage: Bacteria > Pseudomonadati > Pseudomonadota > Alphaproteobacteria > Hyphomicrobiales > Nitrobacteraceae > Bradyrhizobium > Bradyrhizobium sp. R2.2-H. Next base: position 74,606 of record NZ_SMBR01000006.1, read on the forward strand.
GGCGCCGCAGGTGAGGCAGTCGAGCGGATGGTCGGAGATGTAGAGTTCCATCACACCTTTGCGCAGCTTCTTCAGTCGCTCGGTCTGGGTGTGCACGACGAGGCCGTTCATGACAGGCGTGGTGCAGGAGGCCGGCGTGCCGGCGCGGCCCTCGATCTCGACGAGGCAGAGACGGCAGGAGCCGAACGCGTCGACCATGTCGGTCGCGCAGAGCTTTGGGATCTGGTGGCCTGCATCCATCGCCGCGCGCATGATGGAGGTGCCCTCGGGCACCGTGACTTGATTGCCGTCGATGGTCAGCGTCACCATCGTTTCCGATTTGGAAGCCGGCGTGCCGAAGTCGATGTCTTCGATCAGAGACATTGTCGTTCTCCTATTCCGCGGCCTGAAGCGTGGTCGGGACCGGCGCGAAATCCTCCCGGAAGTGCTTCAATGCGCTGAGCACGGGGTAGGGCGTGAAGCCGCCGAGCGCGCAGAGCGAGCCGAATTTCATGGTGTTGCAGAGGTCCTCGACGAGCGCGAGATTCTCGCTCACACGCTCGCCCTTGATGATCTTCTCGATGGTCTCGACCCCGCGGGTCGAGCCGATCCGGCACGGCGTGCACTTGCCGCAGGATTCGATGGCGCAGAACTCCATGGCGAAGCGTGCCTGCCTGCGCATGTCGACGCTGTCGTCGAACACGACGATGCCGCCATGGCCGATCAGGCCGTCGCGCGCGGCAAAGGCCTCGTAGTCGAACGGGGTGTCGAACAGGGCGCGGGGGAAGTAGGCGCCGAGCGGGCCGCCGACCTGCACCGCGCGGACCGGACGGCCCGTGAACGTGCCGCCGCCGATGTCGTCGACGAGTTCGCCGAGCGTCACGCCGAACGCGGTCTCGAACAGTCCGCCGTAGCGGATGTTGCCGGCGAGCTGGATCGGCATCGTGCCGCGCGAGCGGCCCATGCCGAAATCGGCATAGGCCTTGGCGCCTTCGGCGAGGATGAATGGGATGGCGGCGAACGACAGCACGTTGTTGATCACGGTCGGCTTGCCGAACAGGCCGTGATGCGCCGGCAGCGGCGGCTTGGCCCGCACGATGCCGCGGCGACCTTCGAGGCTCTCCAGCAGCGAGGTCTCCTCGCCGCAGACATAGGCGCCGGCACCGACGCGCACTTCGAGATCGAAGGCTTGCTTCGAGTCGCCGATGTTCGCGCCGAGATAGCCGCCGCGCCTCGCCGCGACGATGGCCGCGTTCATCGCCTCGACCGCGTGCGGATATTCGCTGCGGATGTAGATGTAGCCCTTGGTCGCGCCGACGGTGAGGCCGGCGATGGTCATGCCCTCGATCACCAGGAACGGATCGCCTTCCATGATCATGCGGTCGGCAAAGGTGCCGCTGTCGCCTTCGTCGGCGTTGCAGACGATGAACTTGCGATCGGCCTTGGCCTGGGCAACCGTCTTCCATTTGATGCCGGTGGGGAAGCCTGCGCCGCCGCGGCCGCGCAGGCCGGACGCGGTGACTTCGTCGAGGATCGCATCCGAGCCAAGCGAGAGAGCGCGCGCGAGGCCCTTGTAGCCGCCATGGGCGCGGTAGTCGTCGAGCGAGCGTGGGTCGATCACGCCGCAACGGGCGAAGGTGAGGCGGGTCTGGCGCTTGAGCCAGGGGATCTCGTCGGTCGCTCCCAGCCGCAAGAGATGCGGCGTGTTGTCGGCGAGCGCGGTGAACAGCGAGGGTACGTCGGCCTCGGTGACAGGCCCGAAGGCGATGCGGCCCTGGGGCGTCGCCACCTCGACCAGCGGCTCCAGCCAGTAGAGGCCGCGCGAGCCGGTCCTGACGATCTCCACTGCAATGCCGCGCTTGGCTGCGGCTTGCTCCAGCGCCAGGGCAACCTCGTCGGCGCCGACGGAAACCGCACCGGCATCGCGCGAGACGTAGAGGCGGATGCTCATCGCTGCGCCTCCGCAATCAGCACATCGAGGCGCTTCTGATCGAGCCGGCCGATGAGGCGGCCATCGAGCATCGCGGACGGCGCAGTCGCGCACAGGCCAAGGCAGTAGATCGGCTCCAGCGTGACGCGATCGTCAGCCGTAGTGTTGCCGAGCGAGACGCCGAGCCTTGCCTCGACGCGCGCAGCCAGCGCATCGCCGCCCGCAGCCTGACAGGCTTCCGCACGACATAGCTTCAGCACATGGCGGCCGGCCGGCTTGTGGCGGAAATCATGGTAGAACGTGAACACGCCGTGGACCTCGGCGCGCGACAGATTGAGTGCCTTCGCCACCATGGGAATTGCCGCCTGCGGCACATGGCCGAACGCCTCTTGAAGCGCATGCAGGATGACGAGCGTCGCGCCTTCCTGCCCGGCATGTTCGGCGATGATCTCGGCGCCGCGCGTCTCGTCCCAATCAAAAACCGCTGTCATTCTTCATTCTCAACCAGTGCGTTTCCTGCTCCCAAACTATTTGGAATCATTCGAAGATCAATAAAGCTGTCCCGTGCTGCGATTGCGAATTCAGATCGATAGACAAGTGCGATCACTCGATTTCAAATTGCGATTAAGGCCGTTCCGGCAGGCGGTTTTTGCGTGTTGGGAAGGGGTTGGGCGTGCTAGCTTGCATGCCACCACAGAATCCGAAGGGATAACCGGTTGATCGACAAGCTTGAACTGCTGCTGGCGCTGGCGAAGGAGCGGCATTTCGGACGCGCGGCGGAAGCCTGCGGCGTGACGCAACCGACGATGTCGACCGGGCTGAAGCAGCTCGAGGAGATTCTCGGCGTGATGCTGGTCCAGCGCGGGTCTCGCTTCCAGGGATTTACCCCGGAAGGCGAGCGGGCGCTCGACTGGGCGCGGCGGATCGTGGGTGATGCCCGCGCGATGCGCGACGAGATCAACGGGCTGAAGCATCAGCTCTCCGGCGAGATCCGCATCGCCGCGATCCCGACCGTGCTCGGCATGGTCGCCTCGCTGACGACGCCGTTTCGCGCCAAGCATCCCGAGGTGCGCTTCCGCATCCAGTCCACCACCTCGTCCGAGGTGCTGGGGCTGCTCGAAAATCTCGAGGTCGATGCGGGGCTCACCTACATCGAGAACGAGCCGATCGGCAAGGTGCGCACCATTCCGCTCTACAACGAGAGCTATCGCCTGCTGACCGCGCCGGATGCGATGTTCGGCGACCGCGAGACGGTGACCTGGAAGGAGGTCGGCCAGGTGCCGCTGTGCCTGCTGACGCCCGACATGCAGAACCGCCGCATCATCGACCGCGCATTGCGCTCGGTCGGCGCGGAGGCGACGCCGACGCTGACCTCGAACTCGCTGCTGGTGCTGTTCACGCATGTGAAGACGGGGCGTTGGGCGAGCGTGATGCCGGCCAAGCTCGCCGAGACGCTAGGCCTGTCCGATACGGTGCGGTCGATCCCGATCGTCGATCCCGAGGTCAATTACAGCATCGGCCTAGTGATCCCGCAGCGCGATCCCATGACGCCGCTGATCGCTGCGCTGGTCAATGTGGCGCGGGAAGTGGCGCCGACGCTGCAATTGTAGAGATCTATAGCGTGATGTGATCGGATTGCTGCACCGGCGGTGCACTCCCTCTCCCGCTTTGCAAGCGGGCGAGGTGTCCGAGCCGCGCCAACCGATTCAACCTAAGGCCACTCGAAGTTGCAGGAATCGCTACGCGGCAGCCGATATCCCGGACGCCGCCTTGATCGCGTCGCGCGGCAGGGTCACGCGGACGACGGTACCGACATCGATCTTCGAACGCAGCCGCATCGAGCCGCCGTGCAGCTGCGTCAGCGAGCGCGCGATCGCGAGGCCAAGGCCCGAGCCGTGATAGGTCTTGGTGAGCTGGCTCTCGACCTGCTCGAACGGGCGGCCGAGCCGCGCCAGCGAATGTGGCGCGATCCCGATGCCGGTATCGGCGATCATCAGCACGATCCTGTCCTCGAGCTGCCGGCTGCGCACCACGACGCGCCCGCCCTCGGGCGTGAACTTGACGGCGTTGGAGAGCAGGTTGACGATGATCTGCTTGGTCGCGCGGCGGTCGGCGACGACGGAGATGGGTTTTGCGATGTCGGCGTCGAGCGTCAGGCGCTTGTCCTGCGCACGGCCGGTGACGACCCGCAGGGACTCCACCAGCGTCTTCGAGAGGTCGAGCTCTTCCATGTCGAGCTTCATGCGGCCGGCTTCGATCTTGGACATGTCGAGGATGTCGTTGATGACCTCGAGCAGATAGTGGCCGCTGGTCAGGATATCCTGGCAGTATTCCTGGTATCTCTCGCTTCCGAGCTCGCCGAACATGCCCGAGCCCATGATCTCGGAAAAGCCGATGATGGCATTGAGCGGCGTGCGCAGCTCGTGGCTCATATTGGCCAGGAATTTCGACTTGGTCTGGTTGGCTTCCTCGGCGCGGGTCTTCTCGCGCTGGTACTTCTCGGCGAGGTCGGCGAGCTCGATCGCCTGGCGCTCCAGCGCGGCCTGCGAGCGCTTCAGGTCGATGACGGTGGCACGCAGGCGCAGGTCGTTGTCGACCAGCTTCTGCTCGTGCTCCTTGATGCGGGTGATGTCGGTGCCGACCGAGACGTAGCCGCCGTCCTTGGTGCGGCGTTCGCTGATGTGCAGCCAGCTGCCGTCGTCGAGTTGCGCCTCGAAGGTGCGCGCCCCCGGGCCTTGGGCGGCGGTCTCGTTGTGGCGGGTGCGCACCTCCGGCATGCGGCCGACCTCGAGCACGGTCTCGTAGGAGGTGCCGGGAATGACGGCCGTATCGGGCAGCCGGTGCAGGCGCTGGAAGTGCGAGTTGCAGAGCACGAGGCGATCGCTCGCATCCCACAGCACGAAGGCCTCCGGAATGGTCTCGATCGCGTCGCGCAGGCGGAGGTCGGCTTCCACGGTCCTTTCCGCGAGGCTCTTCTGTTCGGTGATGTCGACGGCGATCCCGATCAGGTGCACGCTGTCATCGGTCGCCCCGCGCGTCTTCTCGCAGCGCACGCGGAGCCAGATCCAGTGGCCGTCGACATGCTGCATGCGGAAGGTCTGGTCGATGTGGTCGATCTCGCCGGAGATGAGCTGGTCGGCGATCGCGAACAGGTCGATGTCGTCGGACTTCACCAGCGCGTTGACCTCGCCGAAGGTGAGGAGCTCGTGGCGGCCGTCGAGGCCGAGCATCGAGAACATCGACTGCGACCAGAAGATCCGGCCGCGCGACAGATCCCAGTCCCACAGCCCGCAGCGGCCGCGGTTGAGCGCGGTGTCGATGCGGCCGCGCACGGCGTCGTTGATGATGTCGCCCTCGCGGGCGCGGGTCGACTGCCAGTGGAAGGCGAAGCCGAGGATCAGGACGACGAAGCCGGTGGTCGCCGACAGCGTGACCGAAAGCGCGGCGTCCGAGCCCCAGATCGGCTCGTTGCGCTCCTGGATCACTGTGACGAAGCCCGGCAGCGACTTGATCTGCCGCGAGGTCGCCATCGCTGCGTTGCCGCTCGGCAGCGTCAAGTCGGAGACGTTGCCGTCGCGTGGCGGCGCCGTCATCAATTGCGCGGCGGTGATCGCGTCGAGCAGGCGGTCGTTGCCGACGGAGTCGTTGTGTGCAGGGATGCGGGCGAGGATACGGCGGTCGACGCCGGCCGAGGTGACGATGACATGGCGGCCCGAGGCCGTGCCCCAGGACGGGATCAGATCCGACAACAGCGCCGGCAGGCTCTCGATGTTCTTCAGCCGTTCCTGCCGCACCGAGGTCAGGCGGTCGATGCGCTCGGCGAGCAGGTCGGCGAGGGCCGAAATGTCGTGGCTGATCACCAGCCGCTTCTGCCGCGTCTGGTCGACCACCTGCACGAATGCGCCGAGGCAGATCGTGATCAGGAATGCGATGATGAGTGTCGGCACGGCGCGGCGCAGCGCCGGCTCCGCGATCAGGAGCCGATGATAGGCAGGTTTCGCGATCGATTGCGCCAATCCCTTGATCGAATCGGATTGGACGCATGCGTTCGCGGCGTCTGCACGCGACATGCCTTCGGCCCCCTGAAAACCTGCTTGCAACTGAAGCTCGGAAGCAGCCCCACGTCGCTTCCGAATCACACTGATTTGAATCCAGTTTTCGCGGGCTGTCGAGAGTCAACGAATCGTTAACGCGAAATTATTCTTATCCAACATGCAGTTTGTGCATCGGGTCGCCGCAAACCCGCGCGCGCGAGGAGTCCGAAACGAGAACGTGCGACTCCCCGCACGTTCTGCATCACGCGCGCGGCGGTTCGGCGTGACTGATCACGCGCTTCACGCTCGGGAACGCACGCCGCAACGCGCGCTCGATCGCGTCGACATGCTCATGCACCTTGATCACGCTCATCGACGGTGCCGCGCGGCAGTGGAAATTGACGATCTCGCCGGCGTCAGTGTTGCGGACACGCACATTATGGATGTCGTGGATCTCGCCTTCGCCGGCGAATTCGGCCAGCGCGGCGGCGATGGTCTGCACCCGTTCCGGTGCGGCATCGACGCCGAACGGCAGTTCCGGTTCCAATGGCTCGATGTGAACGTCGACCTCGACGTCCTCGCCGAACTCCTCCTGGATGTTGCGCTCCAGCGTGTTGGCGACGTCATGGGCGGCCTCGAGCTGCATGTCGGCATCCACCTCGAGGTCGATGCTGACGGTCAGCTTGGCGCCGAGATCGTGCACCGTGACATGGTGAACGGCGAGGCCCGAATTGTGCGCGATCACCATGATGCGGTCGCGCACGGTCTCGTTGTTGCGTGCGACGGGGACGGCGGTGAAGGTGAGGTCGGCGTCGCCGAACGCCTTGTCCACGGCGATTTGCGCGTTGCGCTTGATCTCCTCGACGCGGTCGATCGGATAGGTTCGCGGCACCTTTGCGATGGTGTCGATGAACGTGGTCGCTCCGACCATGCGCACGCGCAGCCGGTCGACGTCGATCACGCCCGGCACGCCGCGGATCGCGGCGGTGGCCTTCTCCTGCGCGCCTTCCGGGGCGCGGTCGACCAGCGTCTGCACGGTGGAGCCGGCCATGCGCAGCCCCAGCAGGGCGATCATCACGGCAACCGCTGCGGCCGCCGCCGCGTCGCCCCACCAGAAGCCGAGGCCGGCGAGGATCAGGCCCACGATCACGGCGAACGAGCCCATCACGTCGGAGGCGAAATGCAGCGCATCCGCCGCCAGCGCCTGGCTCCTGGTCTCCCGCGCCGCGCGCTGCAGAGCGCGGGCACGCCAGAGATTGACGGCGATGTCGAGCACCAGCACGACGAACGGCACGGCCGAAATGGTCGGCGGCGGGGTTCCCTCGCTCAGCCGGCTATAGGCCTCGACCAGGATGCCGCCGGCAAGCACGTAGAGCAGGGCGGTGACGCCGAGCGCGGAGACGCTTTCCAGCTTGCCGTGGCCGTAATGGTGCTCGTCGTCCGCGGGCTTGTCGGACACCCGCACCACCGCCCAGGTGATGATGGTCGCGACCAGGTCGATCGAGGAGTGCAGGGCCTCGGAGATCAGCGCCAGCGAGCCGATCGCGATCCCGACCGCGAACTTGGCCACCGCCATGCCGCCACTGGCGAAGATCGAGATCGCGGCGACCGAGGTCTTGTTGTGCTGAGAGGCCATGGCGGGGATTTAGCAGGGCGTGGGTGAACATCAAGCGACGATCCACAGCCGTAGTCGCGAGTGACTTGCAGGAGCGTATCCCCCGACGCCGTCATGCCCGGGCTTGTCCCGGGCATCCACGTTCTTCTGCGTAAGGGGTAAAGACGTGGATGGCCGGGTCAAGCCCGGCCATGACGAGAGGAGAGAGCGTCGCTCCGCTCTTGTCTCACTGCCACAACCCTCACAGCGTCACCACGATCTTCCCCAGATGCCTGTTCGCCTCCATGTGCTCGAACGCCTGATCGATATCGTCGAACGCGAACGCCTTGTCGATCGGCAGCTGCAGCTTGCGCGATTCCACCGCGCCCCAGACGTCCTTGCGGACCTCCTCGAAGATCTCGCGGACCTCCTCGATGGTGCGGGTGCGGAAGGTGACCCCGACATAGTCGATGCGGCGGGCCGCATGCAGGTCGAAATTGAAGTCGGCGTGGGTGCCGCCGAGCCGGCCGACATTGACGATGCGGCCCTTGATCTTCGTCGCGGCGAGGTTCTGGCTCGCGACCTTGCCCGAGACCTGGTCGACGATGAGATCGACGCCTTCCCCGTTCGTCGCCTTCAGCACCTCGTCGACCCATTGGGGATCGGAGCTATCGACGGCGAGATCGGCGCCATGGTCCTTCAGCCGGCCGCGGCGAGTGGCATCGGTCGATGAGCCGATCACGAGCTTTGCGCCCTTGAGCCTGGCGATCTGCATCGCCATCAGGCCGACCCCGGAGCTCGCGCCCTGGACCAGCACGCTCTGGCCCGGCTGCACACCGCCGACGGTGACGACGGCGTTGTGCATGGTCGTGAGCGCGACGGGGAGAGTGGCGGCCTCCTCGAAATTCATGTTCGAGGGGGCGTGGAATAGCCGTCCGTGATCGGCCAGCGTATATTCGGCAAAGGCCGCGCCGCCCGAGCCCATGATGCGGTCGCCGACCTTGACGCCCTTGGCATTCGGCCCAAGCTCGGCGACTTCGCCGGCCCATTCCATGCCGAGCACGGTGCCGATGCCGCCGGCCGCCCCATGGGCGTGCCCCTTGCGCATGATGGTGTCGGCCCGGTTCAGGGCGCAGGCGCGAACGCGGACCAGCACCTGCGAGCCCTTGGGCTGTGGTTGAGCGACATCGGAAATCGTAGCGCCACCAGGGCCGTAGACGTAAGCCTTCATGAATTACTCTCGTTTCTTGCGGTGACTATTCCGCGGCTTCACGGTGCGGATGAACGATCATGCCCTCCAGCCTGCCGCGGATGATCGCTTCCGCCTCGCGCACGATGCGGGAGACCAGTTCGGCGCAACTCGGGATGTCCTGGATCAGGCCCTGCACCTGGCCGGCCGACCAGATGCCTTCGTCGGAATCGCCGGTGGCATAGACCATCTTGCCGCGGGCGCCGGCGACGAGCTCGCGGATGTCCTCGAACTTCGCGCCCTCCTTCTCCATGGCGACGACCTTGCTCGAGATCGCGTTCTTCGCCACACGCGAGGTGTTGCGCATGGTGCGGAAGATGAGCTCGGTCTCGCGCTCGTCATTGGCGACGATCTTCTCCTTGATGAGCTGGTGGATCGGGCTCTCCTTGGTGGCCATGAAGCGCGTGCCCATGTTGATGCCGTCGGCACCCAGGGCCAGCGCCGCGACGAGGCCGCGGGCATCGGCAAAGCCGCCCGAGGCGATCATCGGGATCCTGATCTTGTTGGCGGCGGCCGGGATCAGGATCAGGCCGGGCGTGTCGTCCTCGCCGGGGTGGCCGGCGCATTCGAAGCCGTCGATCGAGATGGCATCGACGCCCATCCGTTCGGCCGAGAGCGCGTGGCGCACGCTGGTGCATTTGTGCACGACCTTGACGCCGTGCTTTCTGAACTCGTCGACATGCTCCTGGGGCTTGTTGCCGGCGGTCTCGACCACCTTGATGCCGCTCTCGATGATGGCGGCGCGGTATTCGGCATAGGGCGGCGGCTTGATCGCGGGCAGGATGGTGAGATTGACGCCGAACGGCTTGTCGGTGAGGTCGCGGCAGCGCGCGATCTCCCTGGTCAGGTCCTCCGGCGTCGGCTGGGTCAGCGCGGTGATGAAGCCGAGTGCGCCGGCATTGGCGACGGCAGCGACGAGCTCGGCGCGGCCGACCCACTGCATGCCGCCCTGGACGATCGGGTGCTCGACGCCGACGAGTTTGGTGAACCGTGTCTGCAGCATGATGTGTTTCCCCCGTGCCTCGCGTGGCGCTCTGTTGTCGGCTGAGCGCTGGAGGATGCCGCCCGGGGTGGCAAAAGTCTATGAGCGGGGCCTGCGGTGGGCACGGAATGGCATGCGAGGGGCGAGGGGATTCCGTGGCGCGGACAATTCGAATGCGCCGCTCCTGATGGCGCAAGCTCTTTCCTCAAACTCCATGGTCATGCCCCGGCTCGGCCGGCGCATCCCGATCGCCGTGGCCTCTCGGCTCTAGCCTCGCAGTCTCTGGAATACTGGATTGCCCGCTTTCGCGGGCAATGACACCGAGTATGGAGCAAAGAGCTACTCCGCCGACAGCCGCACCATCTGACGGCCGCCGTTCATTTCCTTGAGGCGGTTGACGAAGTTTTCCGGGCGTTGCCAGCGGTTGGGGACCTCGAGGCCCATGAATTCGGCGATGTCGCCGATGAAGCCGGTGCAGTTGGCCGTCTCCGCGTTCCACACCGGTGAGTTCGCCTGCAATTCTTTGATGTAGGCGAACACGCGCTTGGCGTCCGCTTCGTTCAGGTAGACGCGATAGCTCGCGGTCAGGTATTCCGGATCGAGATCGCCGTAGCTCGCGCCGGTCTCGGACGGCACAAAGGTGATGTGACCGAGCACGTAAGCGAGCGTGTCGCCGGCTGGTGTGAGCCCTGCGACCTCCACGGCGCGCTCGCTGGTCTTGCCGTACCAGACGAAGGCATGGCCCCAGCTCGCGGCGGTGCGCGCGCGGAAGTCGACGTAGTAGGGGCCTTTCTCCGCGCGCGCGACGGAGCGCCGCGTCGATTGCGGCTGAGGTCGCGAGGCAGTGTCGGTCGTGGCAAGCGCGTTCGCATCGGCAACGCGCTTGTTTGCCTGGTGGGCCGAGGCCGAGGGCGTCGTGCACGAGAGCATGGCCGCAAGGGCGAAGCCCGCGAGGATGCAGGATCCCGATCGATCAGCTTTGTTCGTCACGCGACACCCCTTGACTGTCGGCTGCTACGCAGATCTGCGCGTATTCCGCTGCGCTTCAGTAGCGCGCTGCGACCGGGCCGGGCGCCTTGCCGATCGGGGCTTTTCCAACCGGGCTCTTGCCAATCGGCATCTTGCCAATCGGCGCCTGTTCGGCCGGATAGGCCGGCACGGGCTGCCGGCGCGGCAGATCCGCAGCGTTCGCAGCCGTCGCCAGAGCAAGCGTAGCACCGAGAGCAAATACAATCTTCTTCACAGTCATATACCCCTGAAGGTTTGGTCCAACACGGCACCGCCGTGCCCCCAGACACGCCTCGCAGAAGGGCGGCCGAATGCGTCCAAGTTGCGGCGGGCACGGGACAAGTTGGCGGCATATGCCAGGCGCGCGCAGATGTGATGTGTCCGGATGTTTCGGAGATGAACACGCGCTGCGGGTTATCGTTTCCGGGAGATGTTCGAGCGCATCTTGTCGGCGAACCAAACCACGAAGATCGCAACGAACGAGAGAGCGAAGTAAAGGGCCGTCCACAAAAGCGCATTGGCGGCATTCGTCATGGCGTCCTCCCTTGCATCAAAGGAAAGGATACCGGTGGCCGCGCCGGCCGATTTGCGCCGGATCAATTTTGTTGCGCTGCGGGGCGGCTACATCCGAAACTCGTTGGTCAGCTCGCCGATGCCGTCGATCGCGACGGTGACCGTGTTGACCGGTTCCTTCATCACGCCGACGCCGACGGAAGTGCCGACGGCGATGAGGTCGCCGGGCAGCAGGGTCATGTCATGGGAGATCCTGCTGACCAGCTCCTGAGCGCTGAAGATCATGTCCGAGATCGGATAGTTCTGCCGCTCCGCGCCATTGAGGATGGTACGGACCACGAGCCCGGCCGGATCGATGCCGGTCGCGATGACAGGGCCGAACGGGCCGTAATCGTCGATGCCCTTTGCGCGGGCCCATTGCGGGAAGGTGGGGTCGCGCGTCAGGATGTCGTTGGCGGTGATGTCGTTGACGCAGGTGTAGCCGAAGATGAAGCTATCCGCTTCTGCCGGCGGCACGCGCGCGCAGGCTTTGCCGATGACGATGCCGAGCTCGCCCTCATAGGTCGTCTTGCCGTCGTAGGAGGACGGGCGGCGGATCACCGCACCGGGGGCGGCGATGCTGGTGGTGGCCTTCAGCAGGTAGAGCGGCTCCGGCGGCTCGGGGTGGTTGAGCTTTGCCGCGAGCGCGTGGAAATTGTTCCAGAGCGCGACGATCTTGCTCGGCGCGCAGGGCGCGAGCAGCTCGACCTCCGACAGCGACAGCGTCTTGCCGGTAGCGGTGCTGCGGCCGAACATCTCGCCTTCATGCACGCTGATGCCTGATGGGCTCAGCGTGCCGAAGCCGGTCGCGCCATTGCTCCGGAAGCGGAGCCACTTGTTGATCTCGCTCGCCATCATGCCACCGCCAGTGCGCGCGGATCTGATGGCGTCGAGACCCCGTCATAAAGGCCGGCGATGCGGGCGCGCTGGGTCACCATGGCCAGCACTGAATCGAGCGCAGGCGTGGCGATCCCGGTAAGGCGGCCCATCTCCTGCACCACCGTGACGAGCGGATCGATCTCCATCGGGCGGCTGCGCTCGAGATCCTGGAGCATCGATGTCTTGTGCGCGCCGACCTTGCGGGCGCCCTCGATGCGGCGCTCGACGTCAACGCGGAACTTGACCCCGAACGTCTCGGCGATGGCTTGCGTCTCCACCATGATCGCGCGGGACAGTGCGCGCGTCGCCGGATCGGTGCAGATCACGTCGAGCGTGGCGTGGGTCAGCGCGCTGATCGGATTGAAGCAGACGTTACCCCACAGCTTGAGCCAGATCTCGTCCCGGATGCGGTCGAGCACCGGCGCCTTCAGCCCGGCGGCGGCGAACAGGTCGGCGAGACGCTGCACGTCATCAGTGATCTCGCCGGAGGGCTCGCCCAGCGGAAAGTTGTTGCCGTAGACGTGACGGATCACGCCGGGCGCCTCGATCTCGGTGGCGGGATAGACGATGCAGCCGATGGCGCGCTCGGCGCCGATTTCGCGCCACTGCCGCCCGCCGGGGTCGATGCTCTCCAGCGTCGAGTTCTCGTATTGCCCGCCGTGCTTGTAGAAGTACCAATAGGGAATGCCGTTGACGGCCGTGACGATGCGGGTGTGAGGCCCGAGCAGCGGCCGCATCTTCTCGATCACGCCGGTGATCGAATGCGCCTTCAGCGTAATGATGATGAAATCCTGCACGCCAAGCTCGGCGGGATCGTCGGTGCAGCGCGGATGTACGGTGTGCTGCTCCTCGCCCGCGAGCAGCGTCAGGCCGCGCTCGCGCATCGCGGCAAGGTGCGGGCCGCGTGCGACCAGGCTGACATCGGCGCCCGCACGCGCGAGCTGAACCCCGAGATATCCGCCGATTGCGCCGGCGCCGTAGATGCAGATCTTCATGAAATCCTCGCGGGACCAAGATTGGGGAAATGGCTCGATCGGTCGTGACACAGGTTCGCGGCACCTCTCCCGCTTGCGGAAGAGCAAAGGCCGCCTTCCGGCGGCCGTTCTTAAGAACGCCGAAGCCGAGCTTCGGCCTTGGCGCCCCGGGCGATGCGAAGCATCGTCCCGAGCGCGGCGGGTGAGGGTTCTGTCCTCTTGAGGAGTCTCGCTTGGCTGAGACAGCCCTCTCCCGCAAGCGGGAGAGGGCGCGCAGCTGTTCCGTGACTGAACGTAAGGCGAGCTCTTTTAGGCTGCCGCTTGCGGCGTGCCGTTGAGGGCCTCGTCGACGGCCGCGGCGATGTCGCGCATGCTGATGACGGAGATGAGGCTGTAATCGTCGATCACGGGCAGATGGCGGATGTGATGACGGTTCATCAGATGGCGGACGTGCTCGATCGGATCCGAGGAGGTGCAGGACACCAGCTGCTGCACCGAGACGAGCTGCGAGACCTTGACATTGACGGCGTTGGCGCCGTGCTCGGCGACGGCGCGCACCACGTCGCGCTCGGTGAACATGCCGACCGCGGTGTTGCCCTCGGAGCGGACCACGTCCTTCACCACCAGAGCACTGATGTTGTTGGCGCGCATCAGCTTGGCCGCGATACCCACCGTTTCGTTCATACGCACCGTGACAACGCGCGGCGTCTTCTTGCGCAGAATGTCTCCGACCAGCATTGCAACCTCCCTGGGTGAATGACGAGGGAAGTGTGGTATACATAATGCCAATCGTCAAGCGCTGGATTTGGCTGATCCGAAAAATCTTGCGACAGTCATACTGACGTTTGTCGTGGGCCCAAAAGAAGAAGGGGCGCATCCCTGCGCCCCTTCTCGAGCATGCAAATCCGTGCGGGTGCTTACACCGTCTCGGTTTTGGCAGTGCCGGCGGCGGCGCCAGTGCTCTCGGCTTCCTTCCCGAGGATGAAGGAGCGGCGCAGCGGCTTGATCACGAGCAGCGCCGTCAGCGCCGCCGTTGCGTTCAGCGCCACCGCGATCACGAACACGGCCTTCCAGCCATAGGCGGTGGAGATCACGCTTGCGAGCGGGACGAGCAGCGAGGCCGTGCCCTTGGCGGTGTAGAGCATGCCGTTGTTGGTGGTCGCGAACTTCGCACCGAAGGTGTCGCCGCAGGTCGCGGGGAACAGCGAGTAGATCTCGCCGAACACGCCGAAATAGACCGCGGTCGCGAGCACGAAGATGGTCGGCAGGTGGCCATAGGCCGACAGCGTCAGCAACATCAGGGCAGCGGTGCCGAAGGCGATGAACATGGTGGGCTCGCGGCCGATCGTGTCGGAGACCCAGCCAAAGAACGGACGCCCGAAACCGTCGAAGATGCGATCGAGCGAGATCGCGAACGTCAAGGCCGCCATCTGGAAGCCGGCGAGCGTTACCGGACTATTCGCGATCTTGTAGTCGTGCGCGATCGGGGCGATCTGCGCCGCGGTCATCAGGCCGCCCGAGGCAACCATCACGAAGACGAGATACATCACCCAGAAAACAGGGGTGCGCAGCACCTGCGGCGGGGTGAAGTCGATCTTGGTCTGCGGCAGATTGAGCTGCTTCTTCTTCGGCGGAATCGAGATCCGCGGCGGCTGGATGAAGAAGGCGAGCACGAACACGACGACGCCCTGGCCGATGCCGAAGGTGAGGAATGCGTGCTGGTAGCCGCTCGCGGCGATCATGCTCGCGATCGGAACGATCGTGAGCGCGGCGCCTGCGCCGAAGCCGGCGGCGGTCGCACCTGCCGCGAGACCGCGACGGTCTGGAAACCATTTCAGCGCGTTGCCGACGCAGGTGCCGTACACCGCGCCCGCGCCCAGGCCGCCGATGATCGCGGCTGCGTAGAGCAGGGTGAGGCTGTCGGCATAGGAGTTGAGAATCCAGGACAGTGCGATCATCGCGCCGCCGAACATGACGACGATGCGCGGGCCGTATTTGTCGACGAACCAGGCCTCGACCGGCACCAGCCAGGTCTCGGTGACCACGAAGATGGTGAAGGCGAGCTGGATCGCGGCGCGCCCCCAATGATGGGCGGCGTCGATCGGATCGACGAACAGCGTCCAGCCATATTGCAGATTGGCGATCATCGCCATGCAGACGATGCCCATGCCGAGCTGGAGCCAGCGGAAGCCGGTGCGAAGCGGCGCGGCGGTGACGGCGCCATCCGGGCTGGAAATCATCAGAACCTCCCAACGCGCCTGTCTGTCGTACATCAGTTCGACAAGGTGACCTGATGTCGCAAATATTGTGTCTTATCGTCGCAGGCGTCGTCCGGAGATTGGTATACGATATTCCAGATTGCAAGCGTTATCTTGGCTCGGCGTTCACAAAATGCGGCGGGGTCAGGCCGCGTCCCGCCAATCACGGCGGTCTTCTGTCAAACGAAAACGCCCGGCCGTGAGGCCGGGCGTCGTGCTCGCGTGAACTGCGGTGGAATGGTCAGATGGTCGATTTCGCGACCACGACCTTGCGCCAGGGTTTCAGCACCGCGATCGCCAGCAGCGAAGCCAGGATGTTGGCGCCGGCCGCGATGATGAACACGGCGTCCCAGGTCCCCGACGACTGCTGCATGTAGTTGGCGATCGGCACCAGCAGCGCGGCGGTGCCCTTGGCGGTGTAGAGCAGGCCGGCATTGGTGGTCGCGAACTTGGCGCCGAACGTGTCGGTGCAGGTCGAGGGGAACAGCGAGTAGATCTCACCCCAGGCAAAGAACACGAAGCCCGAGAGCAGCACGAACCAGATCGGATCGTGGCCCCAGAGGTAGAGCATCCAGATGCCGAACCCTTCCATGCCGAAGGCGATGAACATCGTGTTCTCGCGGCCGATCATGTCGGAGATCCAGCCGAAGAACGGACGCGTCAGGCCGTTGAGCACGCGGTCGATCGTGGCCGCGAAGGTCACCGCCGTCATCGTCACGGCCATCAGCGTCACCGGCACGCTGTCGACCTTCCAGTCAACCGCAATCGGCTTCAGGTTCGCCGTAACCATCAGTCCACCGGCGCCGACGATCACGAACATGAAGTACATCAGCCAGAAGATCGGCTGGCGCAGCACTTCGGTCGGCTGATAGTTGCGCCGGGTCTGGATGATATTGGCATTCGCGACCACGTTCGGCACCTGGCCTGCCTTCGGCGCGAGCAGGAAGAAGGCGAGGATGCAGATGATGATGCCCTGGCCGAGGCCGAAATAGAGGAAGGTGGTCTGGAAGCCGCTGTCCTTGATCATGGCCTGGATCGGCGCAACGGTCAGCGCAGAGCCTGCACCGAAGCCCGCGGCGGTGATGCCGGCGGCAAGACCGCGCTTGTCCGGAAACCATTTCAGCGCATTGCCGACGCAGGTGCCGTAGACGCCGCCGGCGCCGATGCCTGCGATGATCATGCCGAGATAGTAGCCGTTGAGCGAGGTGGCCTGCGCGTTGATCGCCCAGCCGATGGCGCAGAGCACGCCGCCGACCAGCACGACGATGCGCGGGCCGTATTTGTCGACGAACCATCCTTCGACCGGCACCAGCCAGGTCTCGAACAACACGAAAAGGGTGAAGGCCCACTGGATCGATGCGCGATCCCAGCCGAACGTCTTCTGAATGTCGGGGACGAAGAACGTCCAGCCATATTGGTAATTGGCGATCATCACCATCGCCATCACACCGATCGCCAACTGCGCCCAGCGGTACGCATCGCTTACGCGTGCGGCACTGGGGGCCGCTGCCGACTGCACCATGTCCGTCATTAAAAACCCTCCCGAATGCGCCGATCATTTTTATGCATGCGCTGCCCGCATCCTGGTATTCATTATGCCAAGATTCAAGCGGAGGACGGGAGGTGCGGCGAAATAACGCGGGCCTGTTCAGATGCGCGATGAGGGCTGGATTGTAAAGCCCAATCGCGGCCGGCATACGCGCGGAAGTGCCGGTCGATCCTGATCAAGTGATTGATTCAGTGTTTGCTTTCGTGTCGTCCCGACGCCGCAAGACCGCTGTTGAAAGCCCGCGCGGTTGGGGCTTCTCCACGCGCGCGCTGCCGACGTGCGGTCCGTCGCTGACCACGCGATTTCTGGAATTCTATATTCCAGAAGTCCGACCTGCGGCAATTTGGCGTTGGTGCTGATGGCGCGGTCGCGCCTCACGCCATCGACGTGCGCAACCGGCTATAGCCTTCCTGGATCGCGGACCAGAACAAGGCGACCAGACCGAGCGCCATGATCGTGCTGACGAGGCCGTTGGAGAAGAACACCCCGAGCGATCCCTGCGAGCCCAGCAGCGATTGGCGGAAGGCTTCCTCGGCCTTGTCGCCGAGCACGATGGCGAGCACCAGCGGGGCGAGCGGGTAGTTGCACTTCTTCAGGAGATAGCCGAGCACGCCGAACACCAGCATCAGCATCACGTCGAAGGTGCTGTTGTGCACCGAATAGGCGCCGATCGCACAGAGCACCAGGATGAGCGGCGCGATGATGCCGAAGGGCACGCGGAGGATCGCGGCGAAGATCGGCACGCAGGTGAGCACGACGATGAGGCCGGCCAGGTTGCCGAGATACATCGACGCGATCAGGCCCCAGACGAATTCCTTCTGCTCGACGAACAGCATCGGGCCGGGCTGCAGGCCCCAGATCAACAATCCGCCGAGCAGGACGGCGGCTGTGGGCGAGCCCGGCACGCCGAGCGAGAGCATCGGCAGCAGCGCTGCGGTGCCCGCGGCATGCGCGGCCGTCTCCGGCGCGATCACGCCTTCGATCTCGCCCTTGCCGAAATTGTTGCCGCGTCGCGCCAGGCGCTTGGCAATGCCGTAGCTCATGAAGGAGGCCGGCGTTGCGCCCGCGGGGGTGACGCCCATCCAGCAGCCGATCAGGCAGGAGCGCAGCGAGGTCATCCAATAGGCGGGCAGCTCGCGCCAGGTGTGAAGTACGACGCGCAGGTTGATCTTCGCGTTGCCGCCGCGGAACGCCAGCCCTTCCTCCATGGTCAGCAGGATCTCGCCGATGCCGAACAGCCCGATCACGGCGATCAGGAAGTCGAATCCGTTGAGCAGCTCCGTGATGCCGAAGGTCAGCCGTAACTGTCCGGTGATCGAATCGAGGCCGACCGCCGCGAGCGCAAAGCCCATCATCATCGCCGCGATGGTCTTGAACGGTGGCTCCTTGCTGAGGCCGACGAAGCTGCAGAACGCGAGGAAGTACACCGCGAACTTCTCCGCCGGACCAAATCGCAGTGCGAAGCCCGCAACGAGGGGCGCGACGAGCGTGATCATGATGACGGCAAACAGCGCGCCCACGAAGGAGGAGGTGAAGGCGGCGGTCAGGGCTTCGCCGGGTCTGCCCTGTTGCGCCATCGGATAGCCGTCGAAAGTGGTCGCCACGGACCAGGGCTCGCCGGGGATGTTGAACAGGATCGAGGTGATGGCGCCGCCGAACAATGCGCCCCAATAGATGCAGGACAACATGATGATCGCCGATGTCGGCGGCATGCTGAAGGTCAGCGGAAGCAGGATCGCGACGCCGTTGGCGCCCCCCAGCCCCGGCAGCACGCCGATGATGACCCCGAGCGTGATGCCGATGATCATCAGCATGATGTTGTAGGGCTGCAGGGCGACCGCGAAGCCGTGAAACAGATTGGCCAACTCTTCCATGTCAAAACGTCCTGCAGCAGCAATTGAATGAATGCGTGGCTCTCACAGGCCGAGCCATTCCTCGAGCGGCCCCTTGGGCAGCGGGACCAGGAACCAGCGCTCGAAAACGAGATAGGTCAGGACCGGCATGCCGACCGCGACCGCGATGGTCGTCAGCCAGCGATAGCCGCCGAGCCAGCGCATGAACCAGGCGATGAAAACCATCGAGGCGACGTAGAGGCCGATGAACGGCATCGAGCCGACATAGATCGCGGTCGGCACGACGACGCTCATGACCTGGCGCAGCTGCCCCCATTCTGCGAACAGCCGGCCATCGTCGTCGCGTTGCGCATGCCAGAGGTTGATGGCGCTCGCCACGACGATGGCGGCGCCGATATAGAAGGGGAAGAAGCCGGCACGCGGGCCCTCCGCGCCCCAGTTGATGCCGGCCTTCAGGCTGCCGAAGATGACGACGAGGCCGAAGACGCCGATCAGCAGCGCCATCCCGATTTCCAGCGTCTTGTGGGTCGGGCCGCGTTCAGATCGTTCAGTCATGGGGCCTCCAGGCGGAAACGCAGTCCTTCGCGGTCGCGGCGGGCGTGAGGACGAGCAGCGTCCTCAGCCATCGTCGAAGTCGCGGCTCAATTCCCCGATGCGAGGAAGCCCGCTTCCTTCATCAAGCCTTCGTGGCGCTTCTCCTCCGCCTCGACCCATTTGGCGTAGTCGGCGCCGGTCATGAAGGTCGTGTTGAAGGCGCCGCTCTTCATGAATTCCTGCCATTCCGGCGTGGCGCGCACCTTCTTGAACAGCTCGACATAGTATTCGATCTGGTCCTTCGTCGCCTTGGGCGACATGAAGATGCCGCGCAGCATGAGATATTCCATCGCAAGCCCCTGCGACTTGCAGGTCGGAATATCCTTCCAGGCCTTGCCGTCGGCGATCGGTTCGTCATAGGCCATCGGCTGGGCGTCGAAGACGCAGAGCGGGCGAAGCTTGCCGCCGCGCCATTGCGCGACCGCCTCGATCGGATTGTTGACGGTCGAATCGACGTGATTGCCGACGAGCTGGACGGCGACTTCGCCGCCGCCCTTGTAGGGAATGTAGGTGAACTTGGCGTCGATCGCCTTCTCGATGCCGACCGTGATGATCTGGTCTTCCTGCTTGGAGCCGGTGCCGCCCATCTTGAACGAGCCGCTTGGTGCCTTCTTCGCGGCGTCGACGTAATCCTTGACGCTGTTGTACGGCTTCTCGGCATTCACCCAGAGCACGAATTCGTCGAGCGCCAGCATCGCCACCGGCGTCAAATCCTTCCAGTTGAACGGAATGCCGGTGGCCAGCGGCGTCGTGAACAGGTTCGACAGCGTGATGATGATCTTGTGCGGATTGCCCGACGACGTCTTCACATCGAGGAAGCCTTCACCGCCCGCGCCGCCCGCCTTGTTGATGACGACCATCGGCTGCTTCATCAGGTTGTGCTTGGTGACGATGCCCTGAATGGTGCGTGCCATCTGATCGGCGCCGCCGCCGGTGCCCGCGGGCACGATGAACTCGACCGGACGGACCGGCTCCCAGGCAGCCCGGCTTGCGGTGCTGCTCGCGCACGACATCGCGATTGCCGCCAAAGCGACACTCAGAACGGATGGCTTCATTTGTTTCTCTCCCTGTCGAACCCTCAACGCAGCCGCTCTTTGTCGACTTGCGTCAGCCCATCTCGATTCAGATGCCTGGTGTCACCCTTGCGGTCGATCTCCCATGGCAGTCCCGATAGAAACTGTATGAGGAGGGACACCGCGCGGCATCCGCTCCTTTCGGCTAAGGTTCCGCCAAGGCTCGCGGTGCGTGTGCCCTCGGCTGTTCCCGTCCTGCGTTACGTTTCCACGCCTTACACCTTGGATTGTGCAATCGTGCTTGCTTGTCCAATGGTATGCGCGATGCCAGCAAACAAACAATCGGATCGGCAGCCAGTCCGGCGGACGAATTGTCGCAGTTGAGGTCGCAAGCCCAGGCAAGGAGGCAAAAGAAAATGGCCCCGAACGTGCGGGGCCATTTGACCGAACCGGGTGTCTGCGGGGTCTGTCAGCTCCGCCGTTTGGCGGGCGGACAAGGCCTTCCTACAGGCCGAAACGCGGCAGGTCGCCGTTGCGATTGGAAATCTCGGCGCTCGCCATCAGGAAGCTGTCGATCGCGGCCATCAGGCGGGCGAACAGCGAGGCGGAGGGGGCGAGAGCGACGGAAGCGGTCTTGGACATCGGAAATCCCTTTCTGGAGACAGTCAGCCTTGCTGCCTCATTTCGAAGGGCAGTTTATGTATACCAGATGCCAGCGTCCATGTTTTTGTTTGCATGGCAGCATTCGTTCTTCCGCATTGCGGCATACCCGGTCACTCGCCCAGGACAGAGCCCCTTGACACCGGCGCGCCGAATAAAGAATGTAATGTTATAACATTACATAGTGAGATGCCGTGTCTCGCCGCCCTCGACCCATCCCGCTCAAGAGGCTGTTCGATCTCCATGCCCAAACTCCCCGTCACCGTCTTGTCCGGCTTCCTCGGGGCTGGAAAGACCACTTTGCTGAACCACGTCCTGAACAACCGGCACGGCCTGAAAGTGGCGGTGATCGTGAACGACATGAGCGAGGTGAACATCGATGCGGACCTGGTCCGCGATGGTGGTGCCAACCTCTCGCGGACTGACGAGAAACTGGTGGAGATGACCAACGGGTGCATCTGCTGCACCCTGCGCGACGATCTCCTGAGGGAGGTACGTGCGCTCGCCCAAAGCGGGCGCTTCGATTATCTGCTGATCGAATCGACGGGCATTTCGGAGCCGCTCCCGGTCGCAGCGACGTTCGATTTCCGCTCGGAAGAGGGCGAAAGCCTCTCCGACATCGCCCACCTGGACACGATGGTGACGGTGGTCGACGCCGCCAACCTGCTCAAGGACTATTCCTCGACCGAGTTCCTCGGCGAACGCGGCGAGGCGCTGGACGGCGACAAGCGGACGCTGGTCGATCTCCTCGTCGAGCAGATCGAGTTCGCCGACGTGATCGTCCTCAACAAGGTGGACGATGCCTCGCCGCAACAGCGCGAGGCGGCACGCCAGATCATCCGCTCGTTGAATCCCGAAGCCGACATCATCGAAGCCAATCACAGCCGCGTGCCCTTCGACCGCGTGCTCAAGACCGGCCGGTTCGACTTCGAGAAGGCCCAGCAGCATCCGCTCTGGTACAAGGAGCTCTATGGTTTCGCCGACCACGTGCCTGAAACGCAGGAATATGGCGTGAAGAACTTCGTCTATCGCGCCCGCCGGCCGTTCGATCCGTCGAAGTTCGACAAGTTCGTCAAGGCATCCTGGCCGGGCGTGATCCGGGCGAAGGGTCATTTCTGGCTGGCGACGCGGCCGCAATGGCTCGGCGAGATCAGCCAGGCGGGAGCGATCGTGAGGACCGAAGCGCTGGGTTTCTGGTGGGCGAGCGTCCCGAAGGAGCGGTGGCCGAATGATGAGGCCTGGCGCAAGCGGCTCGGCCAGTATTGGGACAAGGTCTACGGCGATCGCCGCCAGGAGATCGTGTTCATCGGCACCGGCATGGACGAAGCCGAGATCCGCCGCAGGCTCGACGCATGTCTCGTCCCGGAAACGTCGACGATGGACATCGCCGCATGGTCCGCTCTTGCCGATCCGTTTCCGGCCTGGCGTCGAGGCGATCAGTCCAACTGATCGACGTGAATATCAAAAGCCTTGGCATGAGGTCCGGACGCGACCATCTCTGACCAGGTCTTGCTCCGACCAGGTCTTGCAAGGGGACGGCAAAGCCGTTAGTGCTCTGCCCCCTTCCAATCCTCCGTCAGAGTGGTTCATGTCGAGCGCCTCGCCCGCCGTCTCGATCGGCATCGATTTTGGGACCAGCAATACGGTCGTCGCGATTGCGGCGGACGACCGCCGGGTCGAGGCCATCCGCTTCGATCATGGCGGACAGCGCCACAGCGTCTACGTGTCGGCCCTGTGCTTCTGGGAGGACCGGCCGGGCGCCGGCGCCCAGGCCGAGGGGGGTCCGTGGGCGATCGAGCAGTTCCTCGAAGGCCGCCACGTTTACCGCTTCCTGCAGTCGTTCAAGACGTTTGCGGCGAGCAGCAGCTTCAACACCACGCAGGTGTTCCGGCAGCGCTACAAGTTCGAGGATATTCTGGCGGCGTTCCTGCGGACGCTGGCGCGCCATGGCGGTGGGAAGTTCGGCTTCGAGGCGGCGAATATCACGGTCGGTCGCCCGGTGCGTTTCGCCGGCGGCAATCCCGACGAGGCGCTGGCGATGCAGCGTTACCGGACCGCGTTCGAGCGGCTCGGCGCCGGTCACGCGCGCTATGTCTACGAGCCCGTGGGCGCGGCGTTTTCCTTCGCGCGCCGGCTGGAGCGGGATGCCACCGTGCTGGTTGCCGATTTCGGCGGCGGCACCAGCGATTTCTCCGTGATGCGTTTCTCGCGTGCGGGCGGCAGCCTTCGCGCCGAGCCGCTCGGCCATGCCGGCATTGGCATCGCAGGCGACACTTTCGACTATCGCATCGTCGACCACGTCGTATCGCCGCGGCTCGGCAAAGGCTCCAGCTTTCGCTCGTTCGACAAGGTGCTGCCGGTCCCGAACGGCCACTACACCAACCTCGCGCGCTGGCATCAGCTCGCGATGATGAAGAGCAACGGCGATTTGCGCGAACTCCGCGAACTCCAGCGCACTGCGCTGAAGCCTGATCTGCTCGAGGATTTCATCACCATCGTCGATCTCGACCTCGGCTTTTCGCTCTACCGCGCCGTGACCGATGCCAAGGTCGCGCTGTCGGCGCAGGACGAGGTGGACTTCCGCTTTAGGGGCGGCGGCGTCGATATCGGCGCGGCCATCACACGGAAGAATTTCGAAGCCTGGATCGCCGACGATATCGCCCGGCTGGGCGCGACCGTCGACAAGGTGCTGGGCGAGGCCGGCGTCACCGCGCGCGAGATCGAGAAGGTGTTCTTGACCGGCGGCACGTCCTTTGTGCCGGCCGTCCGGAAACTGTTCGCCGAGCGGTTCGGCAACGAACGGCTGATGTCAGGCGACCAGTTCGAGTCGATCGCCTATGGGCTGGCGCTGATCGGACATAGTCCCGACCCGGATCGCTGGGCGGCAAGTCAGGTCGCGTAGCAGGCGGCGAGCGGCCTCCCTGCGGCGACGCTGTTCGGTCGCTATTTCTGCTGAATTCGGTTCAGGTAATCGATCACGGCGAGAATGCGAGTCCGCACGACGACCTCCGGGCTTTGCTGCGGCCCGGCCTTTTGCCAATAAGTGGGATCGACAGCGTGAGGCAGGCTGACGATGGGGTTGAACCGCTCGCCCCAGACCGGCATTTCACGCGTGCCGTGAGCCGGGACTGATTTCGACCCATACAAGGTCTCGTAGACGGCGTTGGTGGGAAACACCCCGTTGTTGGTCTTGGCCAATATGGTCAGGTCGGAAGGCGGTGTCTTGAGCTGGCCGCTGACGGGGCCTTTGCCCTTTGCGTCGGCGCCATGACAACTCGCGCATGACGACAGAAACTCTGCCTTCCCGATGTCGACTTCTTCGGCCTTGGCGGCAGCGGCGAAACCAGCGGCAAGACCGGCAACGATCAACCATCCGATAGCAGATCTCATCATCTCGCCTCCGAGGCCGGCAGGGAAGACTCCTGCTCCTAGCCGTTTTGCCCTTTAGACAGTTTGACGCACATCAAGACCGCACAGCCAGAACCGAAGCGCGCACATGACTTTGCACAGTCGCTCGCTCGCCGACGTGACGTCGTCAGTTCTCCATGGCCTCATAAATCAGCTGCTTGACGGTCCTTTGGATGCGCTGGCGCTCCGAGGGAGTCTGCTCGAGCAGGACGAAGAACATGTCCTGCTTGGGGTCGATCACGAAATAGCAGCCGCTGGCGCCGTCCCATTTCAGTTCGCCCAGATTGCCCGGCGGCGGCGGTTTGGCGTTGCCCGGATCGGTGCGTACGGCGAGGCCGAGCCCGAAGCCGAAGCCGTCGCCCGGAAAGTAGAAGAAGTCCCGCTCGACGCCCGACCCGGGCCCGACCTGGTCCGTCGTCAGCAGCTTGAACGCCTTGGGGCTGAGAATGGTCTTGCCCTCGTAGGTGCCGCCATTGAGCAGCATCTGAGCGAAGCGGGCGTAGTCCGCCATCGTCGAGACCATGCCGCCACTGGCGTACATCATCTTCTTCGGCTTGGTCGGATCGTTTTCGCGGCCCACCCGGAAATCGCTGTCGTTCGGCATCGGCTTGGCGAGCAGCTTCTGCTTTTCGGGGTCGCCGACGAAGAAGCCGGTGTCCTTCATGCCGAGCGGATCGAGCAGCTTTTCCTTCTCGACCTCGATCAGGGACTTCCCGGACGCGATTTCCATGATCCGCGCCAGGATGTCGGTGGAATGGCCATACTGCCAGAGCGCGCCGGGTTGATTGTGCAGCGGCAGTTTTGCAATCCGCTCGGCGAACTCGGCGAGGTCGAAATCGCCGGCATAGATGTCGGCAGCCTTGTAGGCCTTGCGGACCAGGCTGTCGCCGTAGAAGCCGTAGGTGACGCCGGAGGTCTGGCGCATCAGGTCGAGCACCGTCGGCGGCCGGTTCGGCGGTACCAGTTCGAGCGTCTTGGTACCGTCGCTGGCTGCCTTCTCGACGCCGACCTTCACATTTGCAAACGACGGAATGTATTTTGCGATCGGGTCATCGAGGGAGAACTTGCCCTCGTCGATCATCTGCACGGCAACCACGCTGGTGATGGCCTTGGTCATCGAGAACAGGCGGAAGATGGTATGGTCGGTGATCGGAGCCTTCGACTCCACATCCTGCACGCCGAAGGACTTGTGATAAACCGGCTTGCCGTGCTGTTGGATGAGCAGGATTGCTCCGGGAATTTTCCCCGTCGCGACTTCGTTGCGGAAGAACGCGTCGAGTTTTGCCAGCTTTTCCTTGTTGAAATGTGCTCCCGCGGGAATCTCAAAAGTCCCTTCGGCCCGGGCCGAAGCTGCTGCGGCCGCAACGAGCAGCGCGCCACAGGCAATCATCCGCAACGCCTGGAATGGTTTCATCAACCCCCTCCCGATTCCTCCCGAGTGTAGCCTTCCGCTCGACCGGCACAAGGGGCATCGGACTGCCGGGAGCGCCTGCACGCGGGGCGGGACGGCGCCTGCCGCGACGCCGTCGGATACCGCTTGGCGCCCAGGGCGATCGCATATGGCTTTGTTGAAAGACCTGAGCGCGCCTCGTCCTTCGAGACAACCGCTTCGCGGTCCCTCAGGATGAGGCTAAGCGGAACCGGTGCCCGTTGAAACTGGCGCAACGCACTCGCTCCTCATCCTGAGGGCCCGCCAACGGCGGGCGTCTCGAAGGATGGCCACGGGCGAAATCACTCCATATGCGATTGCCCTGGCGCGAAGCCGGTGGCGGTCTGCTCCGCATCAGGCCGAGCAGCACCGCTGCATCGGAGCCAGCCTATTGATTGATCTCGGGCTCGACGAGCTTGGCCAGATTCCGCAGCGATTCCTGCCAGCCGAGATAGCAGGCCTCCGGCGGGATGACATCCGGGATGCCCGACTGCGTGATGTCGATTTCGGTTCCGACCGAGACCTTCTTCAGGATCACGGTCACCTCGATCAGGCCGGGCAGATTGGGATCGTCGAACTTGTCGGTATAGCGGATGCATTCGCCGGGCACGAGCTCGACATATTCGCCGCCAAAGGAATGGCTGTTGCCCGTGGTGAAATTCCGGAACGACATCTTGAACGTGCCCCCGACCTTGGGCTCGAAATGATGCACGGCGCAGGTGAACCCGTTCGGCGGAAGCCATTTCGCCATCGCATCGGCCTCCAGGAAGGCGCGATAGACTTTCTCCGGCTTGGTGGCCAGGACGCGGTGCAGGCGGACGGTATTGGGCATGTTTCGTTCATCCTCTTGCGTTGATGGGCCGACGTCGGCGTCTATGGCCCATTCATGTCACGAGGACGACGGGGAAGCCGCCGGTCCGACAGGTGCCTTGAATTTTTTTCGTTCGAATCTTGTTCGGCCGGATCGCTAGACGGCAGCGACATCCTGAGATGTCATTGTGAATGCCAGCCTGTAGCGGCCAATTCCAGGGTTTTCGCAAGCGCCGGCCGCTTGAAGCGATGACGGCGAGAGCCGTCCGGCGATCACGTCCTCAACGGCATCGGAATCGTAACCGGACAGCAGCACGATCCAGTCGGCAGCGCCGTCCTTGCCGCGGATCTGCTGCTCGGTGGTGGGCGCGCTTGTCCGGGGCGTGTCGGTGAGCAGGAGGTGGGCGCCTGTCAGTCCCGGCTGCTGTGCCAATGCGGCGAGCGTGTCGGAAAGGTGCGCCTGCAACTCCACCTCCCGCCCGAGGTCTGGCGACAGCCTGATGGTCGCAAGCGAGGCCGCTACGCCACCGCCAAAGCTCGCGATGATCCGGCACTGGCTGCGGACCATGCCGAGATGATGCGGCATCATCTTCCTCGACCACGGCGTCGGCGCGTTGAGCCGGTCGAGATATCCCTTCGACGTGAGGACTTCGTATTGCGCGAGCTCGTAGAGCACGAAAAAGCCTTCGGGATCCGTCGTGCTGCTCCAGCGCGATCCCCGCCGGAAGCCGGGAATGCTCATCCGCTCCGGAAAATGCTCATGCGAATGCCAGTCGCCGAACTCGTCGCGCTGCTCCGGGCGAACGCTCCACCACATCGCGACGGCGGCCTTGCCGAGTAGTGACATGTTGACCCTCCCTTTTTGCGGACAGTCTGCCTCAACGCCAACAGCGGCGGCAAGGTGTGCCCGCCCGACAAGCCGAAGCCACAATTCCGCTACCGTTCCGCGTTCAACTCCTGCGGGAGATCGGGGGGCTTCCGTTGCGCAACATGCTCTGGGCTTTTGCCGTCACGCTCTGCTGTCTTGGTTCGCCGGCCGAGGCTGCGGGCATTCAGCTTCTCGACGCCGATCCGGCGCTGTCAGGTGCGATCTGGTATCCATGCGCGGCGGAGCCGACGCATGTGGCGCTGGGCCGTTTATCGGTGAGCGCCGATTTCGATCTGAAGGGTGTGAAGGATTGTTCCGTCACGGGTGCGAAGCTGGCGCTCGTCATCTACTCGCACGGCCGGGGCGGATTTTTCGGCCAGCAGCACGACACGGCGGAGGCGCTGGCCGATGCCGGGTTCATCGTCGCCGCCATCAATCATCCCGGCGATACGTTCAGCGATTCCTCGAGGCGCGATACGCTGTCGGTGTGGGGATCGCGCCCGGCGGACATCGTGCGCCTGCTCGATTTTCTGTTGAACGACTGGAAGGACAGGGCGGTGATCGATCCCGCCAAAGTCGGCTTCGTCGGTTTCTCGCTCGGCGGGGCGACCGGACTCGTGCTGATGGGCACTAAGCCGGATTTCGCCAGGGTCGCCAGCCTCTGCAAGGAGACGACCGGCGTGTGCGCACAGCTTCACAACGGCGAGACGCCGCCCGAGCCGATCCGCGATGCGCGCATTCGCGCCGCCGTCATCGTTGATCCTGCACCGGCTACCCTGACGCGGGAGAACCTCGCTCTCGTCAAAGTGCCTTTCCAGTTCTGGCGCTCGCAGTTCGGTGGGCCGGGAGTCGGCGATGGCTCCGGCAATGCGCGCGTCTCGGAAGGCTTGCCGGGCAAGCCTGACATCCACGTCGTGCCAGCCGGCCATTATGCGTTCCTCGCTCCGTGCTCGGCCGATCTCGCGGCGGCCGTCCCGCGCATCTGCACCGATGTGCCCGCAGTGTTCGATCGGGCCGGATTTCATCGCGAGTTCAACGCGGCGGTGGTGAAGTATTTTCGCGAGAGATTGGCGGAAGATCGTTGAAGCTCGACGTACGGTGAAAGTGCTGGACTGCAGCCCTGAAGTGACACGACAATTGCAGTGACAGGCATTTCGAGGATGCCTCGTTGCGGAAGTCGGCGCTGCAGCTGGCAGCCGCAAGGGCGACATCCGCTTTGCCCATTCAGCCGATGTTTCGAACTCTTTGCTGTCTCAATTTTTTTAGTGACTCCGAGGCTTCCGCAGAGCAATCACGCCGATCGCCACCAGCAAACCGGTGCTGACCAGGGCCAAGCCTGCAAGCTGGAGACTGTTCGGAATCTCGCCTGTGATCGGCATGCCTATCAGGATTGCGACGGCTGGGACGAGAGCCGGAAAGACCGCGGCGCGCCCGGCACCAAGAAGTTGAACAGTCTTCGAGAAAGCAATGACAGCGACGACGCCTGAGAGAACGCCTTGCACCAGAATTTGCGCTGCGAGCATCGGCAACGGAGCCGCCAAGAGACGATCCGCTCCGATCACCGAGATGTAGCAGGGAACGTAGACAATGGCTGAAAGCACGGATACCACGGCGGTTCCTGCGACCGGCGGCACGCCCCAGCGGCGGCTGAGGACCGTAAACACGGCCCACATCAGGCCGGCAGCCGCGAATAGCAAGTCGCCGATCGGCGTCAATGCCGCCCCGGTCATCAAACCGGGTCCGGCAATCACAGCGAGCCCAGCGAGGATTATGGCGACGCCTACAACGCGTGCAATCGTCGGCCGATCACCCAGGACCAGAAATGCTAGTCCGAGCGACCCGAGCGTCAGCGCTGCCGGCTGGATGACGGCACCATGAGCCAGCGGCGCGAATGAATAACCTGATACACCGGTTATGACGAAGAGCGGCCCGACCAGCAGTGTCAGGGTTGCGCCCTTCTTCATACCCATGCCGGCCATGTCCATGACGCCGCGCCTCAACAGCCACGGCAGCATGATCAATCCTGCGACGCCGTACCGGATCGCTGCGACGTCGGTGGCGTGGAGACCCGCCGAGACGCCGGCGCGTGCCATGGCCAGATAGGAGCCCCAGATGCCCGCGGCCAGCAAGCCAAGCGCAAGACCGCACACTTCCGGGCGGTCGCGCAAAGCCACCCGCGAAGGCACAGTCGGTACGGCAAACGTGGAAAGCGACGTGCTCATGACAATTCTTGCTCTTGAGATCATGACGCGATTGCGATCTTGCGCAGCGCCGATAGCGCGACGGCCGGATCCATCCTGTTGCGATAGTCGGGATCGACGCTCGCGAGTGCGATACGGCCGCTCTTCTCGATGACGTAGCTCGCCGGCATTGGCAGCGACCACTGTCCGTCCCCGTTGCGGGTCGGCAGGTCGTGGCCGAATTTCCGGTAAAGCGCCTGGATGGCTGGCGAGAGCTGGAAGCGGATGCCGAGTGCATCCGCTAGCACACCGTCCGTATCACTCAATACGTCGAAGCTCAGCGCGTTCTTCTCCGCGGTCGTCAGCGCGTTGTCGGGCGTCTCCGGCGAGATGGCGACAAGGCGAGCGCCAAGCGCCGTGATCTCGGGCAGCGCTTTCTGGTAAGCGCGTAGTTCGAGATTGCAGTAGGGGCACCAGCCGCCGCGATAGAAGGTCACAACGAGTGGGCCGCTCTCGATCAGAGCGCCGAGATCGGTCGTGCCACCGATCTGGTTCGGCAGTTGCCGTTTCGGAAACTGTGCACCGGCCTTGAGCGCGCGATCAGCCAGCGACTGCAGCGCCGCATTGTCGTCATCGACAAGCTTCGCGGTTTCGGCGCCGACGCGCTCGCGCCAGGATGCCTTGAAAGTGTCGAGTTCGGTTTGCAGGGACATGATCGTGCTCCGGAATGTCGGTCAAAAAGGATTGAAGTTAGTCGTTGTTCACGGGGTGCTCAGGTGTTTGACGCGGCCATCGTCTGTCGGACGAGCGCGTTGGCGCTGGCGCCTTCGAGCGCGAGTCCGTAGCCGACTTCGCGGACGATCCGCTCTTTCAGCGGTTGGATGAAGTGGATGCGCGTATTGCGGCGCGTCACCTCGGGTTGCTTGAGATATTGCTGCGCCAGATCACGGGCGACCGCGACGGCACTGCCGGCATCCGCCAGGTAATTCACGACGCCCCATGCTGCCGCTTCCTCAGCCGTGACCGGACGCGGGCTAAGGAGGAATGCCTCGCTCCGGCCCGCCCCAGCGCGATACGCCCACGTCGTGTAAACGCCATCGCCTGGAACGATCCCGCCGGCGAAGTGCGGCAGATCGTGGAAAGTCGCCGTCTTGGCAGCAACGATGACGTTAGCGAGCAACGCATACTCGGTGTGGATGTGCGCCTTGCCCTCGATGGCGGCGATCATCGGCACGCGAATGTTGGCGATGTTCTCGAGGATCTGGGTGCCTTCGTCGTGCACTTTCGACCAGACATTGGCATCGCCGACATTTCCGAAGCTGTCGAAGTCGATCTCGGCCATGTAATCGCCGACACCAGTCAGGATGACGACCTTGTTTCCGCGGTCGCGGCCGATCTCGTAGAAGGCGTCCGTGAACCCCTCATGGTCGCGCGCATCGAATTTGATGGGGCCGCCGTTGGTGTGCATCTCGACCAGCAAGATGCCGTCTGCGTCCCGGCTCATGCGGAGGTGGGCGTAACGGCTGAAATAGGCCGGTGCTGAGTTGGTTTCGGCGCTCATGATCATCTCCGGAGTTGCGCAGCGGCGGGCCGTCATTGGCTTGGACAGATCAATGCATCATGCATCGGACTTGCGGAACACCTGCAAATCTCATAACATTGATACGAAAGGCGTATGAATTGCATGGATCTGCTGAGCCCGATGAAGACGTTCGTCCGCGTGGTCGAAGCCGGCAGCTTCACCGCGGTCGCCAACGAACAGAACTCGACGCAGCCGACGATCAGCCGGCAAATCGCAGCGCTCGAGGAGCATCTCGGTTCGCGCCTCCTCACCCGCACGACACGTGCTTTGACACTGACCGACGATGGCCGCGCATTCTACGAGCATGCGCTCCGCGCTTTGGAGGCCGTTGGCGAGGCGGAAAACGCGGTTGGCCGGCGGCAAGCGAAACCCACTGGGACGCTACGTCTCGCTGTGCCGGTGGTGCTCGGCCGTCGACATATCGTGCCGCGCCTTGCCAGCTTCCTCTCGCGCTATCCTGATCTGTCGATCGATGTGACGATGAGCGATAGCTTCGTCGATCTCGTCGAGCAGGGCATCGACCTCGCGTTGCGCGTTGGCGAGATCACCGACCAGAGCCTGGTTGCGCGCAATATCGGCATGGTGCGCCGGGTTACGGTAGCCTCACCAGCCTATCTAAGGACGCACGGCACACCAAGCGCGCCTGCCGACCTCGCACGCCATCAGTGCATCGTCTACACGCGCCTCGCGACGGGAAATCGATGGCACTTTGAGAGCAAGGACGGGCCGCTGGTGGTGGCCGTGTCGGGCCGCTATCGCGTCGACAACTCGGAAGCCGTGCGTGAAGGCGTGCTTGCCGGTCTCGGCATCGCCGTCATCCCGGCATTCGCGTTCTCGAATGAGGTGGAGGACAAAAAGGTGCAAGTCCTGCTCAGGTCATACGAGCCCAAGCCTCTGCCGCTCAACGCCGTGTACCCGTCACGCCGCTTCGTTCCGCTCAAGGTGCGAGCAATGATCGATTTCCTTGCCAACGAACTCGAGATCGACCCGGTGCTCAGCCGCTACGGCACATCCGCTGACTGAGCGTCAGCATAACCCTAGAATTGAGTGTGCTGTCGCCGGAATCTCCGCAATCTCGGCCTCGTGCTGATGGGGACCAGGCCGGACTTCGCCAGGGTCGCCAGCCTCTGCAAGGAAACGATCGGCGTGCGCGCACAGCTTCACAACGGCCAGACGCCGCCCGAGCCGATCCACGATGCGCACATTTGCGCCGCCGTCATCGTCTATCGCGCACCGCCCCCCTTGACGCGGGAGAACCTTGCTCTCGTCAAAGTGCCTTTCCAGTTCTGGCGATCACAGTTCGGCGACGGCTCCGGCAACGCACGCCTCGCCGAGGGCTTGTCAGGGAAGCCGATGTTCACTCGTGCCGGCTGGCCATTATGCGTTCCTGGCGCCGTGCTGGGCCGATCTCGCGGCGGCGGTGCCGCGCATCTGCACAGACGTGCCCACAGGGTTCGACCGGGCAGAGTTTCATCGCGCATTCAATGCGGCGGTGGTGAAGTACTTTCGCGAGCAGTTGGGGGCGGGAGATCGCTGAGTGTCTCGGGAATCGCGGTGACAGTCCAGGAAGACAAATTATCCACGCAGCGGCACCGCTTGTGTACCCAACTGAGATGATTAGATGGCGGGTGCCCAAAAAAACTCATGAGACGCCAATGACGAGGTTAGCCTACCATGCATGGACGACCAGTGACGGCCAGATGACGATTCTGAATGCTCGACACATTGTCAGCGTCACAGAAGGCAAAAACGGAGATTGGGTGGAGGTGAAGCTCGTCACCGGAGAAATACTCCACATCAAGGCGCCAATGACGGCATTCAAGGACTGGCTTTCAACTCTCTAGGTCTAGATGGTTCGGAGATCATGAGCTAATCTTCGCTCATGACCAATCCGGAAAAAATCTACGCTTTCCTTTGTAGCGAAACACCGAAGGGCTATTGCGACGACTGCGTCGCCAAACTCGCCGACGTATACCCACGACAGCAGATCAATCCGGTCTGCTCTGCGCTCGGATTGACCTCCGACTTCGACCGCCGCGAGGCGGTCTGCGAGGACTGCCGCGCGATAAAGTTGGTCACGCGATCGATTCGGTATGGTCCTCAGTCCTGAGAGGAGTAAACCTGTAACCCTGAGGAGTGGACGGGCTATTGCGACTTGGTATTGCTTGAGAGCGAAGTTCGGCGTCTTTGCTCCGACGCAGCTTTTGGGGGGCAAAATATGAGACTATTCCCACCAACCGGCGACCTGCACATTGGTTTGGCCGGCCTTAGTTTAGTGGACGCCGTCATCAATCTCCCAACTGGCGTGCGACTAGAAACGACATATGCTCACATAATGTCGCCAACCCTTCTGGCGTTCGCACCGCCGCCGACTGACGGACTGCCTCATCCTCCGCCTTGGAAAACCACGAGGTCAGGACTCGGCTACGATATTACTACGCAATTAACAGTTCCGGCATCTGCCGGCAAAACCGTACATGATCGAATGGAAGTAGCATTTGTCGCACTCTTCATGCTGCGGCTTTGGACTGATCCGTCCATCGTAGCTGTCGCGCTCTCGGACATGCCCTTTGCTCAAATTGCGAATGCGAAAGATGAAGCTGCCAACATCGCGTTGCTAGAGCACAGGCCGAGGGCCTTTCAGCTAGCAATCGTTGACGAAGGAAAGAAGTCAGAGAGTAGTCTGAGTTGGGTTGTAGAGCACTTCAGTGCAGCCCAAAAATTGTCGAAAGACAGCCCAGAGTTTCGTCTGGCCGTAAGTGTCATGAATGCTGGCCAGTTTATCGAGGATACAGCTCTAATCCTGATATCGTTGTGGGGCGCCCTGGAAGCAATTTTTTCGCCGTCAACGTCGGAGCTACGCTTTCGCGTCTCAGCTTTGATCGCGTCGTACTTGAATCCTCCAGGCTCCGAAAGACTTTCTCATCAAAGGGAAATTGCCAGCCTATATGACAAGCGCTCAGCGGCCGCCCATGGCAAACGCAAACACGAAGGCGACGATGTGTTGCGCACTTTTGAACTCCTTCGAAGGGTTCTGATTGCGATCATCCGCGAAGGAAAGGTACCTACAAAAGCCGAACTCGAAGAGAGGTTGTTCGGAGCGATATAAATTCGCAGGGAGCAGCTCCCCTAGGGAGTTAATTTAACTGCATGATCTATTTCCGATCAAGCGATCGGCTTTCGTCGCGTCTACAACTTGAGCGTCATGCCAAGTCTTCCAACCCCGAAGCACATCCTTGTATCGCTTAAAGGCCTGCTGCTGGCACTCCGGAAGTATCTGAGCAATAAGCTACGGCATCTGCGGTCAACAGACGAATGGGGCCTGTGGCAACAGCCAACGCCGTGATGCGCGCTCCCGGCACGACATCCACGATAGCATAATACCGCTGTTTTGCCCGACGGTTCAGAATTTTTTCGCTGAATCAGAAATATCGTTGCGGGCCAACGGGATGGCTACTGTGCATGGGGTTGTTTTTTCAGTTTTGATTTTGAGCCTGCGACGCCGCGCCTTCCCAAGCAAAAAGGCCGCCCCTTCGGGCGGCCCTTTCGTCTCGTTCAATGCTGGCCCGCTTACTCCGCGGCCTGCTTCTGCGGCGGGTCGAGCGCGCCGGACTTGTGGATCTCGGCGACCTGGTGGTCCGAGAAGCCGAGCACCGAACGCAGGATCTCGTCGGTGTGCTCGCCGAGCAGCGGGGAGCGCTGCACATCGCTCGGCGAGTCCGACAGCTTGATCGGATTGCCGACCGAGACGTACTTGCCGCGGGTGGGGTGGTCGACCTCGACCACGGTGCCGGTCGCGCGCAGCGACTGGTCCTCGGCGATCTCCTTCATCGACAGGATCGGGCCGCAGGGGATGTCGTCCTTGTTGAGGATCTCCATTGCCTCGAACTTGGTCTTGGACATCGTCCACTGCTCGATGCGGGCGAAGATCTCGTTGAGGCGCGGCAGGCGCGCCGCCGGCTTGGCGTAGTTCGGATCGGTCTTCCAGGAGGGCTCGCCGATGACATCGCAGATCTTCTCCCAGACCGGGGCCTGGGTGATGAAGTAGATGTAGGCGTTGGGATCGGTCTCCCAGCCCTTGCACTTCAGGATGCGGCCGGGCTGACCGCCGCCGGAATCGTTGCCGGCGCGCGGCACGGCATCGCCGAACGGCACGCCTTCGCCGAACTGGCTGTATTCCTTGAGCGGTCCGTGGGCGAGGCGCTGCTGGTCGCGCAGCTTGACGCGGCAGAGGTTGAGCACGCCGTCCTGCATCGCAGCGGTGACGCGCTGGCCCTTGCCGGTGTGGGTGCGCTGATAGAGCGCGGTGACGATGCCGAGCGCGAGGTGCAGGCCGGTGCCGCTGTCGCCGATCTGCGCGCCGGTGACGAGCGGTACGCCGTCGCGGAAGCCGGTGGTCGAGGCGGCGCCGCCGGTGCACTGCGCGACGTTCTCATACACCTTGCAGTCTTCGTACGGTCCGGGGCCAAAACCCTTGATCGAGGCGACGATCATCTTCGGGTTGATGGCTTGAATCTTCTCCCAGGGGAAGCCCATGCGGTCGAGCACGCCGGGGCCGAAATTCTCCACCAGCACGTCGCACTTCTTGATCAGCTCGGTGAGGACCTCCTTGCCCTTGGGGTTCTTGGTGTCGAGCGTGATCGAGCGCTTGTTGTGGTTGAGCATGGTGAAATACAGGCTGTCCACGTTCGGGATGTCCTGCAGCTGGCCGCGGGTGATGTCACCCACGCCCGGGCGTTCCACCTTGATCACGTCGGCGCCGAACCATGCCAGCAGCTGCGTGCAGGTCGGCCCGGACTGGACGTGGGTGAAGTCGAGAATGCGAACGCCCTCGAGCGCTTTGGTCATCATGTTGCTCCTGTTACCACTCTGTTTCCGTCATGCCCGCGAAGGCGGGCATCCAGTATTCGCTGTCGTTTCGGTTGGGCTCAGTGCTCGCCACAATGGATGATCCGGCGAATACTGCATTCCCCGCCTGCGCGGGGAATGACCCGGACTTACTTCTTCTTCTGCAGAACGCTCTGCGGATTGAGGTTGCCGATGCGGCCGCTCTCCGAGCCTGCGGCCGGATCGATCACCGCGTTGATGAGCGTCGGCTTGCGGGATTTCATCGCCTCGTTCACGGCGCGCTTGAGCTCGTCGGGCGAGGTGGCATTGACGCCGACGCCGCCGAAGGCCTCCATCATCTTGTCGTAGCGCGCGCCCTTGACGAACACGGTGGTTGCCGGATCGGCGTTGGCGTTGTTCACGTCGGTGCCGCGATAGATGCCGTCATTGTTGAAGATGACGACGCAGATCGGAAGATTGTAGCGGCAGATGGTCTCGACCTCCATGCCGGAGAAGCCGAAGGCCGAGTCGCCTTCCACTGCGAGCACGGGATGGCCGGTCTCGAGCGCAGCCGCGATCGCCTGACCCATGCCGATGCCCATCACGCCCCAGGTGCCGACGTCGAGACGCTTGCGCGGGCGGTACATGTCGATGACGCCGCGGGCGAGGTCGAGCGTGTTGGCGCCCTCGTTGACGAGGATCGCCTCCGGGTGCTCCTTGATGATGGTCTTCAGCACGCCGAGTGCGCCGTGATAGTCCATCGGCGACTTGTTGTTCATGAGCTTCGGCGCCATCTTGGCGACGTTCTCTTCGCGCTTGGACGAGATCGCCTTGGTCCAGTCGGCGGGCGGGGCGGTCCAGCCTGACGCAATCGCCTGGTTGAAGGCGGAGACGACTGAGCCGATGTCGCCGACGACGGGCGCGACGATCTCGACGTTGGAGTCCATCTCCTTCGGCTCGATGTCAACCTGGATGAACTTCTTCGGCGCTTCGCCCCAGCTCTTGCCCTTGCCGTGCGACAGCAGCCAGTTCAGCCGCGCGCCGATCAGCATCACGACGTCGGAGTCCTTCAGCACTGTCGAGCGGGCCGCGCCGGCGCATTGCGGATGCGTGTCGGGGAGGAGGCCTTTGGCCATGCTCATCGGCAGGAAGGGAACGCCGCTGTTCTCGACGAAGGTCTTGATCTCCTCGTCGGCCTGCGCGTAGGCCGCGCCCTTGCCGAGGATGATGAGCGGACGCTTGGCGCTCTTGAGCACGTCGAGCGCGCGCTTCACCGAAGCGGGCGAGGGGATCTGCGCGGGGGCAGCGTCGATCACCTTGACCAGCGACTTCCGGCCGGCCTCGGCGTTCATCACCTGGCCGAACAGCTTGGCCGGAAGATCCAGATAGACGCCGCCCGGACGGCCCGAGACCGCGGCGCGGATGGCGCGCGCGAAACCGATGCCGATGTCCTGGGCGTGCAGCACGCGATAGGCTGCCTTGCACAGCGGCTTGGCGATCGCGAGCTGGTCCATTTCCTCGTAGTCGCCCTGCTGGAGGTCGACGATCTCGCGCTCGGAAGAGCCCGAGACCAGAATCATCGGGTAGCAGTTGGTGGTGGCGTGTGCGAGCGCGGTGAGACCGTTGAGGAAGCCGGGCGCGGACACCGTGAGGCAGACGCCGGGCTTCCTGGTGAGATAGCCGGCGATGCCCGCGGCGTAACCGGCGTTCTGCTCGTGACGGAACGAGATCACGCGAATGCCGGCGGCCTGCGCCATGCGGCCCAAATCCGTGATCGGGATGCCCGGCACATTATAAATTGTGTTGATGCCGTTCAGCTTGAGCGCGTCGATGACGAGATGGAAGCCATCCGTCAGTTCCTGCTCGGTGCCCGGTGCTTCGGACTTGGTCGCGGTATTCAGCATGGGCCTTGTCTCCCTGGTCTCAGTACTGGGGCGAGTGCTTCGCCCTTCTGGTGAACGTTGCTTAAGTGAACAGTTCTTGGCCGTGCGCTTCCACGTAAGCGGCAAGGCCGAGGGTGTGATCGCGGGCGCGCTTCTCGGCGAGCTCGGTGTCGCGCGCTTCCAGCGCTTCGATGATGCCGAGATGCTCGGGCAGCGAGGTTGCGGTGCGGTCCTTGCGTCCGATGGTCAGCTGGCGATAGCCGCGCACGTGCAGCAGGAGGTCGTTGGTGAGATCGACCAGCACCGGCGATTCCGACAGCGAGATCAGCGCCTGGTGAAAGGCGATGTTGGCGCGGGAATATTCCTCGACGTGATCCTCGGGCAGGCGGTCCTTGCTGAAGTCCTTGAAGAAGTCGCGCAGCGCCGTGATGTCCTTCTTGCGTGCGGTCGTGGTGATGAGGCGCGCGGCCATGCTCTCCAGCGCCGCCCAGGCGCGGATCATGTCGACGATCTCGCTCTTGGTCCTGCGCACCACCATGATGCCGCGGCGCGGCACCGTCTTCACGAAACCGTCCTGCTCGAGCATGGCGATCGCTTCGCGGATCGGCGTGCGGCTGACGCCAAGCCTCTCGGACAATGCGCGCTCGTCCAGCATCACCGGCTCGGGCGTCGAGTAGATGTCCATCTTGAGGATGGCTTCCTTCAAGGCGTCATACGCCTTGTTCTTGAAGCTGCTCTCCGGGGCAATACGAACGATTGCGATGTCTGCCTCGGCCATGTTCGGCAACGCCTTGGTTGGTTTACGTAGTGACACGACGAATCTCCTCCAGTGGGAGTCGTCTTTTACAGGAATAATGACGGGAAAGTTTTTGGCATACCACATGCCAGAATGTCAAGGCGGCGATTTTTTGCGGCGTTCTAAGACAAGCTCCAGCTTGACAAGTTGGCTTCTGGCATACCAAATGCCATCGCCAGCCATTTTTGATCCAAGCCGGCGGAGTAGTCTTTGGGCTTATGCCACTCCGTTCCGCCGCATGGAACAGAGCGCGGCGAATGGCAAGCATCACGGGCAGCCGCAAACCACGCGCGCGCTTTGCAAAGAACGAACTCAGGTCAAGGGAGAAGCCAGATGTCCAATTCCAAAGATGCCGTCCGCAAGGTGCTCGACCAGGTCAAGGCGGACAACCGCACCAGCCTGACGGCGCCGGAGGGTAAGCTGGTCTGCGACGCCTACGGCATTCCGGTACCGAAGGAGGGCGTGGCAAAATCGGCCGGCGAGGCCGGCAAGATGGCTTCGTCCATGGGCTTCCCGGTCGTGATGAAGATTGTTTCGCCGGACATTCTCCACAAGACCGAAGCCGGCGGCGTCATCGTCGGTCTCAAGACCACCGAAGAGGCTGAGAAGGCCTACGAGACCATTCTTTCCAACGCCAAGAAATATAAGTCCGATGCCAAGATCGAGGGTGTCCAGGTGCAGCAGATGCTGGCCGGCGGCACCGAGGTCATCGTCGGCTCGATCACCGACGGCTCGTTCGGCAAGCTCGTCGCCTTCGGCCTCGGCGGCGTGCTGGTCGAGGTGTTGAAGGACATCACCTTCCGCCTCGCGCCCGCGACCAAGGAAGACGCACTCTCGATGCTCGATGGCATCCAGGCGCATGAGATCTTGAAGGGCGTGCGCGGCGGCGAGCCGGTGAACCGCAACGCCCTCGCCGACATCATCGTCAAGGTGTCGCAGCTCGTCACCGATTTCCCTGAGATCGTCGAGCTTGACCTCAACCCGGTGTTCGCGACGCCGAAGGGCGCGACCGCCGCGGATGTGCGCATCGTCGTCGACTTCGCCTTCAAGCCGAAGCCCAAGCCGCGTCCGACCGAAGAGATCGTCGCGGCCATGAACCGCATCATGCAGCCAAAGGCGGTCGCCGTGGTCGGCGCCTCCGCCGAGGACGGCAAGATCGGCAACTCCGTGATGAAGAACCTCATCAACGGCGGCTACAAGGGCGAGATCTATCCGATCCATCCCAAGGCCGCCGAGATCCTCGGCTACAAGGCCTACAAGAGCGTCAAGGACGTACCCGGCGTGATCGACGTCGCGGTGTTCGCGATCCCCGCCAAGTTCGTGGCTGCGGCGCTCACCGAGTGCGGCGAGAAGAAGATCCCGGGCGCGGTGTTGATCCCGTCGGGCTTCGCCGAAGCCGGCGCGCCGGAGCTGCAGGCCGAGATCGTCGAGGTCGGTAAGAAGTACGACATCCGCCTGATGGGGCCGAACATCTACGGCTTCTACTATACCCCCGCCAATCTCTGCGCGACCTTCTGTACAGCTTACGACGTCAAGGGCCACGCAGCGCTGTCGTCGCAGTCGGGCGGCATCGGCATGGCCATCATCGGCTTCTCGCGCTCAGCGAAAATGGGCGTCTCGGCGATCGTCGGTCTCGGCAACAAGTCTGATATCGACGAGGACGATCTGCTCGCCTTCTTCGAGCAGGATCCGAACACGAACCTGATCGCGCAACACTGCGAAGACCTCAAGGACGGCCGCGCCTTTGCCGAAGCGGCGAAACGCGTCTCCAAGAAGAAGCCGGTGGTCGTTCTCAAGGCCGGCCGCACCTCGGCCGGTGCCAAGGCGGCGTCCTCGCACACCGGTGCGCTCGCCGGCAACGACCGCATCTACGAGGACGTGTTCAAGCAGTCCGGCGTGATCCGTGCTCGCTCCCTGCGCCAGCTGCTCGAATTCGCCCGTGGCGTGCCGGTGCTGCCGACGCCGAAGGGCGAGAACGTGCTGATCATCACCGGCGCCGGCGGCTCAGGTGTGCTGCTCTCGGACTCCTGCGTCGACAACGGCCTGTCGCTGATGTCGATGCCTCCGGATCTCGATGCGGCCTTCCGCAAGTTCATCCCGCCGTTCGGTGCTGCCGGAAATCCTGTGGATATCACCGGCGGCGAGCCGCCGATCACCTACGTCAACACCGTGAAGCTCGGCTTGTCGGATGAGCGTATCCATGCGCTCATCCTCGGCTACTGGCATACCATCGTCACCCCGCCGATGGTGTTCGCCCGCAACATGGTCGAGGTGAAGAAGGAGATGGAGGCCAAGGGTTTTGTGAAGCCGATGGTCGCGTCTCTGGCCGGCGACGTCGAAGTCGAGGAAGCCGCCGAATATCTCTACCAGAACGGCATTCCGGCCTACGCCTACTCGACCGAGCTGCCGGTCGAGGTCCTCGGCGCCAAGTACAAGTGGGCGCGCGGGGCAGGGCTGCTCTGAGCTTGCGTTCGCCTCTCCCCGCTTGCGGGGAGAGGCCGGAATTTGCGCAGCAAATTCCGGGTGAGGGGGAGCTTCCGCGAGTCCAACTGCCACCGTCCTTGCGGAAGCTCCCCCTCACCCTGACCCTCTCCCCGCGAGCGGGGAGAGGGGAAGAGAACGAATGCAGGTCGCGATGAGCAAGAACGTGATCCGGCGCAAATCGCTCGAGCCCAAATCGGTCGCGGAATCCGATAACGAGGGCCGTGACGGCGGCGTGCAATCCGTTGACCGCGCGCTGTCGATCATCGAGACGCTGGCCGAGGACGACGAGGGTTATCGCCTCAGCGATCTCGCGATCCGTACCGGCCTGTCGGCGTCCACCGTGCACCGACTGCTCGCAACCCTCGAAAGCCGCCGCTTCGTGCAATTCGACCGCGGCGAATCCAAATGGCATGTCGGCGTGCGCAGCTTCACGGTCGGCGCGAGCTTCGCGCGGCGGCGGAATTTCTCCGCGCAGGCGATCCCATACCTCCGCAAGCTGCGCGATCTCACCCGCGAGACGGCCAATCTCGCCGTGGTCGACGATGAGTTCATCATCGTGCTGACCCGCATGGAGAGCCGCGAGATCATGCGTTCGCTGACCAAGGTGGGCGGCCGCGTTCCCATGGTGACCTCCGGCGTCGGCAAGGCCGTGCTGGCGACCTATTCGGACGAGGACGTCGGCGCCGTCATCCGCCATCACGGCATGCCCCGCCTGACCGAGAAGTCGATCGTTCGGCCGAGCGACCTGTTCAAGGAGCTCGAAAAGATCCGCAAGCAGGGCTACGCCCTCGACGATGAAGAGGCCTGCATGGGCCTGCGCTGCGTTGCGGCGGTCGTCTACAACGACTGCGCCGAGCCGCTCGCGGCGATTTCGGTCTCCGGCATGACCGGCCGGCTGACCGATCAGCGGTTGCCGGAGATCGGGCAAATCGTCCGGGATGTCGCTGCCGAACTGACGGCCGCGCTCGGCGGGGTGATCCCGACGCCCCGCTGACCAAAACCCCTGGGGGATGTCACTGGACAGTATCGGCCGTTTTGGCTGATATGCGACCAAACGACACAATGCGGCAAACGTCCGCATGAGCCTGGAGATGCCCCCATGTTTCGATTTCCCTCGCGCCTTGTCGGCGCAGCCGTCGCGCTGACCTTGGCGGCAGCCAATCCGGCCTTTGCCCAGCAACTCGAGCTCAAGCTGATGGCGCCGGCAGCTCCGGGCGGGGGCTGGGACCAGACCGCGCGCTCGATGCAGCAGGCGCTGGTGGCCTCGGGCGTCGCGCGCAGCGTGCAGGTCACCAATGTTCCCGGTGCCGGCGGCAGCGTCGGCATCGCGCAGTTCGTCAATGGCGCCAAGGGCGACGGCAACCAGATGATGGTCAGCGGCTTCGTCATGGTGGGCGCGCTCGCCATGAACAAGTCGCCGGTGACGCTGGAGCAGGTGACGCCGATTGCCCGCCTCACCGAGGAGATCCAGGTGATCGTGGTTCCCGCGAACTCGCCGATCAAAAATGCGCAGGATCTCGCCGCCGCGGTGAAGGCCGATATCGCCAGGGTCACCTTCGCCGGCGGCTCGGCCGGCGGTGTGGACCATGTGATGGCAGCGCTGTTCGCCGGCGCCGTCGGCGCAGATGCGAAGAAGATCAACTACATCCCGTTCTCCGGCGGCGGCGAATCGCTGGCGGCGATCCTCGGCGGCAAGGTCACCGCGGGCATTTCGGGCCTGAGCGAATATGAAGGGCAGATCAAGTCCGGCAAGCTGCGCGCGATCGGCGTGACCTCGGAGAAGCGCATTGCCGGCAGTGACATCCCGACCTTCAAGGAGCAGGGCATCGACCTCGTGATTGCCAACTGGCGCTCGGTGGTCGCGCCTCCCGGCATCACGCCGGAGCAGCGCAAGATCTTGAGCGATGCGGTCGAGAAGATGGTGAAGTCCGACGCCTGGAAGGAGATCCTCAAGCAGAAAGGCTGGGAGGACGCCTATCTCGGCGGCGACGCTTTCGCCGACTTCCTGAAGAAGGAAACTGTGCGCGTCACCGACGTGCTGAAATCGGTGGGCCTCGTCAAGTCATGACCTCAGGCGATCCTGCGCAGCCGCCGCGGCGCGTCGACCGCGCCGGCCTCGTTATCGCTGCCTTGCTCGCAGGGCTCGCCGCGGTGCTGGTCTGGGATGCACGCGGCCTGCAATCTGCCGCGATGTACGGGATGGGGCCCGAGGCGATGCCGGTCGTGGTCGCCTCCGGCCTTGCCTTGCTCGCGATCGGCAATCTCATCGACGCGCTGCGTGGGAACCTGCCGGCGCGCGAGAGCGCCGATCCCGTTCCGGTGTTTCTGATCCTGGTTGGCCTCGCGCTGCTGATCGCGATCATCGGCTTCGGCGGCGGCTTCATCCTGGCGACGTCCGCGCTGTTCGTGACGACGTCGGCCGCGTTTGGGCGCCGTGCCATCCTGGTCGACAGCATCATCGCGCTCGTGATGTCGACCGTCATCTATCTCGCGTTCGACCGCCTGTTGACGCTGAGCCTTCCGGCCGGACCCCTGGAGCGACTGCTGTGATGGACACTTTTGCCGCGCTGGCCCACGGCATGGCGGTCGCCGTCCAGCCGATGAACCTGCTTTATGCGCTGATCGGCGTGTTCCTCGGCACGGCCGTTGGCGTGCTGCCCGGCATCGGCCCGGCGCTGACGGTCGCGCTGCTGCTGCCGGTGACCTACAAGCTCGATCCCGGCGGCTCGCTGATCATGTTCGCCGGCATCTATTATGGCGGCATGTATGGCGGCTCGACGACCGCGATCCTGATCAACACGCCCGGCGAGAGCGCCTCGATGGCGACCGCGCTCGAAGGCAA
Organism: Bradyrhizobium sp. R2.2-H; assembly: GCF_004346455.1. NCBI lineage: Bacteria > Pseudomonadati > Pseudomonadota > Alphaproteobacteria > Hyphomicrobiales > Nitrobacteraceae > Bradyrhizobium > Bradyrhizobium sp. R2.2-H. The sequence goes on from NZ_SMBR01000006.1 coordinate 118,823, forward strand.
CAAGATGGCCAAGGCCGGCCGTGGCGGGCCGGCGCTCGCGACCTCCGCGATCGGCTCTTTCGTCGCCGGCACCATCGCCACCATCGGACTCGCCTTCCTTGCGCCGTGGCTGGTCGATTTCGCCGTGCGCTTTGGCCCAGAGGATTACTTCGCGCTGATGTGCGTCGCCTTCGTCACGGTGTCGGCGACCTTCGGAGATTCGCCGGTTCGTGGCTTGACCAGCCTGTTCATCGGCCTGACGCTGGGCCTCGTCGGCATCGACAAGCTGACCGGCCAGGCGCGGCTCGCGTTCGGCGTTCCCGAGCTGCTCGACGGCGTCGAGGTGACGACGCTCGCGGTCGGCCTGTTCGCGGTGGGCGAGGCGCTCCATGTCGCATCGCGCCGCCACCATACCGAGGAGAAGCTCGAGCCGGTGCGCGGCTCGCTGTGGATGACAAAGGAAGACTGGAAACGATCGTGGAAACCGTGGCTGCGCGGCACCATGTTCGGCTTTCCGATCGGCGCCCTGCCTGCGGGCGGCGCCGAGATCCCGACCTTCCTGTCCTATTCGACCGAGAAGCGCCTGACCAAACACCCCGAAGAATTCGGCAAGGGCGCGATCGAAGGTGTGGCGGGACCGGAAGCGGCCAACAACGCCTCCGCCGCCGGCACGCTGGTGCCGCTGCTCACGCTCGGGCTGCCGACCTCGGCGACCGCCGCGATGATGCTGGCGGGTTTCCAGCAATACGGCCTCAATCCGGGGCCGCTGCTGTTCGCCGAGCGGCCCGATCTGGTGTGGGGTCTGATCGCGAGCCTCTTCATCGCCAACTGCATGCTGTTGGTGCTCAACCTGCCGCTGGTCGGACTGTGGGTGCGCCTGCTCGCGATTCCGCAGCCCTGGCTCTATGCCGGCATCCTCGTCTTCGCGACCATGGGCACCATCGCCGCCAAGCCGTCGGTGGTGGAATTATCGATGCTGGCCGGCTTCGGCGTGCTCGGCTTCTTGATGCGCCGGTTCGATTTTCCGATCGCTCCCGTGGTCGTCGGCCTGATCCTCGGCCCGATCGCGGAAAGCCAGTTGCGTCGCGCACTCGCGATCAGCCTCGGCGATCCCATGACGCTGGTCCAAAGCCCGATCTCGGCGACGCTGCTGGCGGTGGCGTTGATCGCGCTGCTGGCGCCCTTCGTGATGAAGGGGCTCGGGCGATTCAAGGCGAACGAGGATTAGCCGCTAAGACGCACGCATGTTCTAATGCTGCGTCCATCCTGTGGAGAAATGCCATGCCGTCCGAACTTCGCTCGCCTCGTCTGGCCGTCCTGATCGACGCCGACAATGCCTCGGCGAAGATCGCGGATGGACTTTTCGAGGAGATTGCCAAGATCGGCGAGGCCAGCGTGCGACGCATCTACGGCGACTTCTCCAATGCGCGTTCCAGGGCCTGGGCCGACATTCTGTCGAAGCACGCCATCATCCCGCAGCAGCAATTCGCTTATACGACGGGAAAGAATGCGTCCGACATCACCCTGGTCATCGACGCGATGGACCTGCTTCACAGCGGCCGGTTCGACGGCTTCTGCCTGGTGTCTTCCGACAGCGACTTTACTCGTCTCGCCGCCCGCATCCGGGAGCAGGGCGTCGACGTCTTCGGGTTCGGCGAGCAGAAGACGCCGGAAAGCTTCAGGCAGGCCTGCCGGAGATTCGTCTATACCGAGAACCTGCTTGCCGCTCCGGCGAACACCCAGGATGCCGCCTCGAGGTCGCCGCTGCTCCAACCCCCTGACGCAGCGATCCCCATGATCAAGAAAGTCATCGCCCAGATGGAAAGCGAAGACGGATGGGTTTCTCTCGGGGAAGTCGGAAAAGGCCTTACCAACCTCGCCCCCGATTTCGATTCTAGAACCTACGGTTCCCGCAAGCTGAGCGATCTCGTGCGAAAGACAAATTCCTTCGAAATCGATGAATCCAAGGGCCGTTCAATGCGCATACGGGTCAAGCCCACTGCCGCACCATCGCCAAGACGGCGGAGCCCGCGCAGACCTGTAAGGTCGGGGTCGGCAGGCGGTTCGGCGCCTGGGGCTTGAGCAGGGCGTGCTGCTATATTTGCGCTTGCCCCGCTCGGCGCGGGGCGTAACCATCGCTTGGCCGTAACGCCACGCGAGGGTCACTATGACAAAACTTACCCGCTTCGCCGTCGCACCGCTGCATGCGATGACCCGGCGCCTCGCCGACGTCGCCTCGGCGCGCGTTGCGCCCGATCTCGTCGTCACGGGGGCCCGGGTGCTCTCGACCTATTCGGAGCGCATCCATCCGGGCCGCGAGGTCTGGATCACCGGCGGCCGCATCGCTGCGGTGAAGCCGGCCGGCGCGGCGAAGAAGGTCTGGAGCGGCGTGCCGCTCTATGATGCGGCCGGCGGCATCATCGCGCCGGGGCTGGTCGATCCGCACATCCACATCGAGTCCTCGATGGTGACGGCCTGTGCCTACGCGGAAGCTGCGCTGCTCAACGGAACCACCACGATCTTCTGCGACAGCCACGAGATCGGCAATGTCATGGACGTCGCCGGCGTCGAGGCGATGCTGGAGGACGCGCGCGAGGCGCCGCTCTCGATCTTCCTGACGGTGCCGAGCACGGTGCCGGCAACATCCGCGGAACTGGAAACCGCAGGCGGTGACCTCACGCCGGACAAGATCGCGGGCCTGTTCGATCGCTGGCCCGAGGCGGTCGCACTCGGCGAGAAGATGGACTTCGTGCCTGTCACCATGGGCGACGAGCGCAGCCATGCCATCCTCGCCGCGGCCCTGAAGCGCGGGCGTCCGGTGTCCGGTCATGTCTATGGCCGCGAGTTCGTCGCCGCCTATGCGGCGAGCGGCGTCACCGACACCCACGAGGCGATCGACCGCGACATCGCCGACGACCTGCTCGACGCCGGCGTCTGGGTGTTCTTGCGCGGCGGCCCGCCGACCACGCCCTGGCATTCGCTGCCGCAGGCGATCCGCACCGTGACCGAGCTCGGGGCCTCGCACAAGCGCACGGCGGTCTGTACAGATGATCGCGATGCCGACGATCTGCTGCTGTTCGGTCTCGACTGGGTGGTGCGCGAGGCGGTGAAGGCGGGGATATCGCCGGAGCAGGCCTGGTCGATGGGCTCGCTGCATGGTGCGACCCGCTTCGGCATGGATGGCGAGATCGGCGGACTCGGCGGCGGCCGCCGCGCCGATCTCGTGCTGATGGACGACCAGCTCAAGCCGCAATGCACCTGGTATGGCGGCGAGCTCGTGGTCGAGCGCGGCAAGATCACTGACAGTCTCGATCAGGCGCTGTCGCAGCGCTATCAATATCCGAAGGCGGCCTATGCGACGGTGAAGCTGCCGGAGAAGATGAAGTTGACGCCGGAGCTGCCCGCGAAGGCCTGCACCGTCAATGCGATCAAGACCGCGCTGCCCGGCATCACGCTGATTCACGAGAAGGTGGCGATCGAAGCCGCAAAGGATTGGCCGTCGCTGTTCGAGCGCTACGGACTTTGCTTTGTCACGGTCGTTGAGCGCCACGGCAAGTCGGCCGGCAATGTCGCCCATGGCCTTCTCAAGGATTTCGGCCTGAAGCGCGGCGCGGTCGCCTCCAGCGTCGGCCACGACAGCCACAACATCATCGTCGCCGGCACCAACGAGTCGGACATGCAGGTGGCGATCGCTGCGATCAAGGAGCATCAGGGCGGCGTGTGCGTCGTTGCCGACGGCAAGGTGAGGTCGCTGGTTCCACTGCCCATTGCCGGGCTGCTCTCCGACAAGCGCGTCACCGAAGTGGCGGAAGAAATGAAGGTGCTGAAGAAGGAATGGGCGGAGGCCGGCTGCACCATCCCCTACATGGGCTTCAATTTGATTCCGCTATCGGTCATTCCGGAAATTCGCATCACCGACAAGGGCCTCGTGCTGGTACCGCAGATGGAGCTGGCGCCGCTGTTCGAGTGATCCGCTTTCACGCATTCCTCGATATAACCGATTGAGACGGCCGCGATTTTTCCGCGGTTGCCGCATCGTGGAAAATAAAACCGATCTCGTTGAGATCGGCTTCTGCGCAATCGATGATCTCGCTTACTGACGCAACTCGAGCGAGGTCCGATATGGCGAAGATGCGAGCCGTCGATGCAGCCGTGCGTGTCCTGGAGAAGGAAGGCATCTCGACTGCCTTCGGGGTTCCCGGGGCCGCGATCAATCCGCTTTACTCGGCTCTCAGGAAGCGCGGCTCGATCCGCCACATCCTGGCGCGGCATGTCGAGGGCGCCTCGCACATGGCGGAAGGGTATACGCGGGCCAAGGCCGGCAATATCGGCGTCTGCATCGGCACCTCGGGGCCGGCCGGCACCGACATGATCACCGGGCTCTATTCCGCGATCGCCGATTCCATCCCGATCCTCTGCATCACCGGGCAGGCGCCGCGGGCGCGTCTCTACAAGGAGGACTTCCAGGCGGTCGATATCGAGTCGATCGCAAAGCCGGTGACCAAATGGGCTGTCACCGTGCGCGAGCCGGCGCTGGTGCCGCGCGTGTTCAGCCAGGCTTTTCATGTGATGCGCTCGGGCCGGCCGGGGCCGGTGCTGATCGACATGCCGCTCGACGTGCAACTCGCCGAGATCGAGTTCGACGACGAGACTTATGAGCCGCTGCCGGTCTACAGGCCCGCCGCGACGCGCAAGCAGGTCGAGAAGGCGCTGGAGATGCTGAACGCGGCCGAGCGGCCGCTGATCGTCGCTGGCGGCGGCATCATCAATGCCGATGCCTCGGATCTGCTGGTCGAGTTTGCCGAGATCACCAACGTGCCCGTCGTCCCGACGCTGATGGGATGGGGCGCGATCCCCGACGACCATGTGCTGATGGCCGGCATGGTCGGGCTTCAGACCAGCCACCGCTACGGCAACGCCACGTTGCTGGAATCCGACTTCGTGCTCGGTATCGGCAACCGCTGGGCCAACCGCCACACCGGCTCGGTCGAGACCTACACCAAGGGCCGCACCTTCGTGCATGTCGATATCGAGCCGACGCAGATCGGGCGCGTGTTCAACCCCGATCTCGGCATCGTCTCGGATGCGAAGGCGGCGCTCGAACTGTTCGTCGCCGTCGCCGGGGAGTGGCGCCGGTCAGGCAGGCTCCGCGAGCGCCAGGCGTGGCCCGCCTCCTGCCGCGATCGCAAGAAAACGATGCTGCGCAAGAGCCATTTCGACGACGTGCCGATCAAGCCGCAGCGCGTCTACGAGGAGATGAACAAGGCGTTCGGCCGTGACACCACTTATGTCACCGTGATCGGCCTGTCGCAGATCGCCGGCGCGCAATTCCTCGGCGTCTACAAGCCGCGCAACTGGATCAATGCCGGACAGGCGGGACCGCTCGGCTGGACGCTGCCCGCCGCGCTCGGCGTGCGTGCGGCGTGCCCGGATCGCGACATCGTCGCGCTCTCCGGCGACTACGACTTCCAGTTCCTGATCGAGGAACTCGCGGTCGGCGCGCAGTTCAATCTGCCCTACATCCACGTCGTCGTGAACAATTCCTATCTCGGCCTGATCCGCCAGGCCCAGCGCGGTTTCGAGATGGACTATCAAGTCCAGCTCTCCTTCGAGAATATCAACGCACCCGAGATCGGCGTCTACGGCGTCGACCATGTCGCAGTTGCCGAAGGCCTCGGCTGCAAGGCGATCCGCGTCACCCGGCCCGAAGACACGCAAGCGGCGTTCGCCACCGCGCGCGAACTGATGGCCAGGCATCGCGTGCCCGTGGTGGTCGAATTCATCCTCGAACGCGTCACCAACATCGCGATGGGCACCGAGATCGACAACATCGTCGAGTTCGAGGAGGTGCTGGACCTCCCGCTCGACGAGGTCGAGCGGGCGCGCCCGGGCGTGCTGCAGCCGGCGGAATAGGGGAGAGCATCATGCCGAAGTTTGCCGCCAACCTCACCATGCTCTTCAACGAGATGCCGTTCCTCGACCGCTTTGCCGCGGCGAAGGCGGCGGGCTTTGCCGGGGTCGAGTATCTCTTTCCCTATGATTTCGACAAGGCGCAGCTGCGCGAACAATTGGAGGCCCACGAGCTGACGCAGGTGCTGCACAATCTGCCGGCCGGCAATTGGGCAGCGGGCGAGCGGGGCATTGCCATCCTGCCCGATCGCGTCAGTGAATTCCGCGACGGCGTGTTCCGCGCCATCGACTACGCCAAGGCGCTCGATTGCGAGCAGCTCAACTGCCTCGTCGGCATCGCGCCTGTCGATGCGGAACGGCGCGAGCTGAACGAGACGCTGGTGGGAAATTTGCGCTTTGCCGCCTCGACGCTGGCGCGGGAGAACATCAAGCTGCTGGTCGAGCCGATCAACACGCTCGACATTCCCGGCTTCTATCTCAACGGCACCGAGCAGGCGGTGCAGCTGATCTCGGACGTGCGGTCGAACAACCTCTTCATCCAGTACGACATCTATCACATGCAGATCATGGAAGGCGACCTCGCTCGCACCATGCAGGAATATCTGCCTGAGATCGCCCACGTCCAGCTCGCCGACAATCCCGGCCGCCACGAGCCCGGCACCGGCGAGATCAACTATCCCTTCCTGTTCCGGCATCTCGACGCGATCGGCTATCGCGGCTGGATCGGCTGCGAATACAAGCCGCGCACCACGACGCTCGAAGGACTTTCGTGGCACGCGGCACAGACGTTTGAGACGTAGAGGATATCGAAGTCACAGTGACGGTGCACTCCCTCTCCCGCTTGCGGGAGAGGGTTGGGGAGAGGGTGCTTCCGCAATGGGATTCGCGGTGCGGTGAAAATCCCCAAGCGGATAAAGCCCTCACCCGGCGCGCGGGACGATGCTTCGCATCGCCCGGACGCGCCGACCTCTCCCGCAAGCGGGAGAGGTGTACCGAGCCAACGGATGAATCTTGCATATGCAACTGAGGAAAGCTTGACATGATCGACATCGGCTTCATCGGACTTGGGACCATGGGACGGCCGATGGCCGGCCATCTCCTGGCCGCGGGCCATCGCGTTTTCCTGCATGACGTTGGGCCTGTGGCGCCGGAGCTGATCGCGGCCGGCGGCATTGCCTGCAACTCCGGCAAAGAGGTGGCGAAGGAGGCGGATGCGGTCATCATCATGGTGCCGGATACGCCGCATGTCGAAGCCGTGCTGTTCGGCAAGGACGGGGTCGCGAGCAGCATCTCCAAGGGCAAGATCGTGGTAGACATGAGCTCGATCTCGCCGTTGGCGACGAAGGAGTTTGCGGCGAAGATCGAGGCGCTCGGGGCGGACTATCTCGACGCGCCGGTGTCGGGCGGGGAGGTCGGAGCGAAAGCTGCGAGCCTCACCATCATGGTCGGCGGGCCCGAGCGGGCCTTTGGCACCATGAAGCCGATCTTCGACAGGATGGGCAAGAATGTCACGCATGTCGGTGCCAATGGCGACGGGCAGACGACGAAGGTCGCCAACCAGATCATCGTCGCACTGACGATCGAGGCCGTGAGCGAAGCGCTTCTGTTCGCATCCAAGGCCGGCGCGAACCCAGCGTTGGTGCGCAAGGCGCTGATGGGCGGCTTCGCCTCGTCGCGGATTCTCGAAGTACATGGCGAGCGCATGGTGAAGCGCAATTTCGATCCGGGCTTCCGCATCGAGCTGCACCAGAAGGATCTCAACCTCGCGCTCGAAGGCGCTCGCTCGCTCGGCTTGTCGCTGCCGAGCACGGCAGTGGCGCAGCAACTGTTCTCGTCCTGCACGGCGCATGGCGGCAAGGCGTGGGATCATTCGGCGATGGTGCGGGCGCTGGAACTGATGGCGGGGCACGAGATCGCCGCAGCCTGATGTGTTACGGCGTAACGGTCCCCGGATTTGGGCGCTTCTTCGCCGCAGGGAACCGGAACAATGCCTCCGCCCCGCGGTTGAAGGCGCAGGACAATCACTGGAGTGATAAGCACATGAAAACCCGTCTTGCGATTACGTTCGCCGCCGCCTCGCTGCTGGCGTCGAGCGCAGCCTTCGCCCAGTCAACGACCGAACAAGGCGCCAGGGACGGCGCGCGTGCAGGTGGCGACATCGGCGGACCGATCGGCGCAATGGTTGGCGGCACCGTGGGTGCAGCTGTTGGCGCCGGCCTCGAAATTCCGAATGCGGTGCTCGGCGGAATCCCGCGAAGCGATTCGGTCGTCGTGGAGGAGCGCGTTGTCGTCGGCGAGCCGCTGCCGCCCAGCGTTGTGCTCCGTCCGGTGCCGAACTACACCGAGTATCGCTATGCGGTCGTGAACGATCGACGCGTGATCGTCGAGCCGCGCACCCGCCGCGTCGTCAAGATCATCGACTGATCGGCGGCAAACCGAGGCGCTGACAAGACAGGCCCTGCGGAGTCTCACTCCGCGGGGCCTTCGCTTGTCACGGCAGCGCTGGTGCGAAAGCGCGCGAGCAGCCATTCGGCCGCGGCGGCGAGCGCAAAGCCGAGGCAGGCGGTGGCGGCATCGACCAGAAAATCCTCCAGCCGCGCATGGCGGCCGGGTGCCCAAAATTGCATCAGCTCGAGCACGCCAATCAGCACGACCGCGGCGGCTGCGACCAGCAGACGTCGTCGCCGATAGGCGAGGCCGAACGCCAGTCCCACCAGGATGAAGGCGAGCGCATGCTCGCCGTCCTGGCCGAGGTCGGAATGGGGCCGCAGGCCGGGGGGACCGAGGGTGGCGAAAGTGACGGCGGCCGCGAGCAGCCAGGCAATGCTACGTATGAAAAAGGACATCCGGGTCGCTTAGCACGGATCTGGCGGGGTTGTCGCGAGGTCGGCATCAGATCGCCGTGTAGTTAATGACAAAATGTTAAAGTGGCTCGCGCACGCCGAGGCCGTGCATGAAGCGTTCCCGGATCTGCACGGGGTCGCGGCGGGTGGTGCCCACGCCCGGCTTGTCGTCGATCCGGACTGCGATCAGGCCCGGCTCGGTTGCTGCCATCGCATCGTCGACCAGCCGCTCGAAGTCCTCCTCGTCCACGGCCCAGGCGCTGTTGGCGAGGCCGGAGCCGATGGCGATGGCGACGATGTCGGCGACACCAGCTGCCGGTGTCGGCTGCGCGCCGGTGATTTGATAGACGCCGTTGTCCATCACGATCATCGTCAGGTTTTTCGGCTTCAGGGCTGCGATGGTCGACAGCGCGCCGAGCTGCATCAGCAGCGAGCCGTCGCCTTCGAGTGCGAAGACGCGGCGACCGGGCTGCGCCAGCGCCACCCCGAGCGCGATCGGAAAGGCGAGCCCCATGCTGCCCAGCATGTAGAAATTCTGCGGGCGGTGGCCGGCGGCCCAGAGATCGAAATTGGTGTTGCCGATGCCGCCGATCACGGCTTCCTCGTGCTTGAGCTTCGCGACGAGGCGCGAGGTGACGTCGAAGCGGTTCATGACCTTGGTGTTGCGCGTGTTCATGACCGGCCTCACTTGTCGAAGACCTTGCCGCCCGTTAGCAGCGGGTTGAGGATCAGCGCCACCGGCGCCTGCGTGGTGACGGCCTGCTTGATCGAGCGGTCCGTGATGAATTCGAGCTCGTCGAGCCGGGTGATGGTGTGGTGCTCCAGCGCCAGTGAATCGAGCACCGGGCGCATGGTCCGGCAGACCAGCGACTGGCCGTAGTTGAACTCGCCGAGCGTGCCGCGCTCGGATACGAACATGATCAGCGGGATCTGGTAGGGCACCGCGAGCGAGGCCAGCACGTTGGCCAGCGTGGCAAAGCCGGAGGTCTGCATCAGCACCGCGCCGCGCCGTCCGCCCATCCAGGCGCCGGAGACGATGCCAACCGCTTCCTCCTCGCGGGCGGTGGCAAAGGTGGTGAAGAAGGGATCGGCGTGCAGGTTCTTGATCAGCGGCGTCAGCACGCGGTCGGGCACGTAGGGGATGAGGCTGATCTCGTTCCGCTTCAACGTTTGCAGGACGATGCCGTGCCAGCTTCCTTCGCCGGAGCCTTGAGCCGCCTGGGGCGAGGTCCGTTGTTCCGCAATCGCCATTGCGTTCTCCCTTCAGCCGCGCCTGCTTCTTTCTGGCCGTCGCGGCGGCCCGCCGAACTTGACGCAGGCAGTGGGATTGTCAACATGTCCCCGCCGGCACCGTGATCTGCGCCAGAAGGCCTGCCGTGGCCGGCTCCGCCATGTCATAAGTGCGGCAATGGAGAAACGGGAGGAAGCACCGGAGGCAGCGCGTCGCGCCGACCTTGTCGAGCTCCCTCGCGAGCGAGCCGGAAGGGTCCTGATGTCCGTCAACAACAAGCGCGTCTTCTACGTCAAATACCTCGCCAATCCGATCTACATCGACATTCTGAAGGCGCGACCCGACGTCCGGCTCGATCGCATCGAGAACGAGAGCCCTGAAGATTTCTATGCGCCGATCCTGAGCGCGGCCCATGTCTACCAGATCGGCGCGGCCCGCGACGAACTGGCGCCGCATTTCCACGTCGACGCCGCCTTTCTGAAGCGGACGCCGAAATTGCTGCTGGTCTCCAGCAATGGCGCGGGCTTCGACCCTGTTGACGTCGAGGCCTGCACGGACGCGGGGGTGCTGGTCGTCAACCAGTCCGGCGGCAATGCCCATTCGGTTGCCGAACATGCGCTGGCGATGATGTTGACGTTGTCCAAGCGCATCATCCAGTCGGATCGCCGCCTGCGCCGCGAGCGCGACGTCAACCGCAACGAACTCGTCGGCAACGAGGTCGAGGGCAAGACCGTCGGCATCATCGGCCTCGGCAATGTCGGCCGGCGCATCGCCGCCCTGTGCAAGGGCCTGCTCGGCATGACGGTGCTGGCCTACGACCCGTATTTGTCGGCCGAGGTGATGGCGGAGCGGGGCGGGGTGAAGGTCGAGCTCGACGAACTCCTGCGCCGCGCCGATTTCGTCTCGATCTCCTGCCCGCTGAACAAGGGCAGCCGGAACATGATCAGCGTGCGTGAATTCGCGCTGATGCAGCCGCATGCCTATTTCATCACCACTGCGCGCGGGTTCATCCACGACGAGGACGCGTTGCTTCAGGCACTGCGCGACAAGCGCATTGCGGGTGCCGGCCTCGACGTCTGGTCCAAGGAGCCGCCGCCGCCGGAGCATCCGCTGCTCCAGTTCGACAACGTGCTGGCGAGCCCGCACACGGCAGGCGTCACCATCGAGGCGCGCCAGAACATGGGCCGCATCGCCGCCGAGCAGGTGCTGGATGTGCTCGACGGCAAGCGCCCGCCGCGCATGATCAATCCCGACGTCTGGCCGCGCTATGCGGAGCGCTTCAAGCAGGCGTTTGGCGTGACGCCCGGGTAAGGGGCCGGCCGCGCCAGGTTGGATTGTGCTCCGATCGTTGGTTACCACGATTGAAAGCCAACGCGCCGCATCTTATCGATCGGGTAAGTGAACGCGTATCACTTGTCCTGTAGTTGAAAGTCCATGAGCATCTTTTCGATCGCGACCTCCGGACTTTCTGCGGCAAGTTTGCGCGTGAACGTGGCCGCGAGCAATATCGCCAACGTCCGCACGACTGGCCCGCTGCCAGCATCAGGCGGATCGGGCACGTCGGCCGATGCAGCCAGCTCGAGCACGAGTTCGACTTATCCCGCGGCTTATGTGCCGTTGCGCGTCGATCAGGTCGACCAATCGAGTGGCGCGATGCCAGGCGGTACGAAAGCGGCCGTGTCGATGGTTTCGCCGAGCTATATCGCACAATCCGACCCGGGCGCCCCCTTCGCAAACCAGGACGGCCTGGTCGCGGCGCCGAATGTCGATATCACCCGCGAATTCGTTGAGCTGGCGGCCGCAAAGTACAGCTTCATCGCCAATGCGAAGGTCATTCAGGCCTACTCGGAGACGACGGAGTCGCTGCTCGACATCACGACGTGATGGCTGATGTCGGCTCTCTCCCGCCTGCCTTCGCTCGTCCGCCTTTATCGGCGAGGCGCCAGGGCACAGGAACGCGGGCGGTGGCCAGCTCGACCTCATGACGTGCGAGGCCGTGTTCAAGCAGCTCGGCACCAAGTTCGGGTAGACCGGCGATGGGCCTCCTCCGGCGCGGCATGTGGATCGGAAACGTCGGGACTTTCGTGACTTCGGTGTCGGAGACGAGGTGCAAGGCAAGACCCTCATGGGGGCGGCCGGAATTCCGGCTTCTCCCCGGCCGGCAGGTTCCGCAATGGATTGTCCGTTCCGCCTTGATCCGCGTCAAAATCTCCTTCCCCGCTCCGCCCTAAATGGGATTAGAGTGCTGCGAGGGCAGCAGGAGGTCCCATGTCTATCTATGTCGTCAGGTTCATGAAGAACGTGCTCGGCGAATACGGCCGACAGAGCGAGGTGTGTCAAGGTACGCTCGAGATCGATGCCGCCGACGAGAATGAGGCCAAGGAGCGGGCGAAAGCTAGATTCTGCAAGGAACAGGCATTGCATGACTGGTCGTTGCATGCCGACCGCATCCATGTGAGACCGGCCGACTTTCCGTCGTAAGGCCTACCGGCCCGGCGTCATGATAGGCGGAGGTGTTGTCGTCCCGGCGCCGAGCGATCGCTGCACCATCACCGTATCGGACCAGCGGCCGTGGCGATAGGCGACGCCGCAAAGCAGGCCGGCGCGCACGAAGCCGAATTTTTCGTGCAATGTCAGCGAGGGCGCGTTGTCGGCATCGATATAGCCGATCATCTGGCGGAAGCCGGCCGCCGCACAGGCATCGATCAATTCCTGGAGCAACAGCCGTCCGACTCCGCGGCCGAGATGGGCGTGGTGGACGTAGATCGAGTGCTTGGCCGTGTACCGATAGGCGGGACGCTTGCGGAACAGCACGGCATAGGCATAGCCGACGACCTCGCCGCGATAGGTCGCCACCAGATGCGGCAGACGGGTCTGCTTCAGGTTCTTGCGCCGCTCGCGCAGATCATCCGGCTCCGGCGCACCGGTTCCCTCGACGTCGCGCGGCACACCGTTGCGGACGTGATGTCGATAGATCGCCAGCATCGCTTCGACATCGCTTTCGCGTGACGGCCTGACCAGAACTGGCTCGTCACTCGCGCGCGCAGCTGTTTCGTTCATCGGCGCTACTCGGCGACCACGTAAGTGTAGAGCCCGATGCGCCCGTTCGCAGCGACCTCCTTGTAGACCCCCTGGATCTCGACGTCGAAGCCCGGGAACGTGTTGAAGCAGGTCTCGAACATCTTGAGATAATCGATCATGGGTTTGGCCCGCTCCGTCAGCCGCTCGCCGGGCACGATGGTGGCGATGCCGGGGCGGATAGACCACGAAGGGTGTGGTGGCGATGCGGCCGGCGATCGCCTCGATCGGCAGATAGTCGACATCGTTGCGGAACAGATAGCGCGCGGCATCGCGGGGCGACATCGCGATTTCGGGCATGTGCTCGGGCATGAACTGCCGAGCCTGGAGCGCACTGACGTCGGCGGCGCGGAAGAAGCGGTGCATCTCGCCGCAGAGATCGCGCAGACGCACGCCTGCGTAGCGCGCCCGCCGCCGCTGATGGAATTCCGGGATCGCATCGGCCAGCAGCGCATTGTCGTCATGCAGCCTCTTGAACGCGACGAGGCCGGAGATCAGTGTGCCGGCCTTGCTCGCCTCGACGCCGGGCGTGAGCAGGAAGAGCAGGGAGTTGAGGTCGTTCTTCTCGGGGACGATGCGGTTCTCGCGCAGATATTGCGCGACCACCGGTGCGGGGATGCCGTGCTCGGCATAGGCGCCGGTCGCACGATCGAATCCGGGGGTGAGCAAGGTCAGCTTGTTCGGATCGGTCATGGCAAAGCCTTCCGCGAGATCGGGAAAGCCGTGCCAGTTGGTGTCCGGAGAAAGCTGCCACAGCGCGGGATTGGTCGCGAGCTCGTCGGTGGAGAGCGTCTCCCAGGCGACGTTGTGCGCGGCGCCGGGGCGGCTGACATCGGGAATGGCGACCCGATCGGGAACGAAGGGCTCGAAGAACCAGCGCCGCTCCGGATTTTGCTCCTTCTCCTCGAACTCCCGGCGCATCGCCCGGATCTTCTTGCGCAACTCGATGCCGAGCCGGATCGTGTCGTCCCACAGCACTTCGCCGGATCGACCCTTCATCATCTGCGCACCGACGTCGAGCGAGGCGAACAGCGGATAGAAGGGGGACGTCGATGCGTGCTGCATGAAGCTTTCGTTGAAGCGGCGGTGCTCGACGCGCCGCTTCTGGCCGCGGATGTGACGATCCTTGATGTGGATCTGCGAGGCCTGCGAGAAGCTCGCCAGCTGCTTGTGGGTCGACTGCGTCGCGACGATGCCGGGCGCCTCAGGAGGGAGATTGGCCAGGCCCATGGCGAAGCGGCCGGCATAGAGCGGATGGAATTTCATGAAGCCGGCCCAGGCCTCGTCGAACAGGATGTATTCGCAGAGGTGGCCGATACGCTTCAGGATCATCTCGGCGCTGTGGATCGAGCCGTCATAGGTGCACTGCTCGACCACGGCGACGCGGAAAGGACGCTCCTTGCGCCAGGCGTCGCGGTCCCCGACCAGCGGATGGTTGCGGATGGCCTCGCGCAAGGCCTTCTCGTCGAGCATGTCCCAGCGCATCGGGCCGATCAGGCCCCAGGCATTGCGGACGGTCGGGACGTAGATGGGGACGCCGCCGCTGATTATCAGAGCGCCGTGATGGGCGGCCTTGTGGTTGTTGCGGTCGAACAGGACGAGGTCACCGTCGGTGACGAGGGCGCCGAGCGCAACCTTGTTCGACGTCGAGGTGCCATTGAGCACGAAATAGGTCTTTTCGGCGCCGAAGATCTGGGCCGCTTCCTTCTGCGCCTTCAGCGCCGGGCCTTCATGGGTGAGGAGGTCGCCGAGATCGAGCACGGAATTGTCGAGGTCGTCACGGAACACGGATTCGCCGAGATGCTCGACGAACACGCGCCCGATCGGGCTGCGGTTGTAGAACACGCCGCCGTTATGGCCTGGACAGGTCCAGAGCTGGTTGCCTTCCTCGGCGTAGTCGACCAGCGCGCCGAAGAACGGGGTCTTCAGCGTCTCAGCATATTGCTTGAGACGGCTGATCAGGTTCTTGGCGATGAAGGGCGGTGTCTCCTCGGACAGAAAGACATAGCCGTCGATGAAATCGAGCACCTCGACAGGCAGATCCTCGAACCGCTTGCGACGGATCAGCAGGATGATGGGGAAGTCGAGGCCCCGGCGGCGCATCAGATTGATCAGCGCCGAGGTCTTGCCCTCGAGACCCTTCTTGCCCCAGTCGACCACCATGCAGCCGATCGCCGCATCGGTCTGCACGGCCATCTCGGCATCCTCCAGCTTGCGGGCCCGGACCACCTCGAATCCGGAGCGCTGGATCTCCTCGATGATCTGGTTGAAGCGGACGCCTTCGAGGTCGTCGGCGTCGAACATTGGTGCTGCGAACAGGAAGTTGAAGCGCTTGAAATAGTCCATGTCGGGTCCCGAATGTGGCAGAGACACAGCTCTCGGCACATTCGATGACAGTTGGATGACACGCCCGAGTGCCGCGGGAATGTTCGCGTGTTTGCGGCCCTCAGTCCAGCAGCTTGTCCAGCGTGATCGGGAAGCGGCGGATGCGCTTGCCAGTGGCATGATAGACGGCGTTTGCAATCGCCGCAGGCACGCCGACGATGCCGATCTCGCCGAGACCCTTGATGCCCATCCGGTTGATCCGGCTGTCGGGCTCATCGACGAAAATGACGTCGATGTCGTGAATGTCGGCGTTCACGGGAATGTGGTACTCGGCGATGTCAGCGTTCATGATGCGGCCGAAGCGGTGATCCATCACCGTCTCCTCGTGCAGCGCCATCCCGATCCCCCAGACCACGCTGCCCATGATCTGACTGCGGCCCGTCTTGGTGTTCAGGATGCGGCCTGCCGCGACTGCACTCACGACCCGCGTGACGCGGATGACAGCCAGCTCTTCGTCGACCTTCACTTCTGCGAAAACCGCCGAATGCGTGTTGCGGGCATGCGATTTGTCCTCCGCGAACTGGTTGAGCTTCTCCTTTTCGATCCGCTCGCGCCCGCTGTGGCGCATGACGTCCGCAATCGAGACGGCAGCCCCGTCCTTGCCGTCGCTGGCGATCATGCCGTCGACCAGGGTCGCGTCGGCGGCGTCGAGGTTGGCGAGCGGCGAGCCCGGCATTGCCTTTGCAAGACGTGCGAGCTCCTGGCGAATGTCTTCGGCCGCTCCCAATACGGCATGCGCGCTGGACGCCGCCATCCAGGAGCCGCCCTCGACGGGGGCTTGCGGCAAGGTCGAGTCGGCGAGCCTGACGCTGATGTTCTCGATCGGCAGCCCGAGAGCATCGGCCGCCACTTGCGCCACGATGGTGTACGTGCCGGTGCCGATATCGGACGCGGCGCAGGAGACCTCGGCATGGCCGTTGGCGGTCAGCACGATCCGGACGGCGACCGGCATCTGCAGCGCCTCCCACACCCCCGTCGCCATGCCCCAGCCGACCAGTTCCTTGCCGTCGCGCATGGAGCGCGGCGCGGGGTTGCGCCGGGCCCAGCCGAAGGCTTCCGCGCCGCGGGCGTAGCATTCGCGCAACTGCTTGCTGGTGTAGGGGAGGTCTTCGCTTTGGTCGCGATCCGAGTAGCACTTCAGGCGCAGCTCGATCGGATCGAGCTTCAGCGCGACGGCCAGTTCGTCCATGGCGCATTCGAGCGCCAAGACGCCCGTTGCCGCGCCCGGCGCGCGCATGTCGCAGGGCGTCGAAACGTCGAGGTCGACCAGCTTGTGGGAAAAGTGGCTGTTGGGGCTCTTGTAGAGCTGTTCGGCCCAGCCGGCGTCATTGCGCGAAAAATCCTCGTAGCGCGAGGTCACGGCAATGGCTTCGTGGCTGACGGCATCAAGCGTGCCGTCGGGCCTTGCCCCGAGCGCGACATGCTCGATGGTCATGGGCCGATAGCCCAGCCCATACATCTGCTGCCGCGTCAGCACGACGCGGACGGAGCGCTCGAGCGCGAGCGCGGCCATTGTCGCCAGCACGACCTGGTATTGCGGCCGCAGGCCGGAACCGAATGCGCCGCCGACATAGGGCGAAAGCACGCGGATCTCCTCCGGCTTCTTGTCGAACACGCCGCAGAGGAACTTTTGAACGTTCTGAACGCCTTGGGTCTTGTCGTAGACTGTCAGCTTGCCGTCGCTTTCCCAGACCGTCGTCGTCGCATAGAGCTCCATCGGATTATGATGCTCGGTCGGAATGAGGTAGTCCGCCTCGTGCCGCAGGGGTGCGGCCGCAAGCGCTGCTTTCGCGTCGCCGCGGGGCTTGTGCGGCTTGTCCATCTCGCGGGCACTGCCGCGCTCGGCCTCGAGATCGGTTGCAAACCCATCCTGCTCGTAGTCGATCCGCACCAGTGTTGCGGCGAACTTCGCGGTCTCCCATTCTTCGGCAACAACGAGAGCAATCGGCTGCCCGTTGAACCTGATCAAGTCGTCATATAGCGGCCGGAACGGCGAACCTTCCGGGGCCACCTCGTCCTTCCAGGCCTCGTCCTTGTCGGCGAGGGAAGGACGATTGGTGTGCGTGAGCACGTCGAGCACTCCGGCCACCTTCAGCGCCTCGCCGGTGTCGAGCCGCACGATACGACCGCGGGGTATGGTGGCCTCCACCACGAAACCATGGACCAGGCCCTCGGCGGTGAACTCGCCGGCATATTTCGCGGCTCCAGTGACCTTGGCCCGGCCGTCGACGCGCGACGTTGGTGTTCCGACATAGGCGTTCATCGGGCCCTCATGCGATCTTCTTGTGAGCTTGGGATTGCGGTGTGGCGTTTGTGGCCTGGATCAGCGCCCGCACGACGGCTCGGCGCGCGAGCTCGATCTTGAATCCGTTGTGCGAGCGAGCGGTTGCTCCCTGCAGCAGCAGGTCGGCGGCGCGCCCGAAATGATCCGGTGTTGCCGCCTGGCCGCGCAGTGCCGCTTCGGCTTCGGGACTTCGCCAGGGCTTGTGAGCAACGCCGCCGAGCGCCAGGCGCGCTTCGCTGATCGCGTTGCCTTCCAGCTCGAACGCGGCTGCGACCGAGACCAGGGCGAAGGCGTAGGACAGCCGGTCGCGGATCTTCAGGTAGCTGTAGTTCCGGGCAAAACCCTGCGGCGGCAGCTCGATTGCGGTGATGATCTCGCCGCTGCCGAGATTCGTGTCGACATGAGGCGTATCGCCCGGCAGCCGATGGAAATCGGTCAGCGCGATGGTGCGCTCGCCGGTGCGGCCTGCAATGTGGACGAGCGCACCGAGTGCCGCCAGCGCCACGCTCATGTCGGAGGGATTGGTCGCGATGCAGGCCGTGCTGGTGCCGAGGATCGCATGGTTCCGGTTGAGGCCATCGCGTGCCGAGCAGCCCGTACCGGGACTTCGCTTGTTGCAAGGCGTCGTCGTGTCATAGAAATAGGCGCAGCGCGTTCGTTGCATCAGATTTCCGCCGACCGAGGCCATGTTGCGCAGTTGCGCGGAGGCACCTGCCAGGATGGCGCTGGCGAGCAGGGGATAGCGCTGCTCGATCAGCGGATGATAGGCGAGATCCGAATTCGGCACCAAGGCGCCGATGCGCAGGCCGCCGTCGGCAGTCTCCTCGATGTCGCGGAGCGGCAGGCGGGAGATGTCGATCAGCCGGGAGGGCCGTTCGACGTTCTCTTTCATCAGGTCGATCAGGTTGGTGCCGCCGGCGATCAGCTTCGCGCCTGGATCGGCGGCGAGCAGGCGAATGGCGTCGGCAACGTCGCTTGCGCGGGAATATTGGAAGTTGTTCATGACCGGCTCATTGCCTGTTCGATCGCAGCCACGATGTTGGGGTAGGCGCCGCACCGGCAGAGATTTCCGCTCATCAGCTCCCGGATCTCGTCGGCATCCCGCGCACGGCCTTCGGCCAGCAGGCCGGCCGCCGAGCAAATCTGTCCCGGCGTACAATAGCCGCACTGAAAGGCGTCATGGTCGATGAAGGCCTGTTGCAGGGGATGCAGCGCGCCGTCCTTGGCAAGGCCTTCGATCGTCGTGATCTCAGCGCCATCTTTCATGACAGCGAGGGCCAGGCAGGAATTGACCCGTCTTCCGTCGATCAGCACGGTGCAGGCGCCGCATTGGCCGTGATCACAGCCTTTCTTGGTGCCGGTCAACTCCAGGCGGTCACGCAGGGCATCCAGGAGCGTGGTCCACGGCGCGACCTCGAATGTGCGCCTTGCGCCATTGACGACGAGGTTGATCGGAATGCGTTCGGGGGTCTGATCCGCGATGTCGGCCATGGTCTGTTCCCTGCGGAAAGGCCGAGCCGGGCAATCGTGGCTGTGACGCGAGGATGCATTGCCGGCGCTGGCCAATAGCGCCCAACGGATGACGGGCTGCTTGGTTCCCGACCGGTTCTCCGGTTGGGACGGACGAGGTCAGCGCTTCGTCTCCCCGAACACGACAGTCGGCACCGCGCGGTTGACGATCTCGCGCAGTGCGAAGCTCGATTGCACGCGCGCGACGCGGGGCAGGCGGGAGAGCTCGGTGCGGTGGATCCGCTCGAAATCCTGGATGTCGCGGGCGAGCACGATCAGGATGTAGTCGTCGGTGCCCGACATCAGGAAGCAGCGCACGACCGAGGGGCATTTCACCACCTCCGCCTCGAACGCCTTCAGCGCATCGTCGCTCTGGCTCTCCAGCGCGATGCGAACCAGCACAGTGGTGGTGAGGCCGAACTGGGCGAGGTCGAGCGTGGCCTGGTAGCCCTGGATGTAGCCGTCGTCCTCCAGCGCCTTCTGTCGCCGCGCCAGCGCCGTGCTCGACAGGCCGATCTTGTTGGCAAGCTCGGTGTGGCTGGCTCGCGCATTGGTCGTGAGTTCCGCGAGGATCGCGAGGTCTTTCCGGTCGAGGGCCAAGGTTTCGTTTCCAGCGTGAAAGGGCACTTCTGCGCCGGAAACCGGCGCGAGCGTGCCGAACCTAGCGGATATTTGCACGAAACCAAACGGGCGCCGTCGCTACGATGAACGAACGGAATCAGTGCGTTGGCAAGGGAGCTCGGGATGCGCGTCGGTGTGCCCAAGGAGATCAAGGTGCAGGAATATCGCGTCGGGCTCACCCCGGGAGCCGTCCGCGAGTATGTCGCCGCCGGGCACCAGGTGACGGTCGAGACCGGCGCCGGAAGTGGCATCGGCGCGTCCGACGAGGTGTATCGGCGGGCAGGGGCGTCCATTGCCGAGACCGCGCGCGAGATCTTTGCCAAGTCCGAGATGATCGTGAAGGTCAAGGAGCCGCAGAAGAGCGAATGGGTCCAGCTCCGCGAGGGCCAGATCCTGTTTACTTATCTTCATCTTGCGCCGGATCCGGAGCAGGCCAAGGGCCTGATCGATTCCGGCTGCACCGCGATCGCCTATGAGACCGTCACGGATGCGAGCGGTCACCTCCCGCTGCTCGCCCCGATGAGCGAAGTCGCCGGCCGCCTCGCCATCGAGGCCGCCGGCGCCGCGCTCAAGCGCTCGGCCGGCGGGCGCGGCTTGCTGCTGGGCGGCGTGCCGGGCGTGCAGCCGGCGCGCGTCGTCGTGCTCGGCGGCGGCGTGGTCGGAACCCAGGCTGCGCGCATGGCCGCCGGCCTCGGTGCCGAAGTCACCGTGATCGACCGCTCGATTCCGCGCCTGCGCGAACTGGATGATCTCTTTGCCGGACGCGTGCGCACCCGTTTCTCGACCATTGAATCGGTCGAGGACGAGGTGTTCGCGGCCGACGTCGTGATCGGTGCCGTGCTGGTGCCGGGCGCCAGTGCGCCGAAGCTCGTCACGCGCGCCATGCTGAAATCGATGCGGCCGGGGGCCGTGCTGGTCGACGTCGCGATCGACCAGGGCGGTTGCTTCGAGACCTCTCATCCGACCACGCACGCCGAGCCGACCTACGAGGTCGACGGGGTCGTGCATTATTGCGTCGCCAACATGCCGGGCGCGGTGCCGGTGACCTCGAGTCAGGCCCTGAACAACGCGACGCTGCCGTTCGGACTGATGCTCGCGAGCAAGGGGTTCGCGGCGGTGCTGGAGAACCCGCATTTGCGTAACGGCCTGAACGTGCATCGCGGCCGGATTACGAACAAGGCGGTGGCAGAGAGCCTCGGGATGGAGTTCGCTCCGGTGGAAAGTGGCTTGGCGGCCTGATAGGATCGCAGTGGCGACTTATCACTTCGTCAGCCTGTACTGCCGCAGATCCGGATCGTGGGTCATGCGCCAATAATCCACGAACCGCCACGGCATCGCCGAGAACACGCGGCCACTGCTGTTGCGGTAGTAGGTGCTCATGCCCGGATGGGTCCAGATCATCGCCTCGTGCTCGGCATCGACTCTGCGGACATACTCGTCGAGCACGTCCTGGCGGACATCGATCGCGGCGACGTCTCGTTCGATCATGTCGACGAGACACGCCGAGATGTAGCGGCTCTGGCATTCCGACTGGAAGATGACGCTGCCGCCATGGGCCGGTCCTGAGTTCGGGCCGAGCATGCAGAAGAAGTTCGGAAAGCCCGGCACGGTGAGGCCGAGGAACGCGGTCGGATTGTCGTTGGCCCAGGCTTCACGCAGATTCGTGCCCCCGCGTCCGCTGATGTTGAGGCGCGCCGCCATCTCGGTGACCTTGAAGCCGGTAGCGACCACGATGATGTCGGCGGGACGTTGCTTGCCATCGGTGGTGACAATGCCGCCTGCGTCGAAATGATCGATCGTGTCGGTCACCAGCTCCACGTTCGGCTGCCTCAATGTCTTGAACCAGTTGTTGTCGAGCAAAATCCGCTTGCCATAGGGCGGATAGGTCGGCACGCATTTCTCGATCAGGTCGGGGCGTCCCTGCAGCTCCGACAGGATGAAGTCCGTCAGCTCCTGGCGGTGCCGGTCGTTGCCCTTGTTGACGGCACGCTCGGGATGCGGCCAGGCCGGGTCCTTGCGCAGGAAGGGCAGGAGGCCATCGCCGTAGCGCCAGAACATGTTGAAGCGGTACCACTGCACATAGAACGGCAGATGCGCCAGCAGCCAGCGCGCGCCCTCGCTGATCGGGTCGGCATAGCCCTTCACCGGGCGAGCCCATTGCGCGCTGCGCTGGTAGACCGTGACCGAGGCTGCGCGGCCGGCAATCGCGGGCACGAGCTGCATCGAAGTGGCACCGGTGCCGATCACCGCGACGTGCTTGCCCTCGACGCTGATGTCATCGGACCACACGGCCGAATGCAGGATCGTTCCCTTGAAGTTGTCCTCGCCTTCGAAGCGGGCGCGGGAGGGATCGTTGAGCTGGCCGATGGCACTGACGAGCGCGGTGGACTCGAAAGTCTCTTCGCCGTTCACGGTCTTCAGCGTCGAAATCCACCGTTTCCTGCCTTCGTCCCAGCGCGACGAGGTCAGCTCGGTGTTGACGCGCAGATGCTTGCGGATGCCGTATTCGTCGGCGACCTTCAGCAAATAGCCGAGCAGCTCCTCGCGCTGGCAGAAGTAGCGCGTCCAGGCATTGCGCGATCCGAACGAATACGAATAGGAGTGGTTCGGCGTATCGACGCCGCAGCCGGGATAGCGGTTGATCCACCAGGTGCCGCCGAGTTCTTCGTTCTTCTCGACGATGGTGTAGGGGATGCCGAGATGGCCGAGCGCCACGCCGAGCGCGATGGCGCAGACGCCGGCGCCGACGATCAGCACGTGCTGGTCCGCAAGCTTCTCGTCGGAAGGGCGCGCCGTCCAGCGTGCCTCGCGCGCCACGAAGCCCATCTCTTCGCGCATCAGGGGCGCATATTCCGGCGCGACATTCTCGCCGAGGCAGGCGCGCATCATTCTCAGCAGCAATTCCTCGCCGGGGTCGGTGATGACGGGCTTTGGTGTGCCGTCGGCGAAGAGCTTGACCACGGCGGCGCGGATCTCGTCCTGGATCTCCCGGGTAACCCCGGCCTCGGGATCGGGGATGAGGCGGATATCGCGCTTGGGCAAGTATGGCGGTTCCAGCCATTTCTCGTCGCCGGTCATGTGCACCAGCACCATCAGCAGGCAACGGATATCGCCCTCGGCGATGGCCGAGGCGAGGTCGAGCGGCTTGTGCGGAGATTCGATGTTCATGGCGTGTCCTGATCTCCGAGGGCAGGGAAGAGGCCGCGCGTCATCAGCTTGCGATAGGCGGAGATGACGTGATCGGGTACGGTGGTGACGCCGCCTTCCGAATAGGAATAGCGGCGGCTGAGATAGCCGCGCGCCCCCATCAGCATGTGGACGATCGCCTCGAATTCCTCATCGCTGTAATCCTCGATCGCGCCTGCAAGACGAGCCCGGCGTAGGATGCGGACATAGGCGACCGAAATGTTGTCGAGATGCTTCTGATACCCGGTCGGTGCGAAGAACTCGGCCTCGTTGAGGATGCGCAGAAATTCCGGCACCTCGCGGATGAAGTCGAAGAAGGCGGAGAAGCGCGCGATCTCCTGCCGTGCCGCATCCGCCGTGCCGGTGCGAGCGCGGATGAATTCGACCATGTCGAGGCCGATCTTGGGCAGGAGCTGGTCGAGCAATTCCTGGCGGTTCTCGAAATGATTGTAGAAGGTGCCCTGCGCGACGCCGGCCTGTTCGGTGATGCGGGCGACCGAGGCTTCGGCATAACCGTATCTGCCCACGACCTTGGTGGCGGCCTCGAAGATCTTCTGCTTGGTCCAGGCGTTGCGCTCGACGCGGTTGAGCTTCGTCACCTTGGCGTTCACTTGCGTCATTCAGACGTCTCCAGCTCGGCGCGCAGCACGCGCTTGAGGATCTTTCCGCTTGGATTGCGCGGCAGGCTGTCGCGGACGACGAGCTGCTTCGGCACCTTGAAGCTCGCCAGCCGTGCACGGCAATGTTCGGTGAGGGCAGAGAGGTCGAGGCTGGCGCCGTCAGCCAGTGCGACGATCGCGACCGGCCGCTCGCCCCAGCGCGCATCGCGCAGGCCGATCACGGCGACCTCGCGCACCTCGGGCAGATCGTAGATGACGCGCTCGACCTCGGAGGAGGCGATGTTCTCGCCGCCGGAGATGATCATGTCCTTCTTGCGGTCGGTCAGGTACAGAAAGCCCTCGTCGTCGAGATAGCCGACGTCGCCGCTGCGGAACCAGTCGCCGAAGAAGGACGAGGCCGTCTTGTCCGGATCCTTCCAGTAGCCGCGTGTGATTTTCGGCCCGCGCAGGCAGATCTCGCCGTTGACGTTCGGCGGCAGTACCTTGCCGGCCTCATCGCGGATCTCGATCTCGACATGGGCAATGGCGCGGCCGGTGGAGCCGATCTTCTCGATCTCGCGGCCGGCTTCCATGAACGTGTCGCCGCCGACGGTCTCGGTGAGGCCATAGGCGTCGATATAGCGCGCGTTGCGGAAGTATTCGGAGAAGGCGCGGATCCGCAACTCCGGCGTCTTCTCGCCGCCGCCGATCGCCCATGTCAGGCTGGAGACGTCGTAGCGATCGCGGGTGGGACAGGTGAGCATCGCCGTGGTCATGACCGGCGCGAACCAGGCGGCGTTGAGCCTGTCCTCGGCGATCGCCGCAAGCGCCGTCTCCGGCTCGAAATTGCGTTCGATGCGGATGAAGCCGCCATGCCAGAGCACGGCGATGCCCGGCAGGTCGAGCGCGCCGACGTGATAGAGCGGACCGACGACGAGAAGCCGCGTCTTGGCACCAAGGCCGAGCGCGATCGTCTGGTCGGCGGACTTCCAGTAGAAATTATCGTAAGAGAGCATCGCGCCCTTGGGGCGGTCGGTCGTGCCCGAGGTGTACATCAGCCGCATCAGGTCCGATGGCTGGCGCGGATGCATCGGCGCGGGTGCAGCGCTGCTCGCGAGACGCATGACGCTGTGCTGCGCGGCTTCATCGAGCACGACACTCTTCGCGCCCGCGGCATTCGCTGCCAGCTCTTCATCGACGATCAGCAGGCGCGCGCCGGCATTGCCGACGATGTAGCCGACCTCATCGCGCGAGAGGCGGAAGTTGATCGGCAAGAAGACTGCGCCGAGATGACTGGTGGCAAACACCAATTCCAGGAACGCCGCGCTGTTCTTCATCAATACGGCCACGACATCGCCGGGGCCGATGCCCTGCGCGGCGAGCCACCCGGCGACCTTGCGGACGCGTGCATCAAGGACCGCGTAGGAAATCTCCTCGCCGCGATATTTCAGCGCGGGCCGCGCCGGCGTGCGTCGGGCATGAAAGGCGGTGAAGCTCGACAGATTGATCATTTGCGCTGGTTTCGGGCCAATTCCTGGCCTCGTTTCCTTCCCTGATGAATTCTGACTCGTAATTCATCTTTGGCTTGACGTCACCCCCCTACCTCTGAAATCCTTCGAGACACGGAGACGAGACGATCTCCGACAGGGATCAGGAAACGCCGACCCGAAAGAGGGAGGGGAAAATGACGAGGACCCGCACGCCGGGCATCAGCCGCCGTTCAACACTGGCGCTGATGGGCGCCGGTGCGATGAGTGTTGCCGCGCCCTGGGTGGCGCGTGCGCAAGCCAAGACCATCAAGATCGGAATGCCGACGATCCTGTCGGGCCGCGTCGCGCAGCTCGGCACGTCATCGCGCAATGCGGTGATGCTCGAGGTCGAGAAGGTCAACGCCGCCGGCGGCCTTGCCGGCCGGCAGATCGAGATGGTGATCCGCGACTCCAAGGGCCAGCCGCAGGAAGCCGCCCGCGTCGCGCGCGAGCTCGTCAACACCGACGGCTGCGAGCTCGTGATCGATGCCGAAGCCTCCTCCGGCGCCTTCGCGGTGCACGAGGTCGCGCGCGATCTCGGCGTCTTCTGCATTCACACCAATTCGGAGACCTCGGCGCTGACCGCCGATCCCAAGCAGCGCATTCCCAACGCGTTCCGTACCGCGCGGCAGGGCGTGCACGACTCCATCGTCGGCGGCAGCTATGCTGCGGCGATCGCCAAGGCGAAGGGCTTGAAGAAATGGGCGACCTGCTCGCCGGATTATGCCTATGGCCGCGACACCACGGCGGAGTTCACGCTGTACCTGAAGCGCTTCGCGCCCGAGGTCGAGATCATCAGCGAGTCCTGGCCGAAGCTGTTCCAGCCTGACTACACCGAGGTGGTGACGAAGATCCTGCAAGCCAAACCCCAGGCGCTCTATTCCTGCCTGTGGGGCGGCGATCTCACCTCCTATATCGACCAGGCCAACATCTACGCGATGTTCGGCCAGATGGAAGTGTTCGCGGTCAATATGGCTGACTACACTGCGCTCACCGTGGTGAAGAACCTGCCCAAGGGCATCCACTCCGGCAACCGTTACATCAAGACCTTCCCGACCACGCCGGAGAATGCGGCCTGGGGCGATGCCTACAAGGCAAAGTTCAATGAATATCCGACCAACTGGTCGTGGGAGAACGCCACCGCAATCATGCTGATGGCAGAAGCCGCGAAGAAGGCGAACTCGGCCGACGGCAAGAAGATCGCCGAGGTGCTGAAGGGCCTCACGATCAAGTGCCCGTTCGGTGCCGACGGCACCGTGACCATGCGCGGCGACGATCACACCCTCGTCGGCTACGCCATCGGCTGGGGAACGACGATCCCACAGGAGCCGTACGTGCCCGAAGTCAAGGCCGGGGACTGGAAGACCATCTTCGAGCTGGAAGCCGAGTGGAAGAAGAGCAAGGGCTATACCTGATCGCGCAAGCGGCGGGGACGGGCGACCGTCTCCGCCGTCGTTTCGCTTTCCGCGCCGTGTCAGGCGCGTCGCAATGAAAGTGCTCCCGTGGATATCGATGCGCTTGCCGGCTGTCTCTCCAGTTCCGCGTGCCTGGTGACGCAAACCACCAGCGGCCTCATTATAGGCATGCTGCTGTTCCTGGTCGCCGTCGGGCTGACGCTGATCTTCGGCGTGCTCAAGGTGGTCAATTTCAGCCACGGCGCCTTCTACATGTTCGGCGCCTATTTCGCGATGACGGCCTATCAGCTCACCGGCAGTTTTGCGCTGGCGATGCTCGCGGGCGCGGCCGGCACCGCGGTTCTCGGCCTGATCTTCGAGCGCGTCTTCATGAGCCGCGTCTATGGCGCCGACGTCTTGATGCAGCTCCTCGTCTGCTACGCCTTCGTACTGATCTTCGACGACGTCGTGCGCATCATCTGGGGGCCCGAGTTCAAGGCGATGGGCATGCCGGCGGCCTTCCAGGTGATGCCGCTGTTCATCGCCGGCGGCGTGGTGCCGCCTTACTACCTGCTGCTGATCGGTGTCGCGCTTCTCGCCGCCATCGTGCTCGGCATCGGCCTGTCGCGCAGCCGCATCGGCAAGGTGATCCGCGCAGCGGCACATAACCCCGGCATGGTCTCGGCGCTCGGCATCAATACCGGCCTGATCTATGGCGGTGTGTTCGCACTCGGCGGCATGCTGGCGGGGCTTGCCGGTGCGCTCGCAGCGCCGGTGCGCTCGCTCACTCCCGGCATGGGCTTCTCGGTGTTGATCGAGTCTTTCATCGTCACCGTGATCGGCGGCATGGGCTCGATCCTGGGCGCGCTGGTCGGCGCGCTGCTGCTCGGCCTGATCCGTTCCTTCGGGTCGCTCGGTTTTCCCCTGTTCACGGAAGGCTTGATGTATCTGTTCATGGTGATCGTGCTGGTCTCAAAGCCCACCGGCCTGTTCGGCAAGGAGGCGGCATGACCGAGCTGGAGGCCGGACGCGCGCAAACCCTGGTGCCGGTGCGCAGCGGTGCCGTGCTGCAACGCTACCGCGATGTGCTGATCGCGCTGATCGTTTTCGCCGTGTTGGCGAGCCTGCCATTTTTCACCGGCAGCAAGGCGCTGCTCGATTTCGTCATTCGCTGCTCGGCCTATGGTCTGTTCGCGACCTCGCTCAACCTCCTGGTCGGCTACACCGGCCTGACCTCGTTCGGGCACGGCATGTTCTTTGGCCTTGGTGCCTACGGCTTCGGCCTGATCATGCAGAAGCTCGGCGTGCCGATTCCGGTGGCTTTCGTCGCGACATTGGCCATTACGGCGGTCTTTGCGACAATCATCGGCGCGATCTGCGTGCGGCTGAAGGAGATCTATTTCGCCTTCGTCACGCTCGCCTTCCAGATGCTGATCCACTCGACCATCCTGTCCTGGGCCTCGTTCACCGGCGGCGATCAGGGCCTGCGCGGCGGCATCCCGCGGCCCGTCTTTCTCGGCATCGATCTGTCCAATCATGTCCATCTCTATGTCACGAGCTGCGCGCTGCTCATCCTCGGCCTGCTCGCGATGCGCCAGATCGCGCAGTCGCCGTTCGGCTACACGCTGCGCATGATCCGCGACAACGCCGCGCGCGCGAGCTTTCTCGGCATCGACGTCTGGCGCGCCAAGCTGACGGTGTTCGTGCTGGCCGCGCTGTTCGCGTCGATGGGTGGCATGGTGATGGCGCTGTTCGTGTCGGGCGCCTATCCGGAGTTCGCCTATTGGACGATCTCGGGGGAGGGCATCTTCATCAACATGCTCGGCGGCGTCTCCACCTTTCTCGGTCCGATGGTCGGCACCGTACTGCTCCTGCTGCTCAACGATACTGTCACGCGGTTCACCGAATACCACGGCATCGTGCTCGGGGTCGTCATCCTGTTTTTCGCGCTCGGTTTGCGCAAGGGCCTGCTCGATTTCGTCGCCGAATGGTACGCACATCGGCGCGAGACGAGCGAGGAGCGCTAGCGATGTGCGATGGACCTATCGAGCAGTCATTCCGGGGCGCACGAAGTGCGAACCCGGAATCTCGAGATTCCGGGTCTGGTCCTGACGGACCATCCCGGAATGACGGTGCCAGACAACGGCGCGAGGCGCACCATGCTTGAGATCCGCAACCTCGCAAAATCCTTCGGCGGCGTGAAGGCGACCAACGACGTCTCGCTCGACTTCCCCGACGGCTCGCTCACCGCCGTGATCGGTCCGAACGGCGCCGGCAAGAGCACCTTCTTCAACCTGATCACCGGCGCCTTGAGCCCGGATTCGGGGCAGGTTCTGCTCGACGGCATCGATCTCGCCGGCCGCTCGCCGCCCGAGATCGTGCGGCACGGCATTGGCCGCGCCTTCCAGGTTGCCAGTATCTTCAAATCGCTCACCGTGCAGGAGACGATGCTCGCCGCCGTCAGCGCCGATCAGCGCTCCTCCGCGGTGCTGCACAAACGCTTCCCGCTGACCGAGACGCGCGACCGCGCCGAACATGTGATGGAGCTGCTGGGTTTGGCGAGCAAGCGTCATCGCACGGCGGCGACGCTGTCGCATGGCGACCAGAAGCTGCTCGACATTGCGCTCGCGCTCGTGCTCGAACCGAAAGTGCTGCTCCTTGACGAGCCGACCGCAGGCATGGGGCCGGAGGAGCGCTGGCGTATGATCGACAAGGTGCGCGAGCTCTGGGAGATCCAGAAGATCACCGTCGTCTTCATCGAGCACGACATGGACATCGTGTTCAAGATCGCGCCCAAGATCGTCGTGCTGTGCTACGGCCGCATCCTCGCCACTGGCACACCCGACGAGATCCGCAACAACGGCGCCGTGATCGACGCCTATCTCGGCACCGAGCATGCGGGAGCTGCCGCATGAGCACCGCCGTCATCGAAGTCGCCGATCTCGATGTCTATTACGGCACCAGCCAGATCCTGTTCGGCGTCGGCCTGGCGGTGCGGCAGGGCGAGACGATGGCGCTGCTCGGCCGTAACGGCGCCGGCAAGTCGACGACGATGAAGGCGATCATGGGGCTGGCGCCGCCGCGGCGGGGCAGGGTGAGCCTGCGCGGAACGGTGATATCCGGTCTTAAGCCGCACACCATCGCACGCGCCGGCCTCGGCTTCGTGCCGGAGGATCGCCAGATTTTTCCGGAGCACACGGTGGAGGACAATCTCGTCATCGGGAAGAAGAAGGGACCGGACGGTCAGGACGAATGGCCGATCAAGCGCATCTACGACGTCTTTCCGCTCCTGGAACCGCTGCGTCATCGCATTGCCGGGCGCCTCTCGGGCGGCGAGCAGCAGATGCTGGCGATCGCGCGCACGCTGATGGGCAATCCGGCGCTGCTGCTGCTGGACGAGCCGAGCGAGGGCCTCGCGCCGATCATCGTGCAGCGGATCGGCGAGCTCCTGCGGCAGCTCCGCTCGCTCGGATCGACCGTGCTGATCGCCGAGCAGAACATGCATTTCTGCCTGGGGCTGGCGAGCCACGCCACCGTCATCGACAAGGGCCAGATCGTCTATGCCGCCGGAATTGACGAGTTGAAGGCCAACGAGGCGATCCGCCGCCGCTATCTGGCCCTGTAAGTCGGGTGCCGGTGTCCAAATAGGCCGGAAGAAGAAAACTATCGTCCTGATGTTGTCGAACGGAAGGAGTTTTCCTTCGAGAGGACAAAAACGCCAATCACTTCCATTGCCGTTTCGGGGCGAAACGACGACATTCCCATCAGAATTTGATGGATTGGCCAGAGCCATGGAACGTACCGGATTTGAACCCTTCGGCGAACAATTGGTGTCCGCGACGGACACCCAGCCGCGGTCGCGTACGTCGAAGCTTTTGCTGCGTGCCGGCACCGGGCTGTTCTGGTCGCTGGTGGTGGGTATCGTGCTTGCCCGCGCCGCGTTCTTCGAGCCCGGCGTCTATGACGGCTTCAGCCGCGTCGCTTCCCTCGCCAAGAGCCTGATCTTCTGAGGCTGGTCGTCCGGGCTGAGGATATAACTCCCCTCTGGCCTGATATGTCGAAAACTTATTTCCCTCCCGGGCCGCGCTGCGTATAAATCCTTCTCCTCAGGGAGAAGTTTGTGTCGCAGAATCAAGCATCCAGCCCGGCCGACGCCAAGCCGGCCACAGCCGCAAGCCGCATTGCGGCACTGATTCCCGGCATTCTCCTTTGCGTTCTGATCGCCGGCGTCTCCGCCCTGCTGGAGCGCGCCGAGTTGGGTATGTTCGAGCATCCCTATGTCGAAGCGCTCGTCATGGCGATCCTGCTCGGCATGGCGCTCCGCAGTTTCTGGAAGCCGGCGCCCCGGTGGCAGACCGGGATCGCCTTCAGCGCAAAACAGCTGCTCGAGGTCGCGGTCATGCTGCTGGGAGCCTCGATCAGCTTCGCCGCGATCGCCGCCTCGGGCATCGCGCTCCTCGTCTCGATCGCGGCCGTCGTCGTGATCGCGCTATGTGTCTCCTTCGGCCTCAGCCGTCTGTTGGGTCTGTCGACACGCCTGTCGATCCTGATCGCCTGCGGCAACTCGATTTGCGGGAATTCGGCGATTGCTGCCGTGGCGCCGATCATCGGTGCCAACAACGACGAGATCGCATCCTCGATCTCCTTCACCGCCATCCTTGGCGTGATGATGGTGCTTGGCCTGCCGCTCCTGATCCCGCTGCTGCAATTGTCGGCCACGCAATACGGCATCCTTGCGGGCCTCACCGTCTATGCTGTGCCGCAGGTTCTGGCCGCCACGGTGCCGGCCGGACTCGTCGCGACCCAGATCGGCACGCTGGTGAAATTGATGCGCGTCCTGATGCTCGGGCCCGTCGTCGTCGGCCTTTCCCTCATTGCCTCGCGCTGGCAGAGCGATGCCAAGAAGACCAATGTCGGCTTTTTCCGTCTGGTTCCGTGGTTCATCCTCGGTTTTCTCGCGCTCGCGACCCTGCGTTCGCTCGAGATCGTGCCGGCGACGGTGGTCGGCCCCGTGACGAAGATCACCGGTTTTCTCACCGTGGTGTCGATGGCCGCACTCGGCCTAGGTGTCGACGTCCGCGTGCTCGCCAATGTCGGAGGCAGGGTGACGGCGGCCGTCACGCTCTCGCTGCTGCTGCTGCTCGGAATCAGCCTCGCGCTGGTGCATTGGTTCAAGTGATTAGAACAAGACAGCCCTACGGTCGGCAAAGGCGCGAATGCGTCGTGCCCAGCTTGGATCCACATTCGTGGTGAGGATGGTGGGCACGCTTCGCCTGCCCTGAGAAATCAAGTGTGTCGGCGGCGCCTAAATCACGTCCGCCAGCGAATGGCCATGCAGTTCGATGTTCAAACCCTGCATGCCCATGTCGTTGATCTCGCCGCCCATCGCCTTCAGGCTCTCCTCGCGGATCAGCGACATCAGCCCGCGGCGCAGCGCCAGGAACTCCGACGACATCATCATCGATTGCTGCCGCGGCCGCTCCAGCGGGATCGGGATCTCCGCCTTGATCGAGCCGGGCCGCGCGGTCATGCAGTAGACGCGGTCGGAGAGGAAGATCGCCTCGTCGATATCGTGCGTGACGAACAGCACCGAGATCTTCAGCCGCTGCCACATGTTGGTGAGGATCTGCTGCATGATGACGCGGGTCTGCGCGTCGAGCGCGCCGAAGGGCTCATCCAGCAGCAGGACCTTCGGTCCCGTAGCGAGCGCGCGGACGATGCCGACGCGCTGCTTCATGCCGCCGGACAGCTTTTCCGGATAGTGCTTCTCGAACGCCTCGAGCCCCGCGAGCCCCAGCAGCGTGCGCGCGGCGCGTTCGCGCTGCGAGCGTGGCATGCCGCGCATCTTCAGGCCGAACTCGACGTTCTCCCGCACCGTCTTCCAGGGGAGCAACGAATATTGCTGGAATACCATACCGCGTTCAGCGCTGGGGCCGTTGACGCGGTCGCCATCGACGGTGACGATGCCCGTTGTCGGCTTGAGGAAGCCTGCGACCGCGTTGAGCAGCGTCGATTTTCCGCAGCCGGAGGGGCCGACGATCGAGACGAACTCGCCGGGCTTGACATGGATCTGCGTATCGGTGACGGCCTGAACGGGTCCCTCGATCGTCTCGTAGGCGAGGGAGAAGTTCCTGACCTCGATGTGGCCCTTCGACGTATTCGCAAGCACCTCGCTCATGTCGACCTCCACGGCATCACCAACTGGCCCGCGCCCCTGATAAGCAGGCTCGATCCGAGACCGAGCACGCCGATTGCGATCATGCCGAGCGCGATGTCGGCATACTGGACCAGCGAATACGCCTCCCAGGTGAAGTAGCCGATACCGTACTGACCGGAGATCATCTCGGCGGCGATCAGCGACACCCATGCGACGCCCATGCCGACGGTCAGGCCGGTGAAGATGTGCGGCAGCGAGGCCGGAAAATACACCTCGCGGAAGATCGACCGCTCGCGTGCACCGAGACATTGCGCGGCGCGAACCAGAACCGGATCGACCAGCGACATGCCGTGCAGCGTGTTGACCAGGATCGGGAAGAACGAGCCGAGGAAGGTGATGAAGACGATGCTCTGCTCGTTGGTCGGCCACAGCATGATGGCCATCGGCACCCAGGCGATCGCCGGGATCGGCCGTAGCACTTCAGCGACCGGGAAGATCAGCTCATGCACCAGCTTGAATCGCCCCATGATCAGGCCGAGCGGCACGCCGACGATGGCTGCGAGTGAGAAGCCGATGAAGATGCGCCGGCAGCTCAGCAGGATATGCATCAGGAATT
Source organism: Bradyrhizobium sp. R2.2-H (assembly GCF_004346455.1). NCBI lineage: Bacteria > Pseudomonadati > Pseudomonadota > Alphaproteobacteria > Hyphomicrobiales > Nitrobacteraceae > Bradyrhizobium > Bradyrhizobium sp. R2.2-H. Next base: position 152,144 of record NZ_SMBR01000006.1, read on the forward strand.
TGGGGTCGTGGATCGCCGTGGTGAAGCTCGCATAGACCGCGAGCGGCGAGGGCACGTTGGTGAAGCGCACGAAAAACACGACGCGATAGGTCGTGAGCAGATGCCAGACCAGGAGGAAGGCGATCAGCGAGGCGATGCCGATCGCGGTGGCGCGCAGCCGGCCCTGGTTGAGCCGGTACCAGCGCAGCGCGATCGTACCGTAGGAGGCGGGGGTTGCGAGCGGCGTGGCGGCGGGCGCGCGGCCCGCCTCTGCAATGGCTGTTGCCGGCATGCTATCCTCGGGATGTCTGACGAGGGCGGGACTGCTCACGTTTTGCCCCCGCCGACCGCCGCTTTCACCGCGTCATCGAAGCCGAGCACCTTGCCGCTGATCTTGGCTGCGTATGCCTCGGCGTCCTTCTTCAGCAGGAACGGTGCGACATCGCCATTGCCGACGGCGAAGAAGGCCTGGTCGGCGAACAGTTTGATACCCCGGGTGGTATCGAAGACATAAGCGACGTTGATCTTCTTGCCTTTGGACTTGTAGTCGGCATAGGCGCCGAGCGTGCAACTGGCGGACGAGAAGGGCATGATCCCGGCATCGTCGACCCAGACTTCGCCGGCCTTGCGCGGGTCGGCGATCGGCTTCTTGCAGAAGGCGTCTTCGCCAGAGACCTCGTAATTCCTGGTGCTCGCAAGCTGCGCGTCATAGTCGAGCTTCATCTCGGCATAGGCCTTGCGGATGTAGCTGTCGTCGACCCACTTCTTAGGATCGAATTCCTTCATGCGACCGAGGTTCTGCAGCACCTTGACGTCAATTGCGGCCGCATCGATCAGCGCGGGCTTGATCGTCGGGTCAGTCGTCATGTTGCCGCCGGGGCCGAGGAAGATGTAGACGACTTCCTTGTTGATGCCGGTCCATTCCTGGATCTTTTCGGCGGCGAGCTTCGGATCGTCGCGCAGCCACTGGTTGGCGGCGATCAGCGCCTTGAAGTAGGCGACGACGACCTCGGGATATTTCTCGGCGAAGTCGGTGCGGACGACGATGCCATGGAAGGTCGGCAGGTTCGTCTCGACGCCGTCGAAGATCTTTCGCGCGAAGCCGCGGAAGGGCAGCAGCTCGGCGAAGGGGACGAAGTCGGCGTGCGCGTCGATCTTCTTCTCCTGGAGATTGGTCGAGCCGACCTCCGGGCTCTGGCTGACGAGCTGGAAGAAGTCGGACGCATAGCCACGGTCCTGCATTGCCTTCAGAACCATGCCGTGCGCGGCGGAGCCGAAGGGGACGCTGACGAGCTTGCCCTTGAGATCGGCGAGTTCGTAGTAGGGCGAGTCCTTGTGGACGACGAGGCCATTGCCGGAGCCGGACAGGCTATAGGCGGCGATGCCGATCAGCCGGCTCTTGCTCTCCGGATTGCTCTCGAAGGTGAAGCCGTTCACGATCAGCGGATAGTCGCCCATCATGCCGATCTGCAGCTTGTTCGCCATCATCGCATTGGTGACGGGCGGGCCGGAGGTGAAGTTCTGCCACTCCAGCTCGAACTTGATGTTGGCGTATTTGCCATCCTTCGGCAGATATTTCTCGAGCAGATGCAACTTGCGGATGACGACGCCGGCGGTCACCGTGTTGGTCGTGGTGTCCTGCGTTCCGATGCCGAGCGTGACGGTTTCCGCCGAGGCCGGTTGCGTGACGAGTAGCGCCAGCGACGTCACCGACATCGCGATCGAGAGCTTGGGAAGATGGCGGACCATTCTCATCCTCATTCGGTTGGATGTGCTGTGGTTGCCATGATTGGGTGAGGGCGCGGGCAGGGCAAATCCGGAGTGACCATCGCAGTCGATTAGTTGCCGGGAAAAACTGATTGCATACTCCTTGGGCAGTCCTGCACTATAAAGCCGCTTGCCTGTGCATTCGCCTTGGCCGCAAATTTGTCTAGTCAGCTGCGTGACCGCGCATCTCCTCCAGCACGTCGGCCCGGCAGATCACGATCTGCGACCGCTTGGTCACCACGATTCCCTTCTCCTGCATGCGCTTCAGGCTGATCGTGACCCATTGCCTTGTGGCGCCAACCATGTGGGCGATGTCGGCGTGGGTGAAGGCTGCGGCGATCACAGTTCCGTCGGCGTCGTCGACGCCATAGAGCTCGACGAGGTGTAGCAACAGGTGAGCAAGCCGCTGCGTGATCGAGCGTGTTCCCAGCATCTGCGCCAGGGCCGAATAGCATTTCCCCTTGAAAGTGAGGCCTTCAATGAGACCGATCGCAAGGTTCGGGATCTCTGCGGCAAGCGATCGCAACTCCTTTCCGGGCAAGTGCACCACGCTGCAATTGCTGGACGCGACGCCGGACCATTGGTGCACGGTGCCCTCGAACACTTCGGGCCCGCCGACGAAATTGCCGACATGCCAATAAGCGAGCGTAATCTCGCGCCCGAGCGGTGAGGTGTAGAACACCCGGATGCGGCCGCTCTCGATCAGCCAGATGCCGTCATGCTTGCCGCCCTGGCTGAACAGCGTCTGGCCGCGGTTGAGCACCTTGCGGCGGCCCTGCTTGAGCACCAGCTCCCGCTCGCGTGGAGAGAGCTTGTCCATCAGCGGCGGCGGCCCGCCGATCCATCGCTGGTTTTCGGTAAGCAGCAGCGAGGAGCTGCCGGCAGGCCGGACTGTCGGGGGAATGGGCCCACGAACCACATTGGCGGCCTGCAACATCGTCTGCCTCCGGAACGTTCAAATCGTTCTAAAGAGGAGCAATGTCCGTGCCAGATGGGGTGGGGCCGCTTACACCGGTGTCATCGCCAGCGAAGGCGGGCGATCCAGTAATCCAGAGGCGTCAAAGGGATACGGAGGGGCGGCGGCGTACTGGATTCCCCGCTTTCGCGGGGAATGACAGTGGAGTTTGTGGCCACTGTCGAACTATCCTCAAGGCAGCGTTGGCCTACCGCCCCGCCAGGCTCAGCAGATACGGCTTCGGGTAGATCCCCCGGGCATGCCCATCCGAGAACGAGATGTTCAGCCCGTAACCGAGATCGCCGATCTCGGTGATGGCGATGCCGGGAAACCTGTCGGGGAAGCGGCCGTCGAAGCGGGCACGGGTGCAGTGGGCGCATTTGCAGGAGAGGCGGAGTGTTTCGGCAGAAACGCTGAGCGCGTCGTCCTGTGTCGTGCGGACCAGCAGCGCGGCGAGATCGGCGCTGGCTTCATAGTCGGCGACAGCAGGTGCCACCAGGGTCATGGTCATGACGAACCTCCGACTTCTATCTATGTCGGCGCAGGCGCGCACGAATAGCAACTAATTGCCGGCGCAGGCGTGATCGGGCGCCTTGCCTTCAGTCATCGCTCGCGAAATGTGAAACTAATCGACCAGGAATTTCACTTCCACATTGCCGGTCTCGTCCCTCTCCGAAATCTTCTGCGTCATCGATCGCGAAGGAGAGAGCATGAGCGCATTTCAGAAGGAAACGGTTCTGTCGGTCAGGCACTGGACCGAGTCCCTGTTCAGCTTCACCGCAACGCGCGACCCCGGCTTTCGTTTCCAGAACGGCCAGTTCGCGATGATCGGTCTGGAGGTCGAGGGCAAGCCGTTGATGCGGGCCTACAGCATGGCCAGCGCCAACCACGAGGAGGCGCTCGAATTCTTCTCGATCAAGGTGCAGGACGGTCCGCTGACCTCGCGCCTCCAGAGGATCAGGGAAGGTGACATCATCCTGGTCGGCCGCAAGGCGACGGGAACGCTGATCACCGGCAATCTCATTCCGGGAAAGCGTCTGCTGCTGCTGTCGACTGGAACGGGCCTGGCGCCGTTCGCCAGCCTGATCAAGGACCCCGACGTCTACGAGAACTACGAGACCATCGTACTTGCTCATGGCTGCCGCCAGGTCTCCGAGCTCGCTTATGGCGAGCGCGTCGTCGAGGGCCTGCGCAACCACGAATTCTTCGGCCCGCTGATCCGCGACAAGCTGGTCTACTACCCGACCGTCACCCGCGAACCGTTCCGGAACCGCGGCCGCATCACCGACCTGATCGCCTCGAACCAGCTTTTTGACGATATCGAGCAATCCGGCCTCGATATCGAGACCGACCGCATCATGCTGTGTGGCAGCCCCGCGATGCTGGAGGAGTTGCACGCCATGTTCTCCGCGCGCGGCTTCGTGGAGGGCAACCATAGCGAGCCCGGTCATTTCGTCATCGAAAAGGCCTTCGTCGAGCGCTGAGGCGCAAATCGCATCCCGGCGACAACTAATTGCTATCGCCCGGACGCCGCCTGAACAAATCTGACGCAAAGGCGCCGAGGATCGGCGAACCAGGAGCAAGTGATGGCACTAGATCAGATCGTCGACGGACTTTCGGAGGTTTCCTGCGATGTGCTGGTGATCGGCGGTGGAACGGCTGGCCCGATGGCTGCGCTGAAGGCGAAGCTGAAGAACCCGAAGGCCAATGTCGTTCTGCTCGAAAAAGCCAACGTCAAGCGCTCCGGGGCGATCTCGATGGGCATGGACGGGCTGAACAACGCCGTCATCCCCGGTTACGCTACCCCGGAGCAATACACCAAGGAAATCACCATCGCCAACGACGGCATCGTCGACCAGAAGGCGGTTTATAAATACGCTCAAAACTGCTACAAGATCATCGAGGAGCTGGACAGCTTTGGCATCCGCTTCCTGAAGAACGAGAACGGCGACTACGCCGTCAAGAAGGTGCACCACATCGGCACCTATGTGCTGCCGATGCCGAACGGCGAGACCGTGAAGAAGGCGCTGTACCGCCAACTTCGTCGGGCCCGCATCCTGATCTCCAACCGCTACATGGCGACGCGGCTCCTGAAGTCTGCAGATGGCCGCATCGCTGGTGCCGTCAGCGTCAACACCCGCACGGCCGAGATGCTCGTCATCAAGGCCAAGGCCGTGATCCTCTGTATGGGCGCTGCCGGACGCCTGGGCTTGCCGACGTCAGGCTACATGTTCGGCACCTACGAGAATGCGGCCAATTCCGGCGACGGCTACGCCATGGCCTATCACGCCGGCGCCGCGCTCGCGAATCTCGAATGCTTCCAGATCAACCCGCTGATCAAAGACTATAACGGCCCGGCCTGCGCCTATGTCGCCGGTCCGTTCGGCGCATATACGGCGAACAACGAAGGCTCGCGCTTCATCGAATGCGACTATTGGTCCGGCCAGATGATGCTGGAGTTTTACAACGAGCTCCTGTCCGGCAAGGGCCCGGTGTTTCTCCAGCTCAAGCATCTTCACCCCGACACCATCTCCGAGATCGAGTCCACGCTGCACAAGGTGGAGCGTCCGACGCGCGGGCTGTTTCAGCAGGGACGCGGGGTCGATTACCGCAGCGAGTCGATCGAGATGCACATCTCCGAGATCGGCTTCTGCTCCGGTCACAGCGCCTCCGGCGTGTTCGTCGACGATAATGCGCGCACAACCGTGCCCGGCCTCTACGCCGCCGGCGACATGGCGAGCGTGCCGCACAACTACATGCTCGGCGCCTTCACCAACGGCTCGGTCGCTGGAATTGACGCGATGGAGTTCGCCGACAGCCATGACTTCGCGGAGTTCGACGCCGCCGACGTCGCACTGGAGCGTGAGCGCGTGATGGCGCCGACCAGGCGAGAGGACGGCATTCCGCCGAACCAGATCGAGTACAAGACCCGGCGCCTGGTCAATGACTATCTCCAGCCGCCGAAGGTCACGCGCAAATACGAGCTCGGGATGCGCCGCCTCGCTGAGGCGCGGGAGGACATGCAGGAGCGCATGATCGCGCGCAACGCGCATGAGCTGCTCCGCGCCCTCGAAGTGCAGTCGATCATGGACTGCGCCGACATGGCCGCGCACGCCTCGCTTTATCGCGAGGAGAGCCGCTGGGGCCTCTATCACTGGCGCACGGATTTTCCGGAGAAGGACAACGAGAACTGGTTCTGCCACACGCTGCTGTCTAAGCGCGACGGCAAGATGACGAGCGAGAAGCGCGCCGTCGAGCCCTATGTCGTGCCGATCGCCGACGACGAGAAGGATCTGTACGACAAGCAGCGCATCCGTGCCTCGGCCTGACGCACCAGAACACAACAGGAGACATCAAATGCCTCTCGCATCCTATCAGACATCGGTCCCGGTGGTCGTCGACGACGCCAAATGCATCGCTGACAAGGGTTGCACCGTCTGCGTCGACGTGTGCCCGCTGGACGTCCTGCGCATCAGCGACATGACCAACAAGGCCTACATGGCCTATGACGAGTGTTGGTATTGCATGCCCTGCGAAGCCGATTGCCCGACCGGTGCCGTCACCGTCAACATTCCCTATCTGTTGAGGTGATCATGTCGGGCCCGTTCGAGTCCTATGACGACCTCGACGACGCTGACGAGCGGCTGCAGGCGGCCGATCCCGCCGAGCGTCGCGTCGCCATCATCGCGCTCGGCCATTCCGGCGATCCCGCCGCGGTCGCGCATCTCGCCAAGCTGGTTGCCGATCCCGACAGCGGCGTGCGCCAGCAGGTCGCGATGGCGCTCGGCGAGTTCGACGGGCCGGAGGCGGCGAGCGCGCTGGTGAAGCTGCTGGTCGATCCCGAGAGAATCGTCGCAGCCGCGGCGGCCGACAGCATGGCCGAGTTCAAGGATCCGACCTGCGCCGGGATCATCCTGCCGCTGGTCAAGCACGCACACGCCTTCGTCCGCATGGGCGCGCTACGTGCGCTGAAGGAATTGCGCTGCAAGGACACGCTCAAGCCGGCGCTGGAAGCACTCCAGGACGCCGATGCCGCCGTGCGCGTGCAGGCGATCGGCGTGATCGGCTTCCTCAAGCTGGAAGAATCGATCCCAGCGCTGACCGCGCTGATCAACGATCCCGACGCCCATGTCCGCCGCGCCGCAGTCAGCGCGTTGGCTTTCTCGCAGATGAAGCCCGCGGCAGAGACGATCACGCGCGCGCTGAAGGACTCGGATTGGATGGTCCGCGAGATGGCTGCGGAAACGCTGGGTCTCAACGCCAACGGTTCGCTCGCGGCCGATCAGCTCGTCGGCTCGCTCGCCGACGAATTCTGGCAGGTGCGGCTCAAGGCCATTCGCAGTCTCGGCAAGATGAAGGTCGAGCGCGCGGTGCGCCCGATTGGCAATTGCATCAACCATGACCAGGCGAACCTGCGCAAGGAGGCGGCCGCCGCGCTCGGCGAGATCGCTCATCCCGACGGCGAGGCATTCCTGGCCGTCATCGCCGACGATCCCGATCCCGATGTCCGCAAGAACGCACGCTGGGCGCTGCAGCAGATCGCGGCCCGCAAGGCGCGGACAGGGGCGTAGCGGCCTCGTTGCCGCTCTGGACTTCCCCCGCCAGACGTTTATTGGTCTTCGCCAATGCGATCGGCCGTCTTCGAGCGCGGCCGGTCCTTAGAAACAGCGAGGACGCGGGCCATGACGACATTGAATGTGAAGGATCTTCTCCCCGAGGATGGCACGCGGGGAACATTGGCCGGCCGCGTCTGGCTGCCGCAGGTCAATGGTCCGGCCGTGGTCGCCCTACGCGGCGACGGCGTGTTCGATGTCACCGCGAGATTCCCGACCATCAGCGCGCTCTGCGAAGAAGACAATCCCGCCAAGGCGCTTGCTGCGGCCAAGGGTGAACGCATCGGCGATCTCGAAGCAATTGTTGCCAACACGGCACCCGACGGGCGTGACCTGAAAAAGCCGTGGTTGCTTGCACCGGTCGATCTCCAGACATTGAAGGCTGCGGGCGTCACCTTCGCCATCTCGATGCTCGAACGCGTCATCGAGGAGCGGGCCAAGGGTAATCCGGCTTCGGCCGAGGCGATCCGCAAGGAAGTCACGCGGCTGATCGGCGACGATCTATCCAAGCTCAAGCCGGGCTCGGATCAGGCGATGCATCTGAAGCAGGTGCTGATCGAGCAGAACGCCTGGAGCCAATATCTCGAGGTCGGCATCGGCCCGGATGCCGAAGTCTTCACCAAGGCGCCGACCCTGTCCTCGGTCGGCACCGGCATGGATGCCGGCCTGCATCCGAAATCGACCTGGAACAATCCCGAGCCCGAGCTCGTGCTGTTCGTGTCGAGCCGCGGCAAGATCGTCGGCGGAGCGCTGGGTAATGACGTGAACCTGCGCGACTTCGAGGGCCGTTCGGCGCTGCTGCTGTCGAAAGCCAAGGACAACAACGCGTCCTGCTCGATTGGCCCGTTGCTGCGCCTGTTTGACGACAGCTTTTCGCTCGACGATGCGCGCAAGCTCGATATCAGCCTGAACGTGACGGGCACGGACGGCTTCGTCCTCGACGGCCATTCCTCGATCAGCAAGATCAGCCGCGATCCAACCGATCTCGTCGCGCAGACCATTGGCAAGATCCATCAATACCCTGACGGCTTCGTGCTGTTCCTGGGAACGATGTTCGCACCGGTCAAGGATCGCGATGCGCCGGGGCAGGGGTTCACCCACAAGCGCGACGACATCGTCACGATCGCAGCGCCCCAGCTCGGCAAGCTGGTCAACCGCATGCGCACCAGCGACGAATGCGAGCCGTGGACGTTTGGCATTGGCGCGCTGATGAAGAACCTGGCGCAACGGAAGCTCCTCTAGCTGGCTCTTCGCCTCTCCGCGCCTACGGCAGGTCCAGGAATTTGCGAGGCAAATTCCTGGACCTCCTGTCGCGCCAGTTGAAGGCAGCTCCATCTGCCTCGTCACCGCAAGAGCGGTGAAGCCATCCATAGTCTTTCCGCAGGAGACTTTGCATTGCTCACGGCGTTCGGACTGACGAGGAGGAATGGTTACGACCTCTCTCGTCACGGCCTCGTAGTCCATCAATCCCTAATTCATCTTTGAGTTGCGGGGCGGGAGCTAAATCGCGCTGCAGGTGTCTGGACATCGCCTGCTCCGAAAAGTCCAACTTTGCCTTTAATAGTCAAATAATATGACTAGTCGGAACCCGCTTTCCGTGAAATTGTACCCCGTCACGTCCAACGAGGGTGGCAGAGAGGTGCCATAATACTAATCGGCGCCTGCGATAATAAGAGCGCTGCTTGGGAGAACGCCCGATGCTTCACAGCCCTTTCGTCACATTGCGACGGCCGCGTTGCTGCCGGCGGGGGGCCGCGCGCCGCATGATTGCGCACCGTCGGGTTGTGGAGAGCGCAGGAACGGCCACATGACCTCGCGCATCGTCGTCATCCCGACGCGGCGAGCCCATTCCAACCATGCGGAGGTGGCGCGTTCGATCGGCATCGACATCATCGCCGGCCGCTATGCGGAAGGCACGCGCTTGCCGGGCGATGCCGAGATGATCGCGATGTTCGGCGTATCGCGGCCGGTGCTGCGCGAGAGCGTGAAGACGCTGGTCGCCAAGGGCCTGCTCACCACCAAGGCGCGGGTCGGCACCGTCGTCCGCGAACGTGGCGCCTGGAACATGTTCGATGCGGACGTGCTGGCTTGGCACCTCGACGCCGGCATTGACAAGCGCTTCCTCAACGATCTCGCGGAGATCCGTCTTGCGGTCGAACCGCGTGCGGCCATGCTCGCGGCGACGCGGCGGTCGGAGGAAGACCTTGCCGAGCTCCGGCGCAGCATGGAGCGCATGCGGCGTGAGGGGGCCGACTCGGTGGGCTTCGCCGATGCCGATCTCGCGCTTCACGTCGCCGTGGCGCGCGCTTCGGGCAATTTGTTCATGCGCTCGATCGGGCACGTCATCGAGGCCGCGCTGCGCGCGTCCTTCCTGCTCAGCGCCCCGGTTGAGCCGGAGGATCGCGATACTGTGCTGCTGTGGCACCAGAGGATCGTCGATGCCATCGCGGCCCGCGACGCCGACGCCGCCGCCGAAGCGATGGTCTTCGTCATTCACAACGGAATGCATCGCCATGAGGGGGCCGCGATCGAGACCGCGCCGGCCGAGGCGCTGCCGTCGGCGGATACTGGAGAACGAGCGTGACAGACCTTCGCATCGCCATCGTCGGGTTCGGCAAGATCGCGCGCGACCAGCATGTCGGCGCGATCGCGGCGACCCCGGGTGCGACGCTGGCGGCGGTCGCGAGCCGCAACGCTTCGCTGCCGGAATTGCCGCATTTTGCCAGCATCGAGGAATTGCTAGAGCGGGGACCGCCGATCGATGCGGTGTCGCTCTGCACGCCGCCACAGGTGCGCCGGGCCCAGGCTGCGGCGGCCCTTGCCGCCGGCAAGCATGTCATGCTGGAGAAGCCGCCCGGAACCGGCGTGGCCGAGCTCGATCCGCTGATCGCAATGGCAGCGGAGGGGAAGCGCACGCTGTTTGCGACGTGGCATTCGCGCCATGCGCCGGCGGTCGAGCCGGCGCGGCAATGGCTCGCCGAGCGCCGCATCGCCTCCGTGCACATCAGCTGGAAGGAAGATGTCCGCGTCTGGCATCCCGGCCAGGCCTGGATCTGGGAGCCGGGCGGTCTCGGCGTGTTCGATCCCGGCATCAATGCGCTGTCGATCCTGACCCGGATTCTGCCGAAGCCCGTGTTCGTCACCGCGGCCGAGCTGGCCTTCCCGGCCAATTGCCAGGCGCCGATCGCTGCAAACCTGACGCTGACCGACATCGAAGGTCTGCCTGTGACCGCGGAGTTCGATTTCCGCCAGACCGGGCCGCAGAGCTGGGACATCGTCGTCGACACCGATCAAGGCCGGATGACTCTGTCCAGCGGCGGCGCGCGCATGGCCGTCGACGGCAAGGTGTTTGCCGAGGCGCCGGATGCGGAATATCGCGGACTCTACCGGCGCTTCGTCGAGCTCGCGGCGACCGGTGCGAGTGACGTCGATCTCACCCCGCTCCGTCTCGTCGCCGACGTCTTCCTGCTGGGCAAGCGCACGATCGTCGAACCGTTTGTGGATTGAGCATGGCCGCAGCAAGGGTGACGAGAGACGTTTTCGGAATGCTGTCGGACGGCCGCAAGGTGGAGCGCATCGTGTTGCGCGGGGCAGGCGGCTTCGAGGCCCGGATCATCACCTATGGCGCGGTGATCCAGGCGCTGATCGCGCCGGACACCAAAGGCGACTGCGACGACGTGGTGCTCGGCCATGACGAGTTCGCCGGCTATCTCGCCGAACGAAAATTCTTTGGCGCCACGGTCGGCCGCTATGCCAACCGCATTGCCAGGGGCCAGTTTTCGCTCGACGGCGAGACGGTGCAGCTCGCCGTCAACAACGGCCTCAATGCGCTGCATGGTGGCCTCGACGGTTTCGACTGCAAGCTCTGGGAGATTGTGGACATCGACAAGGGAGCCGAGCCCGCGGTGACGCTCTCTTATATCAGCCCGCACGGCGAAGAGAAATACCCCGGCCGGCTCGACGTGCGTCTGACCTATCGGGTCACCGGTCCGGTCGAACTGTCGCTCATGATGCAGGCGCGGACCGACCGGCCGACCATCGTCAACCTGACCAACCACAGCTTCTTCAACCTTGAGGGCGCGGCGTCCGGTACGTCCGTGCTCGACCACGAGCTCACGGTCGCTGCAGGGCATTTCCTCGCCATCGATCCCAGCGCCATTCCGCTTCCGGAGCCGCCGCGCGCGGTTGCTGGGACGCCGTTCGACTTTCGCGCGCCGCGGTCGGTTGGCGAGCGGATCCGCGAGAGCAACGATCAACTGCGAAACGGCAGGGGCTACGATCATACCTACTGCCTGGCCCGTGACGGCGAGCTTGCGCTTGCAGCCCGGCTGGAGGCGCTGCGCTCTGGACGGGTCATGGAGCTGCTCACCGATCAGCCCGGACTACAGGTTTATTCCGGCAACTATCTCGATGGCACGATTTCAGGGAAGGGCGGCAAGCTTATCCGTCAATCGGACGCCATCTGCCTGGAGCCGCACATCTGGCCCGACGCGCCGAACCGGCCGGACTTCCCGAGCCCTCGCCTCGATCCCGGCGGAGTGTATCGCCATCACTCGGTCTATCGCTTTTCGGTGAGGTCGCCATGATGGAACAGGTGCTTACGACGGTGCTCTCCGACCATCCCTGCCATCTCGGCGAGGGGCCGACCTATGACGCCACGGCCGACACCGCCTGGTGGTTCGACATTCGCGAGGGCAAGCTGTTCGAGGCCGATCTGGGCAGCGGCGCGATCCGCTTTCACGCGCTCGGCCGGATGGCGAGCGCGCTCGGGCGCATCGATGCCGAGCGGCAGTTGATCGTCGCGGAAGATGGCCTTTACATCCGCAAACTCGCTGATGGTGCAATGGCGCTGTTCTGTCCGCTCGAAGCGGACAATGCGGCGACGCGTTCAAACGATTGCCGCGTGCATCAATCCGGCACGTTCTGGATCGGCACCATGGGACGCAACGCGGAGCCGAAAGCGGGTGCGATCTACGCGCTCTATCGCGGCAAGATCTCGACGTTGTTTTCCGGCATCAGCATTCCCAATTCGATCTGCTTCTCGCCTGATGGCGGTACCGGCTACTTCACCGATACCCCGCGCGCGGTGCTCTATTCCGTGCCGCTCAATCCTGCGACCGGCCTGCCGCGGGGCGAACCCGAGGTGTTGCTGCGCCACACCGGCGTCGGCGGGCTCGATGGCTCGGTGTGTGATGCCGACGGGCAAATCTGGAATGCGTGCTGGGGCGCGAGCCGCATCGACATCTATTCTCCGCAAGGCGAGCGCCTGCGCTCGCTGAGTGTCCCGGCAAGGCAGGCGAGCTGCCCCGCCTTCGTGGGCCCCGACCTCTCGCGCCTGCTCGTCACCTCCGCTTGGCAGGACATGGACGCGGCAGCACGCGCCGCCGATCCGCAAGCCGGTTGCACTTTCTTGTTGGATGCAGCCGCGCGCGGCCGTGCGGAGCCCGACGTCAAGCTCGCATAGGAGACCAGCGGCAGCCTACGACCACGTTCTCGCAACTACCAAGAAACAGTCTGACACCCAAGGGAGTGAAACATGCTGAAACTGAAGACGACATTCCTCGCGCTGGCGATCGCCGGCGCTGCCACGATGGCCACGGGCGTTACCGCCTTCGCCCAGAAGGCGACCGTCGGCATCGCCATGCCGACGAAGTCGTCGGCGCGCTGGATCGACGACGGCAACAACATGGTCAAGGTGCTGAAGGAGCGCGGCTACAACACCGACCTGCAATATGCCGAGGACGACATTCCGAACCAGCTCTCGCAGGTCGAGAACATGGTGACCAAGGGCGCGAAAGCGCTGGTGATCGCCGCGATCGACGGCACCACGCTGTCGGACGTGCTCAAGCAGGCGAAAGCAAAAGGCATCACGGTGATCGCCTATGACCGCCTCATCCGCGGCACGCCGAACGTCGACTATTATGCAACCTTCGACAATTTCCAGGTCGGCGTCTTGCAGGCGCAGTCGATCGAGCAGGGGCTCGGGTTGAAGGAAGGCAAGGGTCCCTTCAACATCGAGCTGTTCGGCGGCTCGCCCGACGACAACAACGCCTACTTCTTCTACAACGGCGCGATGAGCGTGTTGAAGCCGTATATCGACAGCGGCAAGCTCGTCGTCGTGTCCGGTCAGATGGGCATGGACAAGGTTGCGACCTTGCGCTGGGACGGTGCCACCGCGCAGGCCCGCATGGACAATCTGCTCAGCGCCTACTACGGCAACAAGAAGCTAAATGCCGTGCTGTCGCCCTATGACGGCATCTCGATCGGCATCATCTCCTCGCTGAAGGGTGTCGGCTATGGCAGTGCCGGCCAGCCGATGCCAATCATCTCGGGCCAGGATGCCGAAGTGCCGTCGATCAAGGCCATGCTGCGCGGCGACCAGTATTCGACCATCTTCAAGGACACTCGCGACCTCGCCAAGGTGACTGCCGACATGGTCGACGCCGCGCTCGCCGGCAAGGAGGTCACCGTCAACGATACCAAGACCTACGAGAACGGCGTCAAGACCGTGCCGTCCTATCTGCTCAAGCCGGTGGTGGTCTACAAGGATAATTGGGAGAAGGTGCTGGTCGACAGCGGCTACTACAAGAAGTCGCAGTTCCAGTAGGGTTCTTTCTTCTCCCTCTCCCCGTTCTTACGGGGAGAGGGTCGGGGTGAGGGGCTTTCTCCACAAGGGCAGTTGCCCTCGCGGAGATTCCCCCTCACCCGGAATTCAAGCTGCGCTCGAATTCCGGCCTCTCCCCGCACGCGGGGAGAGGCGAAGTAACGCAAGGGACACCAATGCCATGACCGCCATGCTGGAGATGCGTAACGTCAGCAAGAGCTTTGCCGGTGTGCAGGCGCTGCGCGACGTCAACTTCCAGGTCGAGGCCGGGCAAATCCACGCCCTCGTCGGCGAGAACGGCGCCGGCAAGTCGACGCTGATGAAGGTGCTGAGCGGGGTCTATCCGCATGGTAGCTACGAGGGCACCATCATCTTCGAAGGCGAGGAGCGGCGCTTCCGCGACATCAACGATTCCGAGGCGCTCGGCATCATCATCATTCACCAGGAGCTGGCGCTGATCCCGCTGATGTCGATCGCGGAGAACATCTTCCTGTCGCATCCGCCGTCCAACTTCGGCGTGATCGACCGCGACGAGGTGTACCGACGCACGCGGGAACTGCTCGCGCAGGTCGGCCTGAGGGAATCCCCCGATACGCTGATCACCGATCTCGGCGTCGGCAAGCAGCAGCTGGTCGAGATCGCCAAGGCGCTCTCCAAGCGTGTTCGCATGCTGATCCTGGACGAGCCGACGGCGAGCCTCAACGAAGCCGACAGCGCCGCGCTGCTCGAACGCCTGATGACATTCCGCGAGCAGGGTATCGGCTCGATCCTGATCTCGCACAAGCTGAACGAGGTTGCCAAGGTCGCCGACCACATCACGGTGCTGCGCGACGGCCGCACCGTCGACAGCATCGACTGTCACGCCGAGCCGATCCAGGAAGACCGCATCATCCGCAGCATGGTGAACCGCGATCTCGCGCACCGCTTCCCGGAGCGTAGCGCGAAGATCGGCGAGCCAGTCCTCGCCGTCGAGAACTGGTCGGTCTATCACCCCATCCATCCCGAGCGGCAGGTGATCAAGAACGTCAATTTCAGCGTCAGGCGAGGCGAGGTCGTGGGCATCGCCGGGCTGATGGGGGCCGGCCGCACCGAATTCGCCATGAGCCTGTTCGGCCGCTCCTGGGGCACAACGATCAGCGGCTCTCTCCGGCTCGAAGGCAGGGAGATGGTGCTGCCGAGCGTCGCAGCCGCGATCGACGCCGGCCTCGCCTATGTCACCGAGGACCGCAAGCAGCTTGGCCTGATCCTCGCTGACGACGTCCGCAAGAACATCACGCTCGCCAGCCTCGACCAGATCGCACCCAGGAGGGTGATCGACGACATCGCCGAGCTGAAGGTCGCCAGCGACTACCGCAACCGCATGCGCATCCGCTGCTCCGATGTCTACCAGGAGACCGGCCAGCTCTCCGGCGGCAACCAGCAGAAGGTGGTGCTGTCGAAATGGCTGATGACCGACCCCAAGGTGCTGATCCTGGACGAGCCGACAAGGGGCATCGACGTCGGTGCCAAATACGAGATTTACTGTATCATCAACGAGCTGGCGGAGGCCGGCCGCGGCGTCGTGGTGATCTCCTCGGAGATGCCCGAGCTGCTCGGCATCTGCGATCGCATCTGCGTCATGAACGACGGCGCCTTCGTCGGGGAATTCAAGGGCCCTGAGGCGACGCAGGAGAAGATCATGCGCGCCATCATGCGCAACCAACGAAGCAATGGAAACGGCGTGCCTGAGGCCGCGGAGATGGGAGGATCGCAGCCATGACCGACAAGACGGTGTCGCTGCCCGAGGAGCGCCGGCACGGCAGCTTCATCAAGAACAATTTGCGCAACTACGGCATGCTGATGTCGTTGATCGCGATCATGCTGTTCTTCCAGGTCATGACCGGCGGCACGTTGCTGCAGCCGCTCAACCTGACGAACTTGGTGCTCCAGAACAGCTACATCGTCATCATGGCGCTCGGCATGCTGCTGGTGATCGTCACCGGCCATATCGACCTCTCGGTCGGTTCGGTCGCGGGCTTCGTCGGCGCGGTGGCCGCGGTGCTGATGGTGACCTACAAGGTCGACTATACGCTCGCCTTCATCGCCTGCCTTCTGGTCGGTGCCGCCATCGGCGCTGCGCAGGGCTATTGGGTGGCCTATTTCAAGATCCCGTCCTTCATCGTCACCTTGGCGGGGATGCTGGTGTTCAAGGGCCTCGCGCTCGCGGTGTTGCAGGGCCAGTCGCTCGGGCCGTTCCCGGCGACCTTCCAGAAATTGTCGTCGGGGTTCATTCCGGAACTGCTGCCCGAGGCCGGGACGCTGCATCCGACATCCATGCTGATCGGCGCCGTGCTGGCGCTCGGCCTGGTCTACGCCGGCGCCAAGGGGAGGTCGCGCGAGCAATCGCACGGCATCGAGGTCGAGCCCTACGCGTTCTTCCTCGGCAAGAGCATCCTGCTCGCCTGCGCCGTGCTCTACTTCACCTATCTGATCGCCTCGCACCGCGGCCTGCCCAATGTCCTGGTGATCATGACCGCGCTGATCGCACTCTACGGCTTCGTGACCCGACGCACCGTGATCGGGCGGCAGATCTACGCGGTTGGCGGAAATGCGAAAGCTGCAAGCCTGTCTGGCATCAAGACCGAGCGGCTGACCTTCCTGACCTTCGTCAACATGGGGGTGCTCGCCGCGCTCGCCGGCCTCGTCTTCGCCGCGCGGCTCAACACCGCGACGCCCAAAGCGGGGCTCGGCTTCGAGCTCGACGTCATCGCCGCCTGCTTCATCGGCGGCGCCTCCGCCTATGGCGGCGTCGGGCGCGTCGGCGGCGCCGTGGTCGGCGCCATGATCATGGGCGTGATGAACAACGGCATGTCGATTCTCGGCGTCGGCATCGACTACCAGCAGGTGATCAAGGGCCTGGTGCTGCTGGGGGCAGTGTGCATCGATGTGTACAATCAGCGGCGGTAGTAACTGCTCGTGTCCCGGACGCATCGCGGCCTTTCATGTCACGCCGCAGGAGCGGCGCGCTGCATTGCGTTCGGAGCACGAGAGTTCTCCCACGCGCTACTGGGTCGTGAACAGCACCACTGCGATCGCGACGGAGAGGCTCACCGCCGATACGGTCGCGACCGTCGATAATACCCCCATTCGCCGGAGCGCGATGGCGAAGGCGATGATGATGGGCGTGGCGGTCATCAACCCGATCTGTGCATCACTCATGTGATCATTGGCCATTCCGTGGAACTCTGAGCTGGTTCGTACTGCGATCCGGCCGTTCGGACGTTGTGTCGGCGCAAACAAGCGCCCCGCAATTCCCCAGTTTGTCCGGCGACAAACTCGGAACCGGGCAGCCGGGCTACGTCTGGCCGGTGTCCTGATCCGGAAAGATGATGTCGACGGCCGAGTGCGAACAACAGGAAACCGGCTGGGGAATTCTGGAAGATCTCCCCGGCGATCCCATGATCTGGGTGCTGATCTTCAGCGAGCTCGTCGCCTTCGGTTTGTTCCTCGGCGCCTTCTCGGTCGCCCGCACGATCCACCCCGCTCTGTTCGCGGCCGGGCAGTCGGCACTCGATTCGAATCTCGCCGGCCTCAACACCGTCGTGCTGGTCACCAGCGGCTGGGCGGCGGCAAAAGCGACGAGGACGGCGCGTGCCGGGGACCGGCCGGTGGCGCGATACTGGATTTTCGGCGCGATGGCGCTCGGTGGTCTCTTCATCGCGATCAAGCTCGCCGAATATGCGGAAGAAATCGAGCGAGGCGTCGGACTCGAAACCAGCTCGTTCTTCACGCTCTACTTCCTCCTGACCGGCTTTCATCTTCTGCATGTCGGCCTCGGCATCGTCATCCTCGCCGTGGTCTGCCGCCGAGCCGGGATATCGGGCGTCGAGACGGCAACGGCGTTCTGGCACATGGTCGATCTGGTCTGGATCGTCATGTTCCCGATTCTCTATCTGGTGAAATGACGATGCCGGATCGTATCGACATCACCTGGATCGTGCTGATCGGCCTCGCGCTCGCGACCATCCTGCTGCCGCCGCTGGTGCCGCGGCCGCTGCTCGGCAACGCACTGCTGCTCGCCTTCGCCGCACTCAAGGGCCACCGGATCGCGCTCGACTTCATGGATCTACGCGCTGTGCCCGCACTCTGGCGGGGCCTCGTCGTGAGCTGGATCCTGATCGTCCTGCTGCTTGCCTTGCTCGCCTCGGCCATCGTCGCCCTGATCTGATGCGCTCATTGCGCCGTGACAAAGAACGGGCCGGGCTAAGCGGCAATAAATCGCACCATCGCGATTTCGCAGGAATCAAACCGGAAAGGATTGGCAATGGCTGAACGCCTGACCAAGTCGGCCGCTCGAAATGTCTTCTACGGCGGCTCGGCCTTCTTCTTCGCCATTTTCATAGGGCTGACGGCACATAGCCATTACTACATGGCCACGACGTCGACCGATGCCACGACTCTGACGTCGTCGGTCGCCCGCGGCAAGCATGTCTGGGAAAAGAACTCCTGCATCAACTGCCACACTCTGCTGGGTGAGGGCGCCTACTTCGCCCCTGAAGTCGGCAACGTCTGGGATCGCTGGGGCGGCAACGAGGACCCGGCCGCTGCGCGCGAGACACTGAAGGCCTGGATGCAGTCGCAGCCCTCGGGCGCGCCCGGCCGGCGGCAGATGCCGCAGTTCAACCTCACCGACCAGGAGCTCGACGATCTCGCCGACTTCCTGCAATGGACCAGCAAGATCAAGCGCCAGGAATGGCCGCCGAACAAGGCTGGCTGAGCACGCTGTTTCCTCTTCCAAGACAGAGAGACCCGAGATGAAATATCAGACCCAGAAAGTCGCGATGCTGTATTTCTACGGCGCGCTGACCCTGTTCCTCGCGCAGGTCCTGTTCGGCCTCGTCGCGGGGACGATCTATGTCCTGCCTAACACGCTGTCGTCCCTGCTGCCGTTCAACATCGTCAGGATGATCCACACCAACGCGCTGATCGTGTGGTCGCTGATCGGCTTCATGGGCGCGACCTATTTCCTGCTGCCTGAGGAGACCGAGACCGAGCTGTACAGCCCGCTGCTGGCCAAGATCCAGTTCTGGATGTTCTTCGGCGCGGCAGGCGTGGCCGTGGTCGGCTATATCTTCCACTATCACGAAGGGCGCGAGTTCCTCGAGCAGCCCTTCATCATCAAAGTCGGCATCGTCGTCGTCTGCCTGATGTTCCTGTTCAACGTCACCATGACGGCACTGAAGGGCCGCAAGACCACGATCACGAACATCCTGCTGTTCGGCCTGTGGGGCGTTGCGATCTTCTTCCTGTTCGCCTTCTACAACCCCGCGAACCTCGCGGTCGACAAGATGTACTGGTGGTACGTCGTCCATCTCTGGGTCGAAGGCGTCTGGGAGCTGATCATGGCTTCGGTGCTGGCCTATCTCATGATCAAGCTCAATGGCATCGACCGCGAGGTCGTGGAGAAGTGGCTCTACGTCATCATCGGCCTTGCGCTGTTCTCCGGCATTCTCGGCACGGGCCATCACTTCTACTGGATCGGCGCGCCCGGCTACTGGCAGTGGATCGGCTCGCTGTTCTCCACGCTCGAGGTGGCACCGTTCTTCACGATGGTGATCTTCACGGTGCAGATGACATGGAAGGCCGGCCGCAAGCATCCGAACCGCGCCGCGCTGCTGTGGTCGGTCGGCTGCTCGGTGATGGCCTTTCTCGGCGCCGGCGTCTGGGGCTTCCTGCACACGCTGTCCTCAGTGAACTACTACACCCACGGAACCCAGGTCACCGCGGCGCACGGCCATCTCGCCTTCTTCGGCGCCTATGTGATGCTCAATCTTTCCGTCATGGCCTATGCGATCCCGCAGATCAGGGGACGCGCGCCCTACAACCAGTGGCTCTCCATGGCGAGCTTCTGGATCATGTGCACGGCCATGATGGTGATGACCTTCGCGCTGACCTTCGCCGGCGTGGTCCAGGTCCATCTCCAGCGCGTGCTCGGCCAGGGCTACATGGACGTGCAGGACCAGCTCGCGATGTTCTACTGGGTCCGGCTCGGCTCAGGCGTATTCGTCGCGATCTCCGCGCTGATGTTCGTCTGGGCCGTGCTGGTGCCCGGTCGCGCCAAGCAGGCGGTCATCCCCGGCGCGTTGCAGCCGGCTGAATGAATGCAATCGGCGGCCGCGGTTCATCGCGGCCGCCAGCTTCCTGGAAAGTCCGGAGAAACATCATGAAAGCTGCCCTTCACACGGTGACCTCGGCGCCCGCGCTGCCGGCCTATGTCGCAAGCGGGAACGAGTGCGCGCTGTTCGAGCGCGCCTGGCGGCATCAGCTGCCGGTTCTGCTGAAGGGGCCGACCGGCTGCGGCAAGACGCGTTTCGTCGCGCATATGGCGGCGCGGCTCGGACTGCCGCTCCACACCGTCGCCTGCCACGACGATCTCACCGCCGCCGATCTCACCGGTCGCTACCTGCTGCGGGGCGGCGATACGGTATGGACTGACGGTCCGCTGACGCGCGCGGTGCGCGAGGGCGGCATCTGCTACCTCGACGAAGTCGTGGAAGCGCGCAAGGACGTCACCGTGGTGCTGCATCCCCTGACCGATGACCGCCGCATCCTGCCGCTGGAACGCACCGGCGAGGAGCTCGCGGCGCCGAAGAGCTTCATGCTCGTGGTCTCCTACAATCCCGGCTATCAGACGCTGCTGAAGGCGCTCAAGCCCTCGACGCGGCAGCGCTTCGTCGCCATCGAATTCGGCTTCCTGCAGCCCGAGCAGGAGATCGCCGTCGTCTCCGCCGAAAGCGGACTGTCGCCGGAGCGCGTGCGGCCGCTGGTCGGGCTGGCCGGCCGGCTGCGTGCGCTCAAGGGGAACGATCTGGAGGAGGGCGTCTCGACCCGGCTCGTGGTCTATTGCGCGACCCTGATCGCGGCCGGCATGCCGATTGCGGAAGCCGTGCTCGCCGGCATGATCGAGCCGCTGACCGACGATGCCGACGTCAAGGCGGCGCTGCTCGACGTCGCCCGCGCGGTGATCGGTTGAGGCGGGCCCATGCTCGACTTCCTCGAACTGGAGGAAACGGTCGGTCGCGCCTGGCACCGGATGGTCGGCGGCACCGCGAGCTATCCGGTTCATGCCGATCACGCGGTCTCGCTTGCGGAGGTGAGAAGCCGGCTCGCGGTGATGTTCCGTGCGCTTGGCGGCGAGACCGGCGTTCAGATCGCGAGCGCAGGCGCGCGCAGGGCGGGCCATCGTCTCGGCTGGAGGCAGCGTATCGGCCTCGGAGATGAGCGACTCGAGCACCCTGGCCGCGACGCCGCAACCATCTTCCTGCCCGATCGCATCGCGATCTTTCCCGACCGGGCCTTGAACGCAACGCTCTATCGCTGGCTTGCGGCGTGGTTCGCGGCCGCGCCGATCGAGGCGATCGCGGAAGCCGATCCGCTGCGGCGGGATCTCTTGATGTTGCGCCGGGCGAGCGAGACCGCGGTCTGGGTGCTCACGCAATTCCCAGGGCTCGTTGCCGATTACGCGCAGCTTGCCGCGGCCACCGCCGAGGCTCGGCCTCGTCGCCCTTTGCCGCGGACCGAGCAAGAGATCGAGCAGATCGTCCTGGCCCTGCTCGGAACCGGAAAGGCGCCTGCAGGTCGACTGTGGCCGGCGATGATGGGGACGAGCCCGCTGCCGGACAAGGCGCCGCCGGGCTATCGCGCGATCTTGCCGTGTCCGCTCTGGGGCGATTGCTGGACGCGCGAGCTCTCGCCCGCACATGCGGACGAAGACGAATGCGCACCGGGCGCAGCGGTTGCGGCGAAGAACGATCGCAAGCGCTTTGCCGTCCGCGAGCGCGAGGACGACGCCAATCGGCGCGATCCGTTCGTGCTGAACCGCTTCGAGAAGATCCTCGCGATGGCCGAGATGGTCAATGTCGACCGCCCGGCTGACGACAGCGAGGACGAGGATGCGCAGAAGGCAGCCGACGATCTCGAGGAGATCACGCTCAGCCGCCGCAGCGGCAAGCCGGCGAGCCGGTTCAAGTTCGATCTCGACCTGCCGCCGGAGGCCCTCGATGCCTCACAGCTCAATGCGGACCTGACCTATCCCGAGTGGGACTATCGCAGCAGCTCCTATCTGCCGGATCATTGTCGCGTGCTCGCCGCTGCGGCCTCCGAGCGAGGCGAGAGCTGGACGCCTGATGAAACCATCCGCCGGCACGTCCGCCAGGTGCGCCGCCGCTTCGAGGCCTTGCGGCCGCGCCGCGAATTGATGCGCGCCCAGGCCGACGGACATGATCTCGACCTCGACGCGCTGGTGCGCGCGCGATGCGATCTCAGTGCCGGGAGCGGCGGCGGTCTCGATCGCATCCATGTTGCGATGCGCCCCCAAGGGCACGATCTCGCCGTCACGCTGCTGGTCGACGTCTCGCTGTCGACCGATGCCTGGGTCGACGGCTATCGCGTGCTCGACGTCGAGAAGGAAGCGCTGCTCGTACTCGCGCACGGGCTGTCGGCTTGCGGCGACCACCACAGCATCCTGACCTTCACCTCACGTCGGCGCTCCTGGGTGCGACTCGAAACGATCAAGGCGTTCGGCGAGCCAATGAGCGGGGCAGTGGAGCGCCGTATCGGGGCGCTCAGGCCCGGCTATTACACGCGGATCGGCGCGGCGGTGCGCCACGCCGCGGCCGGGCTCGCGCGCCAGCCGCAGCGCAAGAAGCTGCTGCTTGTCCTTACCGACGGCAAGCCGAACGATGTCGACCACTATGAGGGGCGTTTTGCGGTCGAAGACACCAGGAAATCCGTGCAGGAAGCGCGTCGGCTCGGCATCGCGGTCTTCGGCGTGACCATCGACGCGGCGGCACAAACCTACTTTCCGACGCTGTTCGGGCGCGGTGGCTACGCCATCGTCGGCAACGTCAGGCGGTTGCCGGCGGCGCTGCCAGCGATCTACCGGCAGGTGGCGCATTGACCCGGTCGAACGAACCGCGGTTGTCTTTCGTGAGCTATTGCTCAGGGAGTGGGTATATGATCGAATGACTGGATGAACCAAGGCCGGCCACAACCCGATCTGATCATCTTCGACTGCGACGGCGTGCTCGTCGACAGCGAGCTTTTGAGTTGCCGTTGTCTGTCCGAAGCGCTGGCCGAGGTCGGTCTCGCGCTCAGCGAGGCGCAGGCGCTGGAGCTGTTTCTCGGACGCAGCACCAAGGCGATCGAGCATCACTATCGTGGTCTCGGGCAGTCGCTACCGGACAGCTTCGTGCCGGGATTGAAGTCTCACGTCCTGGAGACGTTTGCCGCCTCGCTGGAGCCGATCCCGGGGGTAGGGGCGGTGATCTCGAGGTTGACCGTGCCGGTCTGCGTGGCCTCATCGAGCGACATCGATCGCGTCTCGCTCTCGCTCGACGTCACCGGTCTGCGGGCGCATTTTGGCGATCGGATCTACACCGCGCAGATGGTCGAGCGCGGCAAGCCGGCGCCAGATCTCTTCCTCTACGCGGCGGAGAAGATGGGCGCGCAGCCCGCGTGCACCCTGGTGATCGAGGACAGTGTCAGCGGCGTGCAGGCCGCCAAGGCCGCCGGCATGACCGTCTGGGGATTTGTCGGTGGCAGCCATTATCGCGCGCGCGACGGCCGCGCTATATTGTCCGCCGCCGGGGCCGATCGGGTCTTCGCGCATATGAGCGATTTCTGGGAGGCGTGAGGCCCGCATGGCCGCCGAGAACGACAAGTCGAGGCTCGACGATGCCGCGCGCGCCGGCTGGCTGTATTTCATTGCCGGCCATACCCAGGACGAGATCGCAAGGATGCTCCAGGTCTCGCGCGCCTCGGCGCAGCGGCTGGTGTCGCTGTGCCTGGCCGAACGTCTCATCACCTTCCGGCTCGAGCATCCCATCGCTGCCTGCATGGAATTGGCGGCGCGGCTGAAGGAGCGGTTCGATCTCGTCCATTGCGAGGTGGTGCCGGCCGATCCCGCCGCGCCGCAGGCAACCGCCGGCATCGCCGAACGCTGCGCCAACCTGCTCGACGCGACGCTGCGATCGGAAACGCCCGTCATCGTCGCGCTCGGCACCGGCCGCGCGGTGCGCGCCGCGGTCGAGCGCGTCACGCCGATCGACCGGCCCAATCACCAGATCGTCTCGCTGGTCGGCAACATCTCTGCCGACGGTTCGGCGAGCTTCTACGACACCGTCGGCCGGCTCGCCGACCGCACCGGCGCGCGGCACTATCCGATGCCGCTGCCGTTCCTGATGTCGTCGGAAGACGAGCGCAACAGGATGGTGCGCATCGAGCCGATCGCGAAGGTGAAGGCGGTCGCGGCCAAGGCCGATTTGCGTCTCGTCGGCATCGGCCAGATGGACCAGAAGGCGCAGGTCCACATCGACGGCTTCGTCACGCGAGATGAGCTGTTCGAGATGATGCGGCTGGGTGCCATCGGCGAGATCACCGGCTGGGCCTATGACGCGAAAGGCCGTCTGCTCAAGGCCGGCACCAACAAGCGCCTGACCAGCATCCCGCCGGAAGTGCCGGCGAAGACCACGACGATCGGCGCGGCAGTGGGCGCGGCCAAGGTTACGGCGATCGCCGCGGCGTTGAACGGGGGCCTGATCAACGGGCTGATCACCGACGAGACGACCGCGAGGGCGATTCTGGAGCGATAGGGCGCTGACGCATCCAGCGTCAGCGAGGCGGGCGGTCCTTTCCATCCGTACCCATTGTCATCGCTCGCGAAGGCGGACGATCCAGTACGCCGCGGCCCGGCTTGAGGCAAACCAATAAGACGACACGGAATACGGGATGCCCCGCTTTCGCGGAGCATGACAGTCTGTTGGGGCAGCACCTGTCACCACTCCCGCACCGCAGCACTCATAAGTTGCGCAAACGTCCGCGCGCGTGCTTGACAAGCGCCGCCCCTCTGTTGAACATACGCCCAATGCGTGGGCATATGCTCAAAAGCGCAAAGCCAAGGGAGGTCACCGTGAAACACGTCCTCGGCGCCGTCTGCGGCGCGTCTGTCCTGCTGGCCGTCCCTGCGATGGCCGAAACGACCCTCACGATCGCGACCGTCAACAATGGCGACATGATCCGTATGCAGGGGCTGACGGGTGAGTTCACCAAGAAGAACCCCGACATCACCGTGAAATGGGTGACGCTGGAGGAGAACGTGCTGCGCCAGCGCGTCACCACCGACATCGCCACCAAGGGCGGTCAGTTCGACGTGCTCACCATCGGCACCTATGAAGTGCCGATCTGGGCCAAGAAGGGCTGGCTGGTGCCGCTCGCCAATCTCGGCGCCGATTACGACGTCGCCGACCTGTTGCCCAAGATCAAGGACGCGGTGTCCGCCGACGGCAAGCTCTATGCCGCTCCGTTCTACGGCGAGAGCTCCATGGTGATGTATCGCACTGATCTGTTCGAGAAGGCCGGCCTGAAGATGCCGGAAAAGCCGACTTGGGATTTCGTCGTCGATGCCGCCAAGAAGCTCACCGACAAGGGCGCCGGCACCTACGGCATTTGCCTGCGCGGCAAGGCCGGTTGGGGCGAGAACATGGCGTTCCTCTCGGCGATGGCCAATTCCTTCGGGGCGCGCTGGTTCGACGAGAAGTGGCAGCCGCAGTTCAACACGCCGGAATGGAAGGCGACGCTGACGACCTACGTCAATCTGATGAAGGAGGCCGGCCCTCCGGGCGCAAGCTCCAACGGCTTCAACGAGAATTTGGCGCTGTTCAACGCGGGCAAATGCGCGATGTGGATCGATGCCACGGTCGCGGCGTCCTTCGTCACCAATCCCAAGGACTCCAAGGTCGCCGACAAGGTCGGCTTCGCGCTCGCGCCGAATACCGGGCTCGGCAAGAACGCCAACTGGCTGTGGGCTTGGAATCTCGCAATCCCCGCCGGCTCCAAGAAGACCGAAGCGGCCGAGAAATTCGTCGCCTGGGCAACGAGCAAGGACTACATCAAGCTCGTGGCGTCCAAAGACGGCTGGGCCAACGTGCCGCCGGGCACGCGCACCTCGCTCTACCAGAATCCTGAATATCTGAAGGTCGCCCCCTTCGCCAAGCTGACGCTGGCCTCGATCGATGCCGCCGATCCGAACAAGCCGACCGTGAAGCCGGTGCCTTACGTCGGCGTGCAATACGCAGCGATCCCCGAATTCCAGGGCATCGGCACGCAGGTGGGCCAGCAGTTCTCGGCCGCGCTTGCGGGATCGATGACGGTCGATGCAGCGCTCACGGCTGCGCAGTCCGCTACCGAGCGCGAGATGAAGCGCGCCGGCTACATCAAGTGAACCCGGGCTCTCCCTGAGCTCAAACTTGCGGCCATCCATCCTTGCTGGATGGCCGTCCTTCTTCCTCCGAGCGGAGCGCCAAGAATGGCAACCCGGCAGACGCAGCTTCTCGCGCGCTCGCTCCTGGCGCCGGCGGTCGGGCTGCTGTTCATCTGGATGATCGTCCCGCTCGCGCTGACGCTCTATTTCTCGACGCTGCATTACAGCCTGCTCGATCCCGGCTCGGAATCCTTCGTCGGGCTGGAGAACTTCCGCTACTTCCTCACCGATCCCGCATTTCTTGCCTCGCTCCGGAACACGCTGGTGCTGGTCGGCTCGGTCCTGGCGTTGACCATCCTGCTCGGCATCCCCTTGGCGCTGCTGATGGACCAGCCCGTGATCGGACGCAATTTCGTCCGGCTGATGGTGATCGCGCCATTCTTCGTGATGCCGACCGTGAGCGCGCTGGTCTGGAAGAACCTGCTGATGCATCCGGTGTCCGGCCTGTTCGCCTGGCTCGCCCAGTTGTTTCACCTGACGCCGATCGACTGGTTCAACGACGTGCCGCTGTTTGCGGTGATCCTGATCGTGACGTGGCAATGGCTGCCGTTCGCGACGTTGATCCTGCTCACCGCGCTGCAATCGCTCGACGAGGAGCAGAAGGAGGCCGCGGAGATGGACGGCGCCAGCGCTGTCTCGACCTTCATCTACATCACGCTGCCGCACCTCGCGCGTCCGATTACCGTGGTGATCCTGATCGAGACCATCTTCCTGCTGACGGTGTTCGCCGAGATCTTCGTCACGACCGGCGGCGGGCCCGGCCTGCAGACCACCAACATCGCCTTCCTGATCTATTCGCAGGCGCTGATCCAGTTCGACGTCGGCACCGCCTCCGCGGGCGGCCTCGTCGCCGTGGTGATCGCCAACATCGTCGCCTTCTTCCTGGTCCGCATCGTCGGCCGCAATCTGGAGGCCTGAAGCATGGCGCGGATGGCGACGACGCGGCGAGTGGTGATCTCGACGGCGGCAGCCTGGCTGTCCGGCTTCCTGATTTTCTTCCCGATCCTCTGGATGGTGCTGGCGAGCTTCAAGACCGAGCTCGAGGCGTTTGCGATACCGCCGTCCTTCCTGTTCTTCCACTGGACCACGGAGAATTACGCGACCGTGCAGGAGCGCAGCGACTATTTCCACCACGCGATGAACTCGATCATCATCGCCGGCGGCTCGACGCTGATAGCGCTCTTGATCGCCATTCCCGCGGCCTGGTCGATGGCGTTCTCGCCGACCAGGCGCACCAAGGACATCCTGCTCTGGATGCTCTCGACTAAGATGATGCCGCCGGTCGGCGTGCTGGTGCCGATCTATCTGATCTACAAGTCCTTCGGCCTGCTCGATTCCCGCATCGGCCTCGTCTTCATCCTCTGCCTCGGCAATCTGCCGATCGTGATCTGGATGCTGTTCACCTATTTCAAGGAGATCCCGCGCGACATCCTGGAGGCCGCGCGCATGGACGGCGCCACCATCGGCCGCGAGCTGGTCTATGTGCTGACGCCGATGGCGATCCCGGGGCTCGCATCGACCCTGTTGCTCAACCTGATCCTGGCCTGGAACGAGGCGTTCTGGACGCTCAATTTGTCGACCTCGAACGCGGCGCCGCTCACCACGTTCATCGCGTCCTATTCGAGCCCGGAAGGACTGTTCTGGGCGAAGCTGTCGGCGGCGTCCACGCTGGCGATCGCGCCGATTCTCGTCCTCGGTTGGTTCAGCCAGAAGCAGCTCGTGCGCGGGCTGACCTTTGGCGCGGTGAAGTAGAGGGCTGGCGGATCATGGGTCAGATCACACTCCGGGGCGTGCAAAAATCCTTCGGTCCCGTGCACATCATCAAGGGCGCCGACCTGGACATCTCCGACGGCTCCTTCGTGGTGTTCGTCGGTCCCTCCGGCTGCGGCAAGACCACGCTGCTGCGCCTGATCGCGGGCCTCGAGGACGTCTCCGGCGGCAAGATCCTGATCGACGGCAAGAATGTGGTCGATACGCCCCCGGCCAAGCGCGGACTGTCGATGGTGTTCCAGTCCTATGCGCTCTATCCGCATATGAGCGTGCGCGGCAATATCGGTTTCGGCCTGAAGATGGCAGGGCTGCCGAAGGACGAGATCAATCGCAAGGTCGAGGCGGCCGCCGCGACGCTGAACCTCACGCCCTATCTCGACCGCAAGCCGCGCGAGCTCTCCGGCGGCCAGCGCCAGCGTGTCGCCATCGGCCGCGCCATCGTGCGCGAGCCCAAGGCCTTCCTGTTCGACGAACCGCTCTCAAATCTCGATGCCGCGCTGCGCGTGCAGATGCGGATCGAGGTGACGCGGCTGCAGAAGCAGCTCGGCACCACCGCGATCTATGTCACCCACGATCAGGTTGAGGCCATGACCATGGCCGACAAGATCGTCGTGCTCAACAGCGGCAAGATCGAGCAATATGGCTCGCCGCTGGAGCTTTACGAGAAGCCCGCCAACCTCTTCGTCGCCGGCTTCATCGGCTCGCCCAAGATGAACTTCGTCACCGGCGAGCTCGCCTTGCAGCATGGCGCCGCCACCATCGGCGTGCGGCCCGAGCACCTCAGGATCGAGCGTGACGGCGGTGGCGGCTGGCAGGGGACGATCGCGGTCGCCGAGCATCTCGGCAGCGACACGTTTCTCTACGTCGATGCCGGTCCGCTCGGCATGCTGACCGCGCGCTACATCGGCGAATTGAGCCTGCATGCCGGCGACCGCGTGTCGCTGCTGCCGGATCCCGCGCGCATCCACCGCTTCGACGCGAGCGGCTACGCTCTTCGGGGCTGACGAGAAACGACGAGACAACGGAAAGACGATCATGTACCTCGAAAAATTCAAGCTGAACGGCAAGACCGCGTTCATCACCGGCGGCGGCCAGGGCATTGGCCTCGCCTGCGCCGAAGCGCTGGCCGAGGCCGGCGCCAGGGTCGTGATCGGAGACCGCGACGGCAAGGTCGCCGACAGCGCCAAAGCCGGCCTGAAGGCGAAGGGCTTCGACATCGAGACCGCGATCATGGACGTCACCGACACCAGGCGGGTGGCGGAGGTCGCGAACGACCTCGTCGCCCGCCATGGCAAGGTCGACATTCTCGTCAACAATGCCGGCATCGCGCGCAGCGAGACCCCGGCCGAGACGGTGACCGACGAGCACTGGCTCAACGTCATCGACGTCAACCTCAACGGCACGTTCTGGTGTTGCCGCGAATTCGGCAAGCACATGCTCAAGGCCAGGAGCGGCGCCATCGTCAACGTCGGCTCGATGTCCGGCTTCATCGTCAATAAGCCGCAGGAACAGTGCTTCTACAACGCCTCCAAGGCCGGCGTGCACCATCTGACCAAGTCGCTCGCGGCCGAATGGGGCGCGCGCGGCATCCGCGTCAACGCGGTGGCGCCGACCTATATCGAGACGCCGTTGAATGCCTTCGTGAAGAGCAATCCGAAGATGTACGACGCCTGGATCGGCGGAACTCCGATGGCGCGGATGGGGCAGGTCGAGGAGATCGCCTCCGTCGTGCTGTTCCTCTCCTCGGAAGCCGCGAGCCTGATGACCGGCAGCATCGTGCTGGTGGATGGCGGCTACACTTGCTGGTAGGCTCGTCAAAACTGGCGAGAAGCGACCGGGAGCGACAATGCCGCGAGCGTATATCGGCGTCGACGTGGGGACCACGAGCACGCGGGCAGGGGTGTTTGACGAGGCCGGTATCCTGCTCGCCACCGCCAGGCATCCGATCCGGATCTGGCAGGAGCCCGGCGACATCGTCGAGCAGTCCTCGCAGGACATCTGGGAGGCGTGCTGCAAGTCGGTGCGGGCGGCGATGGCGGAGGCCGCGATCGCACCCGGCAGCATCGGCGGCATCGGTTTTGACGCCACCTGTTCCCTTGTGGTGCTTGATCCGGAAGGCGAGCCGCTCACCGTCAGCGCGTCCGGCGAGGCGCAGCGCAACGTCATCGTCTGGATGGACCATCGCGCCACGGCAGAGGCGCGGCTGATCAACGAGACCGAGGATGCCGTGTTGCGCTATGTGGGTGGCTCGATCTCGCCGGAGATGGAGATGCCGAAGCTGCTATGGCTGAAGCGGCATCTGCGCGCGAGTTTTGACGGCGCCGGTCACTTCTTCGATCTGGCCGACTATCTGACCTGGCGTGCGACCGGCGCACTGCAGCGTTCGACCTGCACCGTCACCTGCAAGTGGAACTACCTTGCCCATGATGGCGGCTGGAGTGCGCCGTTTTTCAGGCGCATCGGCCTACCCGACTTCGTCGCCGAGAACTACGCGCGCATCGGCACCGAGATCGTCGCACCCGGCACGCGGCTCGGCGCAGGTCTCACGCCGGCAGCCGCAGCCGAACTCGGCCTGACCCCGGGCACGCCGGTCGGCGCGTCGCTGATTGATGCGCATGCCGGCGGTGTCGGCGCGATCGGCGGTCGCGATGGGGCGGGCGGGGCGGACGACGTCAGTGACCGTCTCGCCTACATCATGGGAACGTCGGCCTGCATCATGGCGACGACGAAAGAGCCGTGCTTCGTCCCCGGCGTGTGGGGGCCTTATTACTCCGGCATGGTCCCGGAGTTCTGGCTCAACGAGGGCGGCCAGTCGGCCGCGGGCGCGGCGATCGACCATCTCCTCAAGTCGCATCCCGGTTTCGGCGAGGCGAACGCGGCGGCACGCCGCGAAGGCTTCGACCTCATCGACTTCCTGGAGCGCCGCATCATGGCGCGCGCCGGCGATGCCAGCCGCGCGGCGCTGCTGGCGCGTGACGTTCATGTGCTGCCTGAGTTCATCGGCAACCGCTCTCCTTATGCCGATCCTGACACGCGCGCGGTGATCGTGGGCCTCGATCTCGACACCGACATCGCCTCCATGGAACGGCTGTTCGTCGCCGGCCTCTGCGGTCTTGCTTATGGTCTTGCCGAGGTGATCGAGGCCTTTGCCGCTCATGGCGTGCGCTCGAACATTATGATCATGGGCGGCGGCGCCAGCCGCAGTCCTTTGGTGCGGCAGATCATGGCGGATACGACCGGTCTCAGCGTCGCGCTGCCGCAGACGAAGGAGCCGGTGCTGCTGGGCGCCGCGATGCTGGGGGCGGTGGCCGGCGGCGCCTATGCCACCATCGCCGAGACCATGGCCCAAATGTCGGCGCTGGGACGGAAGAGCGAGCCGACTGCGCCTGACATGGCCGCGTTTCACGCCCGCAAGCGCGAGGTCTACAAGCTGCTGCGCGAGGTCGATCGCGGCAGCCGCGCAGCGATGCGCAGCGTCGAGCGAGGTTGAAGGACATGCTGATTGCCTGCGGCGATGCGCTGATCGATTTCGTACCGACGCGAAACATCGACGGGCGCGAGGCCGTGATGCCGGCGGTCGGCGGTTCCTGCCTCAATGTCGCGATCGGCATGGCGCGGCTGGGCGCGCCGACCGGTTTCGTCGGCGGCATCTCGACCGACCTGTTCGGGCGAATGATCGCCGATCACGCCGCAGCCTCCAATGTCGATATCAGTCTCTCCACCCGAAGCGATCACCAGACCACGCTCGCCTTCGTCCGCATCGTCGCGGGCGAGTCGCGCTACGCGTTCTACGATGCCGAGACCGCGACGCGGAACTGGACCTACCGGCGCGGATCCATTCCATTCGCAAGCGTCGAAGCCGTTCATGTCGGCTCGACCACGTTGGTCAACGACCACGGCGCGGCCGAGACCAAGGCGCTGATCGCGGACGCGCGCACGTCGTCCACGATCTGCTTCGATCCGAACTGCCGCCCGAACCTCGTCAGCGACAAGCCGGCCTATCTCGCGCGCATGGCCGAGTTCGCGGGAAGCGCCGATCTCATCAAGATGTCGGACGTCGATTTCGCCTATCTCTTCGGCGACGAGCCGTATCATCAGCGCGCCAGTACGCTGCTCGCGCAGGGTACAAGCCTCATCGTCATCACCCGCGGCAACGACGGCGCGATCGCGTGGCACACAGGGACAGGGCAGATCGAAGTCCCCGCGCCGAAGGTCGAGGTTGCCGACACCATTGGTGCCGGCGACAGTTTTCAGGCGGCGCTGCTCTTCGCCCTGCACAAGCGGGGCCGCATTGCCCGGGAAGCATTGAAGGACATCAGCGCCGACGAGCTCCGCCGCGCGCTGTCCTTTGCCGCCAGTTGCGCCGGCCTCACCTGCACGCGCCCGGGCGCCGATCCGCCCTGGAGCCATGAGGTGAGTGGGAACTGGTAGCGCGCCTCATATCCGCGCGACAACCTTCTCGGCGCATTTGAGAAATCTGGAGATCAGCGGGCTCTGGGAATCTCTTCGCCAGCACACCGCGATGTCGATGGAATCGGCTGCATCGCGCAGTGGCCTGAACACGATGCCGCGTGGCGCGCCGAGCTTGGCGCAGGCCGGCACGATCGCAAAGCCTTCGCCGGCGAGAACCAGGCTCATCGCCGAATGCACTGTCTCGACGCGGCTCGCAATCGGCATTACGATCTGATGTCGGCGCAGCATGGCTGCGACTGCGGAGGAGGCCGGATCCTGCTCCGGCGGCGGCAACGCGATCAGCGGGCGGCCCTGCAACCGCTCCATCGGCACCGCGCCGAGCCGAGCGAGCGGCGAGCGGATCGGCATTGCCAGCATGAATGGCTGTGCGCCGATCCGAGCCACCTGAATTTCTGGATGGTTGATGGCCGGCATGCACAGCGCGACCGTGACGCTGCGATCGAGCAGCCGGGCCTCGCGCGTCGATGCGCTGAGTTCGGCAAATTCTAAGTCGACGCCGGGAACCAAGCGCCGTAGCTCGGGGATGAGCCGCGGCAGCATGGCATTCGCCAGCACGAACATGTAGCCGACCGAGAGCCGCCCACGCTTGCCGGCGGCGACCGCGCGCGCGGCTTCGGCACCGTCGACGGCCAGCGCCAGCGCCTCGCTCGCGCGGGCCAGCAGCGCCTGACCGGCCTCGGTCAGGTCCATGCCACGGGTGCCGCGGCGGAACAGCGGAGCGCCGATCTCGGCCTCCAGCTTGCGGATCTGGACGGACAACGGTGGTTGCGCCATCCGCAGCCGCTCGGCGGCCTTGCCGACGCTGCGCGCCTCGGCGACAGCGACGAAATAGCGGAGCCGGCGAAGATCCATTGGCATACCGAAAATATATGGGCTAACGGCAAAAATCGTATTGGACGGCGAGTTAACAAGGCTGTCATTCTTGCTGTCAATGTCTTCGGGCCAATGGCGGCCCGCTTCGGAGCGCGATGTGACCATGAACGGCGATCCCTGTCGCTTGTCCGCAACCGAGCTGCGCGGCCTCATCGCCGGAAAGCGGATTTCGCCAGTCGAGATCGTCCGAGCCGTTCTCGCGCGCGTCGAGGCGCTCCAGCCCGCGCTCAACTGTTTCATCACCGTGTGCGGTGATGAAGCGATTGCAGCGGCGCGCGAAGCCGAGCGCAAGGTGATGGCCGGCGAACCCCTCGGCCTGCTGCACGGCATCCCCGTCACCGTCAAGGACATCGTCAACACCAAGGGCGTCAAGACCACCTTCGGCGCCGTTCCCTACAAGGACAATGTGCCGAACGAGGACGCCGTGGCGGTGGCGCGGCTGCGCAGCGAGGGAGCGATCCTGATCGGCAAGACCACGACGCCGGAGTTCGGCAGCAAATGCCTGACCGACTCGCCCTTGTTCGGTCGCACCCGCAACGCGTGGGATGCGGGCCGCACCTCCGGCGGCTCCAGCGGCGGTGCGGCGGTCGCGGTTGCCAGTGGCATCGCACCGCTCGCGATCGCGACCGACGGTGGCGGCTCGACGCGAATTCCGGCCGCCTGCAACGGTGTGGTCGGGCTGAAGCAGAGCAACGGCGTCATCCCGCACAGCCAGGCGCTCGATGCGTTCGGCAACCAGACCTATGTCACGCCGACCACCCGCACCGTCGCCGACACCGCACTGATGATGCAGGCGATGGCAGGTGAGGATGCCTGCGACCCCTGGTCGATTGGCGTGCCCGTGCCTGATTTCGTCGCTACGGCCGCCCCACGCGGCGATCTGCGTGGGCAGAGGATCCTGTATTGCCTGACGCCGCCGGGCCGGCCGGTGTCTACGGATGTTACCGCCAATTTCAAGGCGAGCCTCGACCGGCTGGCAGGGCTCGGTGCCGAGCTCGAGGAGTTCTCCGGCGATGGTTTCGACATCGAGCCGATCTGGCGCGCCATCAACCACACCGTCTGGCGCACGCGCTTTGCAAAATTTGCGGCAGAGCACAGGGACCAGCTGAGCGAGGCCTTTCTCAAGCAGCTCGCGCTCGCCACCGAAGTCAGCGGCGTCGACTACCAGGAGGCGATGTTCGCGCGCACCGCGCTGTTCCGCCGCGTGCAATCGCTGCTCGCGCGCGGGCACTTCCTGGCGATGCCGACCCTCACGCGCACCGCACTGCCGATCGAGCAGGACCTGTTCGGCAGCATCGAGATCGATGGTCGGCATTTCGACAGCGTCCGGCCGCACTGGTTCCCCTGGACCATGCCCTTCAACATGACCGGCCATCCCGCGATCAGCCTGCCCTCGGGCTTTGCCCGCGACGGCCTGCCGATCGGGATCCAGCTCGTCGGCCGCTTCCGCGCCGATGCGGAATTGCTGCGCGTGAGCGCAATGTTCGAGGCTTCGAGCGATCTTCTGTCCCGCTGGCCGGCTTGAGGACATGAGCATGCGGCAAGGAGCGTGTGTGCAAGGGACTTGCCTCCGGGGTCCATACATGTTGATCGTGCCGCAGGTGAGCCCTGAAGCCGAGCGCGCATGAGCGTCTTTGTCCTCCGACGTCTGTTGACCTTGCTCGCGACGCTGGTCGGCGCATCGTTGATCATCTTCCTGGTGCTCGACGCGCTTCCCGGCAATGCCGCGCAGATGCTGATGGGCGCCGATGCCTCGGCGGATGCGGTTCGCGCGCTCACCGTCAAGCTCGGGCTCGACCAGCCGCTCGCGGTCCGCTATCTGCACTGGATCAAGGGGCTGCTCGTCGGCGATCTCGGCAACTCCTATGCCTACGGCACGCCGGTCGCCAGCCTGATCGCGGAGCGGCTGATGCTGACCATTCCGCTCGCGATCATGGCCATGACCATCACCGTGACGCTGGCGCTCTCCGCCGGCATCTACACCGCCGCCAATCACAACAAGCTCGGCGACGTCGGCGTGATGTCGCTAACCCAGGTCGGCATCGCGCTGCCGAACTTCTGGTTCGCCATCCTGCTGGTGCTGTTGTTCTCGGTGCGCCTGCAATGGCTCTCGGCGGGTGGCTTTGCCGGCTGGGACGACGGCATCTGGCTCGGCGTGAAGTCGCTGCTGCTGCCGGCAATCTCGCTCGCGGTGGTGCAGGCCGCCATCCTCGCGCGCGTCACGCGTTCGGCCGTGCTCGAAGTGCTGCGCGAGGATTTCGTCCGCACTGCGCGCGCAAAGGGCCTCGGCAAGCGCGAGGTGCTGTGGAGCCACGTGCTGCGCAATGCCATGATCCCCGTGATGACGGTGATGGGGCTGCAATTCGCCAATCTGCTCGCCGGCACCATCGTGATCGAGAACGTGTTCTACCTGCCGGGCCTCGGCCGGCTGATCTTCCAGTCGATCGCCAACCGCGATCTGATCGTGGTGCGCAACTGCGTGATGCTGCTCGCCGCCATGGTCGTCATCGTCAATTTCGTGGTCGACGTGCTCTACGCCTTCATCGATCCC
Organism: Bradyrhizobium sp. R2.2-H; assembly: GCF_004346455.1. NCBI lineage: Bacteria > Pseudomonadati > Pseudomonadota > Alphaproteobacteria > Hyphomicrobiales > Nitrobacteraceae > Bradyrhizobium > Bradyrhizobium sp. R2.2-H. The sequence goes on from NZ_SMBR01000006.1 coordinate 188,027, forward strand.
CGCATCAAGGTCCACGACCTGTGAGCGCGCCCATCGCCATTGACGCGCCGGTTGCAATGCGGCCGCTGCCGGCCCCCACGTTCTGGCGCCGCGCGTTGCGCCACCGCAGTTTTGTCCTGGGCGGTGTTCTCAGCCTCCTTGTGCTCGCCTCCGCGCTGATTTCGCTGGTGTGGACGCCCTGGTCTCCTTACGAGATCGATATCGCATCGAAGCTCCGGCCGCCCTCGGCGGTGCATTGGCTCGGCACCGATTCCTTCGGCCGCGACATCGTCTCGCTGCTGCTGGCCGGTGCCCGATCCACCATCATGGTCGGCGTCATCGCCGTCAGTATCGGTCTCACCTTCGGCGTCACGCTCGGCCTGATCGCCTCGGCCCGGCGCGGCTGGACGGAAGAGATCATCATGCGCTTTTCCGACTTTACCTTCGCCTTTCCGGCCGTGCTCTCCGCGATCATGCTCGCCGCGGTGGTGGGGCCTGGCATGGTGACCTCGATCATCGCGATCGGCATCTTCCAGATCCCGACACTGACGCGGCTGACGCGAGGCTCGGCCAATGCGATCTGGGCGCGCGAATTCGTGCTGGCCGCGCGCGCGGCGGGCAAGGGGCGCTTTCGCATCACCATCGAGCACGTGCTGCCCAACATCCTGTCGATCCTGATCGTACAGGTCACCATCCAGTTCGCGCTCGCCATCCTCGCCGAAGCCGCGCTGTCCTATCTCGGCCTCGGCACGCAGCCGCCACTGCCGTCCTGGGGGCGGATGCTGAACGATGCGCAGACGCTGCTGTTCCAGTCGCCGATGCTCGCGGTCTATCCGGGTGCGGCGATCGCGATCGCGGTGCTCGGCCTCAATCTGCTGGGGGATGGGCTGCGCGACCTGCTCGATCCCAGACTGGCGCGGGAGCGATAGTGATGGGCGAGCGCTCCAACATGCCGCTGATCGAAGTCGGCAATCTCGGTGTCCGCCTCAACACCAGCCGCGGGCCGGCGCAGGCGGTGCGCGGTATCAGCTTTGCGCTCGAGCGCGGCGAGACGCTCGGGGTCGTCGGCGAATCCGGCTGCGGCAAGTCGGTCACCGCGCTGTCGTTGATGGGCCTGCTGCCGGACAGTGCGGCCGTCACCGGCAGCATCAAGCTGGATGGCAAGGAACTCGTCGGGCTTTCGGATGCCGATTATTGCCGCCTGCGCGGCAACCGCATCAGCATGATCTTCCAGGAGCCGATGACCGCGCTCAACCCGATGCACACGATCGGCCATCAGGTCGCCGAGCCGCTGCGCCGCCACAAGAAATATTCGGTGGCGCAGGCGCGGCGCGAAGCAATCGCCTTGCTCGATCGCGTCGGGCTGCCCGATCCCGCACGGCGCGTCGACGCCTATCCCCACCAGTTCTCCGGCGGGCAGCGCCAGCGCATCACCATCGCCATGGCGCTCGCCTGTGAGCCCGACCTCTTGATCGCGGACGAGCCGACCACCGCACTCGACGTCACCATCCAGGGCCAGATCCTCGACCTCATTGCAGATCTCGTGGAGGAGCGGGGCATGTCGATGATCCTGATCTCGCACGATCTCGGCGTCATCGCCGAGAACGTGCAGCGCATGATGGTGATGTATGGCGGCACCGTCGTCGAGAGCGGGCCGACCGACGAGGTATTCCGCCGCATGGGCCATCCCTACACGCAAGGTCTGTTCCGCGCCCGGCCGAAGCTCGGCGCGCGCAAGGGGACGCGGCTGAAGACGATCTCGGGCACGGTGCCGGAGCTCGCCGATTTGCCGTCCGGCTGCACCTTCTCCGATCGGTGTCCGCTCGTGATCGATCGGTGCCGCGCTGCGCTGCCGCCGATGGTGGATGTCGGCCCAGGCCACCTCGTGCGCTGCATCAGGACGGATGTGTCGATGGCAGAGCGCGTCGGAGCGCTGACCGCATGACCGCCGCAGCGGAGCCTCTTCTCGACGTGAAGGATCTGGTGCAGCGTTACGCGCTGCCGCGCGAAAGCTTGTTCCGGCCGCCGGGACAGGTGCGTGCGCTCAACGGCGTGAGCGTGCAGGTCGCCGCCGGCAAGAGCCTCGGCGTCGTCGGCGAGTCCGGATCGGGCAAGTCGACTTTCGCGCGGCTGGTGATGGCGCTGGAGCGGCCGACGTCAGGGGAGGTCGCGCTGCTCGGCCGCGATCTCAACCGCATCCCGGCCGACGAGCTCCGCCGCGCAAGGCGCGATTTCCAGATGGTGTTCCAGGACCCCTATGGCTCGCTCGATCCGCGCCAGACCATCGCCCGCATCGTCGCCGAGCCGCTGACCGTGCTCGAAGGCGCCGACCGCACCACGTTCCGCGAACGCGTCGCCGCGGTGCTGCGGCAGGTCGGCCTGCGCGATGCGGACATGGACAAGTATCCGCACGAATTCTCCGGTGGCCAGCGCCAGCGCATTGCGATCGCGCGTGCGCTGATCACCCAGCCGAAGCTGATCGTCGCCGACGAGCCGGTCTCCGCGCTCGACGTCTCCGTGCAGGCGCAGGTGCTGAACCTGATGCAGGACCTCCAGGAGCAGTTCGGCCTCAGCTACATCCTGATCAGCCACGACCTCGCCGTCGTCGACTATCTCTGCGACGAGGTCGCGGTGATGTATCTCGGCCGGATCGTCGAGCAGGGACGACCGGAGGATCTGTTCGAGCGCTGCGCCCATCCCTATACGCGGGCACTCCTGGATGCCGTGCCGCGGGCGCGCCCCGTCGGGGGCCGGCGGCGGCGCGGAGCGCAGGCGATCGCCTCGCAATCGGCGGCGGCGACCGGCTGCCCCTATGTCGCGCGCTGTCCGCTCGCCGACCAGCATTGCCGCGAGGTTCTGCCTGAGCTACGCAAGGTCGGCGAGGGGCACCTTGCCGCCTGCCACAAGGCCGAGGCCGTGATGGCGTTGCCGCCGGCGGCCATGGAAGGTTAGTGTTCGCAGCAGGATTGGCGTAGGCTTAAGCACAGGCCGGGGAGTTACGCATGTTCAGGAAACTGTCGATCGTCGCATTTGCCCTCACACTTGCCGCCGCGCCTTTGCCGGTGCTGGCGCAGAGCAAGAAGGACAGCGTCGTCATGGCGATGGCGCTGGAGCCGCCGGGCCTCGATCCCACCAATGCCGCCGCCGCCGCGATCGCGGAAGTCACGCTCTACAACATCTATGAGACGCTGACCAAGATCAACGAGGACGGCTCGGTCGCGCCGCTGCTGGCCGAGAGCTGGACCGCTTCGCCCGATCTGAAGACCTATACATTCAAGCTGCGCAAGGGCGTCAAATTCCAAAATGGCGAGCCGTTCAATTCCGCCGCGGTGAAGTTCTCGTTCGAGCGCAACGCCGCGCCGACCAGCACCAACAAGGACAAGAGTCTGTTCCAGGCCTTCGAGAAGGTCGATGCGCCCGACGCTGACACTGTCGTGATTACCATGAAATATGGCGAGCCGAACCTGCCGTTCCTGCTCGGGCAGGCGAGCGGCTCGATCGTGGAGCCGAAGAGCGCGGCCACCAATGTTACGCAGCCGGTCGGCACCGGGCCCTACCAGCTCGGCGCCTGGGCCAAGGGCTCCTCGATCACGCTGACCAAATGGGCCGATTACCGCAATGCCGCTGCGGTCAAGCTGTCCAAGGTGACGATCCGCTTCATCTCCGAACCGGCGGCGCAGACCGCCGCGCTGCTCTCGGGTGACGTCGATGCGTTCCCGCGCGTTGCTGCCCAGCGGACGATCGCGCAGTTCAAGGCCGATCCGCGCTTCAACGTCATGGTCGGCGGCTCCAGGGCCAAGACCATCGTCGGCATCAACCACCGGAAGAAGCCGCTGGACGACGTCCGCGTCCGCCGCGCCATCCTCGCCGCGATCGACCGCAAGGCGATCATCGAGGGCGCCGTCGACGGTTTCGGCACGCCGATCGGCAGCTTCTACGTCCCGGGCGCGCTCGGCTATGTCGACACCACCGGCATCAATCCCTACGACCCCGAGAAGGCCAGGAAGCTGCTCACTGAAGCCGGCGTCACCACCCCGCTCGAGCTCTCGCTCAAGCTGCCGCCGCCGTCCTATGCGCGGCAGGGCGGCGAGATCGTCGCAGCCCAGCTCGCCAAGGTCGGCATCGTCGCCAAGATAGAGAACGTCGAATGGGCGCAGTGGCTGTCGCAGGTGTTCGCGCCCAACGGTCCACACAATTTCGATCTCACCATCGTCAGCCACGTCGAGCCGTTCGATCTCGTCAAGATCACCGAGCCGGACTACTACCTCGGCTACAACAACGAGACGTTCAACGCGCTCTACAAGCAGATCGTCTCAACGCCGGACGAGGCCGCACGCGCCAAGCTGCTCGGCGACGCCCAGCGCATGCTCGCGACCGACGCCGTCTCCGCCTACCTCTTCCAGCCGCAGCTGATCACCATCACCAACAAGAAGCTCAAGGGTGTCTGGAAGGACGTGCCGCAATACGAGAACGATTTCTCGACGTGGTATTGGGAGTAGGGCGCGCGAGACCCGGTCGAAAGGATCGTGTCCATTCACCCGAGAGAAGATCACGGGCTCCAAAACAAAAACCTGAAAAACAACCCCATGCACAGTAGACGGGGGCCAGTCATTTCAAAGGCTTGCGTGTTGCACCCTGCGTGGTCTGCGCGAAAAGGCCGACGTTGACCCGTCGGGCAAAACACCGGCATGATGTGATCGTCGACGGTCTCGTGGTTCGGGACGCGCCATCAGGCGAGGCCCACCATGAAGCCGTCCTCCGACGCGATGCTCCCAGCGGTCTAGTCAATTCGCGCAAGTGGAGGCATCTGCATTCCCTCTATGAGAAATTCCAACAGAGGTTGAGCGAGCGATTTGTCGGCTGTGTCGTCGCCGAGTACGACGATCTCCGTCATCGGCGGGGGAGGCCAGTGCTTCGGCACATCGATGATCTGCATTCCTTGCTGAATGAAGGAGCGACCCAGGAGCGTGATGCCAAGCCCCCCGGCAACTGCGGCCTGAACGCCCATCAGGCTGCTTACGGTGCATGCCGTCACCCAGGCCTGCCGCGCCGCGTCGAGCGTCGTGAACATGAGCTCGCGATAAGTGCAAGGCGGTTGGAGAAGAACAAGCGGCACCGGCCGTTCCGGATCAAGCCGGAAGTCGGAAGCAGCGAACCAGACCATCGGTTCGCGCCATATGACGCGACCTCGCTCCTTGAACTCGCGGGTTGCGATAACGAGGTCCAAATTGCCCGCTTCAAACTCTTGAAACAAGCCGTGAGTCAAGCTCGTGTTTACGTCGAGTTGAATGCCGGGATGAAGTCGAAGAAAGCGTGCCAAAAGCCTGGAGAGCTGGAGCGGCACGAAATCCTCGCAGATTCCGACGCGCAGGCGGCCTGTCGTCTGTGGGGCCTGAAGCGAGCGCAGGACGTCGTCGTTCAGGTCCAGCAGCCGCCGCGCTCCGATCAGCAATTGGCCGCCCGCACCCGTCAGCGCCAGTGATCGGCTGTTCCGGTCAAAAACCGGATATCCGATCAGATCCTCAAGCCTCCGAATTTTCTGACTCACGGCGGATTGTGAGCGGCTGACCATGTCGGCGGCGGCGGTGAAGCTTCCGGCGTCGGCGACCGCGACAAAGGCACGTAGCAAGTCGAGATCGAGGTCGCGCATACCGCACCTATTAGGTTCGCTACTGGACCCATTCAAACTATGCGTTTTTCTTCTCAGCGCCAAGCAGCGATAAGCCCGGTGAAGCCATACGCCGCGGAGGATGAATTCTGCAGCGCTGCGTCGGTCAGGTTGGCGAAAGGAATCCTTGATGAAGGCAGTCGGCTATCGGGTGGCAGGACCCCTCTCGGCGGATGACTCTCTTGTCGATCTCGAACTGCCGGCTGCGCAGCCCGGTCCGCATGACCTGCGTGTCGCCATCAAGGCGGTTTCGGTCAATCCGGCGGACGTGCAAATGCGGGCGAGAATGTCGCCGCCCGAGGGGAAGGTCCGGATTCTCGGATTTGACGCCGCTGGTGTCGTCGACGCCGTCGGCCTGGACGTGACGCTGTTCAAGCCGGGGGACGAGGTCTTCTACGCCGGCGCAATGGATCGACCGGGCACGAACAGTGAGCTCCATCTCGTTGACGAGCGCGTGGTCGGCCGCAAGCCAAGGACGCTGAGCTTCGGTGAGGCGGCGGCGCTTCCTCTGACCTCGATCGCCGCATGGGAATTGCTGTTTGAGCGCCTTGCCATCCCATATGGGGTGAAGACCCAGTCCGGCGTGCTGCTGATCATCAACGGCGCGGGCGGTGTGGGATCGATACTGACGCAGTTGGCGCGGCGATTGACGGGACTGACCATAGTCGCGACCGCGTCACGGCCGGAAACAGAGGCGTGGTGCCGCAGCATGGGTGCCCATCATGTCATCAATCACCATCACCCTCTGGGCCGGGGATTGAACGAAATCGGCATCGAGGAGGTCAGATATGTTGCGGGCCTCACGGCTACCGACAGGCATCTGCCTGCGATCGCGAAAGCGATCGCGCCGCACGGCCGGCTGGCGCTCATCGACGACCCCCACGTTCTCGATATCGTCAGCCTCAAGCGCAAGAGCGTCTCGGTGCACTGGGAACTGATGTTCACACCCACGCTGTACCAGACGCCTGACATGATCATGCAGCACCATTTGCTCAACGAGGTCGGGGCGCTCGCCGACGCCGGGTTATTGCGCACGACTCTGACGGAAGAGGCCGGCCCCATCAACGCGTTCAACCTCAAGCGCGTACATGCGAAAATCGAAAGCGGCGGGAGCATCGGCAAGACGGTTCTATCGGGATTCTGACGCCATGCTCCGGTCGGAGCTGGCCGCAATCATCCATCACCTCAGGAAAGACCAATGAAGTTCAACCCCGCTGCCATTGCGCTGCTTCTCTCGGGATCAGCCTTGATCGCGCCTGCAAGCGCCCAGAACCGCCCCGCGCCTTCACTATCAGGAGCGCCTGTCGTCACGGACGCGCCTGGAAGCGGGATTCAGCCGGGCGTCAGCGGCCATTCGGCGATGCTTCCGGTTCTCTATCAGCTCGACCAGCAGCCAATCGAACAGATATCTCCCCTGGTGCAACGGCAATATCTGGTTGGCACGCAATCCACGTTCGTCAAATGGACCGTGAAGAAGGGAGGCGTCTTTCCGCTGCACCATCACGCGAACGAGCAGATCACGTGGATTACCGAAGGGCGATGCGAGGTCAGCTCGCAAGGCAGGAAGTTCGTCATGACGGCGGGGACCGTCATGATCATTCCACCGAATACACCGCATGAGTTTGTCTGCACCGAAGACACGATCGATATCGATTTCTTCTCTCCGCAACGCCAGGACTGGATCGACGGGGTTCCTTCGATCGCGGCGTCGTCGAAATGAGATGGCGACCCGATCGCAACGTGCATCCGGTCTCATCATTGAAAGCCAATCGGGAATTCTCGCAATGTCAAGCTACCCCCTCACGCACAGCAAACAGCAACTCACCTATGCGGCGGCCGCGATAGCGATCGAGGCCGCCGTCGCGAAATCCAGGGAGATCGCGGCACCGGAATGCATCGCCGTCGTCGACGCGGGAGGCAATCTCCTGGCATTCGCGAGGGTCGACGGCGCGGCCGTTCTTGCCCGCGATCCTGCGATCGCCAAGGCCGCAACCAGTGCGTCGATCGGCGCGCCGACAGGGGCAATTCCGTTCGAGTTCGGAGCTAACCTGGCATTCGCAAGTCATGGCGGCATTACCAATCTCGGCGGAGGTCTTCCGGTCGTCTTCCGCGGCGAGTTGGTGGGGGCGATTGGCGTCGGCTCTGGAACCACCGAACAGGATGTTGCCGTCGCAGAGGCAGGGCGCGATGCGATATTGGCGGCGCTCTCCGCTTCCGCATGACGCACCCCGCTTGCGTTGACTGGCACGGAAATTTGATGATGACCCTGCGCAAGGCGGCCGAAATCGCCTGTCTCGCTGCTTACTTCGCTTCAGGAACGGCGGCGATGGCTCGAAATCAGGAGGACACCACGATGGTTTTATCGGCATCCGGCAGGCAACTCGCCAGCGATCGTTCGATCGGGACGATCGAGCCGGTCTTCGAGTTCCACGATGCCATGCCGACCGGGGTGTCCGTAGCCCCCGACGGTCGCATCTTCATCAACTTCCCTCGGTGGGGTGACGACGTGCCGTTCACGGTCGGCGAGATCCGGGACGGCAAGGTCGTTCCCTATCCGGATGCGAGAACCAACATTTTCGATCCGGCGCGCCCTGGAGAGACCCTTGGCAGTGTGCAGAGCGTCGTCGTCGACGCGGCGGGCCGGCTCTGGATTCTCGACACCGCGGCGCCCGGCTTTTCGCCGCCGGTCGCGGGTGGCGCGAAGCTGGTCGCGGTGGACCTGGCGACCAACATGGTGGTGAAGACCATCGTGCTGCCGTCGTCCACGGTCTTGCCCACGACCTATATCAATGATGTGCGCTTCGACCTGCGCCGGGGCAAAGCCGGCGTTGCGTTCATTACGGATTCGTCGATCAGCGGACCGGGCGGCATTATTATCGTCGACCTCGATAGCGGCGAAAGCTGGAGAAAACTGACAGGGCACAAATCGACCTCGCCAGACCCTGCATTTATTCCTGTCGTGGAAGGCGAGCGGCTGGCGGTTCGTGAAAAAGGAAAGCCTCCCGCATCCTTCAACGTCGCCGCCGACGGCATCGCAATTTCTGCCGACGGCGCGACGCTCTACTACTGCCCCTTATCGAGCCGGCACTTGTATTCAGTTCCGACAGCCCTTCTGGTCGATCGGTCCGCATCGGAGTCAGCCCTCGCCGAGGCGGTCATCGATCTGGGCGAAAAGGGAGCCTCGGATGGTCTCGAGGCCGACGACAAGGGTCGTATCTATGCGGGCGACTACGAGCGCAACAGCATTCGCCAGCGTCAGGGCGATGGTGAGTGGAGGACGATCGCGCACGATCCACGAATATTGTGGCCTGACACGCTGTCGGTCGCCTCGGACGGTTACCTGTACTTCACGGCCAACCAACTTCATCGGCAAGCCCAATTTCATGAAGGACAGGACCAACGTGTGAAGCCGTACACGCTCTTCCGCGTCAGGATCGATGCGGGACCCGTCTTGCTGAAGTGACACGATGGTCCGTGGCATTCAGAATCTGATCGAGCGGACGACTGGAACGCGCCATGCTCCGCACAATCGTTGTTCTCTTTCTAGCGAGTTCGGTCGCAATGGCGAAGCCTGTGAATAAGCTCGTCCCGGAATTCGCATCGGATGAGCTCGTCATGAATGGCGTTACGACCTCGCTCGATGGACGGCGCTTCGTCGTTGTTCAGCCGCAAAAGCCAGGTCAGCCGGAGATCGCCGAGATCACAGCCGGGAAGGTCAGGCCCTATCCCGACGCAGCCTGGAATGATTGGCGCGAGGGGCAGGACGGGCGGCGCGTATTCGTTGGCGCAAACTCTCTGCGCGTCGGTCCCGATGGAGCCCTATGGATTGTCGATCGCGGCGCGCCAGGGATCGGCAAACCGCTGGCGGAAGGTGGTCCGAAGCTCGTCCGCATCGATCTGGCCGCCAATCGGGTGACCCGCGTCTACGATCTGAGCTCTGTTGCCCAGGGGGCGAGCTTCGTCGACGATGTCCGATTCAATGGCGGTGTCGCCTACCTGACCGATGCGGGCCGACCCGCGCTGATCGTCCTCGATCTATCGTCTGGACAGGCACGTCGTGTCCTGGAGAACCACTCTTCCACGGTAGCCGTTCGGCCGCTGATAGCCGAGGGCCGGCAGCTGCTCGATTCTGACGGCAGGCCGGTCGTCGTGCATGCAGATCAGCTCGAGGTCTCCGGCGACGGGCGCTGGCTCTACTATCAGCCTTGCTCGGGTCCGATGTTTCGGATCGGCACGCGCTTCCTGGATGATGCGTCTCTCGACGAAGCGACCCTCTCCGGTCACGTCGAGCGATTTGCCGACACACCCTCGACCGGTGGCACTGCGATCGACGCAGCAGGTACGATCTATGTCAGCGACACCGATCGTTCGCGGATTTTGACGGTGTCGGCTACCGGCAAGGTATCGACGTTGATTGCCGATCCGCGCCTGGCATGGGTGGATGCGATGTGGATAGACGACGAAGGCAGGTTGTGGATGCCGGCCGCCCAGCTCAATCGGACTCCGGGTCTCAATCAGGGCAAGGACGCGGTCGATTGGCCAATCCGGCTTTACTCGATCGCCCTCGGAGTGAAGCCCGTCCGGCGATGACCGATTCCGTTGTGCGGCAGCCGCTCTCAAAGATCGGGGAGCTGCCGATGAACCATCGTCAGGATCCTGACCGAGTTCTTTCAACACCATGGCTCCAGATCCTTCAGCAAGCGCGGGCGCCAATCGGGGAAGCCGGCCTCTCGCCGTGGGCGCGGCCTTGGTCTCAGCGGTGTTCTTTGGCGTCAACGCCGTAGCGTCGAAGATACTTTATGCGCCCAAGGCTGCCGCCGGTTTTGACGCCGTCGGTCTTTTCGTTGCGCGCGGCGTGTGGTCGCTGCCACTGTTCCTGCTGCTCGCCGTCGCCACCAGGCCACGGCGATGTCCCCCGCTGACGATCAGGAGCGCGGCGCTTTTCCTGTTTTGTGGCATCGCTTACGGACCGGGCACCAACGCGCTATCCGCGCTCGGCGCACACGCCACCAGTGCGTCGCATGCCGTATTGCTGCTCAGTCTCTTTCCGCCGCTGGCCGCCGGGCTGGCGGCGATATTCCTGCGTGAGCGGCTCTCTGTGTTGAAGATAGTCGCGATTGCCATCGGCATCACGGGTGCTGCGACGCTGACGCTGTCCAAGTCCTCTGGCGCCGCGACGATGACCGGCGATCTTCTCATTGCCGCCTTCATCCTCGCCTGGGCGATCCTGACGCTCGGCATTCGTCAGCTCGACAAGGTCTATCCAGCACTGTTTGTCGTCGGCGTGTTCGGCGCCCTCGGCTGCATTGCGCTCGGTGCGCTTGGTGCCATTGCCGGACGGCTGGATTCCGTTCTCATTCCGGCTCAGCACTTCGATGTGCAAACCGTGCTGTGGTTCGATGTCGAACTTGTGTTGCTGTTGTCGCTCGCCGGTCAGCTCCTGCAAAGCATGGCCCTTCGCGTGCTCAATGTGGCGATCGTGGTCGCTTTGACATCCTACGGCTCGATCTTCTTCGGACTGGCTGCCTCGCGGGCGGTTCTCGGCGAGCGCCTGACCGCGCAGGACATTGTCGCCGCTGCGTTTCTGGTGACGGCGCTTGGCCTTTCGCGATGGCCCGAGCACGGACCTCGGAGGGGGACCGTGAAGCCGATGAAAGCGGCGCACCGTTCGTGAACGTTGCGCCGCTTCTACATCATGCCGCTTCCGCCGCGACGTTGCCGATCCAGTCGCGGGCCAGCGACACGTCGGCCTGCGACAATTGATGGCCTGCCGGCAGGACCTTGTGGGTCACGCGCGCGCCCGCTTCCGACAGCAGCGCCGCGAGCCTTGCGGAATTGCTCGCCGGCACGATCGGATCCGCCTGCCCGGAGAGCAGCAGAACCGGCTTGTCTGCAAGGTCGGCGTTCGGCGGATCCGACAGCGGCACCATGGCGCGCAGCAGGATCGCGCCCGCAAGCGCCTCCGGCTTCAGCAGCAACAGCGCCGCCGCGATGTTGGCGCCGTTGGAGAAGCCGACCGCGATCGGCGCGGCGAGGCCGTATTGCTTCTGCGCCTCCGCGACGAAGTCGCCGAGTTCGTGCGCGCGACGGCGGACGTCGTCCTCGTCGAACACGCCCTCGGCGAGGCGGCGGAAGAAGCGCGGCATGCCATGCTCGAGCACGCGGCCGCGCGGCGAGAGCAGGGCGGCGCCGGGCGAGATCATCTTGCCGAGCCCGAGCAGGTCGTTCTCGTCGCCGCCGGTGCCGTGCAACAGCAGCAGCGGTGGGGAGCCCGCATCGCGTGCGGGCTCGAAACGATGAATGAAGCTACTCTCGGTCATGACACGCTCTCTTCCAGGCTCGGCAACACGTCCTCGATCTGCTTGCGATGCTGTTCGAGGAAGACAGGCAGCTTCAGCTCACGCCCCAGCGTCGCGACGGGCTCGTCGACGGCGAAGCCGGGGATGTCGGTCGCGATCTCGAACAGCACGCCGCCGGGCTCGCGGAAGTAGACCGACCGGAAGTAGTTGCGATCCCGCTGCTCGGTCGGGTGCAGGCCGTGATTGCCGACGAGCTTCTGCGCCATCTTGCCCTGTTCGGCATCGTCAGCGGCGCGGAAGGCGATGTGATGCACCGAGCCGCCGCCTTGGTGCCCGCGCAAGAAGCCCTTGGCCTCGTAGATATCGACGACGCTGCCTTCGGCATCGCCTGAAGCCTTGAAGCGGATCACCGAGCCTTCGCGTCCGGTCTCCTTGAAGCCGAACACGTCGGTGAGGACGGCGGCCGTCTTCGCCGCGCTGTCCAGCAGCAAGGTTACGCCGTGGAAGCCTCGGATCGCGTGCTCGGCCGGCACGTCGCCGTTGCTCCAGCCGGGCTCGTTCTCGGCGCCGGGGATGCCGACCAGCGCCAGGGCCATGCCATCCGGGTCAGTGAACGGCAGCACTGACTCGCCGAAGCGCTTCTCCAGCGCTTCGTACGCGATGCCCTTCTCGGTGAAACGCTGCGTCCAGTAGCCGAGCGAGCGCTGCGGCACGCGGAAAGCGGTCTGATGGGTCTCGCCGACGCCGCGGCGTCCGGCCGAGACGCCCGCCCAGGGGAAGAAGGTCAGGATGGTGCCGGGGCGGCCGGTCTCGTCGCCGTAGTAGAAGTGATAGGTGCCGGGATCGTCGAAATTGACCGTCTTTTTGACGAAGCGCAGGCCGAGGTCCCGGGTGTAGAAGCCGAAATTCCTGATGGGATCGCCGGCGATCGCGGTGACATGGTGCAGTCCAGACATTGTCGTCCTCCAAGATTTGGGGAGCGGGCTTGCTCTGGCCGGAAATATTGTTCCGCTTGGGATTGGAGACAATCCATGCAATTATGACGGCTATGTCTACGATTTGGAAACAATCGCCGAGGCGGGCCCTTGGATAAGCTCGGCAGCCTCCGAGCCTTCGTGAAGGTGGTCGAAAGCGGGAGCTTTGCCGAGGCCGGCCGGCAGCTGCGGCTGTCGCGCTCGGCGATCAGCAAATACATCGCCGACCTCGAGGAGAGCCTCGGCGTCCAGCTGTTGAACCGGACCACGCGGCACGCGAGCCCGACCGAGAACGGCCAGCGCTATTTCGAACGCGCGGTCGTGATCCTCTCGGAGATCGAGGCCGCGGACCAGGCGGTGACGCAGGCGCAGTCGGCGCCGCGCGGCCTGTTGCGGGTCAACGCGCCGATGTCGTTCGGCACGATGCGGCTCGGGCCGGCGCTCGCCGATTTCATGGCGCGCCATGGCGAGCTTCAGCTCCAGGTCGTGCTCAGCGACGATCTGCTCGATCCCGTGCAGGACGGCTTCGACGTCACGCTGCGTATCGCGGAACTGGAATCCTCCAGCCTGATCGCGCGCAAGATCATGCCGGTGGCGCGCATGGTGTGCGCGTCGCCGGACTACCTTGCGCGCCACGGCACGCCTAGACATCCGCAGGATTTGCGCGAACATGTTTCGCTGACCTACGGCTTCCTGCTCACCGGCAACCAGTGGAAGCTCTCAGGCAGCGATGGCGATCACTGGATCCAGCCGGCCTGGTCACTCTGCGTCAACAATGCCGAGGTGCTCCGCGACGTCGCGATCAAGGGCAGGGGGCTCGCGCTGCTCCCCGAATTCATCGCCGCAGATGCCGTGCGGAAAGGCGAGCTGCGCGTCGTGCTCCAGGACTATTCTGCGCCGCCACTCGCGCTGTACGCAGTCTATCCGCCGACGCGGCATCTGTCGGTAAAGGTGCGGCTGTTCATCGATTTTCTGGTCGAGCGGTTTGGCCGGGAGGACGAGGCAGGCATGCGGACGCGCTGAGACTTGGGGCCAGGAACGTATCGAGGGGGCAGCCGGCCAACTACCGCCGCAGCGTGAACTCGTCCGCACCGCGCCGGTGCTCCCATTGCGCCTGCTCCAGTTCGGGCCGGTCGCACTCGATCTCCGGATAGCCGATGCAGAGATAAGCGATGAATTTCCAGGAGCCGGGCACGTCGAGAATGGCGTGGATCCGATCCGGGTTCAGGATCGACACCCAGCCGAGACCGATGCCCTCGGCGCGCGTGGCGAGCCACATCGCGGTGATCGCGGCGACCACGGAATATTCGGTTGTCTCCGGCATGGTCGCGCGACCGAGGCCGTGGCCGATGTCGCTGGCCTTGTCCGCGAAGACGGCGAGGTGACCAGGCGCCTGTTCGAGACCTGATAGTTTCAACGTGGCATAGCGCGCGGCGCGCTCGCCGACATAGGCGTTCAGCGCGTCGGCGTTGCACGATCTGAAATCGTCGATCACAGCGCGGCGCCGCGCGTCGTCGTCGACGGTGACGAAGCGCCAGGGCTGGCTGAGCCCGACCGAAGGTGAGAGGCAGGCCGTCTCGATCAGGCGATCGACGGCGCCGGCCGGCAATGGATCGCTGCGAAAGCGGCGCACGTCGCGGCGCCACACGAACAGCTCGCGCAGGTGTTGGCGGAAGGCGTCATCGAACTCGACCATGACGTCAATTGTCTCATAAGGACGCGGCGGCAACCAGCAGGATCAGGATCTCGCCCGTCTGCTCGAACGCCCCGAGAATGTCGCCGGTCTGCCCGCCGATCTGGCGGATGGCAAGCCGCGCCAGCATCAGTCCGGCAAGCGACAGCAGGACCAGGCCGACCAGCGCCTTGCCCGGCCCCAACGCCAGGGCCAGCGCGAGCGTTCCAACAGCGAAGGCGACGGCGATGCTACGGCCCGGCGGCGATCCGGCGCCGGCCGACAGCCCATCGGGCCGCGCGGGCGGCACCAGCGACATGAAGGCCGGCACGCCGGCGCGGCTTGCTGCGTGCGCAGCGCACAGTGCGAGCATGACGGCCCAGGGATCGGCGATCGCCGCGAGCGCGCTCCAGCGCAGGCCGAACGACAGGATCAGTGCGCAAGTACCATAGGTCCCGATCCGGCTGTCGCGCATGATCTCGAGCTTGCGCGCGCGCGTTCGGCCGCCACCCAGTCCGTCCGCGGTGTCGGCAAGTCCGTCCTCGTGCAGCGCGCCGGTGATGAGAGCGGTGGTGGCCAGCACGAGCAGCGCGGCAGGGCCCGGCGTCAGTCCGAAGCGAATGGAGATCATGTAGATCAAGGCGCCAGCGAGGCCGACCAGCAATCCCGCGACGGGCAGCGCCCAGGTTGCGCGCGCGATCGCGCCGTCGCCGGCGGGCTTCGACGATGCGACGGGCACGATCGTCACGAACGACGCCGCGATCCTGAGATCGGCGACGACGTCTCGCAAGAGCTCGGCGCGCGGGATCATTTCAGCTTCATCGGAAGGCCGGCGACGACGAACTCGACCTCATCGGCGACATCGGCAAGGATCTGATTCATGATCCCGGCGGCGTCGCGGAAGCTGCGCGCCAGCGCATTGTCGGGCACGATGCCGAGGCCGACTTCGTTGGTCACAAGGACGACGGGGCTGCTGAGGCGGGGCAGGGCGCCGGCGAGTTCTCGCACGTCTCGCTCCCAGTCGCGCGCCGCATGCATCAGGTTGGAGAGCCACAGCGTCAGGCAGTCCACGAGCCTCGCGCCCCCGCCATCGGTTGCGAGCAGCGCCAGCACGAGATCGAGCGGGACCTCGCGCTCGATCCAATCGGTTCCGCGCCGCGCGCGATGTCGTGCGATGCGTTGCTCCATTTCACCATCGAGCGCCTCGGCGGTTGCGATGTAGACGGGCTGGCCGGGAAAGCTGCGCGCGCGCGCTTCCGCCCGGGTGCTCTTGCCCGATCGCGCTCCGCCGGTGATCAAGATGACGGCCATGAAGGTCTCCTGTCGCCAGCACTAATCATCAAACGCGCCCAAAGACAAAGCCGAAATCAGGCGGCGAGGGCTTGCGCTCGGCCGCCGTCTTGCGCAACAGGGGCGGAGCGAGACGGGAGATTTGCGTGGATTTTGCGGGGGCCATGGCAGTGGCGATGGCGGTGGATGCCGTTCTGGGCTGGCCGTCGTCGCTGTTCGCGCGGATCGGCCATCCCGTCACCTGGCTGGGCTGGCTGATTGCCGCGATCGACTCCGCCTGGAATCGCGCGTCCGATCCGCCGGCGTTGCGCCGCGCTGCCGGCGTCGCCGGCGCGCTCGCGGTGATCACGCTCTCGGCCGCGCTCGGCTGGGGGATTCAATCCTTGCTTCCCTCAGGCTGGAGTCAGATCATGCTGGTGGGCATCCTGGCCTGGCCCCTGGTCGCCTTGCGCTCGTTGCATGATCATGTGGCTGCCGTCGCAGAGCCGTTGCGGGCAGGCGACATCGCCGCTGCACGAGACGCGGTGTCCCGCATCGTCGGCCGCGATCCCCAGGCGCTCGATGAAGCCGGCATCGCGCGCGCGACGATCGAGAGCCTTGCGGAGAACGCCTCCGACGGCATCGTGGCGCCGGTGTTCTGGGGCGCGCTGTTCGGCTTGCCCGGAATCCTCGGTTACAAGGCCATCAACACGCTGGATTCCATGATCGGCCATCGCAGCGAACGGCATGAAGCGTTCGGCTGGGCGGCGGCGCGCATCGACGATGTCGCCAATTTCATTCCGGCACGGGTGACCGGATTTCTCTTCGTGCTGCTGGCGCCGCACCGGTCGGAGGCGCTGTCGTGCATGACGCGGGATGCGCGCCGCCACCGCTCGCCCAATGCCGGCTGGCCGGAAGCGGCGATGGCGGGCGGGCTCGGTGTGCGGCTCAGCGGCCCCCGCATTTACCACGGCAGCGCGACCGACGAGCCCTGGTTGAACGAAGGCGCGCGCGATCCGCGCGCCTCCGACATCGACGAGGCACTGACGCTGTACCGCCGCGCCATGCTGCTGCTCGCCGGCGTCCTTGCGATCCTGGCTTTCGCGTGAAACAACTGGGCATGCGCGAGCACGGTGGAAATCTGGATCAGGCCCAGCAGCGTTTTGGTGGACGCGCGGAGGACTGGATCGATCTGTCGACCGGGATCAACCGGCTGCCTTATCCGGTGGGTGAGGTGAGCCTGCATGCCTGGAGCGCGCTGCCGGCGCGTGCCGAGATCGGGGCGCTGCATCGGGCCGCGCAGCAGGCCTACCGCACCAGTGCACCGGTCGTTGCGATGGGTGGCGCGCAGGCCGCCATTCAATTGCTGCCGCAACTGGCGCCGCCCGGTCGCGCCCGTATCCTCGGCCCGACCTACAATGAATATGCGGGAGTCCTGTCGGCTGCGGGTTGGGACGTTGCGGAGGTCGCGGAGCTTGATGCACTGGCGGGCTCGGACCTCGCCATCGTCGTCAATCCCAACAATCCGGATGGCCGGCATCATATGCCCAGGGATCTGCTGGCGATGCTGCCGCGCGTCGGCCGTCTCGTGATCGACGAGAGCTTTGCGGATGCCGTGCCGCAATTGTCGCTCGCTCCCGAAGCGGATCGGTCGGGACTCTTGATTTTGCGCTCCTTCGGAAAGTTCTATGGCCTTGCCGGCCTGCGCCTCGGGTTCGTGATCGGTCATGCTGCAGACGTCGCAAGACTCGCTGCGATGTCGGGTCCATGGCCGGTCTCTGGCGCAGCGATCGAGATCGGCGCCCGCGCATTGCGCGACGATGCTTGGGCCGCGGCCACGTCCGCGCGGCTTGCGCGCGACTGTGGCCGCCTCGACGACATGGCGCAGGCGCAAGGCTGGCGGCTCGTCGGCGGCACGCCGCTGTTTCGCTTGTACGAAATGCCAGACGCGCGTGCCGCACAGGAGAAGCTTGCGCGTCGCCAAATCTGGTCACGCGTCTTTGCGCAGAAACCGACATGGCTGCGCCTCGGGCTTCCCGGCAGCGAAACCGAATGGGCGCGCCTTGGCGAGATCCTAGCGCGCTAGCGCGAGCAGGCCGTCGACGTCGAGATGGGTTTCGATGTGATCGACGAGGGCGTCGAGCGCGCTTTCGATCCTGGCGCGATAGGGTTCGTCGCCTGCGGGGATGTCGAGCTTCGCCAAAAACGTCTTGCGGAAATCGTCCGAGGTAAACAGGCCGTGCAGATAGCTGCCTTGCACGCGCCCATCCTGCGAGATGGCGCCTTCCGGCTCGCCATTCAGTTTTGCGAACGGGCGGGCGCGATCGAGGCCGTCGGTGCGGCCGATGTGGATCTCGTAGGCCTCGATCGGCTGATCCGTTGCGGCATGCACGGCCGCAACGCGCGTCAGCGTCTTCTGCGGGCTCATCACCGTGTTCACGTCCAGAAGTCCGAGGCCCGGCGTGTCGCCCGCGGGGCCCTCGATGCCGTCGGGGTCGGCGACGCTGTGCCCGAGCATCTGATAGCCGCCGCAGAGGCCGAGCACATGGCCGCCCCTGCGGTGGTGCGCGAACAGGTCGATGTCCCAGCCCTGTGCGCGCAGGAAGGCGAGATCGCCGCGGGTGGATTTGGAGCCGGGAATGATGACGAGCCTGACATCGCCGGGAATGGCTTCGCCCGGACGCACCATGAGGAGATCGACGCCCGGCTCGAGCTTGAGCGGATCGAGATCGTCGAAATTGGCAATGCGCGACAGTGCGAGGCAGGCGATCTTGCATTGGCCGGGCTTGCGCGCACCGCTCAGGCCCAGCGCATCCTCGGCCGGCAGCTCGCCGGCACGCGCGAACCAGGGCAGCACGCCGAAGCCGCGCCAAGACGTTTTGTCTTCGATCAGCCTGTAGCCATCGTCGAACAGCGTGGGATCGCCGCGGAACTTGTTGATGACAAATCCACGGATCATCGCGGCATCGTCGGGGTCGATCACCGTCTTGATGCCGACGAGCTGCGCGATCACGCCGCCGCGGTCGATGTCGCCGACCAGCACCACCGGGACGTCCGCCTTGCGCGCAAAACCCATATTGGCGATGTCGGCCTTGCGCAAATTCACCTCGGCCGGACTACCGGCGCCTTCCACCAGCACGAGATCGGCGCGGGCCTTCAGCCGCTCGAAGCTCTCCAGCACCGCGCCCATCAATGATGGTTTCATCGCGGCGTAGTCGCGCGCCCGTGCGGTCGCGATGCGCTTGCCGTGAACGATGACCTGCGCGCCGACATCGGTCTCGGGCTTGAGCAGCACGGGGTTCATGTCGGTATGCGGCTCGACCCCGGCGGCGAGCGCCTGCAGCGCCTGGGCGCGGCCGATCTCGCCGCCATCGACGGTGACGGCGGCGTTGTTCGACATGTTCTGCGGTTTGAACGGGAGAACGCGCAAGTCCCGCCGCGTGAAGGCGCGCGCGAGGCCGGCGACGATGAGCGACTTGCCCACGTCTGAACCGGCTCCCTGTATCATCAAAGCGCGTGTCATCGCCGAAGGGTCTCAGAACTCGACGCCGGCTTGCGCCTTGATGCCGGAACGGAACGGATGCTTCACCAGCGTCATCTCCGTGACGAGGTCGGCGATCTCGATCAGCTCGTCCTTGGCGTTGCGGCCGGTGAGCACGACATGCGTCATCGGCGGCTTCTGCGTGGTCAGGAAGTCGACCACCTCCGCGATGTCGAGATAGTCGTAGCGCAGCGCGATGTTGATCTCGTCGAGCACGACCATGCGCAAGCGCTCATCGAGGATCAGTTCCTTGGCCTTCTCCCAGCCGGCGCGTGCGGCGGCGATGTCGCGGGCGCGATCCTGCGTCTCCCAGGTGAAGCCTTCGCCCATGGCGCGGAACTGGCACAGGTCGCCGAAATGGCCGGTGAGCAGGCGCCGCTCGCCGGTGTCCCAGGCACCCTTGATGAATTGCACGACCGCGCAAGGGAAGCCATGCGCGACGCAGCGGACGATCATGCCGAAGGCCGAGGAGGATTTTCCCTTGCCGCTGCCGGTGTGGACGATGATCAGGCCCTTTTCGCCGCTCTTGGTCGCCATGATCTTGTCGCGGGCGGCTTTCTTCTTCGCCATCTTCTGGGCGTGCCGGGCGTCGGTTTCCTCGCCCGTTCGGGTGTCCGGTTCAGGCGTCATCGGTCCAGTCCTTCGGCTTGACAAGTGGCAGCCACGGGCAAATGGTGGCCCGGCGTTGGTTCCTGTCCTATGACAGGCGAAGAGGGAATGCGATAGGGTCCGAATCGGCAAGATTTGGGTCCAAAATGCAGCCGCCCCCGCGACCGTGACCGGAGAGATGCCCGAAGCCACTGATTCCCGCGGGAATCGGGAAGGCGGGGATCGAAGGGCAAAGCCCTGCTCCGCAAGCCGGGAGACCTGCCAGCGCGAAGAGTTTTGGACCGGCGGACGGGGTGTTCCGCGACGGGGAAACGGCCTCTCGAGTCAGGGTCCGTGTGCCTCTCGCCTCCCGCTGTTTTATCCTGGAAGAGGCGATGACCGTCACACTTCACGTCTGCATCACCTGCCGCGCCGGCCAGACGCTT
Organism: Bradyrhizobium sp. R2.2-H; assembly: GCF_004346455.1. NCBI lineage: Bacteria > Pseudomonadati > Pseudomonadota > Alphaproteobacteria > Hyphomicrobiales > Nitrobacteraceae > Bradyrhizobium > Bradyrhizobium sp. R2.2-H. The sequence goes on from NZ_SMBR01000006.1 coordinate 208,463, forward strand.
GGCGAGGGCGAGACGACGCCCGGCAAGCGCCTGCATGGCGCGATCCTCGACGCCGGCGTGCCCGACGGCGTCACCGTGGTTCCCGTCGAATGCCTGTCGGCCTGCAGCCAGGGCTGCTCGGTCGCGCTCAGCGCGCCCGGCCGCTGGTCCTATGTCTATGGCCGCCTGTCGGAGACGAATGCGCAGGACGTGGTCGCAGGCGCGGCGGCCTATGCGGCTGCGCCGGACGGGCTCGTGCCGTGGCGCAGCAGGCCGGAAATATTCCGCAAGCAGTCGCTTGCCCGCATTCCCCCCATTGCCGTCGTGCCGGAGGCCGCCGAATGAACTCGCTCGCCAAAATCCCCGTCACTGTTGTCACGGGGTTTCTCGGTTCCGGCAAGACCACGCTGATCCAGCATCTGCTCGCCAATGCGAATGGCAAGAAGCTGGCAGTGCTCGTCAACGAGTTCGGCAGCGAGGGCGTCGACGGCGAAATCCTGAAATCCTGCGCCGACGCCAATTGTCCGGAGGAGAACATCATCGAGCTCGCCAACGGCTGCATCTGCTGTACCGTCGCCGATGATTTCATTCCGACGATGGAGAAATTGCTGGCGCGCCCGGTGCGGCCCGATCACATCCTGATCGAGACCTCGGGCCTGGCACTGCCGAAGCCGCTGCTGAAGGCATTCGACTGGCCACAGATCCGCTCGCGCATCACGGTGGACGGCGTGATCGCGCTGGCCGATGCCGAGGCTGTCGCGGCCGGCCGCTTCGCGCCGGACCCGATTGCCGTCGAAGCCCAGCGCGCGGCGGACGACAATCTCGACCACGAGACGCCGCTGTCGGAAGTGTTCGAGGACCAGATCGCCTGCGCGGATATCGTGCTGCTGACCAAGGCGGATCTCGCCGGCGCGGCGGGAATCGAAGCCGCCAGGGCGGCGATCACCGCCGAGATGCCGCGCCGCGTGCCGATGCTTTCCGTCACCGACGGTGCGATCGATGCGCGCGTCATTCTCGGCCTTGGCGCTGCCGCAGAGAACGATCTCGCCGCGCGTCCCTCGCATCATGACGGCGAGGAGGATCACGAGCACGACGATTTCGCTTCCGTCGTGATCGATCTTCCGGAGGTCGCGGATATCGATGCGCTGGTCGCCTCGGTCCAGCGTCTGGCGCGCGAGCAGAACGTGCTGCGTGCCAAGGGCTATATCGCGGTCGCGGGCAAGCCGATGCGCCTGTTGCTGCAGGCGGTCGGCGAGCGCGTGCGCCACCAGTTCGACAGGCCCTGGGGCGCGGGTATCAGGCAGTCGAAGCTCGTCGTGATCGGCGAGCACGGCGATATCGATGAGGCCGCGGTCAGGTCAGGACTTGGTATCTGATGCACGTCGTTTTCCGCGAGAGCCGTGGTCTCGAGGAGACCGCGACGCCAAGAGACATCGGCCAGGACCCGGCCGATCTCGTGGTGCTCTCGTATTCGGATTCCGATCTTGCCGCGTTCGCGGCCGGCTGGCGGCGTGGCCGGAACAGCCTGCCTTCGCTGCGGCTCGCCAATCTCGCCGAGCTCCGGCATCCGCTGTCGGTCGACACCTATATCGAACGCACGCTGTCGCAGGCGCGCGGCATCCTCGTGCGGCTGATCGGCGGCGAGTCCTACTGGGCCTACGGGCTTGCGGCACTCCAGCAACTGGCGAAGGATCGCAACATCGTGCTCGCCGTGCTGCCGGCCGATGGCCGCGACGACACGCGGCTCGATTCGTACTCGACCTTGCCGGTTTCGACGCTGCGGCGGCTCAAGGTGCTCTGCGACACCGGCGGTCCGGTCGCGGCGCAGGCGGCGATCGCGCAGCTCGCGCTGGCCTCGGGGCTCTACGCGGGACCGGTGGTCGGCGAGATGACAGTGCCCGAGATGGGCTTTTACGATCCGGCGCGTGGCGTCATTGCGGCGCCGGCCGGTGCCGAGGCGAAGCCGCGCGCGCCGGTGACGTTCTATCGCTCCTATCTCACCGCTGCGGACGCCGGCCCGGTTGACGCCCTGATCGCAGCGCTGCGCGAGAAGGGGTTTGACGCCTATGGTGTGTTCGTCACTTCCCTGAAGGCCCCCGGCGTCGCGGATTGGCTCCGCGCGCATCTTGCGCAGGATCCTCCGGCCGCGATCGTCAATGCAACGGCGTTCTCCGCGATCGGCGATGACGGCACGACGCTGTTCGATGCTGCGGCGTGCCCCGTGTTTCAGGTCGCGCTCTCCACGGCGCGGCGCGAGGACTGGACGGAGTCGCTACGCGGCCTGTCGCCTGGCGATCTCGCCATGCATGTGGTGCTGCCCGAGGTCGACGGCCGCCTGTTCGCGGGCGTGGTGAGTTTCAAATCGGCCGCGATGCGCGATCCCGATCTGCAATTCTCGCATCTGGCGCACACGCCCGATGCGGAGCGGGTGAAGGCCGTCGCCGCGCGCGTCGTGGCCTGGCGGCGCCTTGCCGAGACGCCGGCCGGCGAGAAGCGGCTGGCGGTCGTGCTGTCGAACTATCCCGGCCGGCCGCACCAGATCGCGCATGCGGTTGGTCTCGATGCGCTGGCATCGGTCGAGGCGTTGTTGTCCGATCTCGCGGAGGCCGGATTTGCTGTCGCCCCGGTTCATGCGCTCGGCGAGACGCTGCTGAGGCAGCGGCTCACCTGGAGTGTAGCCGATTACCGGGCGTCGCTCTCGTGCCTGCCGCAAACCTTGCAGGACGATCTCGCGCAGGCCTGGGGCGTGCCGGAGGACGATCCGAGCTGCCGCGACGGCGCGTTCCATTTCGCCGCGATCGAATGTGGTCGGTCGATTGTCGCAATTCAGCCGGAACGCGGCGAAGCCACCTCGCGCGATGCCGACTATCACGATCTCGCCCGCACGCCGCGCCATGCCTACGTCGCCTTCTATCTCTGGCTCAGGCAGCAGGGCTGTGACGCCGTCCTGCACATGGGTGCACACGGCACGCTGGAGTGGCTGCCCGGGAAATCCGTGGCGCTGTCATCGAGCTGCTGGCCAGAAGCGTTGATCGGCGATCTTCCCGTCATCTATCCCTTCATCGTCAACGATCCCGGCGAGGCCGCGCAGGCCAAGCGGCGCATCGGCGCTGTCACGATCGGCCATTTGCCGCCGCCGCTGGAAACATCCGCGGTGCCGGAAGGCCTGCGCCGGCTCGAGCGGCTGCTCGATGAATATTCGACCGCCGACGGTCTCGATCCCGCCCGCCGCCAGCGCCTGATCGCGGCGATCCGTGACGAGGCGCGTTCGGCAGGCCTCGAAGAGGATCTCGGCCTGGACGCAACGGCCGCACCCGCCGAAGCGATTCCGCGGATCGATCGCTTCGTCTGCGATCTCAAGGAGAGCCAGTTCGGCGACGGCCTGCACGTGTTCGGCCGCGGCGCGTGCGGCGAAGCGGAGCGGAATGCGCTGCTTGCTGCGCTGGCAGGCCGGCGCGTTGCGCCGGGCCCATCGGGCTCGCCCTATCGCGGACGTCAGGACGTGCTGCCGACCGGGCGCAATCTCTTCGCCGTCGATCCGCGCGCGGTACCGACGCCGTCGGCGCATGCGCAAGGCATCAAGCTTGCGGAAGAGCTGCTGCGCCGTCACTTGCAGGATCATGGCGACTGGCCGAAGGGCCTCATCGTCGATCTCTGGGGCTCGGCGACGATGCGCACGGCGGGCGAGGAATTCGCCATGGCGCTGCACCTGGCCGGCCTCGCGCCGCGCTGGGATCACGCCTCCGGCCGCGTCACCGGCTACGACATCATCGCGCCGGCCGAGCTCGGCCGTCCGCGCATCGACGTCACGCTGCGCGTGTCGGGCCTGTTTCGCGACGTCTTTTCCGGACTTGCGCAATTGTTCGAAGCTGCCGCCGAGGCGCTCGCGGGCCGCGCGGAGGAGGGCGAAGAGAATCCGTATCGTCACCGTTCCTCGCGCGTCTTCGCGCCGCGCCCAGGACACTACGGCGTCGGATTGTCCGCTATCCCGGATGCCTTCACGTCTGAGACACGCGATGCAGCGGGCGAGGCCTGGCTATCCGCATCGTCCTGGGCCATCTCGGCAGATGGTGCGATGCAGCCAGATCGCGCCGGCATCGAACAGCGGCTCGCGTCTGCCGACGCTTTCGTCCATGTGCAGGACTTGCCCGAAACCGATCTGCTGCTCGCTGCCGACTATGCCGCGCATGAAGCCGGCTTCGCTGCGGCTGCGGCGCACCTTGGTGCAGGCGCGCCGTCCCTCTATCACCTCGACGCGACACGCCCCGAGCAACCTCGCGCGCGCACGCTGACGGAGGAGATTTCGCGTGTCGTCCGGGCCCGCGCGGTCAATCCGGCGTGGATCGCCGGCATGATGCGGCATGGTTTTCGCGGCGCCGCCGAGATCACCGCGACGCTGGAGCACATGGCCGCCTTCGCGCATCTCGCGGGCGCCGTGCCGCCGCATTTGTTCGACCTCTACTACGATGCCACGCTCGGCAACGACGACGTCCGGGCCTTCATGGCCAATGAAAATCCGTCCGCGCTCGCCGCGATGGAGACCTGCTTCACACGCCTGCACGACGCCTCACTCTGGCGAACCCGCCGCAATTCGATCGCGGCGGCGCTGCGGGAGGCCTCATGAGCGCGGGCGCAGTCAAAGGCTGGTGTCCCGGCGCGCTGCGCCCGATGCTGTCGGGCGACGGGTTCGTGGTGCGCGTGCGTCCGTTTGGCGGGCGACTTGAAGCACCGCAGATCTCCGGGCTCGCCGAACTGGCCGAGCGCTTCGGCAATGGTCTGATCGACGTCACACGCCGAGCCAATCTCCAGATCAGGGGCGTCAAGGAGGAGAGCCATCTTCAGCTGCTCGACGGCCTTGCGCGGCTCCAGCTGCTCGACCCCGACGCCGACATCGAGGCTCGGCGCAACATCCTGGTGACGCCGTTCTGGAGCAACGGCGACGAAACGCAGTCGCTCGCCGCGGAGCTCGAGGAGGCGCTCGCCGATTCCGGGCTTGCGCTTCCCACCAAGTTCGGCTTCGCCATCGACGACGGAAGGTCGCGCGTTCTGGCTGGCGATTCCGCCGACATCCGCATCGAGCGCGACCGCTCGGGCCGTCTCCTGGTGCGGGCCGATGGCGCAAGGTTCGGCCGCTCCGTCGCACGCGGACAGGCCGTGAGCATGGCGCTGGCGCTCGCAAGCTGGTTCATCATCTCCGGCGGCGCGAGGGACGGGCGCGGGCGCATGGCCGCTCACATCGCGTCCGGCGCGGCGTTGCCTCAATCGCTGCGCGGCGAGACCGAGCCGGCGCCCGTGATGGCCGCGGCACGGCCCGGGCACTATCCGCAAGGCGCGATGGTCGGCGTCGCGTTCGGGCAGATGCTGTCCGCCACGCTCCATCAGTTCTCTGCTTGCGGACATGCGCTGCGCATGACGCCCTGGCGGATGGTGCTCAGCGAGGGCAAGCGCGAAATGCCGGGCGGGGCGGGCCTCATCACCGAGCCGTACGACCCGGCGCTGCGCGTGATTGCCTGCAGCGGCGCGCCGCGCTGCCGGGAAGCTCATGCCGATACGCGCGCGCTCGCAGCAGCGCTGGCGCCGCGCATTGCCGCCGATGTGCGGCTCCACGTCTCCGGCTGCGGCAAGGGCTGCGCCCATTCCGGTACGGCTGCGGTCACGCTGATTGCGACGCATGCCGGTTTCGATCTCGTCCGCGACGGCTCGACCCGTGACGAGCCGGTCCTGCGCGGGCTCGACGGCGCCGACATCGTCAGCGATCCCTCCATCCTGGTCGGAGGGAACTGATGCCGTACACCTACGAGACCGACGGCGCCGCGATCTACCGGCAATCCTTCGCGACCATTCGGGCCGAGGCCGATCTTGCGCGCTTTGCGCCCGACGAGGAGCCGGTCGTGGTGCGCATGATCCACGCCGCCGGCATGGTCGGCCTGGAGGCGCATATCCGCTTCACATCGGGTATGGCGACGCTCGCGCGCGCGGCCCTGCAAAAGGGCGCGCCGATCCTGTGCGACGCGCGCATGGTCTCGGAAGGCATCACGCGCGCAAGGCTTCCCGCGGCCAATGCCGTCATCTGCACGCTCGGAGATCCCTCCGTTCCTGCGCTCGCGCAATCCATGCGCAACACGCGCTCGGCCGCGGCGCTGGAGCTGTGGCGGCCGCATCTCGATGGCGCGATCGTCGCAATCGGCAACGCGCCGACCGCGCTGTTTCATCTGCTCAACATGCTGCAGGATCGCGACTGCCCGCGGCCCGCGGCGATCATCGGCTGTCCCGTCGGCTTCGTTGGCGCCGCCGAGTCCAAGGCCGCGCTGATGGCCGATCCGCCGGTGCCGGCGCTGACGGTCCAGGGCCGCCTCGGTGGCTCCGCCATCACGGTTGCTGCCGTCAACGCGCTGGCGAGCCGGAGCGAATAGCCATGGGACGCATCATCTGCTGCGGTCTCGGCCCCGGCGATCCTGATCTGATGAGCGTGCGCGCCGACCGGACGGTGCGCGGCGCTAGCCACGTCGCCTATTTCCGCAAGAAGGGGAGGCCGGGCCAGGCGCGGCGCATCGTCGAGGGCATGCTGGCTGCCGGCGTCACCGAATATCCCATGGAATATCCGGTGACGACCGAGATCGCCTTCGACAGTCCTGACTACGTGCAGCTGCTCGCCGGCTTCTACGACGAATGGGCCGAGCGCCTGGCGCGGCTGGCGCGCGCGGTCGATGTCGTCGTGCTCTGCGAAGGCGATCCGTACTTCTATGGCTCCTTCATGCATCTGCACACGCGTCTGCAGGGCCGTATCGAGATCGAGGTGATCGCCGGCATTCCCGGGATGGTCGGCTGCTGGAACGGCGTCGGGCAGCCGATCGCGCTCGGCGACGACGTGACGACGGTGCTGATGGGCACGCTTCCTGAAGATGAGCTCGAACGGCGCATGCGCGATTCCGATGCGCTCGTGATCATGAAGACGGGCCGCAATCTCGCAAAGGTGCGCCGCGCGCTCGCGTCCGTGGGCCGGCTGGATGATGCCTGGCTGGTCGAGCGCGGCACCATGCCGGGTGAGCGCGTCGCGCGGCTCGCCGAGATCGACACCGCCGACTGTCCGTACTTCGCGATCGTGCTGGTGCACGGCAAGGGCCGGCATCTGGATGCTGCCGAATGACGGGCACGCTGACCATCGCGGGCCTCGGGCCGGGCAGCGAGGCGCTGGTGACGCCGGAAGTCTCGGCGGCACTTGCAGCCGCGACCGACATTCTGGGCTACGCGCCCTATGTCGCACGCGTGCCGCCGCGGCCGGGTCTAACCCTGCATCCCTCCGACAATCGCGAAGAGTTGCAGCGCGCGAGCGAAGCCTTGCGGTTGGCGGCCGAAGGCGGGCAGGTCGTCGTCGTCTCCTCCGGCGATCCCGGCGTGTTCGCGATGGCCTCGGCCGTGTTCGAGGCGCTCGAACGGGCGCCGCAATGGCAGGCGCTGCCGATCCGCGTGCTGCCTGGTATCACCGCGATGCTGGCGGCGGCCGCGCGTGCCGGCGCGCCGCTCGGTCATGATTTCTGCGCGATCAATCTCTCCGACAATCTCAAGCCGTGGGCGGTGATCGAGAAACGCCTCCGCCTCGCGGCGGAAGCGGATTTTGCCATTGCGATGTACAATCCGCGCTCGGCGAGCCGGCCGGAGGGATTTGGCCGCGCGCTTGCGGTGCTTCGTGAGGCCGGCTGCGGCGGGCGCTTGGTGATCTTCGCGCGCGCGATCAGCGCGGCCGACGAGAGGATCGCGACCGTCGCGCTGAACGAAGCGACGCCTGAAATGGCCGACATGCGCACGCTCGTGATCGTCGGCAATTCGCAGACGCGCCGCGTCGGCCGCTGGGTCTATGCTCCGAGGCGGGTAGAATGACCGAGCCACTGCATCACGTCGGCGACCCGCTCGACCCGCAATCGCTCGGGCAGTTGCGGCCGCGAGATCATGATCACGGGCAGGCCGAGCGTACGGGCCGCGTCGATCTTGGCGCGCGCGCCGTCACCGCCGGAATTGCGGGCGACGATCCACGCGATGCCGCGCGCGCGCAGCATCTCCAGTTCGCTTGGAAGCGTGAACGGTCCACGCGACACGATCACATCGGCGGCGAAGGGCAGGGGCGCCTCTGGCGGATCGACGAACCTCAACGTGTAGGCATGCTGTGGCTTGCTCGCGAACGGCGCGATGTGCTGGCGGCCGATGGCGAGGAACACGTTTGTCGGCACGTCAGGCAGCGCGGCGACGGCCGCGTTGACGTCGCGCGTTTCGATCCAGTTATCGCCGGACGCTCTCGTCCAGGGCGCGCGTTCCAGTGCGATCAACGGCGCGCCGGTTTGCGCGCACGCCACGATCGCGTTGCGGCTCATCTCGGCCGCGAAGGGATGCGTCGCGTCGATCACATGGGTGATATTTTCGCGGCGAATGTAATCGGCAAGGCCGCTCACGCCGCCAAAGCCGCCGATGCGGGTCGGCAGCGGCTGGTCGGCCGGCGCGCGGGTGCGGCCGCCATAGGAATAGACGGCGTCGATGCCGGCACGCGCGATGTCCGCTGCGAGCAGGCTCGCATCGGCCGTTCCGCCCAGAATGAGGGCGCGCATCATGTCTGATCCCTGGCTGACCATCATCGGTATCAGCGAAGATGGCCTTGCCGGGCTGTCCGAGGCAAGCCGAAAGGCGCTTGCCAAGGCGGAAACCGTGTTCGGCGGCGAGCGTCATCTCGCGCTTGCGGAAGCTGGCAGCCGCGGCCGTCCGTGGCCGGTGCCGTTCGACGCAAAGATCGTGCTGAGCTGCCGTGGCCGGCCGACGGCGGTGCTCGCCTCCGGCGATCCGTTCTGGCATGGCGCCGGCGCGAGCCTCGCCGAGATGCTTGATGGCGGCGAGTGGATCGCGCACCCCGCGCCGTCGACATTCTCGCTTGCGGCCGCGCGGCTGGGCTGGCGACTCGAATCCGTAACGTGCCTTGGCCTCCATGCTGCGCCATTCGAGCGTCTCGTCCCGCATTTGGCGGAAGGCGCACGCATCCTGTGCCTGGTGCGCGACGCGGCGGCGGTCGGCGATCTCACGAAATGGCTGACCCAACGCGGATGGGGCGGCTCACTCGTGTGGACTCTCGCTGCGCTTGGCGGCCCACGCGAACGTATCGACCAGCATCGCGCAGATCTCTTTGCCGGGGATGTTGCAGGCAATCTGGTGGCGGTGGCGGTGCAGGCGCATGGAGGCCACGGCATTCCCCGCAGTTCGGGATTGTCGGACGATCTCTTCGTCCATGACGGCCAGATCACCAAGCGGCCGGTGCGTGCGCTCGCCCTCTCGGCGCTGGCGCCGCGGCCCGGCGAACGGCTGTGGGACGTCGGCGCCGGTTCGGGCTCGATCTCGGTGGAGTGGGGGCTGTGCGGCGGGACGGCCACGGCCATCGAGCTGCGCGAGGATCGCGCCGCGAACATTCGCAGCAATGCCGCCGCGTTCGGATTGGCGCACCGGATCACCATCGTTTCGGGGAAGGCGCCCGAAGCCCTTGCCGCGCTGGAGCCGCCGGATGCCGTCTTCATCGGCGGCGGCCTTGATGGCGCGATGTACGATGCCATCTGGGCGCGCCTCTCGCCTGGAGCGCGGTTTGTCGCACATTCGGTCACGCTGGAGACGGAAGCGCTGCTCGGCGAGCTGCACCAGCGCCATGGCGGCGATCTGATGCGGGTTGAAATCGCGCATGCGGCCCCTCTCGGTCGCTACCGCTCCTGGGAGGCGACGCGGCCGGTGGTGCAATGGAGTGCGGTCCGATGAAGGTCGCCGGTCTGGGCTTCAAGAGCGATGTGACGCTGGCCTCGCTGCGCGAGGCGCTCGCGACAGCCGGCGGCTCCGAAGGTCTTGCGGCATTTGCGACCGTCAGCGACAAGGCGAACGCGGAGGCGCTGAAGCAGCTCGCGCGTGAATGCGGCATACCGATCAAAGCCGTTCCGGCCGACAGGCTGGCCGGCATCGACACGCCGACGCAGTCAAAACTCGTAATCGAAAAGTTCGGGACGGGATCGGTCGCCGAAGCCGCAGCGCTCGTAGCCGCCGGTCCCCGCGCGCGGCTGATCGCGACGCGCGTGGTCTCGCAGGATCGCACCGCGACCGCGGCGATCGCCGAAGGAGACGGCACATGACGGTGCATTTCATCGGCGCCGGCCCGGGCGCGCCCGATTTGCTGACGCTGCGCGGCCGCGATCTGATCGCCGCCTCTCCGGTCTGTCTCTATGCCGGCTCGCTGGTGCCGGAGGGCGTGCTGGCGCATTGCCCGCCCGGGGCACGCATCGTCGACACCGCGCCTCTGTCGCTCGACGAGATCATCGCGGAGATTGCCGCCGCGCATGCGGAAGGCAAGGATGTCTCGCGGTTGCATTCCGGCGATCTCTCGATCTGGTCGGCGATGGGCGAGCAGCTCCGCCGCCTGCGTGCGCTCGGCATTCCCTATTCGGTCACGCCTGGCGTTCCGTCCTTCTCGGCTGCTGCGGCCGCGCTGGAGGCCGAGCTGACGCTGCCCGGACTTGCCCAGACGGTGGTGCTGACGCGCACGCCCGGCCGCGCCAGTGCGATGCCTGAAGGCGAGAAGCTCGCCGCGTTCGCCGCGACCGGCGCGGTGCTCGCGATCCATCTGTCGATCCACCTGCTCGACAAGGTCGTGGCCGAGCTGATGCCGCATTATAGCGTGGACTGCCCCGTCGCGATCGTCTGGCGCGCGAGCTGGCCGGACCAGCGCATCGTCCGCGCGACACTGGGCACGCTCGATACAGCTGTGGGCGGCGAGATGGAGCGCACCGCGCTGATCCTGGTCGGCAGGACGCTTGGTGCTGCGGATTTCGACGAGAGCCGTCTCTATGCCGCCGACTACGACCGCCGCTATCGGCCGGTCGGCGCCGAGCCGCGTTTTCCGGAGGCATCGTGATGGCCGCAGCGCTCGTCATCTCCGCGCCGGCCTCCGGCGTCGGCAAGACCACGCTGACTCTGGCGCTCGCCCGCGCCTGGCGCAATCGCGGATTGAACGTGCAGTGTTTCAAGAGCGGGCCGGACTATATCGATCCCGCGTTCCACGCCGCCGCAACGGGCCGCGCCTCCGTCAACGTCGACAGCTGGGCGATGGATCGCGGCACCATTGCGCATCTCGTCAGCCGCGGCGCCGACACCGACGTCGTGCTCGCCGAGGGCTCGATGGGCCTGTTCGACGGCGTCGCCGCGCGCGGCGTCTGCGGCACCGGTGCCACTGCCGACATTGCGGAGATGCTGGGCTGGCCGGTGGTTCTGGTGATCGATCCGTCGGGCCAGGCGCAGACTGCGGCGGCGATCGCCGCAGGGCTTCGCGATTATCGCGCCGGCGTGCGCCTTGCGGGCGTCGTGCTCAACCGCGTCGCCAGCCCGCGTCATGAAGACCTGGTGCGGCGTGCGCTTGTTGATGCCGGCATCGCGGTGTTCGGCGCGCTGCCGCGTCATGCCGAGATCAGCCTGCCGAAGCGGCATCTTGGCCTGGTGCAGGCCGAGGAGCGGGCCGAGATCGGGAAGCTGATCGACGAGGCCGCGCGCTTCGTCGCCGAGCATGCCGATCTCGATGAAGTGTTGCGATCGGCGGCTCGCTGGTTGCCGCAACCCGCCGCGAACGGTCTCAACGTGGCGCCACCCGGGCAACGCATTGCGCTCGCCCGCGACGCGGCTTTCTCCTTCGTCTATCCGCACATGCTGGAGGCTTGGCGCGCGGCGGGCGCCGAGATCTCGACATTCTCGCCGCTTGCCGATGAAACGCCTGATGCGAGCGCCGACGTCTGCTGGCTTCCAGGCGGCTATCCCGAACTACACGCCGGCAAGCTCGCGGCCAACGCGCGCTTTCGCAGCGGCCTGCGCGCCTTCGCCGAGACACGGCCGGTGCACGGCGAGTGCGGAGGCTATATGGTTCTGGGCACAAGCCTCACCGATGCCGACTGCGTCCGCCATGAGATGACGGGGCTGCTTGGCCTCGAGACCAGCTTTGCCAAACGCCGCATGCATCTGGGCTATCGTCTAGCCGAACTGGCTGCGCCGATGCCGGGGCATCAGCCCGGTGCACGCCTGCGCGGTCACGAGTTCCACTATTCGACGATCCTCGCGCAGCCGGATGCGCCGCTCGCGGTCGTGCACGATGCGACGGGCGCCGTCATGGCCGAGACCGGCTCGCGGCGCGGCCACGCCACCGGTACGTTCTTTCATCTGATCGCGGAGGACCGGTGAAAGGATTCGTGTCGTTCATTTCCGCCGGACCCGGCGATCCCGAGTTGCTCACAGTGAGGGGCGCTGCGCGGCTGAGCGAGGCCGACGTCGTGCTCTATGACGACCTCGCCTCCGGCGCGATTCTGGATCTCGCCAGGCCCGGCGCCAATCTCGTCGCGGTGGGAAAGCGGGCAGGGCGGCCCTCGACCAAGCAGCACCACGTCAACCGTCTCCTGGTCGACTATGCCGCGACAGGCGCGCGCGTGGTGCGTCTCAAGTCCGGCGATGCCGGCATTTTCGGCAGGCTCGAGGAGGAGCTGGAGACGCTGCGCGAAGCCGGCATCGACTACGAGATCGTTCCCGGTGTCACATCGGCCTGCGTCGCCGCCGCCCAGGCCGGCATCCCCCTGACCCGTCGGCATACCTCCCGCCGGGTGCAGTTCATCACGGGGGCCGATGTCAGCGGCGAGCTGCCGTCCAACCTGAACTGGGCGGCGCTGGCCGATCCCGAGGCCACGACCGTGGTCTATATGGGCCGGCGCACCTTTCCGGCGCTTGCCGCAAAATTGATCGCGCACGGCCTCGCCCCGAACACGCCCGCACTGTTTGCCGAATCCCTCGGCCGTCCCGACGAGCGGCTCGTCCGCACCACCATTGCCGAGCTCGCCGAGCAGCTTGCGCGGGGCGGCGCCGCGTCCACGGCGGCCGTGATCCTGTTCGGCGCGCTGGCAGGGGATTATCCGTCATGACGGCGGCGGTCGCCCTTCGCCTCTTGACGCCCGGCTCGCGAAAGGCGCACACAGGAGAGGCATGGTGCTCAACGCGGCGCAAAGCGCCGGAGCATAATCGGGAATGGGGGTGGGCGGACCCAGTTGCGGCGCCCAAAACCCCAGCCGCCCCCGCGACTGTCAGCGGTGAGGGGCTCCGAATCGCCACTGGGCCGCAAGGTTCGGGAAGGCCGGAGAACCCAGTGAACCGCGAGCCAGGAGACCGGCCCTGCACGTTGTGAGACCAAGGCCGTCGGGTGTGACGGCAGGAAGGAATTGAGCCATGCATATCGAACCGGGAATCGTCACGGGCGCCAAGCTCGTATTGAGTTACGCAACCGGCATCGCCGCAGGCGGCGTCGCGCTGAAGCTGGCGGCCGAAACCGTCCGCGCGCAGGGCGTCGGCTCGTTCGCCGCGCGCACGCTCGCCACCACGGGCCTCGTCTTCACCTTCTTCCAGGTCCTGCCGCACTTCCCGGTCGGCGTCTCCGAAGTGCACTTCATCCTCGGCTCGACCTTGTTCCTGCTCTTTGGTGCTGCGCCCGCCGCCTTCGGCCTCGCGTTTGGCCTGCTGCTCCAGGGGCTGTTGTTCGAGCCCGCCGACCTGCCGCAATACGGCATGAACGTCACCACGCTGCTGGTGCCGCTGTTCGCGATCCAGGCCATCGCCACGCGCATCATTTCGCGCAACACCGCCTATGTCGACCTGAAGTACGGTCAGGCGCTGGCGCTGTCGACGACTTATCAAGCGGGTGTTGTCGCCTGGGTGGCGTTCTGGGCGCTCTACGGCTCCGGCTTTGCCATGAGCAACCTCGCCAACATCGCGACCTTCGCGGCCTCCTACGCGCTGGTCATCGTGATCGAGCCGCTGGCAGACCTCGCAGTGCTGGCGCTGGCGAAGTCGCTGCGCGGGGTCACCGCGCCCGGCCTCGTCACTCCGCGCCTGCACAGCGGCGCCTGAGAGACAAGCGAAAGGGCGGCCGTTGCGGCCGCCCATCGCGCTCGCGATGCTCACGCTCTCCCTGATAGGCATCGGTTGCGGCGATCCCGGGCAGCTCACGCGCGCCGCGATCGCTGCCATCAACGCGGCCGATCTCGTCCTGATCCCGCGCAAGGGGGCTGCAAAGTCCGATCTCGCCGATCTCAGGCGAACGATCTGCGCGGACGTGCTCACCAGTGACAAGACAGCCATCGCCGAATTCGACCTTCCCGTGCGCGACGCCGGTGAAGCCGATTACCGCAAGGGCGTCGACGATTGGCACGATGCGGTTGCCGCGACCTGGTCGCAGACGATCGTGAGGCATCTCGATGGTGAGGGCAAGGTTGCGCTGCTGATCTGGGGCGATCCGTCGCTCTACGACTCCTCGCTACGCATTGCACGCCGGCTGAACCCGTTGCCGGCGATCGAAGTCGTGCCCGGCATCACCTCGATCCAGGCGCTTTGCGCGGCGCATGCGCTGCCGCTCAACGACATCGGCGAACCGTTCCTGGTCACGACTGGGCGGCGCTTGCGTGACGGCGGCTGGCCGCAAGGCGTCGATACCGTTGTGGTGATGCTCGACGGCGGCACGGCGTTCCAGTCGCTCGATCCGGATCGTTTGCATATCTGGTGGGGCGCCTATCTCAGCATGCCCGATCAGATCATCATGTCCGGCGCGCTAGCCGAAGTGGGGCCGCGCATCGTGACCGCGCGGCAGGAAGCGCGCGAGCGGCACGGCTGGATCATGGACAGCTATCTTCTCAAGCGCAGGGCGTAAGCGAGGCAGCATGCTCCCCGAATGGGTTTACCGGAACTGCCCCGAGGTCTCCGCGGTCCATCGCGAGGCGGCCATTGCGCGGCAGGCGCAGCTGACCAAGCCGACCGGCGCGCTCGGCCGGCTCGAGCAGCTCGCGATCGAGCTTGCGGGCTTGCAGGCGACCGAAGAGCCGCGCGCCTTGCGGGTGCCGATCATCGTCTTCGCCGGCGATCACGGCATCGTCGCGCAGGGCGTGTCGGCCTATCCGCAAGCCGTGACGATCGCGATGATGGCGAATTTTGCCTCCGGCGGCGCGGCGATCTCGGTGCTGGCGCGCGAGCTGGGTTCGAGCCTGGAGGTGGTCGACGCCGGCACGCTGGCCAAGGAGCCGATGGCGGGAATCGTCACCGACAAGCCGCGCAGCGGCACGCGCGATTTCAGCGTCGAGGCTGCGCTCACGCCCGCGGACCTCGCCTTTGCATTCGAGGCCGGCCGGCGTGCGGTGGTGCGCGCCGAGGCCGGTCGGCCAGATCTCCTGATCTTCGGCGAGATGGGCATCGGCAACACCACGACCTCGGCGGCGATCGCGGCGAGCCTGCTTGGTGTGAGCGCCGGGGAGATCGCGGGCAGCGGCACCGGCGTCGATGCGGCCGGCCGCGCGCACAAGGCACGGGTGATCGATGCGGCGATCGCACGCCACGGTGTCGCCGGAGCGTCGGTCGAGCAGATCCTGTGCGCCGTCGGCGGCCTCGAGATCGCGGCGATCTCGGGCGCGATCATTGCGGCGGCGCAAGCCCGCATTCCGGTGTTGATCGACGGCTTCATCGTGTCCGTCGCGGCGCTGGCGGCGGCGCGTCTCAATCCGTCCTGCCAGCCGTTCCAGCTCGCCTCGCATCAATCGGCGGAGCAGGGGCATCGGCTGGTGCTGCGCGCGCTGAACGTTCAGCCGCCGATCAGCCTCGATCTCAGGCTCGGCGAGGGATCCGGGGCGGCCATCGCGCTGCCGCTGGTCCGCGCGGCCTGCGCGCTTCACAACGGCATGGCGACGTTCGCGCAGGCCAACGTGCCGGATCGCCCGGCCTGATGCGGCTCAAGCCACGCGCTGGTTGACGGAGACGACGCGCCAGCCCGCCGCGAGCCGGTCGATCCGGGTCAGCGACAGCGGATCGATCACGAAGCGCAAGGCGGCCTGCGGCGTCAGGTCCAATGCGATGCAGAGCGCGGCGCGGATGGTGCCGGAATGCACGACGAGCGTTGCCGATCCGGCCCCGATCCGCGACAGACCCAGCCGAACGCGGGCGACCTGATCCGCAAAACTTTCGCCGTTCGGCGGCCGTCCGTGCGCCGGATCGTGCCAGAACTGCGCGTAAGTCTCGCCACCGGTCGCGGCGAGCTCGTCATGCCGACGGCCGGTCCAGTCGCCGAAATCCTGCTCGCGGAATTCGCTGACCAATTCCGGTTCGCACCCCAGTGCGCGCGCGGTCTCGACGGTGCGCCGCGACGGGCTGGCATAGCTGGTGGCATCCGGCGGCAAGAGCTGCCGCAGAGCCGCCAAAGCTGCGTGGTCGCCGAGATCCGCCCGCGCATCCGCCGCATGGATCGTCCCCGCCACGCCCTCGACGGTCGCATGCCGTACCAGCCAGAGGAAGGTCTCGCCTTCCATGCTCATCTCCAGGGAAGTTGGTCGCTGTGGCTACACCGCCGCAACTGGCGCATTGACTCTGTCATGATGGCAATCCTAGACGATCGCGACGGTTTCCCCGAGAGGGAATGAAAAGGGAATGCGGTGCGGGGAAACTTGTCCCCAATGCCGCGGCTGCCCCCGCAACCACGACATCCTGCGCAAGAACGTCTGCGCGGCGGCCGGCGGCATGCAGCTCAACATTGCAAGACGACAGGAGTCGAAGGGCGTCGAGCTTGCCATCACCGGGCTCACGCCCGTCAGCGTGGACTCGACGCAACAGGCGCCACGATCACCGGGCATTCTGACTGCGATCAATGGAGCGTGCCGAATGGATTCGATCGCCACCGGCCGTTGTTCCGCGCTGCCCTCGGCGATGCCGCCAGGACGGAGGTCTATGTCTCGTCATCGACCGGCGAGGTGGTGCTCGACACGACGTGCAGCGAGCGCACTCGGGCTGGCATTCTCGATCGCGGGCATCGTCATCGGCTGGCGGCGTTTGCGTCAATCCAATCCTGTCTTGCCCGGCGCCCAATAGGCCTTGGTCCTCATCCGCGATGTTGCGACGCCGGCCGCTTTCAGGGCCCGGCTGATACGCTGGATCGACGAAGCCTTGCCGGTCAGGACGAAATGCGCGCTTGCGGAAAAGCGCAGCAGTTCGGCCTCGACGGCTGCGAGATGGGCATCCTCGGCGCTGCGCGCGATCAGTGTCGCGCTGGCGAGACCGATCGCCGCCAGAACGGGACCTGCTTCTGCGGCATCGGAAACTTCGAACACGTGGATTGTGCCGCCCGCCTGTCGGCTCTCCTGGAGTGCCGAAGCAAGGCCGAATGAGGTTTCATCGCCGAACACAACTAGGGGCGGTTCTCCCGCGGAAGGTTCGAGTGAGCGGCGCGGGCCGAAGAGCCAGCATATGTCGCCTTCCTGCAAGCTGCTTGCCCATCGGCTGCCAGGACCGCTGCCGTGCGCGAAAGCCAGCAATGTCGTGCGTCCGTTCTCCGCGTCCCACGACATCGGCGTGTAGGTTCGCGCGCTCAGGCCGGATCCCATCGCGACCTGGATCTTCTGACCCACGGTCCATGCAAGGCCCCTGAGTGCGTCGCCCTCGATCGCGATCGACCGAAAGCGGGGTGAGAGCACCTCGATCCCGGCGATGCGCGCAGGGCGCATGAGCCATTGCAGCAACATGCGCGTGACCCGTCCCTGCGGCGGCTTCGATGGCTCGGACATCCGGGGTTGGTCGGGCTCGTTCAAAGTGGCTCCAATCATTTCTCAGCCGCCGCCGGGACTACCTGGTCCTGATGGTCAGTTCGTTGCCGCGCCCCGGATTGAACGGCAGCGGCAGCGAGAGATAGCCATTCTGGGGATCGCGCACGTAGTCGAGATAGCCCGCGCCTTCCGCAAACGCGTTCTCGCCAATGATCACTGCGCCGCACTTCAGGTGGGGCTCGAGCAGCTTCAGGATGGGAAGATAGAGCGTAAACGCGCCGTCGAGCATCACCATGTCGATCTCGCCGCCGATGCCGGCCTTGAGGGTTTCGCGCGCATCGCCGACGCGAAATTCGACCAGGTCGTCGAGCCCTGCGGCAGCGAGGTTGGCGCGTGCACGCGCGATCTTGGCGGGCTCGAGATCGGTCCCGATCAGGCGGCCGCCGCTCATGTCGCGCAAGGCGGCGGCCATGTAGATGGCGGAAATCCCCATCGAAGAGCCGAACTCCACGATGCGGGTCGCCTTGCAGGCGCGGGCGCAGAGGTAGAGAAACCGTCCGAACTCGGGCGACACATTCAGAAAATTGTCCGCGAGCCCGCGATAGACCCCCGCGAGATCCCTGGTCTCGGATTCGATGAAGTGCCTGATGGCACCCTGCTGATCGGTTGCTTCGCCCATGGCTTGCATCAGCGGCGCATCGGCCGCCTCCGCTTCCCGATGAAGACGAAGAAGAACGTCGGCGACAAGGCCTTGGCTGAGGGAATCCATGTTTCTCGGCTCCGGATAATGCGCCCGCGGACGGGCCTTGGAGCCTGAATACGGAATCGGTCTGCCGGCCGCATTCCGCGAACGTGACAATCGATTGCGATTTCCGGTCAGTGCGCGAGGACGCGGCGCTCGGCGAGGTATCGCGCGGGCGGCTTGCCCAGGGCTTTGCGGAACATGGTGACGAAGGCGCTCGCGCCCTCATAGCCGAGATCGAGCGCCACAGCCTGCACCGACGCTCCCTGGTCGAGGCGCTGAAGCGCGATGAGGATGTGGAGTTGCTGGCGCCAGCGGCCGAAGCTCATGCCGGTCTCGCGTTGCAGGGTGCGGGTCAGGGTTCTGGGAGCAACAGCCATGCGGCGGCCCCAGTCCTCGATCGTCGCGCGGTCGGAAGGGGCGGCCATCATCGCGCTCGCGATCCTGCGCAACCTGGAATCGGCCGGCATGGGAAAACGCAGCTCTTCGACAGGCGCCAGCGAGAGCTGATCCAGCAGCACTGCCGCGATCCGCCCGTCTGGCCCGTCGACGTCGTAGAGGGCCGGCATGTGCGAGGCATGGACCAGCAGACGTTCCAGCAAAGGGGATATCGTCAGCGTGCAGCATTGCCGCGGCAGCGCCGGTGCCGCATTCGGCTCCACGAACAGGCAATAGACCTCGACATCTCCAGCGACGCTCACGCCATGCGCAACATGGCCGGGAATCCAGACCGCGCAGCGCGGCGGCACGATCCACATGTTTCGCCCGGCTTCCAGCCTGACGATGCCGCGCCGGGCCAGGACGAGTTCGTCCTTGGTATGGGCGTGCATGGCCACCTCCGTTCCCTTTGTGACCATCTCGCCGCCGAAGGCTGCGATGGCGCGCGGCACGTCCTCCGGGTTGAAATCCATGGATTCGTCGGGACGAAGGTCGCCGTCGTCGAGCCGGAAGAAGGGCATGGTGGGCGGATGACCGATTTGGATGCGATTGACTGGCTCCCGGCAATATCTGGCCCGCGGGCGAGACTTGCAATGCGCGCCGCCCCAATCTCGATCGGTTCTAACCGTGGATTTGCCTCCACGAGATAGTGCCCGGGAAGGTCAGCGATGCGCTGCGGGCGGCATCACGGATCTCTTTTCGCCGGCTGTCTTTCGGTGTAGCTCTGCGCCGGCTCGAGATGGCGGCGCCAACCCGTCGAAGACTGAAAATCATGCAGGAGGCAGCACGGATGTACCCGAAAGTTCAGATGTTCATCGCCGGCGAGTGGACCGATGGTTCGTCCGGCAAGTCGGAGGACATCCTCAATCCCGCCACCGGCCAGCCGATCGGCAAGACCCCGCATGCCTCGCGCGCCGACCTCGATCGCGCGCTGGAAGCGGCCAAGGCGGGCTTCGAGATCTGGCGCAAGACCCCGCCGTTCGACCGCTACAAGCTGATGCGCAAGGCCGCCGACATCATCCGCTCGCGCGCCGCCGAGATCGCGCCCGTGATGACGATGGAACAGGGCAAGCCGGTGGTGGAAGCGCAGGGCGAGACCATGCTGGCCGGCGACCTCATCGACTGGTTCGCGGAAGAGGCGCGCCGCGCCTATGGCCGCATCGTGCCGCCGCGGATGGGCAACGTCACCCAGCTCGTGACCAAGGAGCCGGTCGGCCCGGTCGCCGCCTTCACGCCCTGGAATTTCCCGATCAACCAGGCGGTGCGCAAGATCTCGGCGGCGCTCGCCGCCGGCTGCTCGATCATCGTCAAGGGCCCGGAAGAGACGCCTGCGAGCTGCATGGAGCTGGTGCGGGCCTATGTGGATGCGGGCATTCCGGCCGGCGTCGTGCAGCTGGTGTTCGGCGTGCCGGCGGAGGTGTCGGAATATCTCATTCCGCATCCGATCATCCGCAAGATCAGCTTCACCGGCTCGACCGCCGTCGGCAAGCATCTGGCTGCGCTCGCGGGCTTGCACATGAAGCGCGTCACCATGGAGCTGGGCGGCCATGCGCCGGCGATCGTGTTCGCGGACGCGGACCTCGACAACGCCGCAAAAATCCTGTCGGCCAACAAGTTCCGCAACGCCGGCCAGGTCTGCGTCTCGCCGACGCGCTTCCTGGTGCATGAGAGCGTCTACGAGCCCTTCGTCGACAAGTTCGTGGCGGCGGCCAAGAGCCTCAAGGTCGGCAACGGCCTCGACAAGGACACGCGCATGGGACCGCTGGCGAATCCGCGCCGCGTCGATGCCATGGAGGGCCTCGTCTCCGACGCGGTCCAGCGCGGCGCCAAGGTCAAGGCCGGCGGCAAGCGCATCGGCAATGAAGGCTTCTTCTTCGAGCCGACGGTGCTCACGGACGTGCCGCGCGATGCCCGCATCATGAACGAGGAGCCGTTCGGCCCGGTGGCGCCGATCACCTCGTTCCGCAGCTATGACGAGGTGGTGGCTGAGGCCAACCGCCTGCCTTACGGCCTGGCGGCCTATGCCTACACCACCTCGACCAAGACGATGCAGGCCATCGGTGCCGACATCGAGAGCGGCATGGTGTCGATCAACCATCACGGCCTCGCATTGCCCGAAGTGCCGTTCGGCGGCATCAAGGATTCCGGCTACGGCTCCGAAGGCGGCCTCGAGGCGATCGAGGGCTATCTCAACACGAAGTTCGTGACCCAGGCGAGCGCGTAAGGAAAAGTCGCGCTGTCATTCCGGGGCGCGCCCCCGGAATGACAGCGGGCAGAACCTGCGTTGCCCGGCAGGCGAGACATGAACAACAGCCGTCATCCGAGCAAGCGTGTATCCCTTGCCGGGATCCATATCGATCGGACCTCCGCGGTGCCGCTGCACTTGCAGATCGCGAAGCATATCCGTGACGGCATTCTGTGCGGCGCCTTTCCCTCAGGAACGCAATTTCTCGGTTCGCGCGAGATCGCGCGCGAACTGGGATGCTCGCGGACCGTGGTGCTGACGGCATGGGATCTGCTCTACGCCGAGGGCTATCTGGAATCGACGCCGCGCGGCAGCGTCATTGTGGCTGCCGTTACGGCCCCGCATGCCGAGCCCGCGTCGCCTGCTGGCAAGCCTGCCCACATGTCGGAGCGTTGGCGCGCGCTGCTCGGTCTCGACTACGAGACCAACTGGCCGTCCGTGTTCGCTCCGGGCGCACCCGACATCTCGACCTTTCCGTTCAAGGATTGGTCGCGCCTGCTGCGCCAGGCCTGGCAGAATCCGAGAGAGCAGGAGTGCCTCGATCTTCCGCCCGAAGGCCATCCGCGATTGCGGAGCGAGATCGCGAACTTCCTCAGCTCCGTACGCGGTCTCGTTTGTTCGCCGGACGAGGTCGTCGTCACCTCCGGCACGTCGGGAGCACTGGATTTCTGCAGCCGGATGATCCTCGATCCCGGCGACGAGGTCTGGGTCGAGGAGCCCGGCTTCGTCGAGGCGCGATGGGCGCTCACGGCGGCCGGCGCAAACATCGTTCCGATCCCGGTCGACGACAAGGGGCTGGTCGTCTCGGAAGGAATTCGGCGCGCACCGCGCGCGCGGCTGATCGTGGTCACGCCATCGCATCAATACCCGCTCGGGATCAGCATGGGCCTGGAGCGGCGGCTCGAGCTTCTCGACTGGGCGAACAGGAACGACGTCTGGGTGATCGAGGATGACTACAATTCGGAGTTCAGGCATCAGGACAGCATGATCGCCTCACTGCGCTCGCTCGATCGCGAGGGCCGGGTGATCTATTTCGGCACTTTCTCGAAGATCATGATGCCGAACCTGCGGCTCGGATACCTCGTCGCGAACAGGCATTTCATCGAAGGGTTCGCCAAGGGCCGCGCGCGAATCGACGTGCACACATCCGGCATCGGACAACTCGCCTTGGCGGAATTCATGCGGGAAGGGCATCTGCTGCGGCACCTGCGCGCGATGCGGCGGGTCTATGCTGCGCGCCGAAAGGCGCTGATCGAGGCGATCGGAGCGCTGATGCCGGATGATCTGACCGTGTCCTCCGCCGTCACCGGCCTGCACCTGGTGGCACTGTTCACCGACGCAATGCAGGCGCGGATGAGCGATCGGGAGGCGGCCGCGGTCCTGAAGCAGGCCGGCATCCACGTGCAGCCATTGTCGCAGAATTTCCTGGAGCGGCCGACGCGACAAGGCCTGGTGTTCGGCTACGGGCGGTTGCGCGTCGAGGATGCCGCTCCACTGCTTGCAAGAATTGCAGTCTGCATCGGCGGCGCCTCTCGCGACGCACCATCCGACCCGCCAAGTCGCTCTCTTACTGATCGTACAATAAGGGGAGGCTGAGCCGACTGCGGTGCATAGCTCATAGGCATCCGGAACGCCCACGCTGCCGATTGATCGCCTGCAAATTAGACAGCTGAACTTGGTCGCTCGGACTGCAGTGCAATAGACATCGCGAATTGCCCAGAGAAATCTATGGTGCGTTGCGCGTTTCCGGCGCGGAACAGCGCGCGTTCGCGTGCTGTCTCTGCAGGCACTGCTGCACCAAAACGTGCATCCCGTGCTGTGGCGCGCTGCGCCATGGGCCTGCTGGCCCAGTGAATTGCGACAACTCTGGCCCTGTCGGAAGGCCACCGCTCTGTCGCACGCTCGCTGACGGTGGCATGACAGGGGATGCAAGATGAGCGCTCTCGGTTCGGCATTCGAGTTTGCGATGGACGGGAAGGGCCCGGCGTCCGGTTCGGACGCCACGCGTAGCTGACGCAACATGAGCTCTTTTGAAAGTCACTGGGAAGTCGGCACCGATATCGGTGGCACCTTCACCGATATCATCGCCATCAGGCGCGATTCCGCTGAAGCTCGGATCGCGAAAGTGCCCTCGCGACCGCAGGCGCCGGTTCAAGCGATGCTGGAGGCGATCGAGGCGGTGGGCCTAAGCAAGAGCGAGGTCAAGCGCTTCGTCCATGGCACCACGCGCGTCACCAACGCGATCGTCGAGAACCGGCTGCCGAAGGTCGCGTTGGTCGCGACCGAAGGCTTTGCCGACGTGCTCGATATCGCGCGCTATCGCCGCCGCGATCTCTATCGGCTCGACATTCCGCCGAAATCGCCGCCGCTGGTGCCGCCCGAACGCTGCTTCGGGCTTGCCGAGCGCCTCGATCACGAGGGTCGGGTGCTGAAGGCGCTGGAGCAAGCGGAGATCGAGCGCCTGCTGGCTTGGCTGAAGGACACCGGCGTGCAGAGTGTCGCGGTGGCCTTGCTTCACGCCTATGCCAATCCCGTCCACGAGAAGATGCTCGGCGAGCGCCTCAAGGAGGTCGTCGCCCATGTCTCGCTGTCGCACGAGGTCAACCCCGAGGCACGCGAGTATGAGCGGACTTCGGCGACCGTGTTCAACGCAGCCGCGATGCCGATCGCAGTCGAGTATCTGAGCGAACTGGAGCAGCGGCTGCCGATCGGGCCGGGATTGCAGGTGTTTCATTCCGCCGGCGCCATGATCCCGATTTCGGCAGTGAAGCGGCGGCCGCTGGTGATGGCGATGTCGGGACCGGCCGCCGGCGTCTCTGCCTCGGTCAGCATCGCGCGCCAGCTCGGCACCTCGCGGATGCTGACGTTCGACATGGGCGGCACCACGACCGACGTGTGCCTGATCGTCGACGGCCAGGCCGAGATGACCGACGGCCGCATGCTCGGTGACAAGCCGCTGCGCCAGCCGATGCTCGCGGTGCATTCGATCGGCGCGGGCGGCGGATCGATCGTGCGCAACGGTCCCGGCGGCCTGACGGTCGGGCCGGAGAGCGCCGGCTCCGAGCCGGGGCCGGCCTGCTACGGCCGCGGCGGCACGGAGCCGACCATCACCGACGCCAACGCCGTGCTCGGCTATCTCAATCCCGAGACCAAGCTTGGCGACCGCATTGGCATCGACATCGATAGCGCCAAGCGTGTCATCGAGCCAATCGCGCACGCACTGGGATTGAGCCTCACCGAAACAGCACTCGGCATCATCAAGGTCGCGAACGCGACCATGGCCCGCGCGCTTCGCCGCGTCACGGTCGAGCGCGGCATCGACGGACGCGACTGCACGCTGCTCGCCTTCGGCGGCGGCGGCCCCATGCATGCTGCGGGCCTCGCCGATCTCTACGGGATCGCGGAGGTCGTCGTGCCCAGTGCATCCAGCGCCTTCTCGGCGCTGGGCTGTCTCACCGCCGATTTCAGCTTCCTCCAGCAGCAGACTCTTCGCGCCGCCCTCGATGGCATCGACTTCGCACGCGTATCGGAGCGGATCGAGGCCCTGATTGCCGATGCATCCGCGCCGTTGCTCGCAAACGGAGTTGCGAAGGCGGAGATCCAGGTCGAACTGGTGGCCTTGATGCGCTATGCGGCGCAGAACGACGCCATTCCGGTGCCGTTCACACTGCCGCTCGATGTCGCCAGGCTGAAGCAGGATTTCCTGACGCGGCATCACGAGTTGTTCGGCTATGCGACCAGTGAGCCCTGCGTCATCGAATCCGTGCGAGTGCAGGCGCGCCGGCCGTCGACGACGGTCGTCAGCCGGCCCGCGACGGCCGTGAGAGCGGCGTCAACGGACACGCGCAGCTGCTCGTTCGACGGCTTCCATGACATTCCGACCGCAATCATCGACCGCGCCTCGCTCACCGAGACCGTCAGCGGTCCGGCTATCATCGAAGACGCATGGTCCACCGTGGTGGTGCCGCCGGGCTGGCAGGCAAAGCCTGATGTATCCGGCAATCTGTTCCTGACGCGGAGGGAGGCATGAAGCTCGACCCGTTCGTCGTCGAGGTCATCAGGCACGGTCTCTCGGCCGCAGCCGAGGAGATGAGCCTGGTGATGACGCGCTCGGCGCGCTCGCCGCTCTTGCGCGAGGCCGGCGACCTGTCGTCGGCGATCACCGACGGCCACGGCGGTCTGGTCGGGCAGGGGCGCGACATCCCGATCCATCTCGGCGCGATGGCCTACACCATCCCCGAATTGCTGAAGGTGGTGCCGCGCGACAGCCTGAACGACGGCGACGTCGTGATCTACAATGTCGGCGCGCTCGGGGGCAATCATCTCAACGACGTCAAGGTGGTGCGCCCCGTCTTCGTCGATGGCGAGATCGTGGCGTTCGCGGTGAGCCTCGCGCACTGGCCCGACATCGGCGGCACTTGGCCGGGCAGCTATTTCGCCAAGGCCGTCGACACGTTTCAGGAAGCACTGCGGATTCCGCCGGTGCTGATCGCGACTTCAGCCGGCGTCAACACGCCGATCGTGCAGTTGCTCAAGGCCAATGTCCGCGATGCCGAATCCTGCGAGGGCGATCTCCTCGCCCAGATCGCCGCGACCAAAGCCGGCGAGAAGCGCATCGTCGAGCTCTGCCGCGAGCACGGCAAGGCGGTCTTCATGGCGGCGCAGTCGCGCCTGCATGATCTCTCCGAAATCGAGATGCGCGAGGCGCTCCGCGACCTTCCCGACGGCGTCTATGAGGGCGAGGACTATCTCGACGACGGCAGCGACAACAACGCGTCGGCGCGGATCCATGTGAAGATCACCATTCGCGGCGACGAGGCGACCTTCGACCTCTCCGGCAGCTGCGACCGCGTCTCGAACTTCTGCAACACGACACCGTTCATGGCGCGCTCGGCCGTCGCCTATGCCGCGCGCATCATGAGCGGACGAGACATGCAGCAGAACGCCGGCGCGCTCAGGCCACTGACCATCATCACGCGCCCGGGCTCGATCCTGGAGCCGGGCTGGTCGGCGTCCGTCGCCGCCGGCAACCATGAGACGTCCATGCGCATCGTCGATGCGATCTTTCGCGCCATGCAGGACACCATCCCCGAACGCCTGTCGGCCGGCGGGGCGACCACTGCGGGTGTGCTGTTCTTTGCCGAACCGCGGCCGAACGGATCGTGGAAGATGCTCTACGAGGTCCACGGCGGCGGCGAAGGCGCGCGCCACGATCGGGCCGGCATGTCGGCAACCCGGGTGCATCTGTCCAATACCTCGAATACGCCGGTCGAGGTGATCGAGGCGAATTACGCGATCCGGCTGGAGCAGCAGGCCATCCGCCGACAATCCGGCGGCGCGGGGACGCACCGCGGCGGTGACGGTTCGGTCCGCACCTATCGCATCCTCGCACCGTCGATGCACCTGACCACTTGCATCGAACGGATGGTGATTGCGCCCTGGGGCATGCAGGGCGGCGAATCCGGCAAGGCGTGCCGTATCTCGCTGGTCAGGCACGGCGCGAACGTCGCGATCGACGGCAAGTCCAACCTGGTGTTGCAGCAAGACGATCTCGTCACGATCGAGATGTGCGGCGGCGGCGGCTATGGCGCCGCGGCTGCAGAGTGAGGGGATGGCGATGAGCAGATTGTTGCGAACCGGGCTGAATGCGGGCGAGGCCGCCCCGATGGCCGTGGTCGGCGGCGAGGGCGTCTACTTTCACCTGTCCGATGGCCGCAAGCTCATCGACGGCAGCAACACCGGCGGGGGTCTCGGCCATCGCCATCCCGCGATGGTGGAGGCGATCCGCCGCGCGGCGGATACGCCCGTCGTCAACGAGGGCTGGACCTGGGTCGGCCGCGAGCAGGCCGCGGACGATCTGATGGCGACAGCTTTCAAAGGCGAGGAGGACTGGGTCGGCGCGGTGCGCTTCTGCATCAGCGGCAGCGAGGCCAACGACATGGCGCTGTCGCTCTGTCAGGCGCTGACGCAGCGGTCCGCATTGGCGACGCGCGAACGCGCCTATCATGGCATCACCGGCCTGTCGCGCAGCATGACGGTGCAGCCGCAATGGCATGGCGGCCTTGCCGTGCACGCGGGCGGCTCGAGGCTACCCGCCCCGATGGCACCCGTGCGGGTTCTGCCGGCGCCGGATGGCGCGATCTATGGCGCGCCCACCACCAATACCCCGCCGAGCGAATATCTCGCCGATGCCACGCGGCTGCTCTCGGACACGGCGGCGACGATCATCGACTACACCCAGGGCGGCATCTACTACGACGGTGCCTATCAGGACGAGGTGGCGCGCTGCGCGCGGCAGGCCGGCTCATACTGGATCGCGGACGAGGTCGTCACGGGTGCCGGCCGCGCGGGGCGCTGGTTCGCATTCCAAGGCGCGCAAAGCCGTCCTGATATCGTAACGCTCGGAAAATCGCTCGGCGGCGGCGCGGCGGCAGTCGCAGCGGTGGTGGCATCGAAACAGATCGTCGAACGCCTCAAGGGGACGAGCTGGCAGAACTACGGCACGCTGCGCGGCCATCCCATCAGCATGGCGGCCGTCAGCGCCTACCTGAAGGTTGTCACGGGCGACAAGATTCTGGAGCGTGTGCAGCAGCTCGAGAAGCTGTTCGCCCGCCGCCTGCTCGCGATCGCGCAGAAGCATCCGAGCGTGCAGCGCGTCGCGGGGCAGGGGCTGCACTGGACGGTGGAGCTGCACGGGCCGGATTGGCGCACCTGGCGCGCCGACACGACCGAAGTGCCGATCGCCTCGCGCGTCGCGGAGCGGGCGCTGGAAGCCGGTGCGGTGATCGGCACCAGCGGCGAGCAGACCTCGCTGTTTTTGGCGCCGCCGCTCGTCATTTCCGAGCGCGAGGCTGACCAGCTTCTGGACGCGCTCGATCACGGTCTCGATATCGCCGACGAGGAGCACGGGTGAACGCGGATCACGCAACGCCACGCCGGTCGCCGGCCTGGCCGGCGGATGAGCCCTGGCATCTCGCGATGCCGGAGGGAACGCTGTACGACGCGCTGGCGCGTGCAGCACGTGAACGGCCGTCGCATCCGGCGACGGTATTCTACGGCGCGAGCCTGAGCTACGCCGAGCTGCGCGAGCGTGTCGATGCCATGGCCGGCTTCCTGCAGGGCGCCTGCGGCGTCAAGCGCGGCGACCGCATCATGATCGCGCTGCAGAACTCGCCGCAATATGTCATCGCCTATTACGCCGTGATGCGGGCGGACGCCGTGATCGTACCCGTCAATCCCATGAACAAGACCGTCGAGATCGCGTATCTCGCCGTGGATAGCGGGGCCAAGGTCGCGATCGTCGGGAGCGAACTGAGCGATGTATTTGCCCCGCTGCTGGGCGAGGCCATCAGGCATGCGATCGTCGCGCAGTATCGCGACGAGATTCCTGCCGCGACGCCCTATACGCTGCCATCGTGCGTGACGGAAGCGCCGACGGAGGTGCCGTCATCGCCGGGCTGGCATTCCTGGTCGTCCGCGATCGCACGAGGCTTGCAGCCGGCTGTGATGACCGCGGGGCCGGACGATCTCATGATCCTGCCCTACACGTCGGGCACCACAGGCAAGCCCAAGGCGTGCATGCATATCCATCGCAGCGCGCTGTTCACCGCCGTGTTGCAGGCGCGCTGGTATCGGCTCGATGGCAGCGACGTGATGACCGGCTTCATGCCTTTGTTCCATGTTGCGGGCATGCAGGGCTCGATGAATGCGGCGATGGTCACTGGGGCCACGCTGCTCCTGATGGCGCGCTGGGACAAGGACTTGCTGCCGGACCTCTTCGAAACCTATGGCGCGACGTTCTGGAACGCGGCGCCGACCATGATCGTGGATGTGCTCGCAAGCGCCGGCTTCCGCGACCGCAGCTTTGCCAAGCTCAGGGTGCTGACCGGCGGCGGCGCGGCAATGCCGACAGCGGTGGCCGAACGGCTCAAAGGACGCTTCGGGCTCGATTTCGTCGAGGGCTACGGCATGACCGAGACGATGTCGCCGACGCATCTCAACCCGATGGCGGTGCCGAAACGGCAGTGCCTCGGCATCGCCGTTCACGAGACGGATGCACGGATCATCGACCCCGAGAGCCTGGTCGAGCTGGACGACAACGTCGTCGGCGAGATCATCGTGCATGGACCGCAGGTGCTGCAGGGCTATTGGAACCGACCGCAGGCGGACGCCGAAGCCTTCATCGAACGCGACGGCAAGCGGTTCCTGCGCACGGGCGATCTCGGTTTTCGCGACGCCGACGGTTATTTCTTCGCCGTCGATCGCCTCAAGCGGATGATCAATGTCAGCGGCTTCAAGGTCTGGCCGGCCGAGGTCGAGGCTGCGATGTACCAGAACCGCGCAATCCGGGAGTGCTGCATCATTTCAGCGCCGGACGATTACCGCGGCGAGACCGTCAAGGCGCTTGTCGTGCTGGACGAGGCGGCGCGGGCAACGACATCGCCCGATGACATCGTTGGCTGGGCGCGTGGCGTGATGGCGAGCTACAAGGCGCCGCGCGCGGTCGTCTTCGTCGACCAGCTGCCGCGCACTGCAAGCAACAAGATCAACTGGCGGCTGTTGCAGGATGCCGAATGGGGGCGAACGGCATGAAATCTGCTTGGCTGGAAAACGGACGCAAGGCGGCGCTATGCTGCCGCTACGCCCTTGAAGCTGCGATCCCCAGCCTCGCCAGGAAATTCGTGAAGAGATCAGGAAGTCGCTGATGCGAATCGTCAATGTCGCCGCCGCCCAGATGGGCCCGATCCAGAAAGCCGATAGCCGCGAGGCCGTGGTCAAGCGCATGATCGCGCTGATGGACGAGGCCAAGAGCAAGGGCGCCGACTTGATCGTCTATCCCGAATTGGCACTGACGACGTTCTTCCCGCGCTGGTATGTCGAGGACCGGGCCGAGTTCGACGTCTGGTTCGAGCGGGAGATGCCGAACGCGGCGACAAGGCCGCTGTTCGAGCGTGCCGCGCAGCACGGAATGGCGATGAACTTCGGCTATGCGGAGCTGACGCCCGACGGTCATCACTTCAACACAGCTATTCTCACCGACAAGTCCGGCAAGATCGTCGGCAAATATCGCAAGGTCCATCTTCCGGGCCATGTGGAGTACGACACCAGGCGCTCGCACCAGCATCTGGAGAAGCGTTATTTCGAGCCGGGCGATCTCGGCTTCAAGGTCTGGCGCGAGCTCGGCGGCATCATCGGCATGGCGATCTGCAACGACCGCCGCTGGCCCGAGACCTATCGCGTCATGGGCCTGCAGGGCGTCGAGATGGTGCTGATCGGCTACAACACGCCGTCGGTGAATGCGGAGAAGAGCGAAGAAGGCGTCGAAAAGCGCCTGTTCCACAATCGCCTTTCGGTGCAGGCCGGCGCCTACCAGAACGCGACCTGGGTCGTGGCGGTGGCCAAGGCCGGCGTCGAGGACGGCCACCCGCTGTTCGGCGGCAGTCTGATCGTGGATCCCAATGGCGAGATCGTCGTGGAAGCGAAGACCGAAGATGACGAAGTTCTGGTTCATCCTTGCGACCTCGATGCCACGACCTTCGGCAAGACCACGATCTTCGATTTCGCCCGGCATCGCCGCATCGAGCATTATGGCCTGATCACCAGCCAGACCGGCGCGGTGCCGCCGCCGGAGACGTGACGCCGATGGCTGACAAGGGCATCTCCCTGTGCGAGCTCGACGCGCGTGACCGCTACAAGCTGCTCTGCGGCGTTGTGGTGCCGCGGCCGATCGCGCTGGTGACGACGCTGGACGAGAGCGGAGCTGTCAATGCGGCGCCGTTCAGCTTCTTCAACGTCTTCTCGGAAAGCCCCGCGCTGATCGTGCTCGGCCTGCAGCACAAGCCTGATCACAGCCCGAAGGACACGACCCGCAATATCCATCGCGACGGCGAGTTCGTCGTGCACATGGTGGATGAAGCGCTGTCGGTGGCGATGAACGACTGCGCGGTCGATTTCCCCTCCGGCGACAGCGAGGTCGCCGCAACGGGCCTGGCGACGCTTCCGTCGGTGGACGTGAAGGTGCCGCGCCTCGCCGCGGCGCCGTTCGCACTGGAGTGCCGGCGCCATGTGGTGCTGACCTTCTCACCTGATCGTGAGCTGCTGGTTGGCGAGGTGCTCAGGGTGCATGCCCGCGAGGGCCTCGTCGACGAGGCCAACATGTATGTCGATCTCGACGCGTACCGGCCGATCGGCCGTATGTTCGGCAATCTCTACACCACGCAGCGGGATACGTTCGCACTTGTCCGCGAGAGCCATGCGCAATGGCTCGCGCGGCAGGACGCCAAAGAGCTGAAGGACGCCTAGTGAGCCGAGAACTGCACCGTACCCAGCGCCATGGTGACGGCCGCCTGTGTCGGGTCGATCACGGGAATGCGCAGCGCGTCTTCCAGGGCACGGCGGTGGCGCGCCATGCCGGCGCAGCCCATCACGACAGCGCGGGCACCGTCCTCGTCGCGCAGCGCGCGGCCGACCTCGATCATCTTCGCCAGCGTGCCCTCGCCCGAAGCCGTTTCCGCAACGCTCATGTTGAGCGGCCGCTCGCCGGCGAGGCGGTCGGTCAGGCCCATCTGCCTGAGATAGCGCATGTGGCGCGCGATCGAGCGCTGGGCGATCGCAATCACGCCGAAGGTCTCGGCGCGGGAAAGCGCGGTCAGCACGCCGCACTCGGCGATGCCGAACACGGGGCGCTCGGTGCCTTCGCGGCAGACCTGAAGCCCGGGATCGCTGTAGCAGGCGATGACGAAGGCGGCCGAGCTGTTGTCGCTTTCGACGAGCTTTCGCAGCGGCATCGCGACGCTGTCGGCGTCCGCCTGGCTCTCGATGCCGAAGGGCCCCTCGGCCAGCGTCTGGCAGACCACCTCCGGCCCGCCCTCGAAGTCGAGCGGCTTCAGCGCATCCTCCAGCCCTTGCGTGACCTTATGGTTGGAGTTCGGGTTGATGACGAGAATGCGCGGCCGGGACATGATGGTCTTCCTGCAAAATGGAGATCACTCGTTTCAGGCATATCATGGAGTGCCTCATGACTGAACCAGTTTACGACCTGATCATCCGCGGTGGCCGCGTCGCCACCACCACCGACGTCTTCGAGGCCGATGTCGCGATTTCCGGCGAGACCATTGCAGCCGTCGGGAAGGGCCTTCCGGCGGCCAAGCGCGAGATCGACGCGCGCGGCAAGCTGGTGCTGCCCGGCGGCGTCGACAGCCACGCGCATATCGAGCAGCTCTCCGCTGCCGGCATCATGAATGCCGATACGTTCGAAAGCGCGACCGTCTCTGCCGCCTTCGGCGGCACCACCACGGTGATCCCGTTTGCAGCCCAGCATGTCGGGATGAAGCTGCCGCAGGTGGTGGAGGACTATCACGCGCTGGCGAGGAAGGGCGCGGTGATCGACTACGCTTTCCATATGATCATCGCGGATGCAACGAGGGAGACGGTCGAGGAGCACATCCCCGCGCTGGTCAAGCAGGGCCATGCGTCGATCAAGATCTTCATGACCTATGACCGGCTCAAGGTCGATGACGAGCCGTTGCTCGACATCCTGCTCGCCGCGCGCCAGTCCGGCGCGATGCTGTGCGCGCATGCCGAGAACCACGGCATCATCGCCTGGATGGTGAAGCGCCTGCTCGCGCGCGGCTACACCATGCCGAAATACCACGCCGTCAGCCACGCCCGCGTGTCGGAAGCCGAAGCCTTCACCCGGCTGATCGGCATGGCCGCGCTGATCGACCAGCCGATCATGATCTTCCATGTCTCGACCGCCGAAGGCGCCAAGGTGATCCGCGATGCGCGCGGGCAGGGGCTGAAGGTCTTTGCCGAGACCTGTCCGCAATATCTGTTCCTGACCGCTGGCGATCTCGACAAGCCCGGCTCCGAGGGCGCCAAGTGGATGTGCAGCCCGCCGCCACGTACGCACGCGGATCAAGAGGCGCTGTGGCAGGCGCTCTCGCTCGGTGACCTCCAGACCATTTCGTCGGATCACGCGCCGTATCGCTATGACGAGACCGGCAAGCTCCGCGCCGGTCCCAATCCGAACTTCAAGCAGGTCGCCAACGGCCTGCCGGGACTGGAGCTGCGGCTGCCGCTGCTGTTCGACGCGATGGTGTCGAAGGGTCGCTTGGGCCTCGAAAAATTCGTCGAGCTGACGGCGACGGCGCCGGCAAAGATCTACAATCTGCATCCGCGCAAGGGCTCGATCGCCATCGGCGCCGATGCCGACATCGCGGTCTGGGATCCGAACCGCGAGGTGACGATCACCGATGAGATGATGCACGATCTCACCGGCTACACGCCGTTCGCGGGCCGCAAGCTGAAGGGCTGGCCGGTAGCCGTGCTCTCGCGCGGCCGCGTGGTCGTCGAGGGCAATAAGTGTCTCGCGAGTGCGGGCAGCGGAAAATTCCTGGCGCGCAGCGGCGGCGAGGCGGCGAGGCCGACCGGCCGGCTCGTCGCCGACATGGATCCGGAACGGAACTTTGGGGCAAAACTGCTGTGATGGCGGATCGCGCGCGATGAAGATCGTCATCTTCGGCGGCACCGGCTTTGTCGGCCTCAACTTGGCGGAGGCGTTGCTCGCGCGCGGCCACGACGTGACGCTGTATGATCGTTCGCCGCTGCCGCCGGCCGCGCAGCGATCCCTGCTGGATTCTCGGGAGCGACTCCGAATCGTTCAAGGCGATATCACCGACGCGGCCGGTATCGATACCCTCATCGCTGAAGGCTGGGACGCAATCGTGCTGGGTGCGGCCATCACCGCCGGGGATGATCTCGAGAGGGCGTCGCCCGCGCGCGTTCTCGAGATCAACGTCATGGCGCAGATCCCGATCCTGCAGGCGGCGATCCGTCACGGCGTTCGCCGCGTCGTCAATCTGTCCTCGGCGTCCGCCTATGGCGCCGCAGGCCAGCGTCATCAAGTCCTGGACGAGGAAACGGCCTGCGATCCCGTCTCGTTCTACGCCATCAGCAAATTCACCTCGGAGCGCTCCGTCGCGCGCCATGCCGAGCTCTTTGGCGGCGATTTCCTGAGCGTGCGGCTGAGCGCCGTGTTTGGCCCGTGGGAGCGGGCCGGCGCGGTGCGCGATACGCCCAGCCTCCAATTCCAGATCCTGGCGGCGTTCGCTCGCGGCGAGCCAGCGATCATGCCGGGACCGGGCTTCAAAGATTGGACCTACGCCGTCGACGCCGCCGAGGCCGTGGCTGTGCTGATCGAGGCCGAGCGGCCGCGCCATCGTCTCTACAACATCTCCAGCGGCGCGGCCTGGTCGGCGCTGCAATGGGGCGAGGCCTTTGCGGCACTTCATCCCGGCCTGCACTGCCGGCTTGCGAACCCGGGCGAGAAGACCTTCATCAAGCTGCACGGCGGCGATCGCGCACCGCTCTCGGTTGCACGGATGACCGATGAATTCGGCTGGCACGCGCGGTTCGGCTGCGCCGAGTCCGCTGCTGCGATGAGCGCCTGGTGGGTCCAGCACAAGGAGGGGATCTAATATGCGGCTGCAGGGACGCACCGCCATCATCACCGGGGCCGGCTCGGGCATTGGCCGCGCCAGCGCAAAACTGTTTGCAGAAGAAGGAGCGCGTCTCGCTCTGGTCGATCGCGATGCCGCGGGGCTCCAGGAAACGCTTCGCCTGCTGGGCGAAGCAACGACGCATGTCGGCGACGTCGGCGATGCCGCATTCGCCGAAACTGTTGTCGGCGAGGTCATCGCGCGGCACGGTAGGCTCGATATCCTGATGACGGCAGCAGGCTTCTCCTGCGGCGGCACCGTGCTGACCACGAGCCCGGACGATTGGGATGCGGTGTTCCGCGCCAATGTCGGCGGCACATGGCTGTGGGCGCGGGCGGCGGTGCCGCAGATGCAGCGGCAGAACAGCGGCTCGATCATCACGCTGGCATCGCAGCTCGCGATCGCCGGCGGCAGGGGCAACAGCGCCTATATCGCTGCCAAGGGCGCGATCGTCAGCCTGACCCGGACGATGGCGGTGGATTTCGCAACGGACGGCATCCGCGTCAACGCCATCGCGCCGGGCGCGATCGATACGCCGATGCTTCGCCGCAGCTTCGCCCGTCACGCCAATTCAGAGGAAGTGCGCGAGGCCTCGCGCAATCGCCACGCCATGAAGCGGTTCGGTCAGGCGGAGGAGATCGCCCAGACCGCGCTGCATCTCGCCAGCGATGCGTCCTCGTTCACGACCGGCACCGTGATGGTGGTCGACGGAGGCTGGCTCGCGGCATGAGTGAGGCGCTCACCCAGCTCGAAGCGGACGTGCGCGCCGATCTCGCTCGGATCGCGCATCCCGGTGCCGCATGGCTCGAACCGAAGACCGGGCCGGACGGCAATCCTGCGCTGGATGTGCTCATCATCGGCGCCGGCCAATCCGGCATCGCCATCGGCTTCGGCCTGATGCGCTCCCGCGTCAGCAACATCCTCCTGATCGACAAGGCCGAGGAGGGGAAGGAGGGCCCGTGGCTCACCTATGCCCGGATGCCGACGCTGCGCAGCCCGAAGGATTACACCGGCCCCGACCTCGACATCCCGAGCCTCACCTACCAGTCCTGGCACGAAGCCCGGTTCGGCAAGGAAAGCTGGCAGGCGCTCGATCTGATTCCGCGCGCGCACTGGGCCGAGTACCTGATCTGGCTCAGGCGCACGATCGGCTTGCCGGTATGCAACGGCTGTGAGCTCCTGGAGATTGCGCCAGCGGCTGACGGCCTGCTCGCCGCGCGCGTGAAGCATGCCGAAGGGACGGAGACGCTTTATGCGCGCAAGATCGTGCTGGCGACGGGGCAGGAGGGGATGGGCGGCTGGATGATCCCGGAGCAGCTAGCGCATCTGCCGGCAAGCTCGGTCGCGACCGTCGCCGACGACATCGATTTCGAAGGACTTCGCGGCAAGCGTGTCGCCGTGATCGGTGCGGGCGCATCCGCTTTCGACAATGCGGCCACCGCGTTGGAGGCGGGTGCCGCCGAGGTGCACTTGCTGTGCCGCCGGACGCAGATCCAGGTGATCCAACCCTATCGCTGGCTGACCTTCCGCGGCTTCCTGCGCCATCTCAGCGATCTCGACGATGCCTGGCGCTGGCGCTTCATGCGCAAGGTCCTCGAGATGCGGGAAGGATTTCCGCAACCAACCTATGACCGCTGCGCGCGCCACGCCAATTTCACATTGCACGAGGGCGCGCCGATCGAAGCGGCGCGCGAGACCGGCAAAGCCATTGAATTGCAGACGCCGCGGGGCGCCATCATTGCCGATTTCGTCATCTGCGGCGCAGGCATCGACATGAACTTTGCCGGCCGCGGCGAGCTCTCCAGGTTTGCCGGCAATATCGCCACCTGGGCCGACCGCTACCAGCCGCCGGAGGGTGAACGTAATGAACGGCTCGGCCGCTTTCCCTATCTCGCCGACGACTATGCCTTCACCGAGCGCGTGCCCGGCAAGACGCCGTGGATCTCCGACATCCATCTCTTCGCCATCGCCTCCACGATGAGTTTTGGCGCCTCGGGATCGTCGATCAATGCGATGACCACCGCAGTGCCCAAGCTCGTGAATGGGCTGACACGCGGCCTGTTCCGCGCCGATGTCGAGCGGCACTGGGCTTCGCTCAGCGCCTACGACGTGCCGCAGGCGGTGGTTGCGCGGCCGGCGCGAAAAATGGAGGAGCAGCGATGATCATCCATGCCCCGCCGCAGCGAAGATTGGCGCGCAACTTGCTTCTTTCTTGACCAGCCTTGGCGACCTTCCTGTTCGACAATTCAAGGGAAAACGAATGCGTTTTGTGTCTTTCAGATCCGCGACCACGATCCTCGCCGCCACCGCGCTGTTGCTGATCGCGACCGCGCCGTCGCATGCGCAATCCAGGGCGGAAACGCTGCGCTATGTGACCGGCGCATCCGTCAACACGCTCGATCCAAACATCCCCGGCGCGACCCGCGAATCCTTCGGGCTCAGCATGAGCACCTACGATCGGCTGGTGTCGTTCGGTCGCAAGCAGCTCAACGGCAAATGGGTGTTCGATCTCGACACCATCAACGGCGAGCTCGCCGAATCCTACGACGTCAGCCCCGATGGCCTGAAGATCACCTTCCGCCTGCGCAAGGACGCCAAGTTCCAGGACGGCTCGCCCGTGACGGCGGACGACGTGAAGTGGTCGCTCGACCGCTGCGTCACCGCGCCGATCCTCGGCAAGGCGCAGCTGCTGACGGGATCGCTCACCTCGGCCGACCAGTTCAAGGTGATCGATCCCCTGACGATCGAGGTGACGCTGCCGAAGCCCGACAAGCTGGCGCTGCCGAATCTCGCCACTGTCTATCCGATGATCATCAACTCGAAGCTGGCCAAGGAGCATGCGACGGCGGACGATCCGTGGGCGATGGCCTGGCTGAAGGAGCACACCGCCGGCAGCGGCGCCTATGTGGTCGAGA
The DNA here is from genome assembly GCF_004346455.1 of Bradyrhizobium sp. R2.2-H. Taxonomy (NCBI): domain Bacteria; kingdom Pseudomonadati; phylum Pseudomonadota; class Alphaproteobacteria; order Hyphomicrobiales; family Nitrobacteraceae; genus Bradyrhizobium; species Bradyrhizobium sp. R2.2-H. The sequence goes on from NZ_SMBR01000006.1 coordinate 245,887, forward strand.
CTTTCAAGCCCGGCGAGCAGGTGACCCTCAAGCGCAACGAGGCCTGGAACCGCGGTTCTCCCGACCGGCCCGCCTTCTTCAAGCGCATCATCGTGCAATCGGTGCCGGAGCCGGCGACCCGCGCCAATCTGGTCGAACGCGGCGATGCCGATATCGTACTCGATCTCCAGGCGAGCGACGTCCAGTCGCTCGAAGCCAAGGGCAAGCTGAAGGTGGTCTCGACGCCGCAATACAACGCGATCACCTACGTCTCGATGAACAACCAGATCCCGCCCTTCGACAACGTCAACGTCCGCCGCGCGATCGCGTTCGCGCTACCCTATGAGGACATGTTCAAGGCCGCCTTGTTCGGCCGCGGCATGCCGCTGTACGGCGCCAGCTGGCCGGACGGCAAACCGCTGAACGGAATCTATCCGTTCCAGCAGCCGGTCAAGCTCGACCTCGACAAGGCAAAGGAATATCTCAAGGCTGCCGGTTTCCCGGAGGGCTTCTCGACCACTTTCAGCTTCAATGTCGGGTGGGCCTCCCAGGCGGAGCCGATGGCGGCGCTGATCAAGGAGTCGCTCGGCAAGATCGGGATCAAGGTCGACATCCAGAAGCTGCCGGACGCGCAGATGTCGACGCTGATCAACGAGAAGAAGCTGCCCTTCTTCACCGAAGGCATCGTCGCCTGGCTGCCGTCGACGGACTACTTCTACCGCAACTTCTACACCGGCAATCAGCGCTGGAACTACTCGTCGATCAACAATCCCGACCTGGCCGCGATCGCGCAGGGAGCCCGCTTCGAGCCGGACAAGGCCAAGTATGAGGAGGCCGGCCGCAAGCTCAATGCGATGCATTTCGACCTGATGCCGCAGATCATGTTGTGGCAGCCGAATCAGGATGCGGTGATGGCGGCCTCCGTCGAAGGCTACACCTACGAGTTCCACCGCCAGGTCGACTATCGCAACCTGAGCCGCAAGTAGCTTCCGAAAGCAGGAGAGGTGCCGAAAAGTGAAGACCGGTCTTGGTGCAACGATAATGCGGGCGGGCAGGCGGCTGTTGTCGTCGTTGCCGGCGCTGTTCGGGGTGCTGGTCTTCACCTTCCTGCTGATGCGCGTCCTGCCCGGCGACCCCGCGGTGTTCTTCGCCTCGGGGCCCAATGCCGGCAAGGAGGAGATCGAGCAGATCCGCAAGCAGATGGGGCTCAACAAGTCGGTCCCGGAGCAGCTCGTGTTCTATCTCTCCGACATCGGCCACGGCAATCTCGGGCGCTCCATGATGACCGGGCAGCCGGTGCTGAAGGATCTGCGTGAGCGGCTGCCGGCGTCGCTGGAGCTCACTTTCACGGCGCTCCTGATCGCGCTGATCGCGGCGGTGCCGCTCGGCGTGGTCGCGGCCTTGCGGCCCGGATCGATTGTCGACCACGGCGTGCGCCTGTTCTGCGCGCTCGGCGTCTGCGTGCCGACCTTCGTGTCGGGCCTGCTCCTGATCTACGTCTTCTACTATCTGCTCGGGCTTGCGCCTGATCCGACCGGGCGGATCGACGTCTTCACCTCGCTGCCGCCGCAGCACACCGGTTTTCTCTCCATCGATTTCCTGCTCGCGGGCGATTTTGAGGGCTGGTGGGCGGCCTGCAAGCAGCTGGTTCTGCCGGCGGTGAGCATGGCCCTGTTCGTGATCGCGCCGCTGGCGCGGATCACGCGCGCGTCGATGCTGGTCTCGCTCGGCAGCGATTTCGTGCGCACCGCGCGCTCGGTCGGATTGTCCTGGTGCAAGGTGGTCGTGACCTACGCGCTGCGCAATGCAATCCTTCCCGTCATCACCATCGCCGGCATCGTGTTCTCGACCATGCTGGGCGCCAACGTGCTGGTGGAGAAGGTGTTCTCCTGGCCGGGCGTTGCCTCCTACGCTCTCGATGCGCTGCTGTCCTCCGACTATGCGCCGGTACAGGGCTTCGTGCTGCTGATGGCCAGCCTGTTCGTGCTGGTCAATCTCGTGGTCGATATCTGCTACGGCATCGCCGATCCCAGGGTGTCGATCGAATGACCAGTGCAACCCTTCGCCATTCGGTCTGGATCCTGCGCGGCAATCCGCTCACGGCCGTCGCTGCGGCCGGGGTGACGCTGTTCGTCCTGGTCGCGATCTTCGGACCGTGGATCGTGCCTTACGATCCCGTGGCCTCGAACGTGTCGGAGGCGTTGCAGCCGCCGAGCGCGACGCACATTGCCGGTACGGACCAGCTCGGGCGCGACGTGTTCAGCCGTCTCATCATCGCCGCGCGGCTCGACCTTGCCATCGCGGTCTCCGCGGTCGGAATCTCCTTCGTGATCGGGGCCGTCGTCGGCGCGTTCTGCGGCTATGCCGGCGGCCGGCTCGATCGCGCCGTCGGCCGTTTCGTCGACGTGATGATGGCGTTCCCGCTGTTCGTGCTGGCGATGGCGATGGTGGCTGCGCTCGGCAACCGGATCGAGAACATCGTGATCGCGACCGCGATCATCAATCTTCCCTTCTACATCCGCTTTGCACGGGCCGAGGTCAACGTCAGGCGCAATGTCGGCTGGGTCGAGGCCGCACGCGCCTGCGGCGAGAGTCATTTTTCCGTGGTGCTGCGCTTCCTGCTGCCGAACATCCTGCCGGCGATGGCGGTGCAGATCTCGCTCAATCTCGGCTGGGCGATTCTGAACGCGGCGGGCCTGTCCTTCATCGGCCTCGGCGTCAAGCCGCCGACGCCGGAATGGGGCATCATGGTCGCCGAGGGCGCCCGCTTCATCTCGACGGGGCGTTGGTGGCTGGTGGCCTTTCCGGGCCTTGCGCTGATGATGGCGGTGCTGTGCTTCAATCTCCTCGGCGACGGGATGCGGGACATTCTCGACCCCCGGATGCGCACATGAGCGAGGACTTGCTCAGGATCGACGACCTCCACGTCGCGTTCTCGACGCGGCGCGGAATGGTCGAGGCCGTGCGCGGCGTGACGCTGACCGTCAAGGCCGGCGAGATGCTCGGCCTCGTCGGCGAGAGCGGCTCGGGCAAGTCGGTCACCGGCTTTGCGACGACGCGGCTGCTCGATGCCGCCGGGCGCGTCACCGGGGGCAAGATCCTGTTTCGCGGGCAGGATGTCACCAAGCTCAGGGGCGATGACCTCCGGCAGCTCCAGGGCGCCGCGATGTCGATGATCTTCCAGAACCCGCGGGCGGCGCTCAATCCGATCCGCGCCATCGGCCTCCAGATCGCGGATGCGATCCTCACGCACAAGCGCATCTCGAAGGAGGCCGCGCGCGCCGAGGCGCTGGACCTGCTGCGCGCGGTCCAGATCCGCGATCCCGAGCAGCGGATGAACGCCTATCCGCACGAGCTCTCGGGCGGCATGTGCCAGCGCGTCATGATCGCGATTGCGATCTCCTGCAATCCCGCGCTGCTGATCGCCGACGAGCCGACGACCGGGCTCGACGTCACCACGCAGAAGGTGGTGATGGATCTCCTGGCGGACATTGCCGCCGCGCGAGGTATGGCGACGATCTTGATCACGCATGACCTCGGCCTCGCCGCGCGCTATTGCCGCCGCATTGCCGTGATGGAGCGTGGCCGCATCGTCGAGGAGGCGAGCCCGGGCAAGCTCTTCAGCGCGCCGCAGCACGCCTATACGAGGCGCCTGGTCGCGGCATCGCCGACGGCGACGTCACGGATCGAAGACCTCGTGACTGAGGAGGAGAGAGAGCGTTACAACGCCATTCTCGACAAACCACGGTCGGTGCTGCCACATGGCACGCCGCCGCTGCTGGAAGTGCGGAAGCTCGCAAAGCGCTTCGACCAGGGCTCCGCAGCGGTGGCCGACTTCTCGATGATCATGGCCGGCGGCGAGAGCGTCGGTCTGGTCGGCGAGTCCGGCTCCGGCAAGAGCACGACGTCGCGGATGATCTGTCGCCTGATCGACCCGAGCGAAGGCGACATCGTGTTCGACGGGCAATCGATCGGCCACGTGGCGTCGCGTGATTTTCACCGCTCGCCGCTCCGCAAAGACATCCAGATGGTCTTTCAGGATCCGAACGAGAGTCTCAACCCACGCTTCACGGCGTTCGATTGTATTGCCCATCCCTTGATGCGGCTCGACGGAATGCGCACGGGTGAGGCGCTGCGTCAGCGTGTGGAAGAATGCGCGCAACGCGTTGGACTGCCGCTTGATCTGCTGCCGCGGTTTCCGCATCAGCTCTCCGGCGGGCAGAAAGCCCGTGTCGGTATCGCCCGCGCCATCGCCTGCCGGCCGCGGCTCCTGGTGCTGGACGAGCCGACCGCCGCGCTGGACGTCTCGGTTCAGGCGGTGGTGCTGCAACTGCTCGACCGCCTGCGGCGCGAGAACGACATCGCGCTGCTGTTCGTCAGCCACGATCTCAACGTGGTGCGCATGCTCTGTGACCGCACCATCGTGCTGCGCAATGGCGGCATCGTCGAGCAGGGCGAAAGCCGGGCGCTGTTCGACAATCCGAAGACCGACTACACGCGGAAATTGGTCGAGGCGATCCCGCATATCGAGAGGGGACCTGCGCTGGCCGCCGTTCTTTGAAGTCTCGAGCCGTCAAAAGGGCGACGAGATCCCACTGCGACGGCGCATTTAGTGGCATACCATTTGCTTGCAAATGGGCTTGGCTTCACTTGCCCTTTGCCAATGAACAGCTGGCATCACGGCATCACTGGGAGAAATTCATGGATCGCAGGACCGTATTGAAGGGACTGGCCGGCGCGGGCGGTCTGGCATTGACCGGCCTCTCGGCCCCGGCGGTCGCCCAAGGCGCATCCGCTCGGACCTTGCGCTTCGTGCCTCAGGCCAATCTCGCCAATTTCGATCCGATCTGGGGTACGCAATATGTCGTGCGCAACGCCTCGGCGATGGTCTGGGACATGCTCTACGGCATCGACTCGTCGTTCACGCCTCAGCGGCAGATGGTCGAGTCCGAGGAAGTATCGGCTGACGGCAAGACCTGGACGTTCAAGCTGCGACCCGGATTGAAGTTCCACGATGGCGAGCCGGTGCGCAGCAAGGACGTCGTTGCGAGCCTTGCGCGTTGGACCGTGCGCGATCCGATGGGGCTGATGATCAAGGCGCTTCAGCAGGAGCTCACGGCGGTCGACGACCGCACCTTCAAATGGGTCCTCAAGGCGCCTTACCCGAAACTGCTCTACGCGCTGGGCAAGAATAATTCGCCCTGCGCCTTCATCATGCCGGAGCGCATCGCGCAGACCGACCCATTTAAGCAGATCACGGAATATGTCGGCTCGGGGCCGATGAAGTTCGTCAAAGGCGAGTGGGTTCCGGGCGCGAAGGCCGTGTTCGAGAAATTCGCCGACTATGCACCGCGCCAGGAGAAGTCGTCGTGGCTGGCGGGCGGCAAGCAGATCCTGGTCGATCGCATCGAGTGGGTGGTGATGCCGGATCCGGCCACCGCGGCCGCGGCGCTGCAGAACGGCGAGATCGACTGGTGGGAGAATCCGATCGCGGACCTCGTACCCGTGTTGAAGAAGAACAAGAACATCAGCGTCGATATCGGCGATCCACTCGGCAATATCGGCGCGTTCCGCATGAACTTCCTGTATCCGCCATTCAACGACGTCAAGGCGCGGCGCGCCGTGCTGATGGCGATGAGCCAGGAAGACTACATGCGCGCGATCGTCGGCGACGACACCGCACTCTGGAAGCCGCTGCCCGGCTTCTTCACGCCGGGTACACCGCTCTATACGGAGATGGGCGGCGATATCCTGAAGGGCAAGCGCGACTTTGACGCGGCCAAGAAATTGCTCGCGGAGAGCGGCTATTCGGGGCAGCCGATCACGTGCCTGGTCGCGCAGGACCAGCCGATCACCAAGGCGCAGGGCGACGTGACCGCGGACCTGCTGAAGAAGCTCGGCATGAACGTCGACTTCGTGGCGACCGATTGGGGTACCGTCGGCGCCCGCCGCGCACTGAAGACGCCGCCGGGACAGGGCGGCTGGCACATGTTCCACACCTGGCATGCGGGCGCGGACTGCGTCAATCCGGGGCCCTACAATGCCATCCGCGCCAACGGCGACAAGGCCTGGTTCGGCTGGCCCACGAGCGCCGATACTGAAAAGGAGGTTGCCGCATGGTTCGAGGCCAAAAACCTCGACGAGGAAAAGACGACGATCGCCCGCCTCAACAAGGCAGCGCTCGATGACGTCGTCTTCGCGCCAACCGGCTTCTTCCTGAGCTACACCGCGTGGCGCAAGAACGTCTCCGGCATCACCAAGGGGCCGCTGCCGTTCTTCTGGGGCGTGTCGAAGTCTGCATGATCGTACGCTGAGGCCAGATGCTCTCCTACATCCTCCGTCGCATCGTCGCGACCTTGCCAGTCATGGCGATCGTCGCGCTGTTCGTGTTCAGCCTGCTCTACATCGCGCCGGGTGATCCGGCCGTGGTGATCGCAGGCGACCAGGCGAGTCCGGAGGATGTGGAGCGCATCCGGCAGAGCCTCGGCCTCGACCGTCCGTTCCTGGTCCAGTTCGGAGGCTGGGTCTGGCGCATCCTGCACGGCGATCTCGGCACCTCGATCTTCACCAATCTGCCGGTCTCGGCGATGATCGGACAGCGTCTCGGACCGACGCTGTCGCTGATGTTCGTCACCCTGCTGCTCACGATCGTGGTGGCGGTGCCGCTCGGCGTGGTGGCGGCATGGAAGGCCGGCAGCCTGATCGACCGCGTCATCATGGGCTTTGCCGTGTTCGGATTCTCGCTGCCCGTGTTCGTGGTCGGTTACATGCTCGCCTACGTCTTCGCGCTGGAGCTCGAATGGCTGCCGGTGCAGGGCTATACGCCGCTCGCGCAGGGCTTCTGGCCGTGGCTCGAGAACCTGATCCTGCCGGCGATCGCGCTCGGCTGCGTCTATATCGCGCTGGTCGCACGCATCACGCGGGCAGCCATGCTCGAAGTGCTGCAGCAGGACTATGTCCGCACCGCCAAGGCCAAGGGACTCGGGCAGGGCGGCATCCTGTTCATTCATGCGCTGAAGAACGCGGCGGTGCCGATCGTGACCGTGATCGGGATCGGCATCGCGCTCCTGATCGGCGGCGCGGTCGTGACCGAAAGCGTGTTCGCGATCCCCGGCCTCGGCCGCCTCACCATCGATGCGATCCTGCGCCGCGATTATCCGGTGATTCAGGGCATCGTGCTGCTGTTCAGCTTCGTCTACGTCCTCGTCAATCTGATGATCGACGTCGTCTACACGCTCGTTGACCCGAGGATCCGCTATTGACCGATACCACCGTCAATCCGCAATCGCTTCCGGCCGGCCTCGTCGTCGCGCCGCAGCTGCCCGAGATCCTGCGGCCGGTCACGATCCGGCGCGGCCTCGTCGGCCTCCTGCGCGGCCATCCGACGGTCGCGATCGGCGGCGCGCTGCTGCTGACGCTTGTGCTGATCGCGGTCTTCGCGCCTTATCTCGGCACGGTCGACCCGACCGCGCTCGCGCCCGCCAAGCGCACCCGGGCGCCGTCGGCCGATTTCTGGTTCGGCACCGACGTGCTCGGCCGCGACATCTATTCCCGCGTGCTGTTTGGCGCGCGCGTCTCGCTCACGGTCGGCCTGTCTGTCGCGATCTTCGCATCTGCGGCGGGTCTCGCCATCGGCATGATTTCCGGATTCATCCGCTGGGCCGACGGCATCCTGATGCGGTTCATGGATGGCCTGATGTCGATCCCGCCGATCCTGCTCGCGATCGCGCTGATGGCGCTGACGCGCGGCAGCGTCGGCAACGTCATCCTGGCGATCACCGTTGCCGAAATCCCGCGCGTCTCGCGCCTCGTCCGCAGTGTGGTGCTGTCGCTTCGCGAGCAACCCTATGTGGATGCGGCCGTGGCCTGCGGCACGCGTTCTCCAATGATCATCCTCCGCCATATCCTGCCCAATACGGTCGCGCCGATGCTGGTGCAGGCGACCTATATCTGCGCCAGCGCCATGATCACGGAGGCGATCCTGTCCTTCATCGGTGCCGGAACGCCGCCGACCATTCCGTCCTGGGGCAACATCATGGCTGAGGGCCGCGCGCTGTGGCAGGTGAAGCCCTACATCGTGTTCTTCCCGGCGGCGTTCCTGTCGGTCACCGTTCTCGCCGTGAATTTGCTCGGCGACGGCCTTCGCGATGCGCTCGACCCGCGCATGGCCAAGAGTCTTTGATGTTGTCTTTGATGTTGCCTGTGATGGATCGAGGCTGATCGCGATGGCTTTGCTCGAAGTCGAGAACCTCCAGACCCATTTCCGCACACCGGGCGGTATCAATCGCGCGGTCGACGGGGTGTCCTTCCATGTCAACGAGGGCGAGACCCTCGCCATCGTCGGCGAGTCCGGCTGCGGCAAGTCGGTGACCTCGATGTCCTTGATGCGGCTGATCCCGGGCCGGATCGCAGGCAGCATTCGCTTCGCAGGCAGGGACCTGCTGAAGTTGTCCGATCGCGAGATGCGCGCGATCCGCGGCAACGACATCTCGATGATCTTCCAGGAGCCGATGACCAGCCTCAATCCGGTCCTGACCGTCGGCCGCCAGATCCGCGAGACCTTGATGATCCATCAGGGCCTCGACAAGCAGGCGGCGGAGGCGCACGCGATCGAGATGCTGACGCTGGTCGGCATTCCCGAGCCGAAACGCCGCGTGCGCGAATATCCGCATCAGCTGTCCGGCGGCATGCGTCAGCGCGTCATGATCGCCATCGCGCTCGCCTGCAATCCGAAGCTGCTCATTGCGGACGAGCCGACAACCGCGCTCGACGTCACGATCCAGGCGCAGATCCTGAAGCTGATGCTCGATCTGAAGCACCGCGTGGGTGCTGCGATCATCCTCATCACCCACGATCTCGGCGTCGTCGCCGAGATCGCCGAGCGTGTCATGGTGATGTATGCCGGCCGCAAGGTCGAGGAGGCGCCGGTCGCGGAGTTGTTCCGTTCGCCGCGTCATCCCTATACACAGGGTTTGCTTGGCGCGGTGCCGCGGCTCGGCTCCTCGCTGACGGGCACGGCAAGACGGCTTGCGGAAATTCCCGGGCAGGTGCCGGATCTCCGCAAGCCGATCACCGGCTGCGTCTTCGCCGGCCGCTGTGCGCTCGCGACCGATCTGTGCCGGCAATATGCGCCGGGGCTGGAGGAGAAGGGCCCCCGCCACGTCGCCGCCTGTCATTACGCCGCCAAGGGAGCCATCGCGGCATGAGTCCTCCGCTGCTCCAGGTCAACGACCTCAAGAAGCACTTTCCGGTCAAGACCGGCCTGTTCGGACGCAAGTCCGAATTCGTCTATGCAGTCGACGGCGTGTCGTTCGAGATCGCGCGGGGCGAGACCCTGTCGCTGGTCGGGGAGTCCGGCTGCGGCAAATCGACGGTCGGCCGCGCCATCCTGCGGCTGTTCGAGATCACCTCGGGCCAGGTCATCCTCGACGGCCAGCGGATCGACGATGCCACACCAGGCACGATGCGCCAGATGCGTCGCCGCGTGCAGGTGGTGTTCCAGGATCCGTTCTCGAGCCTCAATCCGCGCATGCGCGTGCGCGACATCCTGGCCGAGCCGATCCGCAATTTCGGCCTCGCCAAATCCGCGGAAGACCTCGAGGTGCGCGTCACATCGCTGATGGACACCGTACGCCTGCCGCGCGAGGCGTTGAACCGCAGGCCGCACGAATTCTCCGGCGGCCAGCGCCAGCGCATCGGCATTGCCCGCGCGCTCGCGGCCGAGCCCGAGCTGATCGTGTGCGACGAGGCGGTTTCCGCGCTCGACGTCTCGGTCAAGGCGCAGATCGTCAATCTGCTGCAGGATCTCCAGAGCGAGTTCGGCCTCGCGCTGCTGTTCATCAGCCACGATCTTGCGATCGTCGAGCACATGACCCATCGCGTTGCGGTCATGTATCTCGGCAAGATCGTGGAAGTGGCGCCGCGCCGGGAGATCTTTGCCGCGCCAAGGCATCCCTACACCAAGGCGCTGCTCTCGGCCGTGCCGCTGCCGGAGCCCGGGGCACAGCGCAATCCCATCATTCTCAAGGGCGACGTGCCGAGCCCGATCAATCCGCCCAGCGGATGCCGCTTCCACACCCGCTGCCCCTTCGTCTTCGACCGCTGCCGGACAGAAGAGCCGATGCTGCGCGCGGCCGGGGCCGAGCAGTGGGTAGCGTGCCACCTGGAAGAGGCTGCGCCGGCCATGAGCAGCTGAAGGGACCTGAATCCAGTTCGCGTCGAGCTAGTCGCGCCAACGCTTGGGATCGCCTGTGGCCATCCTTCGAGACGCCCGCCGTTGGCAGGCCCTCAGGATGAGGACCGAGTGCGTTGCTCTAGTTTCAACGAGCACCGATGCCGCTTAGCCTCATCCTGAGGGCCCGCCGGAGGCGGGCGTCTCGAAGGACGAGGCGCGCGCTCAGCTCGCGCAAAGCACCATATGCGATTGCTCTGACGGAGGACGGGACTGACATCGGGTGATGATTGCATTATGCTCCTGTTTTGCCCGACGAGTCAAAATCACCGCCGATCCGAGTCAAAATCACGCCGATCCGGGGCGGTATCGGCCTCGGATGCGAGGCCGCGCGATGCATCGGAAATTCGTAAGCGAAAACAAGCCCCGCTCTACTGTGCATGGGGTTGTTTTCGCACTTTGTCGTGGCGGGCCTCAGCCCTGCCGGCGCAGGAAGCCGGTGATCGTCACCTTGTCCCAGATCCCGGCCGCGGCAAAGGGATCTGCGCGATTGAAGGCCTCGACCTCGGCCCGGCCGGGCGCCTCGATCAGGAACAGGCTGCCGATCATGGTCTGGCCGTCGTCGGCCACCAGCGGCCCCGACATCACGATCTTGACCCCGAAGCGCGAGGTATCGCTCAGGAACGCCTTGTGGGCGTCGTAATTGGCAAGGCGCGTCGGGAGCGCCCCGGCGCGGTCGAGCGCGTGAATGGCGAACAGCATGGTGTCTCCGTGTCTTGCTTCGGTATTGGGACGGCCACAGCAGCGGCCGTCCGGGTTCGCAGTGATCGGTCAGTTTACTTCGCGCTGAGCTTGCCGGCTTCCTCGAAGGTGGGGCATTTGCGCTGCTCCAGCGGCACGTCGAACGGCTGGTAATTGTCCTTGGTGATCACGGTCGGCTTCAGCACGATCTCCGCGATGACGGGCTCATTGCGCAAGGAGCGGATCGCCATCATGGTGCCGAGGCAGCCTTGCGCAAAGCCGTTGTAGTCGCCGCTCGCCAGCAGCTTGCCGGATTTGATCGCGTCGATCGCCTCCTTGGTGCCGTTGATGCCGATCACCTGGGCCTTGCGGTTGGCGCCGTCGAGCGCCTCGATCGCGCCGACCGCCATGGCGTCGTTGGCGGCGAGCACGCCGTCGATCTGCGGGTTCGACTGCATCAGGTTCTCCATCACCTGGAGCGCCTGGAGCCGCTGATAGTTGCCGGGCTGGGAGGCCAGCAGCTTGGCGCCCGGATTCTCCTTCAGCGCGTCGTTGAAGCCGCGGACGCGGTCGACATTGGTCAGCGAGCCCTTGACGCCCTCGATGATGACGATGTTGCCCTTGCCGCCCAGCGTCTTCAGCAGGAAGCGCGCGGTCTCCAGCCCGAGGCTGTAGTCGTCGGCGCCGACGAAGGACAGGAACTTGCCGCCGGCTGAGCGGTCGGTGATGTTGACGACCGGGATCTTGGCCTCGTTGATCTTCTCGACGCCGGGCACCATCGCCTTGTAGTCGACCGGCGTGAAGACGATCGCGCTCGGCTTCTTCACCACGACGTCCTCGATCTGGCTGAGCTGTTCGGGGATCGAGTCCGGCTTGGTCGGGATGTACTGCAACGTCTTCGCGTTCAGCACCTTCGCCATGTTGTCGGCGCCGACCCGCACCGTCTGAAAGAACGGGTTGGTCTGGTTCTTGGTGAAGACGGCGATGGTCTCGCCGTCGGCGCGTGCCCCGGTGGTGAACGCGGTCGCCATCAGCAGCGGCAGCGTCAGATAGCCAAGTTTCTGTTTCATGTTGCCTCCATCCCTTGTTTTGCTTGTTGGAACTTCAAGAACTCATTGCGCGCGGCGGCGGGTCTTCATGTCGAGCCAGACCGCGAGAATGACGATGACGCCGGTGACGAGCGGCTGCCAGTTGGCGCTGACCGAGAGCAGGTTCATGCCGTTCAGCACCAGGGTGAGGATCAGCGCGCCGATGAAGGTGCCGAACACGGTGCCGACGCCGCCGAACAGCGAGGTGCCGCCGATCAGCACGGCCGCGATCGCCGGCAGCGTCAGGCTCTCGCCGATATCGGCCTCGGCCGAATTGAGCCGCGACAGGAAGATGATCGAGGCGAGCCCCGCCATGGTGCCCGAGACCGCATAGACCAGCAGCAAGCGCCGCGCGACCGGGATGCCTGAGAGCCGCGCCGCGACCGGATTGGCGCCGATCGCATAGATCTCCTGGCCCCAGATCGTGCGCTGCGCGAAGAACGTCCCGATCCCGAGGAAGACCAGCAGCAGATAGACCGGGATGGGCAGGCCGAACAGATAGCCGCTGCCGATCTGACGGAAGCCGGCCGGGAAGCCGTGCAGGGTCTCGCCCGCCATGTACCAGTAGGTGAGGCCGTTCAGCACCCAGAGCATGCCGTAGGTGGCGATGAAGGAGGGGATGCGGAGCGCGGTGACCATGATGCCGTTGAGGAGGCCGACGAGGCCGCCGCAGGCAAGCCCGGTGAGGATGCCGAGCGTCGGCGAGCCGGTCGTGTGGATCACGGTCCCGGCGATGCAGGCCGACAGCGCGACATTGGCCCCGACGGAGAGATCGAGGCCTGCGGTCAGCACCACCAGCGTCAGGCCGGAGGCGATGAAGAAGGTCAGGCTCGCCTGCCTGAGCACGTTGAGGATGTTGCCGAGGCTCAGGAAGGAATCGCTGAGCACGGCGAGCACCGCGCAGATCAGGAGCGCCGCGAGCAGGCGGTAGAACACCTGGATCGCGTCCTGCGAGAGGAACGAGCGGGGCGGCGCCATGGCCTCCTTGGTGATGTCGGTCATGCGCGGCTCCTGAGGCCGTCGAGGAACAGGGCAACGATGACGAGGATGCCGACGCTTGCGACCTGCACAGAGGACGGCAGCGAGATCAGGTTCAGCCCGTTGCGCAACACGCCGACGGAGAGGACGCCGAGCAGCGTGCCGAGCAGCCAGCCATTGCCGCGCTCGAATGAGGTGCCGCCGACGGCGACGGCCGCGATGGCATCGAATTCCAGGCCGAGGCCGGCGGTGGGGTGACCGGAGTTCATCCGCGCGGTCATCAAGAGACCGGCGATGCCGGCCATGGCGCCGCCGATCGCGTAGACGGCGATCAGGAGCCGGTTCGGCGAGAGACCGGCATAGCGCAGCGCCTCGCGGTTGCCGCCGAGGGCGAAGATGTAGGTGCCGAACCTCGTATGATAGAGCAGCACGTGGAAGACCGCGTAGGTCACGAGCGCCATCACGATCGGAACGGGGACTCCCAGAAGCGTCGCCGAGTAGATGTCGCGCACGCTGTGGGGGATGCCCACCACGCTCTGGCCGTCGCTGACGATCAGCGACAGTCCCTGCGCCATGCCGAGCGTGCCAAGGGTCGCGACGAAGGGCGGGATGCCGACGATCGCAACCAGCCAGCCGTTGGCAAGGCCGAAGGCGGTGCCGACCAGCAGGCCGGCGCCGAGGCCCAGCAACATCGATTTGGTTGCGAGCGAAACGATCGCGACGCAGAGCGAGGTCAGCGTCAGCACCGCGCCCATCGACAGATCCAGCCCCTCCGTCATGATGATCAAGGTCATCGGCAACGCGAGCATCGTCAGGATGGTCGACTGCACCAGCACGTTGGAGAGGTTGGCGACCGACAGGAAGCCGGGCGCGATCACGCTGAATAGCGCGATCAGCAGCACCAGCACCATGGCAACGCCGGGAATGCGCTGCAGCGGATTGGGTTGAGCGACGACCGCGGCCTCACGCATGATGCATCCCCAATCGCACGATGTTCTCCTCGGTCAATTCGTTGCGCGTCAGGTGTCCGGCGATGCGGCCCTCGCGCATGACATAGGCGCGGTCGCAGACATGGCAGATCTCGACCTGCTCGGACGAGATCATCAACGCCGCCGCGCCGTCCGCGACGAGGCGGTCGATCAGCGCGAAGATCTCGGACTTGGCGCCGATGTCGATGCCGCGCGTCGGCTCGTCGAAGATGAAGAGCTTCGAGCCGGCGGCCAGCCACTTGCCGATCACGACCTTCTGTTGGTTGCCGCCCGACAGAAGTCCGACGGTCTGGCGTGCGCTCGGGGTTGCGATGCGCAGCTGGCGGATCAGGCCGTCCGCGGTGCGCTGGGCCCTGCGCTGGTCGAACAGTCCGCTCGGAAACAGCTTTCGCAGCGCCGACACCACCAGATTATCGCTGACCGAGCGCAGCAGCGCGAGGCCCTCGCTCTTGCGGCTCTCCGGGATCAGGGCGATGCCGCGGCGGGCGGCAAGGTCCGGCTCGCCGGAAATGCTCTTGCCGTCGAAGACGATCTCGCCCGACGTCACGGGATCGGCGCCGAAGATGGCGCGCGCCACCTCGCTGCGGCCGGATCCGACCAGGCCGCACAGCCCGACGATCTCGCCGCGGCGCACCTCGATGTTGATGTCGGTGATTCCGGTCGGCGCGGACAGGCCCTTGACCTCGAGCAGCACCTCGCCGGGCTTGTCGGCAAAATGGCGCGGATAGGTCATGTCGACGTTTCGACCGACCATCATGCGCACCAGCTGGTCCGGTGTGACGTCGGCCGGCCTGACGCCGTCGATGCGGCGGCCGTCGCGCAGCACCGTGATGCGATCGCCGAGCGCGAACACTTCGGCCATGCGGTGCGAGATGTAGACGATGGACACGCCGTCGGCCTTCAGCCGCGCGATCAGCGCGAACAGCAGCTCGGTCTCTCGGTCCGACAGCGCCGCGGTCGGCTCGTCCATGACCAGGATGCGGGCGTTCTGGCTGATCGCTTTCGCGATCTCGACCATCTGCTGCTGCGCCACGCCGAGCTTGTCGACGGTGGTGGAGGGATCGATGTCGAAGCCGATCGTGGCGAGCACGCGCCTCGCATCGGCCAGGATCTTGCGGCGGTCGATGGTGCCGGGAATGCGGCCCCTCGGCTCGCGTCCCAGGAAGATGTTCTGGGCGATGTCGAGATGGGGGACCAGCGAGAACTCCTGGAAGATCACGGCAATGCCGAGCTTCTGCGCGTCCGCGGTGGAGTTGATTGCGACCGTCTCGCCCTTGTAATAGAACTCGCCGGCATCGGCGCGATAGGCGCCGCAGAGCACCTTCATCAGGCTCGACTTGCCGGCGCCGTTCTCGCCGAGCAGCATGTGGACTTCGCCGGGATGGATGGCAAAGGACACGTCGTCCAGCGCCTTGACGCCGGGAAACTCCTTGCTGATGCCGCGCAGCTCCAGCAGCGGCGTCGGCGAAGTGACCTCGATCGGAAGTGCGTCGCTCATATCTTGGCTCCGCTCGCAAAGATCTTTCCGGGGTTCATCAATCCATCAGGGTCAAGCGCGGTTTTGATTTGCCGCATCACGTCGACGGCTTCGCCGAGCTCATCGGAGAGATAGCCGATCTTGCCGAGCCCGATGCCGTGCTCGCCGGTGCAGGTGCCGTCCATGGCAATGGCGCGGGCGACCATGCGGGCCTGCAGCGCCTTGGCGCCTTCGGTCTCTTCTGGTTTTGTCGGGTCGATCAGGATCAGCATGTGGAAATTGCCGTCGCCGACATGGCCGACGATCGGCGCGATAAAGCCGTGCTCGTCCGCGTCGCGCCGCGTCTCGGTGAGGCATTCCGCCAGCCGCGAGATCGGCACGCAGACATCCGTGATCACCGCGCGTGCGCCGGGGCGCAGGCCGAGGCCGGCATAGAGCGTGTTGTCGCGGGCGTGCCAGAGCCGGCTGCGATCTTCCGGCGCCTTCGCCCAGGCAAAGCCATGGCCGCCATGATCGGCGGCGATGGCCTGCGCGGCTTCCGCCTGTTCGGCCACGGAGTTCTCGGAGCCGTGGAATTCAAAGAACAGCGTGGGCGCTTCGCGATAACCGAGCTTGGCATAGGCGTTGATGCCGCGCATCATGACGTCGTCGAGCAGCTCGATGCGCGCGACGGGGATCGCGGACTGGATCACCGAGATCGCGGTATCGACGGCATCGTGCAGGGTGTCGAAGCTGCAGACCGCGGCCGAGATGGCCTGCGGCACCGGATGCACCTTCAGCGTGATCTCGGTGATGACGCCGAGCGTGCCTTCGGCGCCGACGAACATGCGCGTCAGATCATAGCCGGCGGCCGACTTGCGCGCGCGCCGGGCGGTTCGGATCACGCGGCCATCGGCCAGCACGACCTCGAGCGCCATGACGTTGTCCTTCATGGTGCCGTAGCGCACGGCCATGGTGCCGGAGGCGCGCGTCGAGGTCATGCCGCCGATCGAGGCGTCGGCGCCGGGGTCGATCGGGAAGAACAGGCCGGTATTGCGCAACTCCGCATTGAGCTGCTTGCGCGTGATGCCGGGCTGGACCACCACATCCATGTCGCTGTCGTGGACTGCGAGAACATTGTTCATGCGTGCGAAGTCGAAGCAGACGCCACCGGCGACCGCGGCCGCGTTGCCTTCGAGCGAGGTGCCGGCGCCGAACGGAACGATCGGCATGCCCGCGCCGGCGCAGAGCTTGACGATGTCCGCGACCTCCCGCGTGGTCTCGGGGAAGACGACGATATCGGGCGGCAGGCTCCGGTAATGCGACTCGCTCTGCCCGTGCTGATCGAGCACGCCGCGCGCAACGCTCGCGCGCGGGCCGATCATGCCGGTGAGGCGCTCGGCCAATATGCCCGTGCTGACCCGCGGTCCCATCCTTAAGCTCCCGTCTGCTCCCTGCTGCCGGACTCTTGTTGGTCCGTAGCCCAGCTTAAGCGGCTCGCGCGTTGCTCGCGACCTGCTTTAGGCCGAAATCGTAGTTGAGATGAAAATACTCGGTGTCCACCATGCGACCATCCGGCGCACGGCCGGCGGGATGACGGACGAATTCACGGATCAGGCTGTCCTTGACGCCGAACACCACGTCGCTGTCGAGATACTGGTCGCCGGCAACGAACACGTGTGTCACGAGCTGCTCGAAACCGGGCGCTGAGATCATGAAGTGCACATGGGCCGGGCGCCAGGGATGACGTCCCTGAACCTCCAGCATCTCGCCGACCGGGCCGTCATGCGGAATCGGATAGGCCGCCGGCTTGATCGACCAGAAATGGAAGCGGCCGTTGGCGTCGGTGTGGAAGCGGGCGCGCATCGCGAGATCGCCGATGGCGTCGAGTTGCTGCACGTCATAATAGCCGTCATCGTCGGAATGCCATACGTCCACGATGGCACCCGCAAGCGGCCTTCCGTCGACGGTCGAGACCGAACCAGTGACGAGCATCGGATCGCCGTCCATCGGACCCGAAATGTCGGCGCCGCTGTCCTTTTCCGGCGCGGCCTGGACGAAGAACGGCCCGAGCACCGTGGTCTCGGTGGCGCCTTCCGGCACCGGATGGTTGATGGCGTCGACCAGCATGGAGACGCCGAGCGTGTCGGAGAGCAGGATGAACTCCTGGCGCTTGTCGTCGCACATGTGCCCGGTGCGGGTCAGGAAGTCGATGCCGTACTCCCACTCCTTCTGGGTGGGCCGCACCTCGCGGACGAAGGCGTGAAGGTGGCGCACCAGCGCTTCGCTGACCTGCTTGATCCGCGGGTTGGTTGCGCCGGCGATCCGCTCCAGCACCGCATCCGTGATCGTGTTTTCGTTGAAGTTGCGCATGGGTGCCTCCGTTGATCAGAGCTTCGGCTCGCCGAGGCCGGACAGCCGTTCGAGATGCTTGACCGTCGCGATGAAGTCGGTGTCGCCGTCGCCCTGCGCCACCAGCGAGCCATAGGTCTCGCGCACCTGCGCCGCGAGTTGAAGCGGCACGCCGACGGCGTGCCCGGCGCCGAGGATGAGGTCGAGATCCTTGGCCATCTGCCTGCAGGAGAAGGTGGACTCGAAGTCGCGAGTCCGCAGCGGCGCGGTCTTGTACTTCACCATCGGCGAGGCAACCGCACTGTCGTCGAGCACCTTCAGGATGTCCTGCCAGGCGATGCCGCCCTTGCGCGCAAGCGCCAGGCTCTCCGCCATCATCGCGGCCGACACTGCGATCATCAGGTTGACGGACAGTTTTGCGTAGCGGGCTTCCTCGGCCGGCCCCAGATAGGTCTGCGTGCGGGTAAAGGCCGCGAACAGCGGCTTTGCGTTCTCGAAGGCCTGCTTCGGCCCCGAGACGAAGCAGGTCAGCGCGCCGGTGTGGACGATGCTGGCATTGCCGGAGACCGGCGAACGGAGATAGGAGATACCGCGCGCCTGCGCCGCGGCGGCAACTTCGGTCGAGGCCTCGACGCTCACGGTGCTGGTCTCGATCAAGACAGCGTCGGGCGCCGTCGCGGCGATGAGGCCGGAGGGGCCGAGCAGAGCGCCGCGTAACGCCGCGTCATCGGGCAGGGACGTGACAACGGTCGGCTTGCCGCTCACGGCGGCGGCCGGCGAAGCGGCAACCGATACGCCGAGTGCGCGTGCCTCGTCGAGCCGTGCGGCACTCTGATCGAAAGCAGTCACGGCATACCCGGCCTTGATAACGAGCGCCGACATCGGCAGACCCATCTTGCCGATCCCGATGAAGGCAACATTCCTTGAAGCGTCAGTCATTGTTCTTGTCCAATGGCACTGCTAGGCAGCGCGTCCCTGTCGTTCGATGTCCTGCACCAGCCGCCGGCCGGATTGCGCCAGCAGTTCCTTCTTCGTCTCCAGTCCCTCGGCCAGCAACCGGTCGTTACGTTTCTTCCAGGCGCCGCCGATCATCACGGCCTCGATGTTGGCGAGGCCCGTCTGCATCACGACGGTGGCGACGGGATCGTGCACCGGGACAAGATTGAGATCGGAGGCGTTGATGATGACGAGGTCGGCGAGCTTGCCCGGCGTCAGCGAACCGATCTGCCTCTCGCGGCCGAGCATGCGCGCGCCTTCCGTCGTGATCCAGCGGAGCGCTTCGCGCGCGGGGACCGTGGTCGTCACCGGAATGGTGCCGCTCGTTTGTCGCGACTCCGCATTGTCGAGCGCCCGCTGCATCGAGAGCGCGAGGCGGGCGGCGGAGAGGAGGTCTCCCGCCAGCACGGACTCCAGATCGATGCCGATCGTCGGCCGAATGCCGCGCTTGAGAAGGCGTCCGGTGATCGGAAAGCCGTGGCCCTGAATCATCTCGTTCTCTGGCGTCACCGAGAAGGACACGCCGAGATCGACCATCCGGTCAAGGAGATCGTCGGGCAGATCGTTGCCATGGACGACGTTGACGCCCGCGCCGACGAGGCCGGCCTCGATCAGCTTCTCCCAGCCGCCGGGCGTCTTGGCCGGACCGCCGCCCTGATGCATCGATGCGATCAGGTTCAGCTCCCGCGCTAGGCGGAAATCGTGCATGGCGACGTCGAGCGTCGAATAATGCGGACCCAGGATCGCAAGTCCGAGCGTGACGAGGCCGTCGCGGTCGGCGAGGGGACCTGCGAGCAGCCGCTCGACCTCGCGGCGCGGATGCGGCACTTCCGAGAAATGCGGCTCGCCCGGCTTCGGCTCTGGCTTGGGCGAGCCGTGGAAGAAGGCGGCACGGATGCCGCTCTCGATCAGGCCGCGCACGGCGGCATCGGTGTGAGCAGGCGTCGGATTGTTGTGGCACCAGTCGACCAGCGTGGTGACGCCGTGGTGGATCTGGTTCAGCGCGCCGACCAGCGTCGCGATATGGATGTCTTCGGGCCGGAACACGGTCGCGAGCCCGGCATGCATGCGGCGGAAATACTCCAGCAGCGTCCAGTTCGCGGCATAGCCGCGCAAGCCCGTCTGCCAGGTGTGCATGTGCGCGTTGATCAGGCCGGGGATGACGATGCGCCCGGCGCCGTCGACGATTTCGGTCTCGCCGGCGCCACTGCCGAGGTCGATCGACGGGCGCACGTCGACGATCCGGCCGCCTTCGACCAGCACATCGCCGCTCGAAAAATCGCCGATCGCATCATCCATGCTGATGACGGTGGCTGATTTGATCAGTGTGCGCCGCATCGCTGTCACGCCGCCGCTTTTGCAGTGCCTGGCGGCTCGCCGGCCCAGGCGCGTGCAATCAGGTCGCGGATGGCGTTTCGCTCGAGCGGCCGCGGATTCCAGTAGGCATTGGTGACGGCGAGGTCTGCCGCCTTGTCGATGCCGCTTTGGGGCATGCCGATATCGCGCAGCGCGACCTTCGCACCCAGCCGCTTCGCAAGCTCGAAAAGCCCCTGCGACGGGTCTGCAGCGCCGATCGCGCGCGAAATGCGCGCCATCGCGTCGGGCACCGCAGGTGCATTGTAGGCCAGCGCATGCGGCAGCACGATGGTGTGGGTCTCGGCGTGCGGCAGGTCGAAGGTGCCTCCGAGCGTGTGGCAGAGCTTGTGATGCAGCGCCATGCCGACGGTGCCAAGGCAGACGCCGCACAGCCAGGCCCCATAGAGCGCCTCGGTGCGGGCCTCGCGATCGTCGCTTTTCGCGGCGATCGCGGGCAGGGCTCGCGCCAGCGCGCGGATGCCTTCTTCCGCCATCAGCGATGTCACGGGATTGGCGTCGCGGGCATAGAGCGCCTCGACCGCATGGGCGATCGCATTGATGCCGGATGTTGCTGCGAGGCTGGCCGGCAGCGTCAGGGTCAGATCGACGTCGTAGATCACGGTCTCGGGCAGCACCGCCATATCGCGCACGGTGGTCTTCAGGTCGTTCTCGGTCTGGCCCAGGATCGGCGTCATCTCCGAGCCGGCATAAGTGGTGGGGATGCAGAGCTGGTTGACGCCGGTACGCAAGGCCAGCGCCTTGCCGAGCCCCGTGGTCGAGCCGCCGCCGAGCGAGACGACGCAATCGGCTTCGCACGCCTTCAGCGCCGCGAGGGCCCGTTCCGTGACCTCGACCGGCGTGTGCATGGTCGCGCCGGAAAACAGGCCGGCGTGGAGCGGGCCGAGCGCGGCGCCCAAGCTATTGCCTTGCGCCTCCTGCTGCGGCGTCGTCAGCACCAGCGCGCGCTTGCCGCCGAACCGCTCGACTTCGGCCTTGGCGGAAGCCAGCGTTCCGCTGCCGAACACGACGCGGCAGGGCAGGTTTTCGTAGGTGAACGAGCCGATCATGCGCCGGTCTCTTTGATGGGATAATCGACCTGGAAGCGCCCGATCCGCAAGTCGCCCAGCGCCTCGCGGACGCGCAGATGTTCCGGATGGTTGGCGTAGGCGGCAAGCGCGGCCTGGTCGGTGAATTCGGAGAACAGGACGACGTCGCAGGCGTAGTCGACAGCGCTGACGTCCATGCCGACTTCGATATGGGTGAGGCCGTCGATGCGGCCCTTGAGGCCCTCGAACAGGGTCTTGACCTTGAGCCGGGCGGCGGAGCGCTCCGCAGGCGTCTCCCCGCGCAGCCGCCACATCACGATGTGCCTGATCGGGCCCGACATTTCCCGGTTTCCTCGCCTGCGATGGTGCTTTGTTGGCGCCATTTTGCCTTGCAGAAATCGGAAATAAAGGTCAAAATTTGTAAGTCTCTTTTCCTCATTTCGCAAAAATGGACCGGCTGCTCCAACTCGAGGTCTTCTCCAAAACCGCTGAACTCGGCAGCCTTTCCAAAGCTGCCGAAATCCTGCGGATGTCGAACGCGGCCGCGAGCCGCCATCTCAGTGCGCTGGAGGAGCGGCTGGCAGTCCGGCTGATCGAACGCAACACGCGCCGGCAATGGCTGACCGAAGCAGGGCAGGAACTGCTGCAGCGTTGCAGCACGCTTCTGAACGAGCTCGCCGAGGCCGAAGACGCCGTCTCCGACCGCGCACTGTCGCCGAAGGGCATGCTGCGCGTGACAAGCTCGCTGTCGTTCGCGATGATCTATCTCGCGCCGATGCTGCCGGCCTTCCGCGCGCTCTATCCCCATCTCAACGTGCAGATCATCAGCGCGAACCGCTACCCCGACTTCATCGAAGCAGGCATCGACGTCGCGATCCGTACGCGCGAGCACGAGCCGGATTCCAACATCATCGTGCGCCGCATCGGCCAGATGCATCGTGTGCTCGCGGCGTCGCCGGCCTATCTGGAGCAGCACGGCCGGCCTGAACATCCCGCCGATCTCGCCCGCCACAACATGCTGATCTACAACCTCGCCAACGATCCCTATTCGCTGCGGCTGAGCCAGGGCAGCACGACGCAGACCATTCGGATCGCACCGACGCTGGACAGCAATGACGGCCAGATCATCTGTGGCGCGGCGCGCGCAGGGCTCGGCATCCTGATCCAGCCGCTCTACATCGTGCAGGGGGATATCGCCGCCGGCCGGCTGGTGCCCGTCCTGAGGGACTGGCAGCTGCCGTTGCTCACCATGAACATCGCCTATCAAAACCGCGTCAGGCTGCCGGCCAAGATCAGGGTCTTCTCGGACTTCCTGGTCAGCCACATCCGCGAGCATTCGCAGCCCGGCATCTGGATCGACGCGGCGAAGTGAGCGGGCAACTCGAGATTCGGGTCGCCGTGGGATCGGCGCGCGAAACGCAGATCAAACAGCCGAACTCGGCCTGGTTCGTGCAGACAGGACGGTCGACGGAAATTGACTTGCGAATGCGCGAGTCTTGGGTTGAACGCGTGATCCGTCGATCAACTCGAGTCGGCCGCAGCGGTTCAGCGTGTGCAGCTTCCTGCCGGGCCATAGCGGCCCGGGCTTGAGCGAGTGGCGAACGATCTGCCTGAACGCCGTCGGCGACAATTCTACGACTTCCGCTAGCGCAAGCCCTGTGCCGTATCCATCGGAACAGTCCTGCACCGGTCGCCACAATTTGTCATTGAGGGTGACGAAATTCCCCGCCGGCCGCGTGCTTGCGCGGTCGATCAAGACCGGATTGCTGGCGTGGGGCAACCAGGGCCCCTCGAGGCGGTCGGCGTAGTAGATCGCCAGCGAATCCGAATAGCCACCCGCTCCGTCGCGCCAGGCGCCGAACAGATAGTGCAGGCCGTTGTGCCGCGTGATCGTGGCGTCGGCCAGTTCGAGGCCGGAAAGGAGCGTCGCATATCGCTCCCATTTGTCCGGAAACCGAACGCATTTGTAGAGGGCGACGTCCCCGCGCGTCGAGCTCTCCGGGATCATCCACAGTTCGCCATCGTCTTCGATCAGAAACGGATAGGAGAGGTGCCAGGGCTCCTCCAGCACCGGCATCACCTCGCCGACCGGCCCCGCGTCACTGAACTCGATCGCCGAAATGATGCCTTTTCCGACGCGGTGATCGAGATCCTCGAAGAAGACGAATGTGCGTCCCTGCCACGTGATCGGAAACGGATCGGCGTAGAAGTGGTTTCCAGGATCTCCCAGCACGTTCCAGCCTGGGCCGGACAGATCTCCGGTCTGCCAGACGCCTCCGCCGTTATTGAAGCGCCATCCGATGTGCCAATGCGGGGCATAGCAGCAGAGGCGATAGATCTCCTTGGCGATCGATGCGGCAAGGCCGCGAGCGACATAGCCGACGGGTTCGCGGCGCAAGCCATTCCCGGCGGGGCGCGCCAGTTGCGGCACAATTCGCGGTCTTCCCGACAGGACCGCCGCCACCATGGTCAGGGTTCGCGCCATGACGGTTTCGAGCGCGCCGCTGAGGCCCGCGGCAATCTCTCCGGATGGATGGCCGCGGTCGAGGACCGAACCGTCGACCTCGTTGACGATGTCGATCACGGGCAGGTCGCCGGCGAGAATGGCGGCGAGGGCGGCATTTTCGCCCGCGGCTCCGTTGAACAGCGGACGCAGATACAGCCGGGCAGAGCAGTCCGGATCCCGCTCGGCGCCCGTAAAATCGACGATCACGTCGGCTGCGCTGCAAGCCTGCGCCCCTTCGGGAACGATCTTCAGCCTGTCTGCGCCGCCATGCTTGCCTTTGCGCAGCACCACGCGTTCGAGCTCGAACAGGGCGTCGAGGCCTGCGGGCCGCGGCTCCGCCGTTGGCGCCCATACGATTTGAACCGGCACGTCCCGGCCGTCGATCGACAGCGTCTCGCGGGCCATCCATTGCCGCGCGTACTCGCGTTCACAGCGAAACTCGATGATCATGTCGAGCCAATCTGTTTCAACGGATCATGTCAAATGACCTGCTCGAGAATACGAACGTATTCGTCAACCATCGCATCTACCGAATAGCGCAGTCGCAGGCCTTTGGCGTTTTGTCGCAGTTCGTCGCTCAGGTGCTGGTCCGTCAACAGCGTGGAGACGGCTGCGGAGAGCTTCGCATGATCGGAGGCATCGACGAAAAGCGCAGTCGGTCTCCCTTCGTAGGACAACACTTCGCGCAGGACGGGAAGATCGGTCACGACCGAGGGAACACCGGCATTCGCGGCCTCGACAGCGGCCAGACCGAAGGTTTCGGCCTGTGTCGGAAACACGAACACGTCCAGGCAGGCCAGGAAGTCCGCCATCCGGCTGGGAGGAATCTCCCCGAGCCAATGCAGTCGGTCCGAGACGTTCAAGTCGTTCGCGAGCTGTCTCAGTCGGGCCTCGTCGGCGCCCTGGCCGGCAAGCGCAAGGCGCCAGGATGGCTGATCCGGCAACAGGCGTATTGCCAGATCGAGCCGCTTGTGCGGATGCAGCCTTGCTGCGCAGCCAAGCAGGACGCAGTCCGGCGGCAGGTTGAACCTCTGTCGTGCAGCCTCCTTCGACAGCGTGAGGGCCTTGTCGTCGAAGCCGTGCGGCACATGCACCATGCGCGACCGGTAGGCCGCGGGGTAGCGCGAATATTCGCGCTGCATGTCCTTCGAATTGAGCGTGATGCAGTCGAAGAAGCCGAGGCTGCCCATGACGATGTCGGCGGTGCGGACCGGCCAGCTCATCGACATTGCGGATGAAACCTGATTTGCGACAACCGGTGCACGGCTGACGAGGCGCGTCACGCCACCGCCGATGACGTTGCCGAAATGCTGGAAGGTCAGGACTGCGTCGGGCCTCGTGGCCCTGATATGGCGGCCGAGCGTCCGCAGCATCTGCAGCAGCGCCACCGGATTGCCCGGCCGGCTCTGCGCGCAGTAGAGCGTATCCGGCGGTTCATCGAAAGAGTCCGATTTGCGAAAGAAGAATAGATTGGTGACGCGGTAGCCGCGAGCGGTGAGCCCGGCGCCGAGAAGCCGCGAGATTTCCTGCGCACCGGCGTTCTCGGCCTGGGTTTGCGCG
This sequence comes from Bradyrhizobium sp. R2.2-H, assembly GCF_004346455.1. NCBI lineage: Bacteria > Pseudomonadati > Pseudomonadota > Alphaproteobacteria > Hyphomicrobiales > Nitrobacteraceae > Bradyrhizobium > Bradyrhizobium sp. R2.2-H. Next base: position 271,105 of record NZ_SMBR01000006.1, read on the forward strand.
AGAAGCACGTGCAGTTTCGGCCCGCCGTTGGCCGGCCGCGCCAAAGCCGTCGCGCTCGTCTCGCCCAATTGCTTGTTCGGCTGATAGTGGAGCACGAATCCCGACCCGCTAAAGAAACGAAATCTTCACCTTCTTAACTCCGTACCTATCATGCGGGTATCGCCCGGACATCGGCTAGCAACAAACGGAGTTAATGCGAGGCCTTTGCAACCACATCGTTCGCGCGGCATTTCAGCTGTTTCCCCGACGGTGCGCGGCGAGTGCGTTAACCAATCCGGCTTGCACGCTGCCGGCGCGTGACTGCGGATTCCCCGAGCCGCGGCCTGATGACATCTAATCGCTCGAGTCCGCGCCGCGAACTGCATAGTTGCCGCGCCTCGAAGCAGAGAAGCGCAAGAGCACGAGGACCGAGGGATCCACCCCGGATCGCCGGCGGCAGAGGATATTCAGGGCAATGGTCGCGAGCGCGAGCGACACCGTCGCCGAAATCGCCGCGCCAAGCACGCCGAGCCAGGGAATGAGGACGATAAATCCCACGAGCCGCAGCGCGACGTTGGCGGCAACGACCGGCACGTAGATTCGTTCATGGCCGGTCAGCTGCAGGATTGCAGCAGACGGGCCGCCTGCCGCCTGGATGGCGGTTCCGATCGCGAGCACGATCAAGACCGAGTGCTGTGCGGTGAAATGAGGTCCGAACAGGTTGAGGAGATAGGGGCCGCCGATCCAGATGATGACGAGGCCGGCGATCACGCAAAGTGCGGTCACTTCCGCCATCAACCGCAACGTCCGTTCGAACTCCCGGTGGTTCTTGCTGAAATACAGCGACGGAAGCCGGCGCGCGCCGAAAGTGTACAGCGCTGCGGACAGCATGGCGAAGATGTTGGCAAGGCGCGAGGCGGCAAAGTAGATTCCTGCGGTCGCCGGATCCAGCATCCAGTAAACCAGAATGACGTCGAAATACTGATTGGCGGCTTCAAGGATGGATGCGAGCCAGAAGTGAAGGGCGCTCGATCGCCAGCGGGACGTCTCGGTGCGCGCCGGCGTACCACGCAAATCCGGCAGCACTCGCGCGATCGAAATGATCTGCGCCGCCAGGCCCAACGACATCGCTATTGTCATCACCGCGAACAACTCGGCGGGATCGAGCTGCCGATGGCCGAGCAGCATGGCGAGCAGGAACAGGACGACGATGACCCGCCAGAAGAACTCACGATTTCCTTCGCCCATGAGAATGCTGACCAGCGAGCGAGCGATCTGGCTCCCAAGCATCACCGCGGCGTTGACGGCCGTGTAGGCCGACACCGCGAGGATCAGCAGCCACCAGTCGCCTCTCATGCTTGCCGCGATGGCGATCCCGGCGATCACGATCAGCATTGCGACCGAGGCAATCTTGAAACTCGACAGGAGGACGCCTTTGGTGAGGTCCGGCCTGTCACTGACCTGATACTCGTTGAGGAATCGCACCAGCAGGGATTCCTGGCCGACCAGTCCCAGGACGGCTGCGATCTGGGCGACCGAGAGCCAGGTCGCAAAGATGCCGAAGCCATCGGGCGACATCGTCCGTGCCGCCAGCGAGAACAATGCAAACGCGAGCACGCCGCTGCCAACCTTGAGGAGGATGGTCCCGGCAACACCGCGCGTGACATCGCGCCGCATGAACTGGAGGATGGCTTCGATCATGGAGGTTTAAGGGGCTACGCTCCCCTGAAGAGACGTGTTCCGATACCGGCGACAACCTAGCATGCTGCAACGGCGCGAGTGTTAATGGACGAGATGCAGGATCTCGCCGGCCGCGGCGATATCGCGGCTACGTCGGCTGCTTCACTCTGGAACATCGTCGTCCTCATTGTCCCGGTTGGTGCAAAGTCCAGCTCGACCGACTGACGGCCTGGCGCCGCATCGACGACCGAAGAAGACGAGATCGGCGGTTCGAGTGCGGAATGGCGCGCGGGATCGGTCGCCGGGATGTCGGAACCCGGAATCTACGGAGCCACTCGAGCAAGACGCGTGCCGGAACGGCAACAACGCGCCCGCCGCTTCCGGTCGTTAACCTCAATCTTCGGAAATGATCGCACTCGGCTCTGCGATGCGACATCAGGCGGGAGAGTTGCACGGGAACCGCCGTTAATCTGGGAGCCGAAGCCATGACGACGGATGGAGCCGTGACCGTGCCGATTGATGAGGGCGAGACGGCAACGATCGTCTCCGACATCGCCGTTGTCGGCGGTGGCCTCGCGGGATCGCTTGCGGCGGCCGTGCTGGCGCGGGCAGGGCATCGCGTTGCTCTCGTCGACAAACGCGCGATCTACCCGGACGAATTCCGGGTCGAAAAGATCGGCGGCCATCAGCTGGAGCTGTTTCGCAAGCTGGGCTTTCTCGACGCGCTCGAGGATGTCGCCTGCCGATATGACCAGGTGCTCAATATCCGGGAGGGCAAGGTGGTCGATGTCAGCGTCGGCCAGGCCTACGGATTCCCCTATGCCGATCTCGTCGCCATGGCGCGTCGCCAGGTCCCCGATCCATCCCGCCTGATCGTCGACGAGGTCACTGCGATCAGCAGCAGCGACGATGTCCAGCATCTCGAGCTGGCCTCCGGACGGCGCATCACCGCACGCCTCGTTGTTCTGGCCACGGGCATGGCGGGAGTCCTCGGTTACAAGCTCGGCATCAGGCGGCGCGTGCTGGCCGAACGCCATTCGGTTTCATTTGGGTTCACGATCGCCCGCCAGGACGGTACTCCGTTCGATTTCGAGGCGTTAACCTGCTATGGCGAACGTACGGCGGACGGCATCGACTATCTCAGCCTGTTTCCCGTCCGTGCCGGCATGCGGGCCAATCTCTTCATGTTCCGCGATCCGACCGCCCCGATCATGCGCGAGTTGCGTCGCGAGCCGGAGGCGACGCTCTTGCGCCTGCTGCCGGGATTGCGGGACTATCTCGGCGATTTCCGCGTGACCGACAGGGTCCAGAACTGGGTGATGGATCTGACTGTCGTCGAGGGGCATCTCCAGCCCGGCGTCGTGTTCATCGGCGATGCGTTCCAGACCAACTGTCCCGCCGCCGGCACGGGCGTCGCCCGCCTGCTGGTGGACGTCGACCGTCTTTGCACCGAATACGCGCCGAGGTGGCTCATGACCCCAGGCATGGGCCGAGAGAAGATCTCGCAGTTCTATTCCGATCGCGACAAGATCGCGGCCGACCAGCAGTCGCTGAAGATGGCGCGCTTCCGCGAGGCTCTGACGTCCCGCAACGACATCGGCTGGGACGTGCGGCGACGGTTGCACTTCCTGCGGCGCAGTCTGACACATCGCGTCGATCAGATGCACCCGGGTTGGCTCGGGCGTGTCCGCGGCGCGTTGCGCGCCTGAGTTCTGCTCCTCCTTCGCGTGCCGTGGGTCAGCGCGTGAGAGTTGGGGTGCGCGCGGGCTGGAGTCTCAAATCCGATAGCCGCTTGGCCGCCAGCTTGAGCCAGGGAGCCTGCTTCAGCGCGAAGAGGGCGATGGCGCCTGCGGCGCTGCCGGCCTGCGTGACCGCCCACATCGGCGAAGGCTGCCCGCCGAACGATTTCTTGTATGGCTCGTCGCCAATGGTGAAATCGAGCGTCTGATCTCCGCGCTCGATACAGTCCCGCGCCACCTGCTCGAACATCAGCGCGCCAAGGGATTGGCTCTTGTAGCCGGCGATGTCGAAGGCGCTCATGATGACGAGGAGGCCGCCCCGATGGCATAGTCCGAGCACGGCGGCAATCACCTCGCCGTCCATCTTCATGGCGTAGAGGCGGACAAAGGAGCCCAGGCCGCCAAGCGCGACGGCGGAATAGAAGTCGTAATATTCGGAGCGCTGCAGCAGGTCTCCGTCGCCCTGTGCGCGAAAGCGCGGACCCCGGAACTTCCTCATGACGTCCAGCGCCTCGAGCACGGACGCGCTGTCGGCGCAGCACTGGAAGCTCAGCGCGCCCTTCTTCTCGAGTTGACGGCGTTTCTTTGCGAGCTCCTTCTGATAGGAGCGATCGAGCGTGCTGGCCCGCCATTGCTCGAACGGCGCGACGAGAACCGTCGCGTAGGCATTGGTGTCCATCGCTACGCGGCGGGACGCAGCCAGGAGGTCTTCGATCGGAAGCCGTCCGTCGGGCAGCTTGACCATTCGGAGCAGATCGAAAGGACGGACAAGGCGCCGAATCTGCGCGCACGCAGCCGCGTCGTCGAGCAGTTGCGAGAACACGTCCGGGCTGCAAACCGGCGCCAAATAGTCGGAAACGCGGAGGTCGGCGAACTCGACGGTTCGTAACGGACCGCGCCGGATCCGGAGCAGGGGCAGCACCATCGCAAGCGCGCCCGTCGCGCGGTGGCGGACCACGACGACCAGAGGGGTTGCGCCCGTTTCCGGCGCGAGCCTGGTGTAGAGGCTATGCAGCCAGACCGGATGCTGGAACGCAGTGGCGGCCGACCGATCAAACAGCTCTGCATATTCCGGAGACAGAAAGTCGAACGACTGCTCGACGACGATGTCGAACGTATTGCTGAGCTTGTTCATGAGCAATCAATGAAACCAGGTCGATTTCGCGAGCGTCGATCGCGCCTGGCCGGGCTTATAGCAAGGTCGTTACGGGGCAGACACCGGCAGCGTGCGATTTGCATTAATGCGTTCAGCGACGTTCGTATCGTTACCAAATTCCTAAAATGCCGGAGGTGCATGGGTTCGGGGCTGAGGATGAGATCGTGCGCGGCCGGCTCGATGCCGGATGACGCTCAGCCGGCTGGAATTCACACCCGGCGAATTCGATAGCGCACGTCAGGCCTGAAAGCAGGACTTCGGGCGTGCCGTCATGGCTACGGCGCATCGACGCGTGGGCTCGGATCGGATGCACAGTTTTGCTGCACCACGATACGAATCGTAGCAGCTTTCGCTGCAATAACGCGCTTGACTTCGTAACTGATCTCAACGACCGTACAACACAAGCGTTGGGCAGTTCAGCCCGTCAACGCAGCGAGTTTCAACCATTTCCAACATCGCGCGGATTTTCGCGTGCTCGGTTGGCGGCGAGGGCGCCCTCGGCTTAACGAGCCGATGGGCGCCTTTTTCATTTCGGGACGTGTGATGGCGCGGACGACATACCGGATCGGCATAATGCTCTCGACGACGGGGTCCTATAGCGTCGTCGCGCGGTCGATGCTGAACGGGGCACTGCTCGCCCTTCGCGAGATCAACGCGAGCGGTGGCGATATTGCGCTCGATCCCGTGGTCGTGAATCCGTCCGGCGACCTCGCGAGCTATTGCTCGCTCAGCCTCGAGCTTCTCGGCTCCGGCGTTCGGCATGTGGTCGGCTGCTACACCTCGTCGAGCCGCAAGGAGGTGATCCCTTGCTTCGAGAAGCTCGACGGACTGCTGTGGTATCCCTCTCACTACGAGGGATTCGAGAGCTCCGATAACGTCATCTACACCGGCGCCGCGCCGAACCAGCACGTGCTGCCACTCGTCGACTACCTCGCATCCCGCCTGGGTTCGCGTGCCTTCTGCGTCGGCTCGAATTACATCTGGGCCTGGGAAAACAACCGCATCTTTCGAGAGGCACTGACTGCGCGCGGTGGCACCGTGCTCGCCGAACGCTATCTCTCCGTCGGCGACACCGAGGTCGATCAGGTGATCGCCGCAATCATCGACCAACGCCCCGACTTCGTCTTCAACAATCTGATCGGCACCAGCGCCTATGCGTTCTTCCGGGCGTTCCGGGCCGCCTGCCGCGCGCGCGGCATCGATCAGGCCGCGGAAATCCCGGTCGCGAGCTGCACGCTGTCGGAGCCGGAATTGCCGGAGATCGGCCCGGATGCGATCGATGGACATCTATCCTCGAGTGTCTATTTTTCTTCGCTGAACTCGGCGGAAAACGGCGCCTTCATTCGCGCCTATACGACGTCCTTTCCGGACGGACCGGCCTCGTCGGCGGATGCCGAAGCGTCCTACATCGCCGTCAAGCTGCTCGGAGCGGCCCTGTCGCAGGCCGGCACCGACGACGCCCGGACGGTCCGCGCCGCCGTGGGAGACCAGCGGCTGCATGCGCCGCAAGGCGAGGTCCGCATCGACCGCCAGACCTTCCACGCCTGGCTCACGCCTCGGATCGGCCGGTCGACCGCCAACGGGCAGTTCGAAGTGCTGCTGGAATCGCGCGAGCCGATTGCGCCGGATCCCTATCTCGTTCAGTCGTCGCCGCGCTTTGCCAGCGCAATGCGCTCTCCACATTTGAAGGTGGTGCAATCATGAGCTCCCGACTGCTGCAGAACTTCAAGGGCGGCCGTGCCATCGTCGTCACCAGGCGAGGAGGGTGGGAGAGCGCGCTCGAAACGACGCTGGCCAAGCTCGGCGTTTCCACGGAGTACCCGGAGATCATCGACGGTCGCGCCCAGATCGATGTTGCGAGTCTGCAGGCCGACCGTGACATCCTGTTCATCGACGGCGATCTCGAAGGCGCCGTCGCCATCGAGGTCAATCCTGCCTCGCGATTGCCGCCGGCGCCGGTGATCGGCCTCGTTGGCGTCGAAGCGCCGAGCCGGCTCAAGGCGCTGGTCAATCTGGGTGCGACTTCATTCCTGCGCAAGCCGGTGCATGGTGGCGCGGTCTACACGTCCCTGTTCATGGGCATCAACCAGTTCCTGCTGCGCGCCGAGATGTATGAGCGCTTGCAGGGTCTCGAGGAGCGCCGCCGCGGCCGCCGCGCGGTGATCCGGGCCGTCATCCTGCTGATGCGGCAGGAGGGCCTCGACGAGGAGGGTGCCTATTCCCAGCTCCGCCGCGAGAGCATGCGCGCGCGGCAGAACATGGAACTCTATTGCGAGGAGTTTCTGAGCAGGCGGGCGAAGCCGCCCGACACGTCCAGCCGCACGACCGGCATTACGCTGCAAGGCGGCAACAAGCAGGCCATCTAGGAGAAGCAAAATGAGCAAGTCTGTATTGCGGGGGCTGCGCGCCGCAGCCCTCACGGGGACGCTTGTCCTCGGATCACCCCTTGGATCACACTCGGCGCTCGCGGCAGAAAACCCGATCAAACTCGGTGTGCTCGAGGATCAGTCCGGCGACTTCGCAGCGGCCACGATCGGCAAGGTTCACGCCATCCAGCTCGCCGCCGAGGAGATCAACAAGGCCGGCGGCATCATGGGCAGGCCGCTGGAGCTCGTCGCTTACGACACGCAGTCCGACAACACCCGCTACCAGGAGTTCATGCGGCGCGTGCTCCAGCGCGACAAGGTCGATGTCGTCTTCGCGGGCTTCTCTTCGGCCTCGCGCGAGGCGTACCGCCCGATCGTCGATCAGTTCAACGGCTTTGCCTTCTACAACAACCAGTATGAAGGCGGCGTCTGCGACGGCCACATGATCGTGACGGGCGCCGTGCCCGAGCAACAATTCTCGACGCTCATTCCGTACATGATGGAGAAGTACGGCAAGAACGTCTACACGCTCGCAGCCGACTACAATTTCGGCCAGATCTCGGCGGAGTGGGTCCGCAAGATCGTCAAGGAGAACGGCGGCAAGATGGCCGGCGAGGAGTTCATCCCGCTCGGCGTGTCGCAATTCTCGCAGAGCATCCAGAACATCCAGAAGGCCAAGCCGGACTTCGTGGTGACGCTGCTGGTCGGCACCGCGCAGGCCTCCTATTACGAGCAGGCGGCTTCCGCCAACGTCAACCTGCCGATGGCTTCCTCGGTCAATGTCGGCCAAGGCTACGAGCACAAGCGCTTCAAGCCGCCGAGCCTGAAGGACATGTACGTCACCACCAACTACATCGAGGAGATCGACTCGCCCAAGAGCAAGGCGTTCTACGCCAAGTTCAAGGCCAAGTTCCCGAGCGAGCCTTATGTGAACCAGGAGGCGGAGAACTCCTATCTCGCCGTCTATCTCTACAAGCAGATGGTGGAGCGCGCGAAGTCGACCAAGCGCGAGGAGATCCGCAAGGTGATCGCGCTGGGCGACGTCTGCATGGACGCGCCGGAGGGCAAGGTCTGCATCGACCCGAAGAGCCAGCACATGTCGCACACGATCTATCTCGCCAAGGTCGGCGCCGATCACTCGATTTCCTTCCCGAAGGTCTGGGAGGACATCAAGCCGTACTGGCTGGGTGACGCCGGCTGCGATCTCACCAAGAAGGATCCGATGGCCCAGTACACGCCGTCGAATCCGCCGCCGAAGCCCTGACCGGCGGCCGACCGCCCCGGCGCTTGCGGCGCGCCGGGGCGGTCACGGACATCTGCGGCGGCGACGCCGCATCCTCCCACATCCTGGTTGATTCATGGACATCGCGACCCACGTATTCTCGGCGCTCTATCAATTCGGCGACGCCTTCGCATTCCTGGTGCTCTCGGCCTGCGGGCTCGCGGTGATCTTCGGCATGATGGGCGTGATCAATCTTGCCCATGGCGAGTTCATCATGTGCGGCGCCTACGTCACCGCCGCGACCGTGCATGCGGGCCTGCCATTGCCGTTGGGAATATTGGCCGGCACGCTCGTCTCGGCTCTGGTCGGGGTCGTGGTGGAGCTCGCGGTCATCCGTCATCTCTACGACCGGCCGCTCGACACCATCGTCGCCACCTGGGGGTTGAGCCTGATCGCCACGCAGGGCACGCTGATCATGGTCGGCTCGACCATGGCGGGCGTCGGTACGCCGTTCGGCAGCTTCCAGGTCGGCGACTACTCATATTCGATCTATCGCATCGTGCTGTTCTGTGCCGCACTCGGCGTGCTCGCCGCCCTCTATGCGCTGTTCAACTGGACGCGGTTCGGCGTGCTGGCACGCGCCACCATCCAGGTGCCGCACATGGCGGCCGCGCTCGGCGTCGACACGCGCCTGATCTACAGCCTCACTTTCGCCTGCGGGGCAGGGCTCGCCGGTCTTGCCGGTGGCCTCTATGCGCCGACCATGACGCTGGTGCCGACCATGGGCGCCACCTTCATCATGGAGGCCTTCGTCACCGTGGTGATCGGCGGCGCCGACGTCTTTCTCGGCACCGCACCGGCCGGCGGCGTGCTTGCGGTGGTGAAGTCGGTGATGACGTCCTGGCAGGGACAGCTGTTCGGTCAGATCGGCCTCTTGGTCGCCGTCATCATCGTCGTCCGGGTGTTGCCGAAAGGCATTTCCGGCTTCGTGCTGCGCGAGCGCACCTGACGGAGTGATGGTGTCGTGACCGGTTTTCTTGCAATGTTCCGCCGTCTCGAAGGCCCGCAGACCGTCGGTCGCGGTCCGGCCTTCTGGGGCCTGTTCGCACTCGTACTCGCTGCCGCACTCGCCTATCCGCTGTTCAGCGACGGCTACACGGTCGGCAACACCGTCTACTTCTTCGTCTGGGTCTTCATCGCGCTCAGCCTGTGCCTGATCTGGGGCTATGGCGGCTCGCTCTCCTTCGGCCAGACCGCGTTCTTCGGGATCGCAGGCTATGGCTATGGCGTGCTCACCATCAATTTCGGCTCCGCCTACGGCTTCACGCTGCTGGCGCTGGTGATTGCGGTGGCGATCGCTGCGCTATTTGCGGTGTTGCTCGGCTACTTCATGTTCTTCGGCCGCATCGCCGGCGTGTTCCTCGGCATCGTCACGCTCGCCGTGACGCTGATGCTTGAGCGCTTCATGGCGCAGACCGCGGGGCCGGAATGGCACATCGGTAGCGCGAGGCTCAACGGCTTCAACGGCATGAGCGCGATGCCGCCGCTGACCATCCCCTGGCCGGGCGGGCCGATCGTGCTGTTCGCCGATATCGGGCTCTACTACCTCGTGCTCGGCCTTCTCGTCTTCGTCTATCTGGCCTTGCGTATCCTGATGAACTCGTCTTTCGGCAACGTCATCGTCGCGATCCGTGAGAACCCGGAGAGGGCGGAGATGCTGGGTTACGACATCCGCAAGTACCAGCTCATCACCTTCGTCATCGGCGCCGCGCTCGCAGGGCTCTCGGGCGTGCTCTACACGGTGTGGGGCCAGTACATCACGCCGTCGAGCATGGGCATGACGGCCGCGGCGCTGCCGCTGATCTGGGTCGCGGTCGGCGGCCGCAGCGACCTGACGTCGACCGTGATCGGCACGCTGGTGGTGCTCGCCGCGTTCCAGGCGCTCACGATCTACGGCAGCCAGTACGCGCTGGTCTTCATGGGTGTGCTGCTGGTGCTCACGGTGCTGATCGCCCCGAACGGTCTCGTGCTCGGGGTGATGAACTGGCTCGGCCGCATCGCCGCACGCCTCACGCAGAGGGCCGGCTGATGTCGCTGCTCGAACTGCGTCAGCTGAACAAGCATTTCGGTGGTCTCCACGTCACCAATTCCGTGGATCTCACGCTGCAGGCCGGCGAGATCCATTGCCTGATCGGCCCGAACGGCGCCGGCAAGAGCACGCTGTTCCGCCTGATCCTCGGCGAGCATCATCCCGGCAGCGGCGACATTCTCTTCGCCGGCGAGAACATCACGGCGCTGAAATCCTTTGCGCGGATTCACCGCGGCCTTTCGGTCAAGTTCCAGGTGCCCGGCGTCTTCAAGGGCCTCTCGGTCCGCCAGAACCTCGAGATCGCCCTGCAGAGCCGGCATCGCGGAGCTGAACTCGAAGCGGAGATCGGCCGGCTGCTGGCCTTTCTCGGGCTGCAATCGGAGCAGGCGCAGATCGCCGGCAATCTCAGCCATGGCCAGAAGCAATGGCTCGAGATCGGCATGGCGGTCAGCCTGAAGCCGCGCCTTCTTCTGCTGGACGAGCCCACCGCCGGCATGTCGCCCGAGGAAACCCACATGACCGGCGAGATGGTGCAGCGGCTCAATGCCGACGGCATGACGGTGCTGGCGATCGAGCACGACATGGCCTTCGTCCGGCAGGTCGCGCACCGCGTCACCGTGCTGCATCTCGGGCAGGTCTTTGCGCAAGGCTCGATCGACGAGATCGTGGCCGACGAGCGCGTGGCGGCGATCTATCTGGGGCAGGCCCATGCTTGATCAGCCGCGCAAGGAAGTCATCCTGTCGACCCTGGGCTTGCGCGCCGGCTATGGCGGCAAGCCGGTGCTCCAGGGCCTCGAGATCGAGGTGCGGGAAGGGGAGATCGTCGCCGTCATCGGTCGCAACGGCGTCGGCAAGTCCACGCTGATGAAGAGCCTTATCGGGCTCGTGCCGGCGATGAGCGGCTCGATCGTCTATCGCGGCGAGGCGGTGGAGCTTCTTCCCGCGCACAAGCGGGCGCGGCTCGGCATGGGCTATGTGCCGCAGGGGCGCGACGTGTTTCCGCGGCTGACCGTCGGCGAGAACGTCGCGGTCGGCGCAGCGATCAAGGGCGGCGGCATTCCGGAAGCCGGCCGGCGCAAGATCGTCGAAGCCTTTCCAATCCTCGAAGAGCGTTGGCATCAACGCGCCGGCACCATGTCCGGCGGCCAGCAGCAGCAACTCGCGATCGGGCGGGTCCTGATCGCCGATCCCAACCTCATCCTGCTCGACGAGCCCTCGGAGGGCATCCAGCCCAACATCGTCCAGGACATCGCGCGCAACATGGTCGAGCTCAACCAAAGGACCGGGGTGACCATCATCCTGGTCGAGCAGAATCTCGACATGATCCGCGCCATGGCGCAGCGCTGCTACGTCATGGACAAGGGACGCATCGTCGCCAACCTCGATCGCGCGGCGCTCGACGACGCGGCCGAGATGCGCCGTCATCTCGCGGTTTGAAGACCTACGCCAACGACAGAAGGAGAAAAGCAAATGTCCTGGCAGAAAGACTCCATCATGGCCCGCAAGGGCGTCGCCAAGGGCGAGCGCGGCACCGAGTACACGATCACGGAAAGCGAGCAGGGCAAGTACCACTATGTCTACGGCCCCTATGTGAAGCCGGTGCTGACGGTCGACCCCGGTGCCGTCGTCTCCGCGGAGACCCATGACGCGTTCGAGGGCGCCATCAAGAACGAGACCGACAGCCCGTCGAAGATCCTCAACTTCCCGTTCCTCAATCCGCAGAACGGGCCGATCCACGTCAACGGCGCCGAGAAGGGCGATACACTCGCGGTCTATATCGAGAGCATCGTGCCGCGCGGGCCGCAGCCGCGCGGCACCACGGTGATCATGCCGGAATTCGGTGGGCTGGTCAGTACGGGCAACACGGCGCTGCTCAATCCGGCGCTGCCCGAGCGCGTGAAGAAGCTGGAGATCGACGCCAAGACCGGCACCAAATGGAACGACAAGATTACGTTGCCTTATGAGCCCTTCATCGGCACCATCGGCACTTCGCCGGAGATCGAGGCGATCTCGTCGCTGCTCCCGGATTACTATGGCGGCAACATGGATCTGCCCGACGTCGGCGTCGGCGCCATCATCTATCTGCCCGTCAATACCAAGGGCGCGTTGCTCTATCTCGGCGACTGCCATGCGGCGCAGGGCGACGGCGAGCTCTGCGGCGTCGCCATCGAGCATCCGACCGTGACCACGGTGCAGGTCGACCTGATCAAGGGCTGGACCATCGCCTGGCCGCGGCTGGAGACCAAGGACTTCATCATGACCATCGGCTCGGCCCGTCCGATGGAAGATGCAGCCCGCATCGCCTATCGCGAGCTCTGCCGCTGGATGGCGGCGGACTACGGTTTCGACGAGATCGATGCCTACATGCTGCTGACCCAGGCCGGCCGGGTGCGTCTCGGCAACATGGTCGATCCGAAATATACGCTCGGCGCTTCCATCAAGAAGTCCTATCTCGGTTGAGGCCAGCCAGCTCATGTCCACCGTGCATAAAGTCGCCACCGTCCAGTTCGAGCCGATCATGTTCGAGAAGGAGCGCAACATCGCGCGCTTGCTCGAGCTCTGTGAGCAGGCGGCGGCGGCCGGCGCGAAGCTCATCGTCACGCCGGAAATGGGAACCACGGGCTATTGCTGGTTCGACCGCGCCGAGGTTCGGCCCTATGTCGAGCGGATTCCGGGGCCGACCACCGACCGGTTTGCGGCGCTGGCACGCAAGCATGACTGCTACATCGTGGTCGGCATGCCTGAAGTCGACGAAGACGGCATCTATTTCAACTCGGCCGTGCTCATCGGGCCCGATGGCATCGTCGGCCGCCATCGCAAGACGCATCCCTATATCTCCGAACCGAAATGGGCGGCGGCGGGCGACCTGCACAACCAGGTCTTCGACACGCCGATCGGACGGATCGCGCTCCTCATATGCATGGACATCCACTTTGTGGAGACCGCGCGGCTGATGGCGCTGGGGGGCGCGGACGTCATCTGCCATATCTCCAACTGGCTCGCGGAGCGAACGCCGGCGCCTTACTGGATCAGCCGCGCCTTCGAGAACGGCTGCTACGTGATCGAGAGCAACCGCTGGGGTCTCGAGCGCACCGTCCAGTTCAGCGGCGGAAGCTGCGTGATCGGGCCGGATGGCCAGGTGATCACGGTCCTCGACAAGGGCGACGGGGTCGCGCTGGCCGAGATCGATCTCGATATTGCGCGTGCGCGCCGCGTGCTGGGCGAGCCTGTCTTCCGTCAACGCCGGCCCGAGCTCTATCCGGAACTGCTCACCGACACCTTCAGCTGGAATCCGCGCGATTTCTTCGGCCTTTACGGCCACGAGCCCTGGCCTGAAGGCGTGCGCTCGCGCATTGCCGCGGCCCAATTCGCACCCAGTGCCGATGTTGCGCGAAATCTCGAGGCGATCGCGAACCTTGCGCGGCAGGCCAAGGCCGACGGCGCGGAGCTCGTCGTATTCCCGGAGCTTGCGGTCACCGGCCTCGCAGATCCCGTGAGATCGGCGCAGCCGATACCGGGCCCGGCCACTGCGAGGCTGCACGCGCTCGCTGCGCAGCTCCAGATCCACATCGTCTGTGGGATGGCCGAACGCGCGGGCGATGTCGTCTACAACAGCGCCTGCCTGATCGCGCCGGATGGAAAGATCACACTCTATCGCAAGACGCATTTGACCGAAGAGGAGCGCAGCTGGGCCACGGCGGGCGACGACTGGACCGTGATCGACACGCCGATCGGACGAGTAGGCCTCCTGATCGGCCACGATGCGGCGTTTCCGGAAGCGGGGAGGGTCCTCGCACTTCGCGGCTGCGACATCATCGCATGCTGCGCGGCGGTCAAGGGACCCTTCGGTTCATCACATCCGGGGACGTCCGTTCTGCAGCCGGCACCGATCCCGACCGGCGCAGATCCGCATCATTGGCATCACTTCCGCGTCCGCGCCGGTGAGAACAACGTGTTCCTGGCGTTTGCCAATGTATTCGATCCCGAACACGGCTATCCGGGCCTGAGCGGCGTGTTCGGCCCCGATACGTTCGAATTCCCGCGCCGCGAAGCGATTGCAGCGGACGGCACGAACCTTGCTACTGCTCTGGTCGACACCACCAATCTCGACAGCATGTATCCGACCAATGTCGTGCGACGAAAGGACCTCGTTTCGATGCGTATGCCACACAGCTATCGCGGGTTGGTCAGGGCAATGGCAAATAACCACTGAACGTGTAACTCTACAGGGGAAGAATAAGGAGCCGATCATGGATCTAGGACTTGCGGGTGCCAAGGTTCTCGTCACCGGCAGCACCAAGGGGATAGGCCGTGCGATCGCGGAGACCTTTGCCGCCGAGGGCGCAAATGTCGGCATCTGTGCGCGCAATCAGGCGGACGTCGACAGCACCGTTGCAGCGCTCAAGAGCAAAGGTGTCGCGGCCTTTGGCGCTGCGGTCGACGTATCAGATGGTGTGGCACTCAAGGCCTGGGTGGTCGACATGGCGACCAAACTGGACGGAATCGACGTCGTCGTGGCCAATGTGAGCGCGCTCGCCATCGGGCAGGACGATGAAAGCTGGGCCAAGGAATTCTCGACCGACATGATGGGCACGGTCCGGCTGGTGAATGCGGCCATGCCCTATCTGGAGAAGAGCCGTGCCGGTGCGATCGTCGCCATCTCCAGTGTCTCCGGGCGAGAGGTCGATTTCGCGGCCGGTCCCTACGGCACGTTCAAGGCCGCCATCATCCACTACACGCAGGGTCTAGCCAATCAGCTCGCACACAAGGGCATCCGTGCCAACACGGTCTCGCCGGGCAACACCTATTTCGAAGGCGGTGTCTGGAACACCATCAAGGACAACAACCCCGAGCTCTACAAGGCGGCGCTTGCGCTCAATCCCACCGGCCGGATGGGAACGCCGCAGGAGATGGCGAACGCAGTCGTATTTCTCGCAAGTGGCGCTGCCAGCTTCATCACAGGAACGAACCTCGTCGTCGACGGTGCCCTGACGCGCGGTGTGCAATTCTGAGACGGGAGCGCTGAAACGCAGATCGGTCACCCGCGTCATGATTGACCGTGTGATCGCAGGGCCGGTGCGGCCAGTGCTGCCCGCATTGTGCAGGGCAGCGATCTCCCCGCGCGGATTTTCGGGCGCCCTCATTCGTGCCAGATAATCAGCCCGGTCCCGAATACGCAGACGATGTCCATTCTCTCACGGCGAGAACTGCTCGATGCGGCGGCGCGTCTCACGGCGCTGGCTGCCTGGCCCGGCGGTGCGACCGCCGACGATTATCCCTCCCGCTCCATCAAGCTGGTCATTCCCTATACGGCTGGTGCCGCGGGTGATCTGATCGGCCGTCCCTGGGCCGACAAGGTCGCGCCGCTGCTCGGCCCGGTCCATGTCGAGAATATCGGGGGCGCCGGCGGTGCGATCGGCTCCGCAGCGGTGGCGCAGAGCGCTCCCGACGGCTATTCGCTTCTGCTCGGCAACGGCAGCACGAAGGTGACGATTCCGTTGTCCTCGGCGCAGCCTGCCTACGACACGATTCGCGATTTCCGTGCCATCTATCGGCTGATTACCAGCACGCTCGCATTCGCGGTTCATCCGTCCCTGCCGGTGAAGGACCTGCGGGAGCTGGCAGCGTTCGCCAAGGCGAATCCGGGCGGGCTTTCCTATGGCACTCCGGGGGTCGGCACCGGGAATCATCTCGTCGGAGAGATGTTCAGGCAGCAATCGGGTCTTGCGGCGGATTTGATCCACGTCCCTTACCGGGGCATGGCGGCCGCTACCAACGACCTCGTCAGCGGCGAGATCAACTCGGTCATTGCGGTGGTCTCGAGCCAGAACCTGCAATTGCACTTTGCAGGCAAGCTGCGGCTGATCGCCGTGACGAGCGACCGGCGGCTGAGCGGCGCGCCGGAAGTTCCGAC
Source organism: Bradyrhizobium sp. R2.2-H (assembly GCF_004346455.1). Taxonomy (NCBI): domain Bacteria; kingdom Pseudomonadati; phylum Pseudomonadota; class Alphaproteobacteria; order Hyphomicrobiales; family Nitrobacteraceae; genus Bradyrhizobium; species Bradyrhizobium sp. R2.2-H. The sequence goes on from NZ_SMBR01000006.1 coordinate 287,250, forward strand.
GGTCATCGAATCCGGCATGCCCGGCCTCAGATATGCCGGCTGGTTTGGCCTGTTTGCCCCAAGAGCAACCCCGGATGTGATCGTGGGGCGGATCGCTGCGGCGACCCGCACGGCGATGGCTGATCCTCAGTTGCAGGAAAGCTATCGTTCGCAAGGTCTGGAGCCGGACATCGATTCAGGCCCCGACAAATTCCAGCGCCTCGTCGAGGACGAGCTCGTCCGCCTGGCTCCGATCGTCAAGTCGATCGGGCTCAAGCGCGACTGAGCGCATCTCAGAGTCGTACCGCGGACGTAGCAAACGCCTGAGCGACGGGCTCCTGGACTCGATTCAGGATCTCCATTCCCGCAATCGCGATGACCAGGGCCGCGACGCAGCCAAGTAAAAAAGCCTTCATCCTCAGCCTCCCTCGATTTGGAACATCGAGCCATCTATACGACGCGACGTATCGCGAGCAAGCGCGTCGATCGCGCCAAGGCATCCGTGGCAAGGCATCCGTGGCAAGGCATCCGCGATCCTATGGGGTCTTGAACACGGGATCGACGGAAAACGCATTGCCCATCAAGCCAAGGGACTGAAGCCCGGCGCTGTTCGAATCGACTTCCAGGATTGCGAGCAGCAGCGCGAGCACGACGGCAATGAGGAAGAGGAAAGGGGAGGCTTCTCGCGCGGCGGGATCTTGCAGGCCATCAACGGCGCCAAGAACGCGCAGCCGCGCAATCATCCGCAGAATTGGCCCCGTTCGCCCCTGCATGCGGTCTTCCTTGACGTGAGCAGGCAGAATCTAGTGTCCGGGGTATCGGCATTCAAGCGGCGGATGCGCGAGGTGGGCTGTTGCGCTGCACGCTTCGGAACGGAAGCAGGCCTTGCAAGTTTCTTGCAAGCCTGGTGAGCGTATCGGAGGACCCTGCGTGACATTATCGAGAGCGATTTTGTGCTTCGCAGCACTTTGCCTTGTTGAAAGCGCCATGGCCCAGCCTGCGCAAACCAACTCACCGGCGAGGCAAACTCCACCCGAAGACAAGGGCCAGGCACAGCCGCAGGGTTGGACGGGCCCAATCAATACAGGTTCGGGTGGTGCGCCGGCGGAAAGTCCCCAAGGCCAGAGTCCGCCTGGAATGCAGGCCGCGCCGGAGGGATCCTCCAAGACCACCACGGAACCGGCCAAGTAGACCGGTCCGGGATGTTCATTTCGGCCGCCTGTTCTGGCAGTCTTGAGAAAGCGAACGTCAAGCAGGGCCGGCCGGAAATGAACAGATCACCTTTGTGCACGAAGGTGGCCGTAGCGCTGTGGGCCATCGTTGCCGGATCATCCGTGCATGCCGACATGGTCGGACACGGTGGCCCGATTCGGGCTCTTGCCGTTTCCCCGGATGGGGAGGACCTTCTCTCCGGCAGCTTCGACACGGCGGTCATTCGCTGGTCGCTCAAGACGGATACCGCAGAGCAAGTGCTGCGGTATCATGCCGGCGGCGTCAATGCCGTTGCCTTTCTGAAGGACCGCCGCCTGATCACGGCCGGCGCCGACGCACGCATTGCGGTATGGACGGCGGGCCGGGTGGAGCCGGACCGGGTGCTGGAGGGACATACAGCTCCGATCGCAGCGCTTGCTGTGTCGCCCGATGGGGCGCTGCTCGCATCGGCGTCATGGGACCGGACGGTGCGGCTCTGGTCGCTGTCGGACGGCACGTCGCGCGTGCTCGAAGGGCATACGCAGAATGTCAACGGCGTCGCTTTCGCCCCGGACGGCGGGCTTGTCAGCGTCGGCTACGATCTCGCGCTGCGCATCTGGCGTTTGCCGGATGGCCAGCCTGAAATCGTGACCTTGCCGGCGCCGCTGAACGCCGTGGCGGTGGCGCCGGATGGTGAAATCGTCACAGGCGCGGTCGATGGCAGGCTGCGCATGCTGACCACGGACGGCAAGGTCAGCGGCGAGGTCGCGGCCAGTCCGACACCGGTGGTGGCCTTGACGATGTCGGCCGACGGAGCGTTGATCGCTGCGGCCGGCATCGGCGGCACAGTGGCGATCATCGATCGCAAGTCGCGCAACCTGCTGCGCACGCTGGTCGGGCCCGGGCTACCGGTGTGGTCGGCCGCCTTCCTTCCAGATGGCGAGACCCTGATGACGGGTGGTGCGGACGGCAGGATCAGGCGCTGGAACGCGCGCACCGGCGATCCCATCGGGTCAGTTCTGATCGGCACACCCGCCGATCCGCTCGCCGCCTATGCCGGCGATCATGGCGCCGATGTATTTCGGGCGTGTGTTGCCTGTCACACGCTGTCGGACAAGGAGGTGCAGCGTGCTGGTCCGACACTTGCGGGACTCTACGGCCGCAGGATCGCTTCGCTGCCGGGATACCGCTTCTCCGATGCGTTGAAGACGATGGACATCGTCTGGACGCCGGAAACGGTTGCAAGATTGTTCGAAATCGGGCCGAATGCCTACACCCCCGGCACCAAGATGCCGGAGCAGCGCATCGGCTCGCCCGAGGACCGACGCGCGTTGACCGACTTCTTGGGCCGCGCAACATCGCGATAGTTGCCCCTTCTGCCCTTGGAAGATATTCGCTTCGTCTAGGGCATGTACTCATTAGTCGGCTGTCGGCCTGACGTCCGGTTTACGGCCAGCATCGGCCGAAGAGCGGATGGCCTCCGAGGTCGCAGATGGGCCACAAGCGGACTAAGCATCCGTTCGCAGGCGACGCTGCGTCAGCCAATAGTCGATTTGCCAATCCTCGTAGCCGAGTAGTTCGCCGAAGCGCCGTTCGATTCGATCGCCGTGCATTCCATAAGCTGTTTAATGCGGCTGTAGTTGACTTCCTTCGGACAACGTTGGGCAGATGACAGAATAGGCCTTCACCGATGCGAGCACAGGCGGAGTTTCTGCACGGGCTCGGTCAGAAGCGGCCCGGGCAAGGCGTCGTCGTGAAGGGCCGCGACGGGCCAAAAACGGACATCCCGCATACCTCCGAATCGTTTGAAAGTGCGGTGAACGTCAGGTAAAACTTGGCGTTGTGGAGCGAGCGTGTCCGCTCGCACGGGGAGAATGCGCGTGAAGGAACTGGCAGGGAAGACAGCATTCGTGACCGGTGCGGCGTCGGGCATTGGATTGGGAATCGCCACCGCTTTCGCCCAGGCTGGGGCGAAAGTGATGCTTTGCGATATTGAAGAGGCGGCGCTGTCCGCAGCGATCGAGCAACTGCGGCTCACCAACGTCGATGTCGACGGCGTGAAGGCAGACGTCTCGCTCAAAGCCGAACTCGCGGCCGCCGCAGAAGCCACGACCGCCCGCTACGGCAAGGTCCATATTCTCGTCAACAACGCGGGCGTCGGCGGCGGTGGGCCCTACGGCACCTGGACCGATGCGTCGTGGAATTGGACCTTGGGCGTCAACCTGATGGCGACCATTTGGGGGATCGAGATCTTCGGGCCGTTGATCGAGCAGCATGGCGAGGGTGGACATATCGTCTCCACAGCCTCGATCGCAGGCGTCATTTCAGGAGCGAGCACTGCATACAACGTTTCAAAGTATGGCGTTGTCGCGCTGTCTGAGGGATTGCGGCAAGAGCTCGCGCCCCGCGGAATTGGCGTATCGGTACTGTGTCCCGGGTACATCCGCACTCAAATCATGAACTCGAGCCGCAACCTCCCCAAGCGCTTCGAGGGGGCAGTCCGAGCCCCGCCGACTTCGGGCCCAATTGCCGAACGGATCAATCAGATCCGGGAACGCGTCACTCAAGGTATCGACCCCCTCTATGTCGGCGAACTCGTCCGCGAAGGCGTCGAAAACGACTGGCCCTATATCTTCACCGACCTCGAATTTGAGCCGATAGTCGAAGCGCGCTTCGCCGGAATCAAGCAAGGCTTTGACCATATCCGCGGGCGCACCTCGAAGCGTTGAGTGCGCAGACTTTCTCCTTCCTGATCGGTGTTTTATGTGGTCATGGCGCTGAGACGATTCTGTTGGTCATCACGGCATGTCCGCTCCGGGTCACATGCGCCGTTTTGGCTGCGGCCCGAACACTTCCGGTCTGCACCGCCAATCGGACTTACTTGGCTCGGCAGGCATTTCGCAAAAGGGCCATAAGCGGGCGTCCAAAACTCACCAGTGCCCCGTCATCGCCGGGAAGTAAGTTGGCCATGAATGTTTGTGCAGTTGAAGGACTGAGGCGGTGACCCTAGTTGTTTCTTTGAGGATGAACGCATCTAAAGCCCAGGCCAGCTTCGCGCGGCGATAATTTTCCTCCTTCTTCGGTGCAGCGTTTTATACCGTTGCTGTCCAAAAATGGTTGGACGGTCGGCTCGCTGAGCGCCAAGTAACTTATGGCGACCACTATAAAGACAACGGGCAGAGCTATATTTAGCCAGTTTGCTCTTATTGTCGTCTGCAAGCTTCCCCCCGCCTCAACTTCGATCGGGCTTAGCCGATCGAGCCTCCACATTACGTACCCAAATAGAGCTCCCAGCAAGGCGCCTGAAAAGACGCAGGCCCAAAGCAAATCTTCCGTCGTCCCGTAGCCCACTGTGCGCCCTGATAATTTTGCAGAGATCAACCCTGATCCTGCACCAATGACCGAAAGGAGGGCGGGCGCCCACGCTCTTGCGGGCCGAATGACCATCGCAGCTACCGGAAGCGCAACGCAAGTCGCTGGCCATGCGATTTGCGCCCCAACCAATACAGGCGCGACAACAACTACAGGCGAGGCGAACGCCAATGCGGCGACCAGCCACACATACAACAGGGACGGCAGAAAGATGAGGCCGACATACCCCGCGGACAAGGTCATCCCGATCATCAGCAACAAGATAATCCAAAGCCGCCTATACATTGCTCTCATCCGCCATTGAAAGGCAGGATAAGTGCTGAGCGTTTAGCGCCATCCACTACGAGCCCACAGAGTTTTAATAGATGGTTGTTCAACGATGAATCGAATGACCTTGGTGTCTGCTTTGGGTCAAGAGCACCGGTTTGAACGGCGCCCTATCACTTCCGGTGTGCCCCCGATCGGTGACCATATCTGGGCCAAGCCGAACTTCGCCATCGGGCCACAAGCGGAAGTGGGAAAAGATCGGAGCAGGATCGATTGGCTACTACAAAAATATGTTCCAGATAGCGACGCGTGCATCACTCAGAAGCCTCTCGGCGTCAAATTCCAAGCTTACGATCCATTGCTTATAGCCCATGACGTTAGGGGTCATTGCCTGACAATCGAACCATTCCTTCTTTGTCAGGCTGTCGATGGCTGCCTGACCTCCAAGTAAGCGCCTTTGTAGTTCGGTGTTCGTGATGATTGGCTCGGGCTTAGCTCGACAACCCAGCCCTTCGTTGCGAAGAAATGCGATGACTGTGTCTCTACCCGTGCCTAGAGGTGTCATCTTCAGCAATGCGTCACGTGCGGAAGCGGAGTCGTTCGTGCTTTGCTTCTCGCTCTCGCGCATTGCACCAAACAAGCGATTGTCGAGGTAGAACCGATCAACTTTAGCCGTCTCGTAAGAAAACCAGATCCAAAGCACCGCGATCAGTCCGGCCGGAACTGCCGCAACCACCGACAAGACAATAGCAAAACTGCTAATCGATTTTGGCACAGGACGACCAAGGCTTAAGGTCACGAGGCGAACGCTACAGTGTCTTTACCTAACACTTCGCCAACCTGCATGGGACGAATGTCGGCTTCGGGTCACAAGCCGCAGATCACGCTCAAGGTGGGTGACTTCCGCTTTACGTTGGTGAGCCGACATCTATGAGTACATGCGCTAATCCTTGCGCTCACGCTGGCGCAGATAGTCATCCGTCGTCCGCGGCGGCGTTCGTTCCGGGACGCCTTTGAACGGATCGAATTGCTGCTCGCTCATGACGATGACGCGGCAGTCCGCGCACATCCTGAGTGCCTCGATCCGACGGTCGCCGGCCGGATACATCCAGTGCCGGCCCTCGAGCTTGGCTGCGATGCGGTCGATCGTGCTCTTGACGCCGAAGGCCGTGCCGCAGCGGACGCAGAGTGCGGGCTCCTCTTCCTTGATGATCGTTGCGGGAGCGCGCGCCGCGCGGAAATCGATCTGCGGCTTGAGGCTGATGACCTTTTCCGGACAGGTGCTCTCGCACAGGCCGCACTGCACGCAGGCATCCTCGATGAATTTCAGCACGGGCCGCTCGGGATCGTCCCGCAGCGCGCCGGTCGGGCAGGCCGAGACGCAGGAGAGGCACAGCGTGCAGCCATCGGTGTCGACGGTGATCGCGCCCACCGGCGCACCCTGTGGCAGCGCGATCACGTCGACCGGCTGCGGCGCCAGCCGATGCAGCTCGCTCAGGGCGAACCGCAAGAGGTCGCGCCGCTTGCCGACGGTCCTGAAGTTCGCGGGCGTCGCGACCGCGGTGAGCGTGCCGATGTCAGTCAAATGCTCGCCCAGCGCGTCGGGGTCGTCCGTCTCGATGGTGGCGAGGCGACGGCCCGCAAATCCAAGGCCGCCGAGGATCGCTTCGGCCATCGCGATCGTCTGCGACAGTCCGGTTACATCGTGGCGCGGCTTGGCACGGAGCAGGAAGCGCACAGCCGATACGCCATAGGCAAAGGCGCCGACAATCGCTTCCAGCCCCAGCTGCGTGAGCTCGTTGACGGCAAAGGGAAGCACGTTCGCCGGCAGGCCGTCGCCATGCCGCGCGAGGGCGTCGATCAGAGGCGTGCCGTGCGGGCTGTCGTGAAAGAGCAGCACCGCATTCGCGCCACCGGCCTCGCGATAGGCGAGCAGCATGGCGCGGATTTTCTGGAGCTGCGCATCGGCTGGAGGCAGCGTGTAGGATACCGCACTGGTGGGGCAGGCAGCCGCGCATTGGCCGCAGCCCGCGCAGATGTTCGGATCGATTGCGACATGATCGCCGACGGGGGTGATCGCCCCGGTCGGGCAGAGATCGAGGCAGCGATGGCAGCCGGTGCGCTTCGAGCGCGAATGGGCGCAAAGCGCGGGCGCGACGTCGACATATTTCGGCTTGTCGAAGCTGCCGACGAGATCGCGCGCGGTCAGCACGGCGCGGAGCACTGCGGCGGGATCTTTCGTGTCGGCGCGCAGATAGCCGTCGCGCAGGTCGTGAGCGGGAAACAGCGGCAGATCGCCGGAAAGATCGAGGATGACATCGCAGCGCGAGGTGACTCCGCTTCGCGGCGGGTCCAGCACGAAACGATCGCGCGAGGAGGGACGGGGATGCGCATAGTCGTCGATCGCAAGCTCGAACGCGCCGAAATGTCCCGTCGCGGAGCGGATCGTGCCCTTCACGACCGGAAAGACCGTTGCAGTTGGCAACACCGTGTCGTCGAGCCGCTTCAGCATCACCGTGACGTCGAGGTGATCGGCAAGCAGGCGGCCGGCCTCGATCGCGGCCTCAACGCGCCCGTAGATCAGGATCACGCCCTCGCTCGACAGGGTGACGAGCGGATAGTCCGGGGCCGGGATGGCGGCGGATGCGAGCAGGGCGGCCATTTTCGCACCGGCGCGCGCGCCGTCGCGGGACCAGCCGGCCGTTTCGCGGATGTTGACGAAACTGATCGCATCAGCCCGTTCGCCAGCCTCGTCCGAAAATTGCGCCGCCTGCTGCGTGCAGGCGACCGTCAACACGCCGTCTGCCGCGGCAAGCTTGCGGAAGTGGTCGAGCTCCGCACCGCAGAGGTGGCGAAAGCTCTTGACCTCGCTGTTCGGGCATCCGCGCCGGATCGCAGCCACGTCGAGGGACATCGTGTCTTCGCACGAGCAGATCAGGACGGTCTTCGACGGCTGCTCCAGGTTAACCCCTCCGCCATTCGGACGCCGACGACGGACTCGCGCCGGCCCTTCGCCTCGTATAGACATTATCCATCGGGAAGAAAAGGAAAGCGGAGGACGGCCTGTCGTCGACCCCAGTCAACCATGTTTCCCTGGCGGAACCTATTCACTTGCCGCCGCCGTTCACGTTGGTGCGATTGCGCGAGAGCGGAGATGCCTTTGCCCATGCATGCCGCATCGCACTGGAGGCCGGTGCCGGCACGCTGGTCTATGTCGGGCGCTTCGACCTCGCAGAGTTCGCCGTGGTGCTGGAGCCGGCCGAGCCGTTGCGCAGCGCGCGGCGCGCCTTTTACGCCGGCATGGTCGCTCTCACCGATGCCCTTAGCGCCTATGCGCCGCCGAGCAAGCCAATCACGATCAATTGGCCGGACGCGGTCAGGATCGACGGGGGCCTGGTCGGCGGCGGACGGTTGGGTTGGCTTACCGGAGCTGACGAGGACGCGCCGCCGCCGTGGCTGGTCTTCGGCGCCATGATAAGGACGGTTGCCATGAACGATGACGATCCGGGCGTCCACCCGCTGGCCTCGGCGCTCGACCAGGAAGGCTTTGGCGAGGCCGGCGCGGCGCAGATCATGGAGAGCTTTGCCCGGCACCTGATGCTGGCGCTGGATGGCTGGCGGGTCGACGGCTTTGACAGCGTCGCGCGCGACTATCTCGCTCGGATGCCGCGTGAAAGACAGATGGTTCAACGCATTGACGATCGCGGCGATGTTCTGACGCGTCGCATCGGGACGGATCGGGTCCAGCGGAGCGATCTCGTACAGGCGCTCGCGACGCCGTCCTGGCTCGATCCGGCCCTCGGAGGACCGCGCCTGTGAAACTCCTGCGCACCATCGCGCTCGATCCCTCCGACACCTTCGTGTTCGAGGTGGCGGCGGAACCGGGCGAATGGGCCGTCTCAGGCGCTTTCCGCTTCTGGGATCACGACGCTGCCAGGCTCGAGGGCAAGGCGCGCGCGGCGTTTCGCGGCGGTTTCCTCGGGGTGCAGTCCTGGGGCTGGTCGACGCTGGCACAGATCGTTCCGGCAACCGAAGACGATCGTCGCAGCCTGGTCGATCTCCTTGCCAGGCAACTCGTCGATCGCTTCGGTGCGCCGGACATGGCGGCGGCGAAGACGGCTGCGGAAGAGGAGGTCGCTTTCGCGCAGTCGCTCTGCAGCCATCCGATCAGCTCTCTCATTGCAGTGCACCGCACGTCGAGCGATGGCGAGGTCCGCGAGTCCTTCCGCCGGCTGCAACTCCGGGAAGGGCAGGGGCATAGCAAGGCATTCTCGTTCATGGAAATCGAGGACGAGGTCCAGCCTGACGGCGATCTCAGGATTGCGGATCTGGGGCGGGAGCCGACCGTCCGATGAACGATTTCTGGATCGCCTGTGGTCATCACCTGCTCGATCGCGACGAGGGCGGTGGGCTCCGTGTCACGGACGAGTTCCTCAAGGCCTATTTTGCCCGTCCCGAACTGATGCCGCCGGACGATGCGTGCCCGGTCGAACGCCGGCTGCACCGCGAATTGCTCGCCGACCCGCGCCAGGCGGTCAGCGCCGGCGAAATCGCCGGGATGGTCGATACGGATGCGCGGGAGAATTGGCAGTTCGTGCTGGCGTTTCGCGATCTCTTGCTGCGGCATCCGACGCTCGAGGCCGCCTATCTCGCCTCGGTGCGTTCAGGCCGGAACGATCTGCCGCCGCTGTTCGTCAACCAGCTCGTTCACGTCATCCTGCGGAACGCGCTCGATGGCTGCGACGACCCGTTCGTGCTGCGCGCGGCCGAATTGTTCTTCCGGACCCAGCGCATCCTGCCGCATGAGCAGGCCCTGTTGCTCGGAGACGAGGAGGTCGTCGGCGGCCGGAGCCCGACGCCGGTGCTCTCTCTGATGTCGATGCTGGGCGCCACCACCGATGCCGTGGTCGAGATGCTGAGCGAGGAGAATGTCGATGCCTATTGGCAGCGCAGCGACCAGTTCGACATGGCGCTCGACCTGACGGCCGGCGGCCGCGGGCCAATTGCGCTGGCGCAGGCGATGACGCGCTGGGTCTCCCATCTGCTCGGCATCGACGTCGTGATCGAGCCGCTGCGCGCGCTGCACGAGGCAAGGCTCACCTGGTATGTCGGGCTCGATGCCGACGCCACGAGGCTCGGCGACCGGCTGTGGCACGGCGAAGACCTCGGCGAACGCGAGGCCGACCGTGTGCTCGCGCTGTTCCGCCTGACGTTTGCGGATTCAGGCAGCGCTCTTGACGATGTCGGGGGTGAACCGGTCTACCTGATCCTGTCGACGACGGCGGACCAGAAGCTTCGGATGAAGCCACAGAATCTGCTGACCGGGCTGCCGGTGAAGCACCCGGAGATGGCGACATGAGCCCTGCTGCGTTGCCCACCCTCTCGATTGCAGTCGGCGTCGTGGTCGAACGGCGCAAGGCCGACTCGCCGTGGGTCGATTTCATCTGGCGCGGAATTGCCGTCCTGCCGGACAAGCCGGTGATGACACAGCCGTGGACGGTGCTTCGCGTGCAGGACGGCACGACCTTGTTTTATGCCGGAAGCGCGACCGTCGATCTCTATCCGTCCGAGACGGCGCGCTATCGCGACAATCTCGCCTCCGGCAGTCCGAGCATCTGGACTGTGCTGTCGCCCTCGGACGGCGCCTGGCCCTATGCCGTCACCGCGGTGACCGCCGATCCCGCCGAGGGCGAAGGCTTTACTGAAGCCGCCGACAATCTCGTCGAGGCTGTGCCGATGCCGGAGGCGCTACGCGAAGCGATTGAAAGCTTCGTGGCCGAACACCATGTCGAGCGGGAATTCGTCAAGCGCAAGCGGCGCCGCGCCGACCCGGAGGCGCTGGCACGGCGTGAGCATGAAGGCGGACAGGAATGAGCGAGGAGGAGTTCCTTGCGCGTTGGTCGCGCCGCAAACGCGAATCGCAGACGGAGCCGGCGAAGCCTGCTGCGGCGCAGCCCGCGCCGCCGGCCGAGACGACGGCGGAAGAGACTGAGTTCGATTTGTCGAGCCTGCCGTCGATCGACGAGATCACTGCGGCCACCGACATCACGGCGTTTCTCGGCAAAGGGATTCCTCGGGAGCTGAGCCGTGCGGCTCTTCGCCGCGCCTGGACGACCGATCCCGCCATTCGCGACTTCGTCGGGCTTGCGGAGAATGCATGGGACTTCAACGACCCGACCGCGATGCCGGGTTTTGGCCCGCTGGATTGCTCGTCGGAGGAGCTGGCCGCACTGGTCGACCGCATTGTCGGCGGAGTGCGCGAGGCGGCCCAGTCGCTCGCCGAGACGGCGATCGAGTCAGCGGATCCTTCGCCGGACTTGCATCGAGCCGATGTGACAGTGGTTTCCAATGTCGTCGAGGCGCCGGACGAGGCGGAGCGTCCGGCAATTCCTGTTGCAGCGCAACCGACAGTGGCTGACAGCTCTGCCAATTCTGCTGAGCCCATCAAGCCCCGTACCCATGGTGGTGCACTGCCTCGCTGAGAAGCACGACCAAAGGCTATAGGCACAGGCTATGGCAGGCGTTGACCGTTGCTGGGGCCCGGATTACGCTACCTACTGCTTTGTAACAAAAGCGATAATCAGCAGACGGGACTCGGATGGGAGGTCCACGTGCGTGATGACGGGCTTGATCGCGCGATCGATGCCGCGGGCGGCATCGCTCAGCTTGCGCGCAAAATAGGCATCAGCCAGCCCTCCGTATCGAATTGGATCCGCGTGCCCGCACAACGGGTGGTTGCAGTCGAAACCGCCACCGGCGTTTCCCGGAATGATCTGCGGCCAGATCTCTACGGCGAACAGGCCAGTTCCGCCGAACTTGTCGATCCCGTCGATGCGGCGCGCGCGCAGGAATATGCGCTGCTCGCAACGTTGCTGTCCGCGCCGCCATCGAAACGATTGCTCGAGCAGCTTGCGGCATTGACCGGTGACGCGACGCCCCTCGGGCACGCGCATACGGCGCTGGCCGATGCGGCCTCGAGCGCCGTCGCAGCGAAAGTCGAGCGCGAGTATTTCGATCTGTTCGTCGGGCTCGGCCGCGGCGAACTGCTGCCCTATGCCTCCTATTATCTCACCGGCTTCCTCAACGAACGGCCCTTGTCGCGCCTGCGCGGCGACCTTGCGACGCTCGGTATCGCGCGGGTAGCCGACAATTCCGAACCCGAGGATCACGCCGCCATCCTGTGCGAGATCATGTCTGGCCTTGCCGACGGCCGTTTCGCTGCCTCGCCCGAGGCGCAGCGCGCCTTCTTCGAAAAACATGTGTCGCCCTGGATGGGGCGGCTGTTCGCCGACATCGAGAGCGCCGGGGACGCCCGTTTCTATCGCGCGGTCGGCGCGCTCGGCCGCACCTTCATCGAAATCGAAACGGAAGCATTCACATTCGCCAACTGACCGAGGCGCCTTGGTCCGGGAGAGCTGCGATGAGTGACGAGACGAAAGCAAAGGTCGGACGCCGCGATTTCCTTCGCAGGGTCGGCTTGGGCACGGCCGGTGTCGGCGCGACGCTGGCGACACCGCTGGTCGGGTCCGCGCAGGCGGACAGCGAGAGCAACGATGAGAAGCGCAAGGCGCGCTACAAGGAATCCGAACACGTGAAGACGTTCTACCGCGTCAATCGTTATCCGGCCTGAGAGGGAGGCTGCCGTGCTTATCAAGCGAACACATCAGCGTTCCGATCGCCGAGGCTCCGTGGCCGAATCCCTTGCGGGCCAGGCCGGGGGCCTTGATCGCCGCACCTTCCTGCGCAAGTCGGGACTGGCCGGCGGCGCTCTCGCAGCGCTCGGGGCCATGCCGGTCGTCAGCGTGCGCAAGGCGGAAGCGGCCGCTGCCGGCCCGCTTGCGGCCGGCGCCATCGCCAAGAAGAGCATTTGCACGCATTGTGCAGTCGGCTGCACCGTGACGGCGGAAGTGCTCAACGGAGTCTGGATCGGACAGGAGCCGAGCTGGGATTCGCCGATCAACCGCGGCTCGCATTGCGCCAAGGGCGCTTCGGTGCGCGAGCTCGTGCACAGCGATCGCCGCCTGCGCTATCCGATGAAGCTGGTGAACGGGCAGTGGACGCGTGTGTCGTGGGACACGGCCGTGAGCGAGATTGGCGACAAGCTGCTCCAGGTTCGCGAGAAGTCGGGCAGCGATTCCGTCTACTGGCTCGGCTCGGCCAAGATGACCAACGAAGGAGCCTACCTGTTCCGCAAGCTCGGTGCGTTCTGGGGCACCAACAACACCGATCACCAGGCGCGGATCTGCCACTCCACCACCGTCACCGGCGTCGCCAACACCTGGGGCTATGGCGCGATGACGAACAGCATCAACGACATGCGCAACTCCAAGACGATGCTGTTCATCGGCAGCAACGCCGCGGAAGCGCATCCCGTCAGCATGCAGCATCTGCTGGAATCCAAGGAGCTCAACAAGGCGAACTTCATCGTCTTCGATCCGCGCCTGACCCGTACCGCGGCGCATGCCACCGAATATGTCCGGATCCGTCCCGGCACCGACATTCCCGTGCTCTACGGCATGATGTGGCACATCCTGAAGAACGGCTGGGAGGACAAGGAATTCATCGCCCAGCGCGTCTACGGCTTCGACGATTTGCGCAAGGAGGTCGAGAAGTGGAATCCGCAGGAGGTCGAGCGCGTCACCGGTGTGCCCGCCGCGCAGCTCGAGCGCGTCGCCAAGATGTTCGCGACCGTCAAGCCCGCGACCATCATCTGGTGCATGGGCCAGACCCAGCACACGGTCGGCACCGCCAACGTGCGGGCGAGCTGCATCGCGCTGCTGATGACGGGCAACGTCGGCAAGGCCGGCGCCGGCGCCAACATCCTGCGCGGCCATGACAACGTGCAGGGCGCGACCGACGTCGGTCTCGATATCGTGACGTTGCCGTTCTATTACGGCCTTGCGGAAGGCGCCTGGAAGCATTGGTCCCGGGTCTGGGAGGTCGACTACGACTATCTCGTCTCCCGCTTCGACGAGAAGAAGCTGATGGAGACGCCAGGCATCCCGCTGACGCGGTGGTTCGATGCCGCGCTGTTGCCGAAGGCCGACGTCGCGCAGAAGGACAACGTCAAGGCCGTATTCGTGCAGGGCCACGCCAGCAACAGCATCACGCGCATACCGGAGTCGCTGAAGGGCCTGAAGGCGCTGGAGCTGTTGGTGATCGCCGATCCGCACCCGACCACCTGGGCGTCCCTGGCGGTCGAGGCGGGACGCAAGGATGGCGTCTATATCCTGCCCGTGGCCACGCAGTTCGAATGCACGGGATCGCGCGTCGCCTCCAATCGCTCGATGCAGTGGGGCGAGCAGATCGTCAAGCCGATCTTCGAATCCAAGGACGACCTCGAGATCATCTATTTGCTGGCGAAAAAGTTCGGCTTCGCCGACAAGATGTTCAAGAACATCAAGGTCGAGAACAATCTTCCGGTCGCCGAGGACGTGCTGCGCGAGATCAACCGCGGAAGCTGGTCGACCGGTTATTGCGGGCAGTCGCCGGAGCGCATCAAGGCGCACATGAAGAACCAGCACAAGTTCGACCTGGTGACGCTGCGTGCGCCCAAGGACGATCCGGAGGTCGGCGGCGACTATTACGGCCTGCCCTGGCCGTGCTGGGGCTCGCCCGAGGTGAAGCATCCCGGCTCGCCGCTGCTCTACAACAACAATCTGCACGTGATGGACGGCGGCGGCGCGTTCCGCCCGCGCTTCGGCATCGAACGCGAGGAAAAGCTGCCGGACGGCACGACGCGGAAGGTGAGCCTGCTCGCCGACAAATCCTTCTCCAGGGGATCGGAGATCGAGGACGGCTATCCCGAATTCACGCTGGCAAGCCTGAAGAAACTGGGCTGGGACCAGGATCTCACCGAGGCCGAGATGGCGACGATCCAGAGGGTCAACCCGGCCAATCCGGATGCGGTGTCCTGGGCTGTCGACCTTTCCGGCGGCATCCAGCGCGTCGCGCTGAAGCACGGTTGCGTGCCCTTCGGCAACGGCAAGGCACGCATGAATGCGTTCGGCCTGCCGGATCCGATCCCGGTGCACCGCGAACCGATCTACACGCCGCGCGTCGATCTCGTCGAGAAATATCCGACCCTGCCCGACGCCAAGCAGTTCCGCCTGCCCAATATCGGCTTCTCGGTGCAGAAGGCGGCGGTGGAAAAGGGGATCGCGAAGCAGTTTCCGCTGATCCTTTCCTCGGGACGTCTCGTCGAATACGAAGGCGGCGGCGAGGAAACCCGCACCAATCCATGGCTCGCCGAATTGCAGCAGGACATGTTCATCGAGATCAGCCCGGCTGATGCCGCCGATCGCGGCATCAAGGACGGCGGCTGGGTCTGGGTGAGCGGTGCCGAGAACAATTCACGTGCCAGGATGAAGGCGCTGGTGACCGAACGCGTCGGCAAGGGCGTCGCCTGGATGCCGTTCCATTTCGGCGGCTGGCTCGGGGGTGCCGACCTGCGCAAGAATTATCCCGCCGGCACCGATCCGATCGTGCTGGGCGAGAGCGCCAACACGATCACGAGCTACGGCTACGATCCTGCGACGGGCATGCAGGAGCCGAAGGTCACGCTTTGTCAGATCGTCGCAGCCTGAGAGGAGCACGCACATGGCTCGGATGAAATTTCTCTGCGACGCCGATCGCTGCATCGAGTGCAACGCTTGCGTCACCGCCTGCAAGAACGAGCACGAGGTGCCCTGGGGCATCAACCGGCGCCGCGTCGTCACCATCAACGACGGCAAGCCGGGCGAGCGCTCGATCTCGATGGCCTGCATGCATTGCACGGACGCGCCCTGTGCGGCCGTTTGCCCGGTGAACTGCTTCTACACCACGGCCGATGCCGTGGTGCTGCACTCCAAGGACCTCTGCATCGGTTGCGGCTATTGCTTCTACGCCTGCCCGTTCGGCGCGCCGCAATACCCGAAAGTCGGGAACTTCGGCTCACGCGGCAAGATGGACAAATGCACCTATTGCGCCGGCGGCCCGGAGGCCGACGGCAGCAAGGAGGAATACGAGAAATACGGTGCGAACCGGCTGGCCGAAGGCAAGCTGCCGCTGTGTGCCGAAATGTGCTCGACCAAGTCGTTGCTTGCGGGCGACGGCGAGATCATCGCCCAGATCTACAAGGAGCGCGTCACGAAGCGCGGCTATGGCTCGGGCGCATGGGGCTGGAAGACCGCATATCGCGAGACGATCGAGTCCTGACGTGGGCAGCCGACGGGCGCGCAAGACCGGGGAGGACGTGATGGCGTCGTTTGCAAGGTTCATTCGTCTGGCGTTCGGCGCCTGGACGCTGCTTCTTTTGGTGACGGCGGTGCCCGCGAGTGCTCAGCAGGTCAACCCGACCGCGAGCGCGGTCAAGGAGCAGCAGCTTTTGCAGGAGCTCAACCGGATCCAGGGCCGCGTCAGCATTCCCGATCAGCGCTCCGGCGTTCTCGAGCAGCCGCAGGGACGCGAGTGGCGGGAATTCCGCATGGTGACGCTGCCCTGGATCGGCGGCGTTGCCATCATCGGCATGATCGCCCTGATCATGATCTTCTATCTCACCCGCGGCATGGTTCGGCTGGAGAGCGGCCGCTCGGGCCGCACCATCGTGCGCTTCAACGGTTTCGAACGTTTCGTGCACTGGATGACGGCAACCTGCTTCATCATCCTGGCGATCTCCGGCCTCAACGTCAGCTTTGGCCGGCAGCTGCTTTTGCCGCTGATCGGTTTCGAGGCCTTTTCCGAATGGTCGCAATGGGCCAAATACGCCCACAATTATCTGAGTTTCCCGTTCACGCTGGGAGTCGTGCTGATCTTCCTGATGTGGATCGGCGGCAACATTCCCAGCAAGGTGGATATCGAATGGGCCAAGCGGGGTGGCGGCCTGATCGGGCATGACCATCCGCCGGCCTATCGGTTCAACGGCGGCCAGAAGATGATCTACTGGATCGTCGTGATCGGGGGCGGTCTCGTTGCAGCGTCAGGCTATGCGCTGATGTTCCCGTTCTACGGTACGGGGATCGAAGGCATGCAGATGGCCCAGATCGTCCACGCCATCGTCGCGGTCCTGTTCGTCGCGGCGATGATCGGGCACATCTATATTGGCACCATCGGAATGGAAGGCGCGTTCGAGGCCATGGGCTCGGGCGAAGTCGACGTCAACTGGGCTCGCGAGCACCATAGCCTCTGGCTCGACGAGCAGAAGGCGCGAACCGGACCGAACGACGGACGACCGCGACCCGCAACGGCCGCGGCCGAATAGGGCGAAGCGCCGGCGCGGACGCTCCGGCCTACCGAGCCGGCTCTTTCGCAAACAAGACGGAGCGGTCCTGCAGCTCCTGCTCGGGCAGCTTGTTCGCCTGGCCTGTCTGCATGTCTTGAATGGATGCCATGCCGTGCTGACCGAAATGGATCACTGCATGCGACCTGAACACGTTGCTGGCCGCACCGGCGAGAAGCATGGCTGCAATGAGCGAGAGCATGAGGGGTTTCATGCGCATCTCCGTCTGCCATCTCCACCCGGCTTCGACAAATACATCCGGATTGTCCGGCCGCATGTGAGCCACTTCACAGCGATCGGTTCCAGTTGGGCTCGGCATCGACGTCGTGGTTTCAGGCCATTCGCGCCGCGTGCGGATCGAGACCGCCGAAGACGTGCTCGACCTGAACCCGGAATTGCGGGAGGCCACGCTTCAAGCTGCCGATTGCACTGGCAACGCTCAAGTTCGATGGGAGCGGCCCGTTCCCGCCTGTCATTCATGATTCCGACAGGGGTTGACGGCGAGAAACAGAGGCGCTGCCATAATTCCGGCTGTTGCCTACAGATGATCCGGAAAAGTGTGCAGCGCTTTTCCGAAAGGATCATGCTCAAACAATAACCTAGAGCGCGATGAAGCTTTGTCTTAATCGCATCAGGCTTTGGTGCGCGTCGGATTTGTGCCAGCGCTCCAGATCCACGCGTGGCCGTTTCGGTTCAGTCTGGTGCTTCTCTGGATTGCCTCGCCAGGGTTCGTTCGTTTGCCGGTGAGTAGACATGTCCGTCTGCTGGCGCGGATCGTCAAGCGGTGTCTCTCGTGGATCGTCTTCAGTGGCCTTCGGCATGTGTGCCCCTAACGAGCTCGCACGATGATGTATCACGATGATGTATGGAGGCGCCTCGGTCTGCTGACCAACCCGGGAACCGCAGCTCGTTCCCCGTGGCCCTTGTATGCGCTCGCGCTGCGGCAATCGGCGCGGGAACGACCGCAGCGTCTACTCATTTTTCCATGTCAAGGCTACGAAAACCGACAGAGGAGCGAGAAATGTCAAGAATGCCTCCCGTCCCCGAAGAGCAGCGGAGCAATAAGGGACCTGGTTCGGATCCGGCGACCGAGGCGGAGGAACGAGTACCGGACCGCGAGAATTTCGACACCCAGGGACGTCACGGCAACATCAGGCAGAACACGACCAACCAGGGCTATCAGCAGGATCGATGATGCTTCGACAGAACAGATGCGATGAGAGACGTTCGATGCGCATGCCGGGTCTCGTGCTGGTCGCTGCGCTGGCGACCGCGTCCGTCGGACCCGCATCCGGACAGGGAAGTGGCGCCGGTGCGGGAGGAAGCGCAGGCGGTACGGCGGCTGGAGGCAGCAGCACCTCGTCGCCTCCCGGAACCAATGCCGCTGGAACCGGGCAATCCGGCGATGAACCCTTCCCGCGGGGATCGATCACCGTGGGACGGCCGGGCAATCCGGCGGGAGGCACCAACATAGGACGTATCGACGGCACGGTCACCCCTGGTCCCTCCTTGCCGGGCGACGACCAGATCCGATCAGAGAGCTCGAAGAATTCCGAGGCCGATCGAAGGATCAAGAGCATCTGCAAGGGATGCTAGCGGATGAGACCGCCGGAGAAGACGACAGCGGTCAGCGGAAGCACTGCTGCCATTTCGCCGCCCGGCCCGGCGCCACGATCAGGCAAAATTACCTCCGCTTGCTAGCCTGGAAGTCAGGCTGATCACCGATATCCTCGGTAACGGCGCGCATAGGCGTAGCGGGGATTGATGCCGCAATAGGCGTTCGTTCCCGATGCGGTTGCCATGCACTGAGCGTAACTGGCGAACTGGCAGTTGCCCGGATAGCCCCAGATCCGGCCCTGGAGGCAGTAGCGATCTTGTGCCACTACGGCGGTCGAGGAGGCGAAGCTGCCCATGATCGCGAGAGCGGCGGTTGCCGTGAGCAATCGATACTTCATCTTGAATCTCCAATTTCGACATTGAACGCGGCTCGTGATGCGGTGTTCCAATGGCGCGCCCACAGCGCGCATGCTCGCCATTGAGGCGAGCCACTAACCTCTGCGACGCCGCTCGGTCCGGATCGCGGCCAGGGCGACGACCGGCGACGTTCCCGGATTTGCCTATCCGCAAGTGATGTATGTCGTCTGCACCGTGGATAGTCTAGCCCGGCAGAGGTGTGTCGGCGATGTCCAGCAGGGCGCCGAGACCCTGCCGCAGGCGGCGCGTCGCGATGTTATCGTTGGCAAGGCCCAACATCAGCAGGGATCGCCCGGTCACCGCATACGCGTGCCCGAACTCGAACTCGGCCATGGGCGCGTCGGGTCGATTGGTGTCGACCAGGCCCAGCCAGCTGCGCCCATCGGTGACCTCCGGCAGGGTAAAGTTCACGACGTCATGATGCGCGTTGTAGACCAGCAGCATGGTCGCATCCGAGCCACGCCGCTTGATCCCGGTCTCCTGTGCGCGGCCGTCGAGCAGCATCCCGAAGCATTTGGCATTGCCATCATGCCACTGCTCCGTCGTCATCTCCTCGCCGGCCGGCGACAGCCAGGTCACGTCCTTGACGTCGAGCTCCTCGTTGTGCGAGCCGACCAGGAAGCGGCTGCGGTAGAGGATCGGAAAAGCCTTGCGGGTCGCAATCAGCTTGCGGGCGAATTCGCGAAGGCTGCGGCCGTTCGCGGTGATGCCCATCCAGTCGAGCCAAGTGGTCTCGTTGTCCTGGGCGTAGGCGTTGTTGTTGCCGTTCTGGGTGTGTCCGAACTCGTCGCCCGCGAGCAGCATCGGCGTGCCGTGGGACACCAGCATCGTCGCCAGCAGATTCCGCTTCTGGCGCTCGCGCAAGGCGGTGATCTCCGGGTCGTCGGTCGGCCCCTCGGCGCCGCAGTTCCAGGAATGGTTGTTGCCGTGACCGTCGCGATTGTCCTCGCCATTCGCCTCGTTGTGCTTGTCGTTGTACGAGACGAGATCGTTGAGATTGAAGCCGTCGTGGGCTGTGACGAAGTTGACGCTGGCCCACGGCCTGCGTCCGCGCTTGTTGAAGAGGTCGCCGGATCCCGATACGCGCTTGGCAAAGTCGGCCAGCGTGCCCGGGTCGCCCTTCCAGAAGGCGCGCACCGTGTCCCTGAACTTGTCGTTCCACTCGGCCCAACCAGGCGGAAACTGACCGACCTGGTAGCCACCAGGGCCGATGTCCCAGGGCTCTGCGATCAGCTTGACGCTGGAGAGCACGGGGTCCTGGCGGCAGGCGTCGAGGAAGCCGCCGCCCTCGTCGAAGCCATAGGGTTCGCGCGCAAGGATGGTGGCGAGGTCGAAGCGGAAGCCGTCGACCCGCATCTCGGTCGCCCAGTAGCGCAGGGAATCGGCGACTAGCTGAAGCACGCGCTGATGCGAAAGATTGACGGTGTTCCCGGTGCCGGTGTCGTTGATGTAGTAACGCTTCTTGTCCGGCAGCAGGCGGTAGTAGCTGGCGTTGTCGATGCCCTTGAACGACAGCGTCGGGCCGAGCTCGTTGCCTTCCGCGGTGTGATTGTAGACGACGTCGAGAATGATCTCGATGCCATGGGCGTGAAACTGGTTGACCATGGCCTTGAATTCGTTCGCGGACAGCGTCTTGAGGTAACGCGGATCAGGCGCGAAGAAGGCGATGGAATTGTAGCCCCAGTAGTTGCGCAGGCCCTTCTCGACCAGATAGCTGTCGTCGACGAAGGCATGGATCGGCAGCAACTCGGCGCTGGTGATGCCGAGCGAGCGCAAATAGGCCGGCACTTCCGAATGTGCCAGGCCCGAGAACGTGCCGCGGTCCGCTTCCGGCACCAGCGGATGCAACTGGGTAAACCCCTTGACGTGCATCTCGTAGACGATCGTCCGCTCCCAAGGCACTTCGGGCTTGCGCGATGCGCCCCAGGTGAAGGCGGGATCGATCACGCGGCACTTCTGCATCAACGGCGCGCTGTCGCGTTCGTCGTAGGAGAGATCCTTGTCGGCATGATCGAGCCGATAGCCGAACAGCTCCGGTCCCCAGCGGAGCTGGCCGACCAGCTGCCTGGCGTAGGGATCGAGCACGAGCTTGTTGGGATTGAAGCGGTGGCCGGCGTCGGGTTCGTAAGGGCCATGGACGCGGTAGCCGTAGACGGTACCGGGGCGGGCGGAGGGCAGATAGCCGTGCCAGACTTCGTCGGTATATTCGGGAAGCTCGATGCGCTCGAGTTCGGTTTGACCGGCGTCGTCGAACAGGCAGAGCTCAACCTTGGTGGCGTGGGCCGAAAACAGCGCAAAATTGACGCCGAGCCCATCCCAGGTGGCGCCGAGTGGGAATGGTCTGCCCTCGGTGATCCGGGTGCGGCGCAGGCTCGAGGCCGCCCGCGTCAGGGCATCGTCCGACTGTGCTGCTTGATCCATCTCCCCCCCAATAGCCCGTCAGGACGTCGTCACGGTTGCCGCGACCTCGGTCGTGACCGGCTCGCCGGCGCTGGCCGAAGTGATCAACGCGGCGGCAGGCACAGCGACCGGCTTGGTCAGCACCTTGGCCCTTTGCAGAGCTGCCTCCTTGCTGATGGCCGGGATCGAATTGCCGATCCGCCCGACGATCGCCGTGAGCTCTGCGTCCGATAGTCCGAGGCGCTTCTTGAGCAGGCGCACCTGGGCGCGGTCGGTCACGTCGAGCTTGTTACGGATGGTCTGCGGTCTCGGGCGGCGCATGGCGGCGGCTCCTGTCTGGAACGGTAACCGTTGCGCCAGCGATTCCGTTCCCTGCATGCTGCAAATGTCCGGCGTCGCAGTCACCGAGGAACGAACGCTCACGGCTCCGCTTTGTCGACCCGACGCGTGCAAGCGATGATGAAGCATGCCGAGGCGCAGGGCATGCAGGCGAAAGGGGACGGGCTTGAGGCAAACACTGGGAACGGCCGAGCAGAGCCGGCGCCACGGCCCTCAGATCGTCGATCATGGGGTCTCGTTCAACCTTTGGGCGCCCACGGCCCGATCGGTCGAACTGCTCCAAGTCGGCCAGCCGTCCCGCAGGATGCCGCGCGATGACGACGGCTGGTATCAGCTGCTGAGCCCAACCGCGCGCGCCGGCACGCGCTATCATTTCAGGATCAACGAAGACCTCCTCGTTCCCGATCCCGCCTCGTTCTTCCAGCCGGACGACGTCGGTGCGCCCAGCGAGGTGATCGATACGGCCGCGCTGAGGGACCCGGTTCTCTATCCGGGCCGTCCCTGGGCGGAGGCCGTGATCTACGAGCTGCATGTCGGCACCTTCAGCGAGGAGGGCACCTATGCCGGCGTCGAGAAGAGGCTGCCTTATCTGCGCGATCTCGGCATCACCGCCATCGAGCTGATGCCGCTCAACGACATCCCCGGCCGGCACAATTGGGGCTATGACGGCGTGCTCCTGAACGCGCCGAATGCCCGCTATGGCCGGCCGGAGGATCTCAAGCGGCTGCTGCAGGCCGCACATGCCCTGGACATCATGGTCTATCTCGACGTCGTCTATAACCATTTCGGGCCGCAGCTGAACTATCTGCACCTCTATGCCGAAAACTTCTTCAACCCGCGCCACACCACGGGCTGGGGGCCCCCGGTCAACCTCGAAGGTCACGACGGCGCATTCGTGCGCGGGTTCCTGATCGAGAATGCCCTGATGTGGCTGCGCGATTATGGCTTCGACGGGCTGCGGTTCGATGCCGTCCACGCGCTGAAGGACGATTCCGAGCGGCATTTCCTGATCGAGCTCGCCGAGACCGTGCGCAGTCAGCTGGTGGGCCGGCACGTCCATCTGATGCTGGAGAACGAGGCCAATCAGGCGCACCTGCTCGCGCGTTCGCAGGGACGGGCAAGGTATTACGACGCGCAGTGGGGCGACGATTTTCACAACGCGCTCCACGTCCTGCTCACGGGCGAGGACGAAGGCTATTACCGGGCCTTCGCGGACAAGCCGCTCGAACATCTGGCGCGATCCCTGACCGAGGGCTTTGCCTATCAGGGCGAGGTTTTTCCCCTGCACGAGGCGCCGCGCGGCGAGCCGAGCGCGCATCTGCCGCCCGAAGCGACCATCTTCTTCGCCCAGAACCACGACCAGGTCGGCAACCGCGCCTTCGGGGAGCGGTTGTCTCGATTGGTCGGCCCGGACAAGCTGGAGCTCGCTCTGGCGCTGGTCCTGCTGAGCCCGCATATTCCGATGCTGTTCATGGGTGAGGAAGCTGCAGCCGACACGCCCTTCCTGTTCTTTGCGGACTGGACGGGCGAAGCCGCCGAATTGACGCGGGACGGCCGCCGCAGGGAGTTTTCGCATTTCAAGGCTTTCGCAACTCCCGAAACGCGCGCCAGCATCCCGGACCCGTGCGACGAAGGAACCTTCCTGGCCTCCAAGCTGGACTGGACAAGCATCGACCAATCAGCCGCTGGCGCGAGGTTTCGAGCGCTGACGGCGCAGTTACTGACGATCCGGCGCGAGAAGATCGTGCCGCTGATCAAACGTGGCTTCGTTTCGGCGCAGCGACACTTGCTCGGCACGGATCCCCGTATGGGCGGCGTGGATGTGCGCTGGCACACGGAGCAGGGCGACGTTTTGCAGATCGCCGCCAATTTCGCCGACCACGAGCTCCCCATGCCGCCGCTGGTCGAGGGCGAAAGCCTGTGGCGCTTGCGCCCTCATGTCGCCGGAGGACTTGGGTCCGGCGACATGATCGTGAGGCTTGGCCAGAAGGGCTGATCGCGGAACGCGATCCGTGCCCTGCCGCTACCTGCCAGCACTGCTCGCGACGACCGACGAGGGTGAGGTCGCGAACTTGCCGAGTCCAAGATAGACCAGGCCCGCCACGCCGATCCCGAACAACCAGCTCAGATCGGCGCCGCCCAGCAGATAGATCGAGATCGGTCCCTGCAGCGCGCTGACGAGGCCGTCCTGCACCAGCCATCCGGAAACGAGGCCGGCGAAGAATGCGATCATGCCGGCCCAGTTGATGTCGCCATAGGCGCTGGTCTCCGGCGAGCGGTAGAGCTCGGCCACCTCGATCCTGCCCTTGCGCTTGATGAAGAAGTCGGCGAGCACCACGCCGGCCCACGGGCTCATCCACAACAGCAGGCTGATCATCCAATGGTCGAACGCCTTCGCGAACGACGGCGCGAAGATGAAGTAGAGCGTAACCAGATAGCCGGCGACGCCGACGATGACGGTAAGCCAGAAGCGCGAGAGTTTCAGCCCCGCGCTCAGCGCCGCCAGCGCCGCCGAATAGACGTTGAGGATGTTGGTGGCGATCGGGCCGTGCAGCACCATCAGCAGGACCAGAATGCTGACCGGACCGCCGAACACCGCGCTGACCATCTTGGCGGGGTCGGTGTCCAGCGTGGTCGAGGCGATGGTCGCGCCGAGAATGCCGAGCCACACCGTCGGCACGAACATGCCGACATAGCTGTACCAGAACACGGCTTTCGACGGCGTCGAGCGCGGCACGAAGCGTGAATAGTCGGAGGCCCAGGTGACCCAGGAGATGCCCCAGCCGACGCCGATTGCGGTCATGAGCATCGTCAGCGTCGCAAGATGCGCACCTGCTGGCAGCGAGGTGGTCAGGCTCCAATTGACGACGCCGGGCCGCGTCCAGGCCAGCACGCTCATCAGCACCATGATGGCGATAGTCGGCGGCACCGTGTATTTCTCGAAGGTGCGGATCGCGTAGAAGCCGTAGACGCCGATCAGCACCTGCACCGCCATCACCAGCGTGATGACGATCATCTCCACCAGCCAGGTGTCGGGCACGCCGAACTGGCCGAGGATGCCCATCGAGACCTTCACCGGGAAGTAGGTGTTGACGCCGATCCAGCCCAGCGTCATCAGGAACATCAGGATGCTCGGCAGGTAGGCGCCGCGGACGCCGAAGGCGGACCGGCTCAGCACCATCTGGTTGACGCCGGTCTTGTGTCCCATCACGGTGAAAGTCGCGAAGATCGCGCAGCCCACGATGTTGCCGAGCACGATGACCGCGATCGTCTCCATCAGGCCGAGCTTGAGGATGATGCCGAGCGCGCCGAGCGCCCAGTTCACCGGCGCGATGTTGGCGCCGGCCCAGATCCACATCTGCTGCGGCCCGGTGGAGTCCCGGTCCGCGTCGGGAATCGGCTCGATGCTGTGAATATCAGCGCGAAGTTCGGAATCAGTCATGACATCCCCCAATACGAAGCTCGCTTCGCATCATCGCAGCATAAATCGTGCCATGGAATTGCGGGGCGGCCGAGCGGGCGGGCGTCGATGCCGGAGGTCATGCGCCTCGCGCCGGATGCGATTGCGTTTTCAAGCGCTGGCCGATGTTGCGCGTGAGTACGCTTCGGCATGTCTGCCGCGCCGGCGAGAGGCGGGCGATGTTGCTCGGCCGGGCAGCGGTACGATGATAAATTGAGCAGCCCAACTCAAAAGCGCAGCACTGGCTCCTAATCGAATACGGCAGCAGCGCTGTCGCGACTGGGATGGCCGGCGACGATGCGCTGCATCATGTCGATGAAAAGCGCCTGCTCCCGCTGGCTCAAATCGCCGAGCGTCGCACGATGCGCCTGTCGCGCTGCGCCCTCGATCTTGACCAGCAGCGCGGCTCCGGCCGGTGTCAGTCGGCACAGCCGGGCCCGGCGATCGTCCTTGTTCACCGCGCGCTCGACCAGGTTTCGGGCGGCGAGCCGCTTCAAGGCGCCGGTCGTCGTGGTGCGATCGAGGGCGATATCGGCCGCCAAAGTGGTCTGATCGGCGGTTTCACGCACCGCCAGCGCCGAAAGCAGACTGTATTGCAGCGGCGTGACCTCGAATTCGCCGCAGGCCTCCTGAAACAGCGCGACGTGGATCTGGTGCAGCCGGCGGATCAGATAGCCGGGCCGTTCGGACAAGGGCCAGGGCCGGTGCCTCGTTCCGCCGCGACGTGTCTTCGCCTGCCGCAATGCACACTCTCCCAAGCCGAAACCCTGCCGCGCTTAGCTCGATTCGAGTGCGCCTGCCACATCGGGATCATGGCACGATGCTTGCTTTTGTCAAAATGCGAAGCATGCTTCGTAATGTCAAAATGCGAAGCATGCTTCGTAATTCGAGGGGACGAGAGCCGTCGCCCTCGCAAGAAGAGGAGAGCGTCATGTCCGTCACTGCCAGCTTCGACCTTCTGCTGCGAGGCGGTCGCGTGATCTGTCCGGCTTCCGGCGTCGATGGCATCAAGGACGTCGCCATCCGCAACGGCAAGATTGCCGCGGTGGCCTCCGACATTCTGCCGACCAGCGCGAAGGAAGTCGTCGATGTCAGCGGCAAGCTGGTGCTGCCCGGGCTGATCGACACCCACGCGCACGTCTATCAATATGTCTCCGGCCGCTTCGGCATGAATCCCGACATGGTCGGTGTGCAGTCGGGCGTGACGACGCTGGTCGATCAGGGCGGTCCGTCCTGCATGACGCTGCCAGGTTTCCGTCACTTCATCGCGGAGCCCGCCGCCTCGCGTGTCTACGCGTTCCTCTCCGCCTATCTCGTCGGCGGCCTCGAGGGCCATTTCTATCCGCAGCTCTACAGCCCCGACGGCGTCGACATCGACGCGACCGTCAAGGCGGCGACCGCCAATCTTGATCTCGTGCGCGGCATCAAGGCTCACGCCGAGATCGGCGGCTTCGCGCGCTGGGGCATCCGCGTCATCGAGATGGCGGCGGAGATCGGGAAGCGCGCCGATCTGCCGGTCTACGTGCATTTCGGCCAGCTCTGGGGCCTGCCCGAGAGCGGCGCCAATGGCGAGGATGCCGACACGATTCTGACGCGCGTGATCCCGCTCTTGCGCGAGGGCGACATTCTCGCTCATCCCTTCACGCGCCATCCCGGCGGTTTCGTCAATCGCGAGGGCGAGGTGCACCCGGTGATCCAGGCAGCGCTCGACCGCGGCCTGAAGGTCGACGTCGGTCACGGCAGCCATTTCTCCTATCGGCTGGCAAAGAAGGCAATCGCCGCCGGCATCGTTCCGACCACGCTCGGCGCCGACATTCACGGCTACAACACCCATGTGCCTGCGCCGGCGGGAACGCCGGACCAGCATGAGGACGAGGAGAACCATCCGTTCGCAGGGCAGGCCAAGTTCAGCCTGGTCCAGGCGATGAGCTCGATGATGGCGCTCGGCCTGTCGCTCGAGCAGGTGGTGCCGATGGTCACCTCCAATCCCGCCAAGATGCTCGGCCGCAGCGGGGAAATCGGCGCGCTCAGGGTCGGCATGGATGCCGACGTCTCCGTGCTCTCTGAGCAGAACGGCCGCTTTGTCCTCACGGACAACGAGAAGAACGAGGTGATCGCCGAGCGCCTGCTGCAGCCGGCGTTCTGCCTGCGTGCCGGCACGCGCTTCGACGCGGTCGCGCCGATCCTGCCGCAAGCTGTCGCGGCATAAGGGCGGGTGGTGGAGGAGAACGTCGGCGTGCGCAGCGAGCGGGAATTTCCTTCGGGCAAGTCCGGGCAGGGCGTCGGCGCGCGGCTGCCTCGGAAGGAGGACGACCGCCTGATGCGCGGCCGCGGCCAGTATGTCGCCGACATCAGGCTCGCCGGCCTTCAGGACGTCGCCTTCGTGCGCAGCCCGCTGGCGCATGCACGGATTCGCGGGATTCATGTGCCTGAACGCCATCGCGGCAACGTGTTCACGGCGGCCGATCTCGACGGCATCAAGCCCATCCGCGCGGTCTCAGGGCTTCCCGGCTTCAAGATTTCCGAGCAGCCGGTGCTCGCAACCGGCAAGGTGCGGCAGGTCGGCGAACTCGTCGCGATGTGCCTCGCGCCGACACGCGCCGAAGCGGAGGACATCGCGGCGTCCGTGACGTTGGATCTCGAAGAGCTGCCGGCGGTCTACGACATGCTGAAGGCGCGCGAGCCCGGTTCGGCGCTGGTGCACGAGCATTGGGGCGACAATGTCTTCCTCGAAACCAACTATGAGGTCGACATCTCGGCTGCGCTGGATGCGCCGATCAAGGTGACGCGCGAGATCTCGACTGCGCGGCAGTGCATGTCGCCGCTCGAAGGCCGCGGCGTGGTCGCGACGTTCGATCCGCGGCTCGACCAGCTCACGCTGCATTCCGCAGCGCAGATGCCGCACATCACGCGCAGCGGCCTTGCCGAATGCCTCGGCATGGAGGAGGGCCAGATCCGCGTCATCTCGCCCGACGTCGGCGGCGGGTTCGGTCACAAGGGAATTTTGCTGCCCGAAGAGGTCTGCCTGTCCTGGCTGACGATGCAGCGTGGCCACCCGGTGCGCTGGATCGAGGATCGCCGCGAGCATCTCGTCGCCAGCTCCAATTGCCGCGAGCACCATTACAGGATCACGGTCTATGCCGATCGCGACGGCACGCTGCGCGGCATCGATTGCGAGGCGACCGTGGATTCCGGCGCCTATTCGTCCTATCCGTTCTCGGCCTGCCTCGAAGCCGCGCAGGTCGCGAGCATCCTGCCGGGTCCTTACAAGATGCCGGCCTATCGCTGCCGCACCTTCTCGGTCGCCACCAACAAATGCCCGATCCTGCCCTATCGCGGCGTGGCGCGCACCGGCGTCTGCTTCGCGCTGGAATTGATGCTCGACCTCGTGGCGGCGGAGGCCGGGCTCGAGCCCGGCGAGGTCCGGCTGCGCAATCTGGTGCGCCCCGACCAGATGCCGTTCGACAACATCACCAGGAAGCATTTCGACAGCGGCGACTATCCGGAGGCGATGCGCCGCGCGCTGGCACAGATCGATATCGATGCCATTCGCGGCCGCCAGCGCAAGGGCGAGGCCGACGGCCGCCGTCTCGGCGTCGGCGTCTCCATCTATTGCGAGCAGGCCGCGCACGGCACGTCCGTCTATTCCGGCTGGGGCATCCCGATGGTGCCGGGCCATGAGCAGGCCTCGGCCCGGCTGACGCCCGATGGCGGCCTCGAATTGCGCGTCGGCGTGCATTCGCACGGGCAGGGCATGGAGACCACGCTCGCGCAGGTCGCGCATGAGATCCTGGGCATCGACGTTGCGAAGATTCGCATCATCCTCGGCGACACCGCGATGACGCCCTATTCGACCGGCACCTGGGGCTCGCGCTCGATGGTGATGGCGGGCGGCGCGGTCGCGACCGCCTGCCGCGAGCTCGGCGAACGCGCCCGGCGCATCGGCGCCAAACTGTTGCAGCACGATCCGGCCTCCGTGGTGTTGCAGAACGGCGAGGTGCGCGGCGTCAATGGCAGCGTCAGCCTGAAGGTGATCGCCCATACCTGGTACCGCCGCCCGCAGGATTTGCCGGCCGACGTCGATCCAGGCGGGCTTGAGGTGACGCAAGGCTACAAGCCGGTGCGCGACAG
Organism: Bradyrhizobium sp. R2.2-H; assembly: GCF_004346455.1. NCBI lineage: Bacteria > Pseudomonadati > Pseudomonadota > Alphaproteobacteria > Hyphomicrobiales > Nitrobacteraceae > Bradyrhizobium > Bradyrhizobium sp. R2.2-H. The sequence continues at coordinate 316,619 of NZ_SMBR01000006.1, forward strand.
CGGCACCTTCAGCTACGCCGCGCATGCAGCCGTCGTCGCGGTCGATCCCGATCTCGGCGAGGTCGAGATCCTCGACTACGTCATCGTCGAGGACGGCGGCGTGCTGGTCAATCCGCTCGTCGTTGACGGCCAGATCTATGGCGGCCTCGCGCAAGGTATCGGCACCGCGCTCTATGAGGAGATGCCGTTCGACGCCTCCGGCCAGCCGTTGGCGACGACGCTCGCCGATTACCTGCTGCCGGGCCCGACCGAGGTCCCGGCCGCGCGTCTCGACCACATGGAGACGCCGTCGCCCTATACCCAGTTCGGCGTCAAGGGCATCGGCGAGGGTGGGGCGATCGCGCCTCCGGCCGCGATCGCCAACGCCGTCAACGACGCGCTGCGCCCGCTCGGCGTCGAGCTGATGCAGTCGCCGATCACGCCGCACCGGATCGTCGCGGCCGTGCTGGCCGCGCGCGCGGCCGAAAGGAGTGCGGCATGAAGCCCGCTCCTTTCGCCTATGAACGCCCACGCGATCTCACGGCAGCACTCTCGACGCTGGCAGCCGGCAGCGGCTCGGCGAAAATCATCGCCGGCGGCCAGTCGCTCGGGCCCATGCTCAATCTGCGGCTGGTGCAGCCGGAGCTGATCGTGGATATTTCCGGCCTTGCCGAGCTGAAGCGTGCCGAGATTTCCGGCGGCGAGCTCGTGCTCGGGGCCTTGGTCACCCATGCCGATATCGAAGACGGGCGCGCGGCCGACGTGACCCGCGGCGCCATGCGCGGCGTCGCCGCCAACATCGCCTATCGCGCCGTGCGCAACCGCGGCACGATCGGCGGCTCGCTCAGCCATGCCGATCCCGCCGCGGATTGGATTTCGGCGCTCGCCGCCCTGGGCGCGCGGGTGACGCTGCGCAGTCTTGCCGGTGCGCGCACGATGCCTGTCGAGACGTTTGTGGTAGGTGCGCTGGAATCTGCGCTGCACACGGGCGAGATCGTCGAGGCGGTCCATGTGCCGGCGCGATCGGCTTCGGCGCATTGGGGCTATGCCAAGAGCTGCCGCAAGTCCGGCGAGTTCGCCCATGCCATCGGCGCGGTCCTGATCGATCCCGCCGCGGCTTCTGCGCGCATCGTGATCGGCGCGATCGACACGACCCCCATTGTCATCACCGACGCCGCCGAGCTGTTCGGCGGCCGTATCACAGCCGACTACAAGCAGCGTTTTGATCTCCGCGTCGCCGACGCCCTTCTGGCCAGGGCCGGCATCGACGATGCCGCGCAGCGCCATATCCATGTCAGCGTGCTGAGGCGCGCCGTCCAGGAGGCCGCGGCATGAGCACGATCGCGCTCAACGTCAATCGTCGCGCGGTGGAGCTGTCGGCCGAGCCGCGCACCAGCCTTGCCGATTTCGTTCGCGACAAGCTCGACCTGACCGGCACCCATCTCGGCTGCGAGCACGGCGTCTGCGGTGCCTGCACCGTGCTGCTCGACGGTGTGCCGGCGCGCTCCTGCATTACCTATGCGGCGGCCTGCGAGGGCGCCGAAGTCACCACGATCGAAGGTCTCGACGAGGACGAGGTCACGACCGAGCTGCGCGCTGCCTTCACCCGCGAGCATGCGCTGCAATGCGGCTACTGCACGCCGGGCATGCTGGTCTCCGCGCGGGACCTCGTGCTCCGTCTTCCCGACGCCGACGAGCGCAGCATTCGCGTCGGCATGAGCGGCAATCTCTGCCGCTGCACCGGCTATGTCGGCATCGTGCGCGCCGTGCAGTCCGTGATCGAGGCAAGGCGCGCGCGCAGCATCGCGCCGTTGGCCGGTGCCGGCAGGACTGGTCTCGGCCCCGTCGGATCGGGACGCGCCGCGCCCGGTCGCAGCGAGTCGCGGCCTGCGCAACCAGCGCTGTCGCCGTCGTCAGAGAGAGTCGCGGCCGGCAGCATTCCCGACTTCACCCCGGCAACCGTGCTCGACCAGCGCTTCACGCTGCCGCATCCGCCGGCAAAGGTGTTCGCGATGTTCGACGATATCGCCGCCATTGCGTCTTGCCTCCCAGGCGTATCGCTGACATCGGCGCCGACGCCGGAGCGCGTGCAGGGGGCGATCCGCGTCAAGCTAGGCCCGATCGCAGCAAACTTTGAGGGTGCCGCGCGCGTCGCGCGCGATCCCGCGACGCTCTCCGGGCGCATCGTCGGCATCGGCACCGACCACCGCAGCCATTCGGCGACGCAAGGCGAGATCCGTTACCGCCTGCTTCCGCTGGATGGCGGCGCTGCGACGGCCGTTGAACTGTCGATCGGCTACACGCTCACGGGAATGCTGGCCCAAATCGGCCGTCCCGGCCTGGTGCGCGATCTCGCCAAACGCCTGGTCGCGGACTTCGCCGCCAATCTCGATCGCCGCATGTCCGGCGTGCCGTCAGGGCCGGGGACGCCGGCGGAGCTGAGCTTCTGGTCGATTGCGTCGGACGTTTTGCGCGCACGGATCGCCCGCATCTTTGGCCGCCGGAGCGAGGCGGGGTGACGGTGTGCTCGCACACCGGAAGTGACGAAGCCTGGACTGCATAGACATCAACAGCGTTGAATTTGGAGAGACAACATGACACGAGCACTCGGATTGGTTCAGACGATCGCGTTGGCGACGGCCTTGTTCGGCGGCACGGCCGGGGCGCAGACCATTAAGATCGGCGTCAACGAGCCGCTCACCGGCGCGTTCGCGGCGTCAGGCACTTACGTCGTCAACGGCGCCAAGATCGCCGCCGACGAGATCAACGCCAAGGGCGGCATCCTCGGCAAGAAGATCGAGCTCGTGATCGAGGACAACAAGAGCAACCCGACCGAAGCTGCCGCGGTCGCAGAAAAGCTGATCACCAGCGACAAGGTGCCGGTGCTGATGGGCGCCTGGGGCTCGAGCCTGACGCTCGCGGTGATGCCGAAGCTGATGGAATACGAGACCCCGATGGTGGTGGAGACCTCGTCCTCGGGCAAGATCACGACGACGGGCAATCCCTTCATCTTCCGCATCTCGCCGCCCTCGGCGGTCGAGGCCGCGGCCTTCAAGGGCATCGTCGACAAGCTCGCGCTGAAGAAGGTCGATTTCCTCGTCATCAACAATGACTGGGGCCGCGGCACCGCCGAGGATTTCAGCAAGATGATGAAGGAGAAGGGCATCAGCATCGGCCTGGTCGAGACCATGGACCAGGGCGCGCAGGACATGAGCGCGCAGCTCTCCAAGATCAAGAGCTCGGATTCCGAGACGGTCATCGTCACGACCGCGGTCGATCAGCTCACCCTGATCTTCAAGCAGGCCGCGGCGCTGGGCCTGAAGAAGCGGATCATCACCACTGGCGGCTCGCAGAATCCGGACCAGATCATCGCCCAGGCTGGTGCCGCCGCCAACGGCACCATGCATCTGACGACCTTCCTGCCCTGGTTCCCGGACAAGACGCCGAATCCGGAAGCGACCAACTATTTCATCACGGAATGGAAGAAGCGCGGCTTCGACTTCGCCGGCTGCACCGAGAGCTTCCGTGGCTATGACGGCATCCGCACCGCGGCGGCCGCGATCGAGAAGGCCGGCAAGGCCGAGCCCGCCGCGATCAAGGCCGCGCTCTGGCAGATCAACATCAAGGGCCTCAACGGCGACATCGTGTTCCGCAAGTCCGGCCCCGAGGGCAAGGAGAGCGGGCAGAGCCAGCCGAACGTCTATCTCATCGAGATCAACGACGGCAAAGTCGGGATGAAGACGCTTTAAAGCGCGACGAGGTTGGGTTCGATGCAGCAACGAAGGAGGTGCGCTCCCTCGCCCGCTTGCGGGAGAGGGTTGGGGAGAGGGTGTCTCCGCAACGGGACAATCCCCAAGAGGAGAAAGCCCTCACCCGCGCCTTCGGCGCGACCTCTCCCGCAAGCGGGAGAGGTTGCACCGAGCCTGTGGCAATCGATCCAACGAAAAGCCATTCCGCTTTAGCATCAGTCAATCCCAGGCGAGGGCGGCACGTTGCGGCCCTCGCCCGCATCCAGAAGATCCAGGAATAGCCTTGAACGAATTCCTCCAGCATCTGATCAACATGCTCGTGCTCGGCGGCACCTATGCGCTGCTGGGCATCGGGCTGACCTTGATCTTCGGCATCATGAACGTCGTGAACTTCACGCATGGCGTGCTGTACACGTTCGGCGCCTACATCATGTTCATCGTGGTGCAGCAGCTCGGGCTGAACTTCTTTCTCGCGCTGCCGGTGGCCGTGCTGGCCGGATGGCTGCTCGGGGCGGCCATCGAGCTGACATTGCTGCGACCGCTGCGCGGCTCCGACATCGACACCACGATGCTGGTGATGATCGGCGCCTGGATCGCGATGCAGTCGGGCACGCTGTGGATCTGGGGTGGAGTCGCCAAATCGGTGACGACGCCGTTTCCCGAGGCACCGCTGGTGCTAGGACCGGTGTCGGTGTCCTGGCTGCGCCTGTTCGTGCTCGCTGCCGCGGCGATGCTGATCCTGGTGACGTATCTGCTCATCAACAAGACCAGCCTCGGCCGCGCGATGCGGGCGACGTTCCAGGATCACGACACGGCCTCGCTGATGGGGGTCAACGTCGACATGATCTACACTTCGACTTTCGCGATCGGCTCCAGCCTTGCAGCCGCGGCGGGCGCGCTGCTCGGGCCGGTCTACGTCATCTTCCCGCAGATGGGAGACCTCGCCGCCGTCAAGGCCTTCGCCATCGTCATCCTGGGCGGCCTCGGCAACATCACCGGCGCCGTGATCGGTGGTTTTATCCTCGCCCTGGCCGAAGAGCTGGGCGCCGGCTACGTCTCGTCCGGCTACCGCGACGCCATGGGCTTTGTCATCATCATCGCCGTGCTGATCTTCCGGCCGACCGGCCTGTTCGCGCGCGCGGAGCGGGTCGGATGAAGGCAGCCATCACCATTGTCGCGGTCGCAGCTCTCGCCTCGGTGCCGCTTTGGCTGCGCGATCCCTATCTGCTCAACGCCCTGATCACGACCGGAATCTTCGTCATCGGCGCGATGAGCCTCAATCTGCTGCTCGGCTTCACCGGCCAGCTCAGCCTTGGCCACATCGCCTTCTTCGGCATCGGTGCCTATGTCAGCGCGCTGACGTCGCTCGGCTTCGATGTCGGCCTGCTCGGAGGCTTTCGGTTGGTTCACACGCCCTGGCCGCCGATCATAGGCTTCGTGCTGGCGATCCTGATTGCAGGATTGTGCGGCTATTTCGTCGGCCTGTTGTCGTTCCGGGTCCGCGGCGCCTATTTCGTCATCGTGACGATCTCCTTTGCCGAGGTGGTCCGGCTGGTCGCGCTGAACTGGGTCGAGCTGACGCAGGGCCCGCTGGCGCTGACCAACATTCCGTCCATCGCGCTGCCGTTGCCCGGGTTTGGCGAGCTGACGCTGCGCACCAAGATGCAGAACTACTATCTCGTCCTGGTCGTCGCGCTGATCGCCTATCTCCTGATCGCGCGACTCGTTCATTCCCATTTCGGCCGCTCCATGCGTGGCCTGATGGAGAACGAGACGCTGGCGGTCTCCGTCGGCATCGACGTGACCAGGACGCTGACGATCGCAGCCGTGATCTCGGCGGCGATCGCGGGTGCGGCCGGCAGCCTCTATGCGCACTACATCCGGATCATCGATCCCGAAGTGTTCGCCTTCATCAACACCGTCACCATGGTGATCATGGTCATCACCGGCGGCAAAGGCTCGCTGGCCGGGCCCGTCGTCGGCGGGCTCATCTTCGGGCTGCTGCCGGTCGCGCTCCGTCCGGTGATGGCGCCGGAAGCGCAGTGGATCGCCTATGGCGGCGTGCTGATCGCCATCCTGTTCATGCTCCCGCGTGGCATCGTGCCGTCGCTCGCGCAGCGATTTAGGCGGCGACGGAACGGACGTACCGCGCTGTCGCCCGTCGCTCTGGCCGAGACCGCTGCCAAGGAGCCGGCGTGATGACGGCGCGCAGCATTGCCATGACGATCGATCAGGTGGCGGTCCGCTTTGGCGGCCTGGTCGCAATCTCCGACATGAGTTTCACGGTTGGGGAGGGCGAGATCGTCAGCCTGATCGGGCCGAACGGCGCCGGCAAGACCACCGCCTTCAACGTCATGACCGGCTTCCTGACGCCGAGCGCCGGCCGCGTGACCTATCGCAACACTGCGCTCGCCGGTTTGAAGCCGCACCAGATCGCCGATCTCGGCCTGATCCGCACCTTCCAGCGCACCAGCGTATTCCCCAACGACACCGTCCACGACAATCTCCTGATCGGCTTGCATCGACAGGGCCGCGTCCGGCTGATCGACGCCATTCTCAGCCTGCCCGGCGCGCGCGCCTCGGAGCGCCGACTGCGGCAGCGGGCGGGTGAGCTGCTGGAATGGGTTGGGCTCGAACGCCGCGCGCACGATGCAGCGGGCTCACTGTCCTACGGCGAGCAGCGTCTCGTCGGTGTCGCGCTGGCGCTCGCGGCAGAACCATCGATGCTGCTGCTCGACGAGCCGGTGTCCGGCATGAATGCCTCGGAAACCCACCGCTTCGTCGAGCTGATCCGCAGCATCCGCGATCGCGGCATCACGATCCTCCTGGTCGAGCACGACATGCCGATGGTGATGACCGTCTCGGATCGCATCGTGGTGCTCAATTACGGCCGTATCATCGCGGAGGGGACTCCCGACGTGATCCGCAACGATCCGGCGGTGATCGAGGCCTATCTCGGACATGGAGCGGGCCGTGCTTGAGATCCGCGAGATGGTTTGTGGCTATGGCGGCGTCACCGCGCTGCGCGGCATCTCGCTGGACGTGAAGGCCGGCCAGCTGGTCGCGCTGATCGGTGCCAACGGCGCTGGCAAGAGCACGACGCTGCGCGCGATCTCCGGCCTCGTGCCGCCACGCTCGGGCCAGATGCGGTTCGAGGGCATCGACATCACCGGGGCGAGGCCCCCGCGCGTGCTGGCGAGCGGAATCGCGCATTGTCCGGAAGGGCGGCGCGTGTTTCCGCACATGAGCGTCGAGGAGAATCTCGACATGGGGGCTTACCTCCGTCGTGGTTCGGGTGAGATCGCGGCCGACCGCGACCGCATCTACGCGGAATTCCCGCGGCTCGCCGAGCGGCGCCGGCAGGCGGCGGGGACATTGTCCGGTGGCGAGCAGCAGATGCTTGCGATCGGGCGCGCGCTGATGTCGCGACCGCGGCTGATCATGTTCGACGAGCCATCGCTCGGGCTCGCGCCCAACATCGTCGAGCGCACCTTTGCCATCATCCGCGGCATCCGCGATGCCGGCACTACGGTGCTGCTGGTCGAGCAGAACGCCTTCGCCGCGCTGGAAATGTGCGACCATGCCTATCTGCTCGAGAACGGCCGTATCGTGCTGTCCGGAGCCGGCTCCGAGCTGATCGCGAACGAGCATGTGCGCAAGGCCTATCTCGGTGGGTGATGGGGCCGGGTGGATTGCCGTCTGCGATCTCGACCGGCTGAAGGCGGAGACGATCGTCCGCGTCCCCGGGCGCGACCTGCTCGTGATCTGGAACGAGGGCAACGTCGTCGCCTGCGAACGTGCGTGCCCGCACGAACAGGCGGATCTGGCCTTGGGGCAGGTGAGCACGGGGCGGCTGTATTGCCCGCGTCACGCGGCATCGTTCGATTTGCGCGATGGGGCAATCACCGCGGGATGGCCGAGCCCGCCGCTGCGGCTCTATCCGGTACGGATCACGGGCGGGCAAGTCTGGATTGAGATGCAGGAGCGGCAGCCGGGGCGATGATGGCATCATGCCCCTGTTTTGCCCGACAAGTCAAAGCGATGGCGGTGTCGATCGACCCTCAAACAATTCGCCTTTGCAAACAACGACATCGCTACTGTGCATGGGGTTGTTTTTCGCGCTTTTAGTCCAGCAGCCGCCGCGCGGCCTCCACCAGCACTCCGTCCGGCCGGCGCAAAGCCTCAAGAATGGTGAAGTGGTCAGCGCCTTCGACCGGAATGAGCTTGCCCGGCGCTCCCGCCGCCACGCGCTTGTCGTGGAGATTGATAGAATCGCAGACGAGCGCCGGCAGCTCGTTGCTGCCATAGGCGATGTCGAGCCGCTTCTGGATGACGGGCAGGCGCAGCGGCGATAGCGTGGCGATCTCCGCATCCGTCAGCTTCAGTGCGTCGTTGAGGCCGGTATCGCGGATCGGCGCGAGCTCGTACACGCCCGAGAGCGCGAGCCCCGCATGGACACGCGGATGATCCAGCGCCATCGCGACGAGATGGGCTCCGGCGGACCAGCCCGACAGCACGACCGGCCCGGCAACGCCATAGGATGCGCCATGCGCCGCGAGCCAGTCGAGCGCGCGCGGGATCTCGGCGACGATGTCGCTGAGGGACACTTCGGGCGCCAGCGAATAGCCGGGGATGGCAACCGACCAGCCATGCGCAGCGACGCCTTCGACCATCATGGCGAATAATTCGCGCGAATTGCGCTGCCAATAGCCGCCGTGCAGGAACACCAGGCAGGGCGCATCCGGCTTGGCGGCGGGGTAGAGGTCGATCTTGTTGTTGGCGCGCTCGCCATAGGGCAGGTCGAGGTGGGACTTCAGCGTGCCCCGCAGCCGGCTGGAGGCGTCGTTGCGCTCGGCGATCAGGGCGGCGCTGTTCTTGACCGCCGCGTTGTTGTCATAGGCGGCATTGCGTTCTGCCTGCGACAGCTCGGACCATTTGCCACGGGGGTCGAGCGACCGAATCGTCGAACGCGCGTTCTCAGCCATGAAACTCTCCGTTGCGGCCCTGGATGACACTCTTGTCGATTTGGACCGGCCAGTCACCCTCTATTGAGCTGTTGGATCAACCGTGTCCAGCCTTGGACAAGACGGCTCGGCCTGCCGGCTGCGGGGCAGGTCGGGCGCGCGACGACCGGGAACATTTGGTCATGGGCGACCCCGGTGCTTTTACATTTTGCCGTACCTGCGGCTGCAGCTATGTCGGAGCGAGCTTGTCAGCTCGAGTTTATTCTGCTCAGTGTCCGTCCAAATCGTGCATACGATCCACGCATGCATGCATCGACTAAAGTCGACAATCAGTGAGGAAACATTATGCGTAGACTGATTTTGGCCGCCGCCGTGATCGCCCCGATGCTCGGCCATGCGGCACGGGCGGAGGATACCGTCAAGATCGGCTACATCGATCCACTCTCCGGTGGCGGCGCCAGCGTGGGTGAGGGGGGTCTGAAGACATTCCAGTACCTGGCCGACGAGCTCAACGCCAAGGGCGGCATCCTTGGCCGTAAGGTCGAGATCGTGCCCTTCGACAACAAGACCAATCCGCAGGAGTCCCTGGTGCAGGCCCAGAAGGCGATCGACGCTGGGGTTCGTTACATTACACAAGGCAACGGTTCATCCGTAGGCCTGGCGCTCGAGGATTTCGTCACGAAATACAATACGCGTAATCCCGGCAAGGAAGTGCTCTACTTCAACTATGCTGCCGTCGATCCGGCCATGACCAACGAGAAGTGCAGCTACTGGCATTTCCGCTGGGATGCCAGCTCCGACATCAAGATGGAGGCGCTCACGAACTACATCAAGAACGTCGCTTCGATCAAGAAAGTGTACCTGATCAACCAGGACTATTCGTTTGGTCAGTCGGTGCGCAGCGATGCGCGCAAGATGTTGACGGCGAAGCGGCCTGATGTCCAGATTGTCGGCGACGAACTGCATCCGCTGCTGAAGGTCACGGATTTCTCGCCCTACATCGCCAAGATCAAGGCTTCCGGTGCCGACAGCGTCATTACCGGCAACTGGGGGCAGGACATCGCGCTGCTGCTCAAGGCCGCCGCCGATGCCGGTCTGAAGGTCAATTGGTACACTTACTATGCCGGTGGCGCCGGTGGGCCGACCGCGATCAAGCAGACGGGTCTCGACCATCAGGTATTCCAGCTGACGGAAGGTTTTGCCAATTCGGGCCACCAGCCCGCGATGGATTACGAGAAGGCCTTCCGTGCCAAGGTCAACATGTCGCTTTGGTATCCGCGTGCGGTCAACGAGATGCGCATGTTCAAGGCCGCGGCCGAGAAGGCCAACTCGGTTGAGCCCGTGAAGGTGGCGGCGGCGCTCGAGGACCTGAAGTTCGAGGTCCTGGATGGCGGTACCGGCTTCATGCGCAAGGATGACCATCAGTTCTTCCAGCCGATCTACATCTCCTCCTTCGGCAAGCTTGCCGCGAACGAGCCGTTCGACGAGGAGAACACCGGCTGGGGCTGGCACCTGGTCACCAAGGTCGATACCCCGCAGGCCATGGTCTCCACGACCTGCAAGATGACGCGGCCGTAAGGGCCATACACGCCGCCGGCCCGCGGCACTCTCGTCGCGGGCAGGTGGCGGCCGAAATGCTTCCTGGATGAAGACCGGGGCCCTGCTTCGGATAGTTCACGAGTACGCTGTGCTAGAACTCATTGTCATTTCGACCCTGAACGGTGTGCTGTTCGGCATGCTGCTGTTTCTGCTGTCGAGCGGGCTGACGGTCATCTTCAGCATGATGGGCGTGCTCAACTTCGCCCATGCCAGCTTCTACATGCTCGGCGCCTTCTTCGGCTTTCAATTGACGAAATGGATCGGGTTCTGGCCGGCTTTCGTGCTCGCCCCGCTCCTGGTCGGCGCGATCGGCATGGCGGTCGAGCGCTACGGACTGCGCAACACCCACAAGCATGGCCATGTCGCGGAATTGCTGCTGACCTTTGGCCTCGCATTCGCGATCGAGGAGATCGTCGCAATGATCTGGGGCAGGAGCCCGGTCGACTATCGCGTGCCGGCGCTGCTCGACTTCCCAGCCTTCACGATCTTCTCCACCAATTATCCCGCCTACAAGATCTTCATGCTCGCAGTATCGGTAGTCATCTTCGTCGCGCTCTTGCTGGTGCTGCGGCGTACCAGGGTCGGCCTGATCGTGCAGGCGGCGCTGACGCATCCTCACATGGTCGGACACCTCGGCCACAATGTGGGGCGCGTGTTCATGGTGGTGTTTGGTGTGGGCAGCGCGCTGGCAGGCCTTGCCGGTGTCATTGCGGGACCGGCGCTGGTGACGCAGTCCGACATGGCGGCCGCGCTCGGGCCAATCTTGTTCGTGGTGATCGTGTTCGGCGGCCTCGGCTCCTTGCCCGGCGCCTTCGTCGCCTCGCTCGTCATCGGCCTGGTGCAGACTTTTGCAGTGGCGTTGAATGGCTCGCTGGCCAGCGTCTTCGGTCCGCTCGATTCAGCGGGAGGGCCTTCCGCTCTTTCCGACATCTGGAACGTCACAATCGCACAGGTCGCGCCGATCATTCCTTATCTTCTGCTGGTCATCATCCTGATCGTTCGCCCCATGGGCCTGATGGGGACGCGCGAATCATGACTACGGCAACGACATCGGTATCGGGACCCGCAGCGAACGCGGCCGGCGAGAACCTGCGCTTCTACAGCGTCTGGCTGGCCGGCGTGGTCGTCCTCATCGTGCTGCCGCTGGTGTTCTCGTCCGGCGGCTCGCTCACGTCCTTCAGCCTGATCGGGATCGCGATCGTGTTCGCGCTCTCCTACAACATCCTGCTTGGACAGACCGGATTGTTGTCGTTCGGCCATGCCGTGCACTACGGTCTCGGCGGCTTCACGGCCTGCCATGTGATGAACGCGATCGTCTCCCACGGCTGGCCGATCCCGCTTCCGTTCATCCCATTGTTCGGCGGCCTCGGCGGCCTCGGGTTCGCTATCCTCGTCGGCTGGCTCATGACCAAGCGCGCCGGCACCGTGTTCGCCATGATCTCGCTGGGCATCGGCGAGCTGGTGGCGTCTTCGTCTCTGATCCTCCGGTCGGTCTTCGGCGGCGAAGCCGGCATCACGACGGACCGCACGGCGCTGCCGCGCATGTTCGGCTGGACCTTCGGGCCGCAGATCCAGGTCTATTATCTGATCGCGTTCTGGCTGGTGGTCTCGGCGATCGCGATGTACGCGCTGACCCGAACCCCGCTGGGGCGGATCAGCAATGCCGTCCGTGACAATCCCGAGCGAGTCCAGTTCATCGGCTACGATCCTCACGTGGTCCGTTATCTCGCCTATTGCTTTGCAGGATTCTTCGCCGGCATCGCCGGGGGTCTTGCCGCGATCAGCTTCGAGATCGCGAACTCGGCCTATCTCGGCGCGATCCAATCCGGCCTGGTGCTGTTCGCAACCTTCATCGGCGGTACCGCCTATTTCTTCGGACCCATTCTCGGCGCGATCCTGGTGACCTATCTGCAGCTCGGGCTGACCAGCGTCACCAGCGTCTGGCAGCTCTATTTCGGCATCATCTTCATCGGCATCGTGATGTTCTCGCCCGGCGGCATCGCCGGGCTCGTGATGATGCACCGGCCGCTCCTTCGCGCCGGATCGTTATGGACGGTGATTCCGTCCTATCTCGTCGCGATCGTGCCGACCGTGGCGCTCGCTTGCGGCATCATTCTGGTGATCGAGACGATCGCGCGTCATTCCGGCGGGGAGGCCAGTGCGATCAACCTGTTCGGGATTGCCTTCAATCCCAAGTCGCCAGCCACCTGGATTGCTGCAGCGGTTCTGGTGGCCGGTGGCTTCGTCATCGCGCGATTGACGTGGCGGCGGGTTGGCGAAGCATGGGATCGGGCGGCCACGGTCGCGCGCGATCGGGGGTATCTGGCATGACTGCAGCCATCGAAGTCCGCGCCGTCGAGAAGCGCTTCGGCAACGTTGGCATCATTCGCGACCTGAACCTCAGCATCGCGCAGGGCGAACGGCACGCCATCATCGGTCCGAACGGCGCGGGGAAGTCGACGACGTTCAATCTGATCAGTGGGCATATCAAGCCGACTTCGGGCGAGGTCCGGCTCAATGGCGACGTGATCTCCGGCCTGCAGCCGTTCGAGATCAACCGGCGGGGGCTGTCGCGCTCGTTCCAGGTCACCAACGTGTTTGCCCGCATGACGGTCTGGGAAAACGTCCGCTGCGCGGTGCTGTGGGCCACCGGGCATCGCTACGCATTCTGGAAGAACGTGGACAGCCTGCCCGAGGTGCGCGAACGGACCGCCCGGATTCTCGAAGACATTCACCTCACGCACCGCCGCGACGTCCCGGCCGGCCTGTTGACATATGCCGAGCAGCGCGAGCTGGAGATCGGCATCACGATCGCAGGGGGCGCTACCGTCGTCATGCTCGATGAGCCGACCGCTGGAATGAGCCACGCCGAGACTGAGCGCGCGGTGTCGCTGATCCGGCGCCTGACCGAAGGGCGAACGCTGGTCATCGTCGAACACGACATGAGCGTCGTGTTTGGACTTGCCGACCGCATCTCGGTGCTGGTTTACGGTCATATCATCGCCTCGGGCACTCCCGAGGAGATCCGGCGCGATCCGAAGGTCAGGGAAGCCTATCTTGGCGAGGAGGCAGACTGATGCTCGAAGTCAGGAACCTCCATGCCTATTACGGCAAGAGCCACATTCTCCAGGGCGTTGACCTCGATGTCGCCGCCGGCGAAGTGGTGAGCCTGCTCGGCCGCAACGGTGTCGGGCGTTCGACCACGGTCAAGGCGATCATGGGCGAGGTCGTTCCGCAGGGCACGATCCGCTTCAAGGGCAAGGACATTGCGGGCCTGCCGAGCTACAAGATCGCGCGCCTCGGGCTCGGCTACGTTCCCGAGCATCGCGATATCTTTCCGAGCTTGACGGTGCGACAGAATCTTCTGCTCGGCATCAAGGACACGCGCCGACCGGGCAAATGGCGGCTGCAGGACATGCTCGACATGTTTCCCAACCTCGCCGCGCGCGCCGACGCGCCTGCTGGGGTCCTCTCGGGTGGCGAGAAGCAGATGTTGACGACATGCCGCACGTTGATGGGCGATCCTGATCTCATCATGATCGACGAGCCGACGGAGGGTCTCGCGCCGCTGATCGTGCAACAGGTGGGAGACCTCATCGTCCGGATCGCGCAAGCCGGGGTCGCGATCCTGCTCGTCGAGCAAAAGCTATCGATCGCGATGCGCATCTCGAAGCGCGTCTACATCATGGGACACGGTCGCGTGGTTTTTGAAGGCACGCCAGACCAACTCCGGGCGAACGCGACGGTTCGCCAGGAGTGGCTCGAGGTTTGAACTTATCGTGAGGCGGACCGTTCAACGGGTGCAACCGCGCTCACGTCCCGAGTTCGGCTGCAGCTCTCGCAATCCATGAACCTTCGGAATTTGATGATGGCAGCTCCCTACGTTCCTCAAATGGCCCTGTATCGTCAATGGCTCGGGGAAACGCGCGGCCTTGTCTTCTCGAGCTACGAAGAGATGCGGCAATGGTCGGTGCGCGATCTCGACGGGTTCTGGCGCAGCATTTGGGACTATTACGATCTGCAGTCGCCGACGCCGTTTGCCGCCGTGATTGCCGAGCGCAAAATGCCGAATGCGGTATGGTTTCCCGGCGCGCAGGTGAATTACGCCAGGCAGGTGTTCCGGCATGTCGCGGCGGCAGACGCAGCCGGGCTGCCCGCCATCGTCAGCGGCGGTGAGGACGGCAGTCTCACGGAGACGAGCTGGCCGGAGCTGCGGCGCAAGGCAGCGGTGCTCGCGCTCGATCTGAAGGACAAGGGCGTGTGCCCCGGCGACCGCGTCGCAGCCTATCTGCCGAACATCCCCGAGACCATCGTTGCGTTCCTGGCGACAGCCAGCATCGGCGCAATCTGGAGCGTCTGTGCGCCCGACATGGCGGCGCCTGCGGTGATCGACCGCTTCAAGCAGATCGAACCGAAGGTGCTGATCGCCTGCGACGCCGTCACTTATGCCGGCCGGCGGCATGACCGTCGCGACGTCGTCGGCGAGCTCAGGCGGTCCCTGCCGACCGTCGAGCACGTCATCCTGCACAGCGAAGCCGGCGCAGCTGCGGCACCGGACGCGCTGCTCTCCGACATTCTCGCCAGAACGGGCGCGGCCATCGATGCCTTCGAGCCGATCTGGCTGCCGTTCGATCATCCGCTCTGGATCGTCTATTCCAGTGGCACGACCGGCCTGCCGAAGCCGATCGTGCACGGCCATGGCGGCATCATCATCGTGGTGCTCGCGCTTCTGGGGCTGCACAACGACATCGGCTGTTCCCATCACCAGAATTCCTTCGGCGAGCGTTATCACTGGTACAGCTCGACCGGCTGGATCATGTGGAACAGCCAGGTCGGCGGCCTGCTCAGCGGGACCACCTGCTGCATCTTCGACGGCAGCCCGGCCGGCGCGAAGGACAAGCCGGACTGGACCACGCTGTGGCGCTTCGTCGCGCAATCGAAGTCGACCTTCTTCGGGGCGGGCGCGGCGTTCTTCGCGAACTGCGCCAAGGCCGAGATCGACCTTGCTGCCGCCGGCGATCTTTCGCAGCTGCGTTGCCTCGGCTCGACCGGCTCGCCCCTTAGCGCCGACACGCAGGCCTGGTTCAACGCGCGCTTCGCTGCGTTGTCGAGGACGAACGGCAGCAAAGCTCAGGCCGACATCTGGTGGGCGAACATTTCCGGCGGGACCGACTTCGCCGGCGCCTTCATCGGCGGCAACCGCGAGCTGCCGCAGACGCCGGGCGCCATGCAGTGCCGGCTGCTGGGCGCGGCCGTGGAGGCTTTCAACGAACAGGGGCACGCCGTCATCGACGAGGTCGGCGAGCTCGTCTGTACCGAGCCGATGCCGTCGATGCCGCTCTATTTCTGGAACGACGAGGGTGGGGCGCGCTATCGCGCGAGCTATTTCGAAACCTATCCGGACGATTTCGACGGCAGCGGGCGCGGTCCGGCGTGGCGGCACGGCGACTGGCTCAAGGTCAATCCGGATGGCTCCTGTATCATCTATGGCCGCAGTGATGCCACCATCAACCGGCACGGCCTGCGCATGGGTACGAGCGAGCTCTATTCCGCAATCGAGTCGCTGCCCGAGGTGCTCGACTCCCTCGTCGTGGATCTCGAATATCTCGGCCGCGACAGTTACATGCCGCTGTTCGTTGTGTTGCGCGACGGCATTGCGCTCGATGCGGCGATGCAGGCGAAGATCAACAAGGCGATCGAGACCGGCCTGTCACGGCGCTTTCTGCCGAACGAGATTTTCGCCGTCGCCGAGATTCCGCGGACGCTATCCGGCAAGAAGCAGGAGCTGCCGATCAAGAAGCTGCTGCTCGGCCAGTCCGTGGAGAAGGTCATCAACAGGGAGGCGATGGCCAATCCCGGCTGTCTGGATTGGTATCTCGACTTCGCCGCGATGCACCTGAAGAGGGGCGCAGGAGCGGCTTGACCGCGATGGGTACGGCATCTGCGACCACTGCGCAGGCACGCCGAGGAGTGGTTCCACCCGTAGGCTGCTGTGTGGACTTCGCGCGCGCAGTTCGAGCGATCCGGGCCGCGAGCTTGCGTGGTCCGGACCGATCGGCGCGGTGCACGCGGACCTAGCTGCAGCTCAGCGGCAAGGGTTGGGCCGGATGCAGCTCGTACCAGTCATAGCAATCCGGATAGCCGTAGAATCCATATCCGGACCGGAAGCGGTCAAAACGGTGAAACGCGTGCTGCCGGAAGCCGCGGGTTGCGACATGATTGCCGAAGCCGAGGTGCTCGCCGCCGAATCGGGCTCCACCGCCGAATCCGCCGGCGTGTCCCATGCCGCCGAAATGCGCGCCGCCACCGAAGCCCATGTGGCCGCCGCCAAAGCCCATATGTCCGCCTCCGAAGCCACCGCCGCCGTGGCCACCGCCACCGCCGCCATGTGCCTCAGCCGTTCCGACCGCCAGTGCTGAGGCAAGCGCCGCTGTCGCCATGATCATCAATGCTCGTTTCATGAGGGACTCCTTTCGTGTCCGGATGCCCGGCGGCCAATGCCGTCGCCTCAGCGTCGTGCCGCCAGCAAATCCTGTCTGGAAGGGAAGATAGGAAGGTCGTGCGGCAATCCCACTGAATTCGATTTCAGGAGCGGGGCGCTGCGCATCGGCGAGGTGATCCGCCGACGCGACTACCGAGCGTGGACGGGGTCAACGTCAGGCTCGACCCCATCGCGAAAGGCGGCGGCCGAGCGGGACACCCGCCCGGCCGGCCGCGACGTGGTCGGGATCAGAAGCTGCCGGTGCCCGGCTCACAGGGAACGTTGTTGCCGGTCCACGGCGCCGTCGCAAACGCGCCGACACGCGGCGCTGGAACGCAGCCGCGGCCGGTCTGATAGACCGACCCGTACGATGCAACCGGATCGGCTTGCATTGCGGATGGGCGGACGTCCGTATGGCGCTCCCGCGCCATGGCGGGTCCACCGAGCATGGCGACTGCGATCAGTCCGGTCGACAAGAGTTTGAGAGTGGTCATTTGGCTTCTCCTTTGATGAAAGCTGGCAGTCCAAGCCGGCCTGCGAAGGAGGTGCGGACGAGCGCGCGTCGACAAAACGCACGAATTGCTCACCCGCGTTCAATGGACCGTGATCCCGTCCTTGCCGGCAAGCACGATCGTGCAAACTCGCAACGTTTTCGATCCTGGCGCGTAACGGCAGCCTCGCTGAGACCATATCTGCTGGAACGTCCCGCTGCATGGAGATGAGAGATGATCACTGCGACAGCACATTCGATTGCCTTCGCGCCGACGCCAGCAGTGGCCGTGCTCCCGGACGCTCTGAAATGCAATTTAATGGTGCTTCATTCCGCGCAGGATTACTTCTGTTGCGAGACAGCGGTGCGTCGCATGCCGGTCCTGCCTCGCGTGTTCGGCCCGGGCGGGCATTGAACATGTCGTCGCAGATCACCGAGCCCATGCTTCGCCGCCGGTCTCGAGGCCTCGCGGGACGTGGACCCAGCACAATGACGCGGATTCTCCTAATCGAGGATGATGCCGAGACCGCCGACGCGATCGTGGCCGAACTCACCGAGCGGGGGTTCGAGGTGAGATGGGCGCCCGACGGAATCGACGGTCTCGATCGGGCGCGCGAATCGTCTCCCGATGCCCTGATCGTCGATCGCATGCTGCCCGGAATGGACGGGCTGACCGTCATCGAGGCCTTGCGCAAGGACCAGGTCAGGACGCCCGTCCTGGTGCTGAGTGCGCTCGGCGCGGTCGACGACAGGGTGCGCGGGTTGCGCGTCGGCGGAGACGACTATCTCACCAAGCCGTTCGCGCTGATCGAGCTCGTCGCCCGAGTGGAGGCGTTGCTGCGGCGTCCGATCGACAGCCGCGAGACCACGTTGCACGCCGGGCCGCTGGAGCTCGACCTGATCGAGCGGACCGTGCGGCGAGGCGAGCGCGAGATCGATCTGCTGCCGCGCGAATTCCGTCTGCTCGAGTACATGATGCGCCGGAGCGATCAGCTGCTGACCCGCGCGATGCTGCTCGAGGAGGTCTGGAACTATAAATTCGTTCCTGCAACCACCAATCTCATCGACGTGCACATGGGCCGCCTTCGTCACAAGGTCGAGGGCCCCGGCGAGACGCAGCTCATTCACAATGTTCGCGGCTCCGGCTTCGTGCTGCGCACTCGTTAACAGGTTCGGCGGATCGATGCGCCAGATTCAGTTCATTCGTTCGAACACGTTCCTGTGGGCCGCGGCGATAGCAGCCACGCTGGCGTTGTTCGTCGCCGCCCTGTTCGCCTTCATCTACTGGAAGATCGACGACTACCTGATCATGCGATCCGACCGCATGATTGCAACGCAGCTCAACTTCATGGCCGAATTGCCGCCCGGCCGTCTCATCGACGCGATCTCCGATCATCTCAAGCAGGATTCGCGAGGCGTGCAATATGCCGGTCTGTTCGATGCCGCAGGGACCCGGCTTGCCGGCAACATCGCGCGATTGCCATCAAAGCTCGATGTCGGCGGACCGGTCCGGAGCGTGCGGCTCGCACGGGACGGGCCGTCGGCGGTCCACGATGCCGTCGTCAAGGCCGCGGGCAGGCGGCTCGGCGACGGCCACATCCTCGTGATCGGGCGGAATGTCGATGAGACGCGCGAGATATCCATCGTCGTCGGACAGGCGCTGCTGCTCGGCCTGCTGCCGGCATTCTGCCTCTGCCTGCTGGCCGGGGCCTGGTTGAGCGTCCGCGCCCAGAGGCGCGTGGAGCAGGTGAACCGGCACGTTCAACGCATCGTTGCCGGTGATCTCCACGAGCGGCTCCCACAGGCCGATGCGGACGATCCGTTCGCGCGGCTGGCCAGGATCGTCAATGGCATGCTCGACGAGATGGAGACCACGATCAACGCGCTGGCCGGTGTCGGCAACGATATCGCTCACGATCTCAGAACGCCGCTCACGCGAGCCCGCCTGGCGCTGGAGCGCGGGCGCACACACGCGGCCACGCTGGAGGACCTTCAGGACATCGTGGACAAGGCAATGGCCGGAATCGACCAATCGCTCGCAATCGTCACCGCGCTGCTGCGCCTCGCCGAAATCGAGAGCAGCAGCCGTACGGCCGGCTTCGGCGACGTCGCGCTCGACGAGATCCTGCGACAGGTGTGCGACGTCTACGAACCCATTGCCGAAGACAAGGATATCGACATCGACGTCGAGATCGACCGCAAAGTGCAGGTGCGGGGTGATCGGGACCTGCTGTTCGAGGCGGTTGCCAATCTCGTGGACAATGCCGTCAAGTTCACCCCCGCGGGCGGAAGAGTGACGCTCGAGCTGGTGTCGGACGACAGGGCCGTGCTCGTGCGCGTGAGCGATACCGGCCCCGGCATCGGCGAGTCGGAACGCGAGGCGGTGCTGCGTCGGTTCTATCGCTCCGACAAGATGCGTAACACGCCGGGAGTGGGGTTGGGACTGAGCCTCGTCGCTGCGATTCTGAAGCTGCACGGCTTCTGCCTGACCATTTGCCCGGCACCCGGCGGACGGGTGGAGATCCTCGCCACGACGGGCGCGATATCACGCGAACCCGCGGCATCGGCGCCGGATCGTTCGCTTCACGCGAGCCTCGCGCCGACGTGACCGCCGATGCCACGTGCGATCCGTGCGAAGCGGAAAGAGCGGCGAGATATCTGAAAGCGAATTCAGGCTTGTTAAGTGCAGTTTACTGGCGCCGTCAGTCGGAGGCTTCTTACGTTCGACTTGCCGGTTCGAATGTGGGAGCAAAAGATGCCAATGCGACATGCGGGTTTGAGCAGGATCGATACGGCTGAGCCGGGCAGGCGTACGGCGGCTGCTGTGTTCAATGCTTATTCCTCAGTCATCGGCCGGTACGACCTGCTCGAACGGGAGCAGGAGCAGCAGCTTGCGCGTCGCTGGCAGGAGACGAGGGACGGCGACGCCGCGAACGCGCTCGTCACGAGCCACCTCCGGCTCGCCGCCAAGGTCGCGCGGAGCTACAGGGGATACGGCCTTCCGTTCGCAGATCTCATGGCCGAGGCCAATCTCGGGCTGGTGATTGCCGCGTCGCGGTTCGAGCCCGACCGAAACTCGCGATTTTCAACCTATGCGACGTGGTGGATCAAGGCCGCCATCCACGAATACATCCTGCGCTCCTGGTCGCTGGTCAAGATCGGAACAACGGCCGCGCAAAAGAAGCTGTTCTTCCGGCTTCGTGGCGAGATGAGAAAGGTCGGCCAGAGCGGGATGGCACGGCTTACCCCTGATGTCGCCGAGGCGATTGCCACCAAGCTCGAAGTTTCGGCGCGCGATGTGATGGAGATGGATTGCCGCCTGCACGGCGACCTGTCGCTGAATGCGCGGGTTGGCGGCGACGAGCAGGGTACCGAGTGGGAGGCCTTGCTTGTGGACGAGGCGAGCGACGCCGAGACCGTCCTTGCCGATCAGGATCAGATGGAACATCGGACCGATGCCCTGCGCATTGCGCTGGATGGCCTCACAGGGCGCGAGCGGCGCGTGCTGGAGGCAAGGCGGCTGGCGGAGCATCCGCCGACGCTCGATCAGCTCGCCCGCGAGCTTTCGATCTCCAGTGAGCGCGTTCGGCAGATCGAGATTCGCGCCTTTGCAAAGGTCAAGCGCGCCGCCATCCGTGCCACCCTGGAGCCCGTGGCCACCGCCCGGGGACAGGGGCAGTGCGCGGCGTCGTCTCTGTCGCCACCCACCTGTCCCGTCACTATCTCGAGCGCGAGGCTTTCGCATCGACGTGAGCGGTCGAGAGGTCGCGATGCTGAACTCGATTTCATTTGAACGGTCAAGCATCGTCGCCATCTGAAAATTTCCCGCAACCTGCTCGAAGTAGTCGTCTCCATGGGCATTGTCCGCTTTGCGCTCCGGTTTCCGCACACGTTCTATGTGCTCGCGGCCCTGATCCTGTTCCTGGGAGGCATCTCGGTCTGGTCGATGCCGACGGATATCTTTCCCGAGATCCGCATCCCCGTCGTCACCGTCATCTGGAGCTATACCGGCCTCTCGACGCCGGAGATGGAGCAGCGCGTCTCCACGTACAGCCAGTATTCGATCAGCGCCAATGTCACCGGCATCAAGAACATCGAAGCGCAGACGCTCAATGGCCTGTCGGTTCAAAAGATCTACTTCCAGCCGGACGTCAATCTCGATCTCGCGATCTCGCAGATCGTATCGGCAACGAACGCCATCCGCGCCCTGATGCCGCCGGGCATTCAGCCGCCCGTGATCGTGCAGTTCAATGCGTCGAGCGTGCCGGTACTGCAGCTCAGCCTCGAGTCGAACAAATTGAACGAACAGCAATTGTACGACTTCGGCATCTATCGGATCCGGCAACAACTGGCGCCTGTTCCGGGGGTGACGCTGCCGACGCCTGCGGGTGGAAAATATCGCCAGATCATGGTCGACATCGACCCGAACAAACTCGCGTCGCGCGGATTGACGCCGCTCGACATCGTCAATGCGGTGAACACCCAGAACCTGACGCTGCCGACCGGAACGGCGAAGATCGGCGATACCCAGTACACCGTGCGAACCAACGCGACGCCGGCCTCGATCAAGGATCTCAACATGATCCCGGTCAAGTTCGCGAACGGCGCGACGATCCTGCTGAAGGATGTCGCCCAGGTTCGGGACGGATCGCAGGTCCAGCAGAATATCGTGCGCGAGGACGGTCACCGCTCGGTTCTGCTCAGCGTGATCAAGAATGGCAACGCCTCGACGCTTGCCGTCGTCAACGGGGTCAAGCAGGCCTTGAAGTCGATTCGGGCGTCGGCGCCGGCCGGGCTGAAGATCAGCGAATTGTTCGACCAATCGGTCTTCGTCACCCACTCCGTCGATGGTGTGCTGCGCGAAGGAGCGATCGCGGCCGGTCTCACGGCGCTGATGATCCTGGTATTTCTGGGATCGTGGCGGTCGACGCTCGTGGTCCTGATCTCCATCCCGCTCGCGATGCTGTCCTCGCTCATCGTGCTCCATTTTCTCGGCGAGACCCTCAACACGATGACGCTGGGTGGGCTGGCGCTCGCAGTGGGCATTCTGGTCGACGATTCGACGGTGACGATCGAGAACACGCATCGGCTCTGGACCGAGGAGGGGATGCCGCTGTCGGAAGCGACGCTGCACGGTGCGGCCGAGATCGCCGTACCGACGCTCGTCTCTACGCTCGCCATCAGCTGCGTCTTTACCTCGGTCATATTCCTCGAAGGACCGGCGCAATACCTCTTCACGCCACTCGGCCTTGCGGTGGTGTTTGCCATGCTGGCGTCGTACGCGCTGTCGCGGACTCTCACGCCGATCACGATCGGTCTGCTGCTGAAGGGGGAGCGGCGCCATGGCGAGGGCGCGAACTCGTCCGGCATGTTTTCGCGCGCATCCGCCGCGTTCGAGCGCGGCTTCGAGGGTCTGCGCGACGGCTATTCCGAACTCCTGACGACCCTGCTCCGGAGCCGCAGCATCGTGCCGATCGCTGCCGTGCTGGTGCTGGCGCTCGGGGCCGTCATGTTCGTCTATGTGGGCAGGGATTTCTATCCCCTGATCGACGGCGGTCAGATCCAGCTCCATGTTCGTGCGCCCGCCGGGACCCGGATCGAGCGCACCGAGGCCATTTTCCAGGCGGTCGAGGACAAGATCCGCGAAGTCATTCCGGACCGGGATCGTGGGCTGATCGTCGACAATATCGGCTTGCCGGCGCGTTCCTACAATCTGGCCTTCACCGACGGATCGACGATAGGAGTGAACGACGGAACGATCCTGATATCGCTCAAGGATGGCCACAGGCCGACTGCGGATTACGTCAGCAAGCTGCGCCAGGTTTTGCCGGCGGCATTCCCCGAGGACGTCTTCTATTTCCAGGCGGCGGATATCGTCACCCAAATCCTGAATTTCGGCCTGCCGGCGCAAATCGACGTCCGTACCGTCGGCTACGGCGCCAACAACCTGTCCGTGGCAAAAGAGCTGCAAAAGAGCCTGGCGGCCATTCCGGGAGTCGTCGACGCCCATCTTCAACAGGAGGTCGACGCTCCCGCGTTCTACGCCGACATCGACCGCACAAGGGCCGCACAGCTGGGGCTCAATGCCAGCACGGTGGCAACCAACATCAATGTCAGCCTCAGCTCGTCTGCCCAGGTCTCGCCGAATTTCTGGACCGACCCGACGTCGGGCATCCCTTATTATCTTGCCGTCCAGACGCCGGAGTACAGGGCAAACTCGCTCAACGCACTGGAGAACACGCCGGTGTCGGCCTCGTCGGCTGCAAGCGGACAGACGGTGCCAGGGCTGCTCAGCAATGTTGCGACCTTCAAGCGCGGGACTGTACCCACCAATTTGAACCAGGCGAACGTTCAGCCGGTGTATGACGTTTATGCGAGCGTGCAGGGGCGTGATCTCGGCAGCGTCTCGGCCGATATCGACAAGGTCACGTCGACGCTTCAGAAGCAGCTCCAGCCGGGAAATTCGATTGAGGTTCTGGGGCAGATCCAGAGCATGCGTCAATCGTTCCGCGATCTCGGAATCGGACTGCTGTTTGCCGCCATCCTGGTCTATCTGCTGATGGTCGTGAACTACCAGAACTTCGGCGACCCCTTTGTCGTCATCATGGCGCTGCCCGCGACTTTATGCGGTATCGTGACGATGCTGTTCATCACGGGGACGACCCTGAACGTGCCTTCGCTGATGGGCGCGATCATGGCCGTCGGCGTTGCATCGGCCAATTCCATCCTGCTCGTGACCTTCGCGCGTGACGCGCAACTGAATGGCCACACCGCGTTCGAGGCTGCGCTGAGTGCGGGCCGCACGCGAATCCGCCCCGTGCTGATGACGGCTGCCGCGATGATCGTGGGCATGATCCCGATGGCGATCGGAGGCCCGGGCGAGGAGCAGAACGCGGCGCTCGCCCGTGCCGTCATCGGGGGGCTGCTGTTCGCAACGCCGACGACATTGCTGATCGTGCCCTATCTCTTCGCCTGGCTGCGCAAGCGCAACGACGGCAAGCCTCACCACGGCGTGTTCGAGGAGATACCGGAATGAGCGATGTTCGCGTGCGGACCAACAGCCATGACGTGAATGATCGACCCGATGCGGAAAGCGGCCGCATCGTGGAACTGCCCGGCAAGGAGGCGCGACCACGCCGCCGCTACGGCGGCGTATGGCTCGGCGGCGCCATGTTCCTGCTCCTTGCCGGCGGTCTCGGCGTGGGCGGCTGGCGGCATTATCAGGCCGCACGCGATCTGGCTGTATCGGCAGAGCAGATCAGGACCGCCGTTCCGGAGGTTCGGGTGGCGACGGTCCGCGCCAGCCCCGAGATCACGAAGGTCACCCTGCCGGCGACGACGACGGCATTCGAGGCGGCGAACATTTTCGCACGGGCCAGCGGCTACATCGAGAAGCGCTACGTCGATATCGGCGATCATGTGAAGAAGGGCGATCTCCTGGCGGAGATCACCGCGCCGGAACTCGACCAGCAGATCGCGCAGGCGCAAGCGACGCTGGCGCAGAATCAGGCGGCGTTGCAGCAGGCACAGGCGAGCCGGGAGCTTGCCGACGTCACCAATACGCGGGACAGCAATCTGGTCAAGCAGGGCTGGTTGACGGCCCAGCAGGGCGACAACGACCGTCTTACCTTGCGGGCCCAGCAGGCAGCCGTGAGCGTCGCCCAATCGAACATCACGGCGCAAGAAGCGCAGATTCGCGTGCTTCAACAGGAGAAGGCCTATCAGCGCGTGGTGGCACCGTTCGACGGTGTGATCACGCAACGCAACGTGGACAATGGCAGCCTCGTTCAGGCGGGATCGACCTTCATGTTCACGCTGATGCATTCGAACGTGATCCGAACGCAAGTGTTCGTGCCGCAGGACGAGGCCTTCGGCGTCGCGCCTGGGGTCGAAGCCGAGATTCACGTTCCCGAGATCCCGGACCGGGTATTTCCAGGGAAGGTCACGCGCATCGCGACCGCGTTGCAGCCGGGAAGCCGGACCCTGCTGACCGAGATCGACGTGCCCAATCCCGACGGCGCGTTGAGTCCCGGCATCTACTGCACGGTCGAACTGTCGATCCCGCGCAAGACGCCGTCGATGTCGATTCCCGCCGATGCTTTGGTTTTCGACCAGAACGGCCTTCATGTCGCAGTCGTGCGCAATGGCACCGTTCATTTGCAGAAGGTCTCGATCGCGCGAGATTTCGGCACGTCGGTCGAAGTGCGCGAGGGCGTGAAGCCTGGCGAGCAAGTCGTGCTCAATCCGGCGGTCAATCTGGCGGAGGGTAGCCAGGTCACCATTCGCAAGAATGAGGCGAGCGCGGGGAGCCAGACATGATCCGGATTGTTTGCGCAGCGCTCGCCGCCCTGCTGCTCGACTGCTCCGCGGGCGAAGCCCAGGTCGCAACAACCGGCAGCACGGCGATGAGCCTGCCGACTGTACCGGGCGCGATCGTCACCTCACCGCTCAATAGCCCGGGTCCGTTCTCCGCAACGACCGTGCAAGGCGCGCCCGATACCACGCTGGCA
The DNA here is from genome assembly GCF_004346455.1 of Bradyrhizobium sp. R2.2-H. Taxonomy (NCBI): domain Bacteria; kingdom Pseudomonadati; phylum Pseudomonadota; class Alphaproteobacteria; order Hyphomicrobiales; family Nitrobacteraceae; genus Bradyrhizobium; species Bradyrhizobium sp. R2.2-H. Next base: position 342,391 of record NZ_SMBR01000006.1, read on the forward strand.
CCCGTTCCGCTCGCCTCGGATCCGACGACGCCGGGTACGGTCGTCGTCTGTGCTCCACCATCGACGTCTCCGATATCTCCGACGTCGGTGCCAACAATGCCAACCGCATCGAGCACGGGATCGCCGACGGTGGGGGATGTGGCTCCAATCGTACCGCTCATGGGACAAAACGGGAGCTCGATCGGGACAATTTCCGCGGCCGCGCCGTCAGGGACGGGGGTGACAGTGGCGTGCAGCTCAACGCCGGGTGGGACGGTGGCGAGCGCGGCGAGTTTGCCGCTCTCGATCCCGCAAGTACAGGCCGGGCCGCCCCCGGGTACGATCCCGGTCGTTATCAGCGGCGATGTCGGAACGGGCATTGATCCTAGTGCTGCCGTCGCGCCCAGCCCCAACACCTCGACCTGTGCGGAAAGCATGACGATGAATCTGGCATCTCCTGCAACAGTGCTGCCGGCCAACGCGTCAGGCGCGGCGTCAACGCCGGGAGTTTCGCCGATCTTGCCGCCGGGGTGCTGAAGGGGCAGCCGTGCAGCGGCAATCGCCTTATCGCCATGTCGCAGCCATCGCGACAGAGGGATGGTCACCCGAAACGTCATCGCTGCTCTGCCGGGCGGCGGCAATCATTCCTGATGTCGGCACCTCCATCGCCCGTGCAGCGGCGGTGACAGAGCGGACGACTCGAGAGTTGTCGATCGAATTGGAGGAATGACAGCATGAGGAGCTGCCATTCCTCTTTTCCGCGTAAACCAAAAAGGCCCGAGACGCGCAACGACACGCTTCAGTTCAGCACGCGCAATTGCGTTCTGCCGAGGCAGCGTTGTCCGGCTGGTGCGCTCAAAAGCCGGACTTGGGCTCGCAGGGCGGGCGTCGCCACGGGGCTGATGCATAGGCGCCGACGTCCGGCGCCCGCGTGCAACCGCGCTTGGAGATAACCGGAACACGTTGAGCCGACGCGTAGGCATCGACATTCGTCCGTCGCGTGTTCGTTTTGCCTTCACGCGCCATCGCCGGGGAAGCAACCATGGCCGCAGCGATCAACCCGGCCGAGAACAGCTTCAGTGTAGTCATCGTACATCTCCTTGACAAAGCGACGCCGGGAACGCCTCGGCTCGCGCATCAGACATGTGCATGCTTGCGCCGGATCGGCAGTATCAATTGAACGATCATTTTCGTCGTTGCACGAAGAGATGCATGTACATCTACGCCACGGGTACGCCGCATCGCGCGGTCCTACTCCGTTCGAGGCGTGAACGATGGTCATCTGAATCTGGTAGCTGTACTTGATTGCTCGTTCGGCTTGTCATCGGCGCCAGTGGTGGCTGCGAACCTGAACCGCGCCAAACACGGGAGCCGCGCCACCGGGGCGCTCGAGTCCCATTCGTCCTGCCGGGGTCAACGCACCACCATTCAGCACATCGCGGTCGGGATACATCGAGGCAAAGGTTGCGGGCTCCTGGTCGGCGAAGGACCAGGCGGCGGAGGCCGACGACACTGTCGCAGCTGAGATCAGCACCGAGGCGATCAGGATCTTGAATGCATTCATAGCGAGTCTCCATTGCTTTCTCGTGCGGAGAGTCGCTTTGTGGGGATCGCTGCTCGGCTGACGGCGTTTCCAGAATTGTATTCTATGTCGAGATATATAGGCAGCCTCGTCCGCAAGGCCCGTGATTGTGCATCACTGTTGCGAGAAGATGGCCGAGTGCACGACATGGAGCCCAGGCTTTCGACGAATACCCCGTACGTCGTCGAACAGAATTCCGTCAGCGATGTCAGAATCGATCGCGTCATCGTGCGATGGTCAAATCGCGCGCGGTGCCCGGTTCTAGACGCAGCAGCCGGGACTGCGAGCCATGAGGTTCATCTCGTTTCTGAGTCGTTGCCTGGATTGGGCTCTCCGGGACCGCATCCGGAAAGAATTCACCCGGTACGGCGCTTCCATCGTCAGAGCGTGGTGGGCTCTGTTCAAGCGGCGGTGGATGCCCCGGGGGCGTCATCCGATCCACCGATCGGATACATTGCGGCCTCAGCAAGCACCGCATCCCCCGTGCTCCGGAATGTTCCGCAACGCGCTCGCCGCTCAGGACTCCGTCACGGAGGAGTGCGCGGACGGTTTCGACGCCTCGTTGCCGGATCAGGATGCCATGACGAATTGTGGCGATCTTGCCATTCCGCGCGCTTGTATCGGGATTGCACGCGGCAGCGCAGCCCACGTGATTGGGCGGGGCAGAGCCTCACGGCATCCAGAAAGTACGTGCCTTCACGAAAATGACGGTGCGTTTGGGAAGATCGGTCTTGCGGCGGTCCGCTAAGTTCCGCTCATGTCATCAAGCGGAGGGCTGCGCGCTTTCGAGCGCCGGGCGGCCGCCGCGTTGCGAGAGGACTTGATGAATCAGCCAGGTAGAGTAGAGCGTTCGAGCCTTGGATGGCTCGTTCTGATTGCCGCAGTGGTCGGCGGTAGCGCCGCCGCCTTTGCGTATACCGCGGGGTGGCTCACGCCGGGACGTCTTACGCCGGATCGCATGATTGCAGCGTTGACGCCTCCGAGCGGCCCGCCGCTGGGGCACCGGCGGAATCATGCCAAGGGAATCTGCTTCACCGGCACGTTCGAAGCGAACGGAAATGGTGTCGAGCTGTCCCGCGCCAAGGTGTTCGTGCAGGGTCGCTATCCGGTTCTGGGCCGTTTCAATCTCGGTACGGCCGATCCGAACGCGGTGGATGCGACCGTGCGCGTGCGCGGCATGGGGCTCCAGATATCGGCGGCGGACGGAGAGGAGTGGCGAATGGCCATGATCAACCCGCCATTCTTTGCGGTGTCCACGCCTGACGCGTTTCACGACCTGCTGGTTGCGGCCGGCAAGAAGGATCCGGAGGCGATGAAGACGTTCATCAGCGCAAATCCGGAGTTCGCCGCTTTCGCAGCCTGGGCCAAGGCGGCGCCCTGGACCGGAAGCTACGCGGAGGATTCGTATAACAGTCTCAACAGCTTCGTCTTCATGAACGCGAAGGGCGATGAGCACACCGTGCGGTGGTCGCTGGTGCCCACGGCAGAGCCTGCTTCCATCGCGCAGGCGGAGCTTGAGAAGCGCGGCCCGGATTTTCTCGAGCAGGAGATCACGACTCGGGTGAAGTCCGCGCCGCAACGGTGGACCATGGTCACCACTGTGGCCGAGCCGGGCGATCCGACCGCTGATCCGAGCAAAGCCTGGCCGGACAATCGGCGCAAGGTCCAGGTCGGAACGCTGGTCGTGCAGCGAATTGAACCCGAGCGGGATGGGCCCTGCCGCGACATCAACTTCGATCCGACCGTGCTGCCGCAGGGAGTCCGGGTGTCGGACGATCCGTTCCCGGCGGCGCGCTCGTCCGTCTACCGCAAATCCTACGATCTTCGCGCAGCCGAAGCCGGCGACTATCCGAGAACCGAGGTTGCCAAGCCATGACCAATGTCCCGCAACGCTTCGCCCCGATCCAGCGGCTGCTGCACTGGCTGATGGCGATCTGCATCATCGCCATGCTCTTCATCGGTGTCGGCATGGTGTCCACGGTGGCCCAGAAATACCTGCCGCTCATCCTGATCCACAAGACGCTCGGCGTTGCGCTGCTCGTGCTCGTCCTGGTCAGGCTGGCGTTGCGGCTTCACTACGGCGCACCGCCATTGCCGGCCGACCTTCCGCCGGCGATGAAGCTGGGAGCGCGATTGTCGCATCTTTTGCTCTATGGCTTCATGATCGTCATGCCCTTGCTAGGTCTCGGCATGCTCTGGGCTGCGGCCTATCCGGTTGTCCTGTATGGCGGGATTCGGATCCCGGCGTTGCTGCCGCAGAGCGACCACGCGCACACGCTGCTTTGGAATGCCCACGTCTATCTCGGTATCGCGTTCTTCGCCCTCGTACTGCTGCATCTGGCAGCGGCGCTGTTCCACGCCCTGATCCGTCGCGATGGCGTGTTCGCGACGATCTCGCCTCTGCCGCAGCGGCAGCGGATGAAGCCGACCGAATGAGTCACCGCGCGCCTGTGGGCGTGCAATCCGGGAACGATGCTTCGGCACGGAAAGACCGGATGCCGGTTCTCCGGCTAGAAACTGTCCACTTTCCAACAAGGAGCCAACCATGACCAAAGCAGACCTGCAAAGCCCAACGGATCTGGGAGCCAATGCGAACCGTGACGTTCCCGCCGCGCTGAGAGCGCTGCTGGCCGACGTTTTCGCGCTGTACATGAAGACGAAGAACTTCCATTGGCACGTATCCGGCAGTCATTTTCGCGACTACCATCTCATGCTCGATGAGCAGGCCGAGCAGATCTTCGCCATGACCGACGATATCGCCGAGCGCGCGCGCAAGATCGGCGGCACCACGCTGCGATCGATCGGTCACATCGCCCGCGAGCAGCGCATTCTCGACAACGACGCGGATTATGTCGATCCGCAGGATATGCTGGCCGAGCTGCGCAGCGACAATCAGCAGCTGACACGGGAAATGCGCCGGGTCCACGAGCTCTGCGACGAATATGGGGATGTCGCCACCGCGAGCCTGCTGGAGAACTGGATCGACGAGACGGAACGGCGGATCTGGTTCCTGTACGAGACCGGGCGGAGCGGTGCGAATTCGTAAGAAGGCAAGCCGTTCGGCCGGGAGGCGTGTGAAGGATGAGCAGTCTCTCGGAGCTATCGCCGGATCGCGGCACCAACGCGGAGCGCATGTTGCTGCGCGAGCTGGCCCATCAGATCGAGGGCGAGCTCGTGTCCGTGATCGAGTTGCTGTCGGAGGCTGCCGGTCGCTGCGAAGGCACGGAGGCGAGAGCGATACTCGCTTCCGTGCAGGATCGACTGGAAAGCCATGTGTGCCTCCACCACGCATTGCAGATGCCCCAGTTCGCCACGACCATCGATCTGGCCTCCTATCTCCAGCAACTGTGCAGGTCGATCAGCCGCTCACGGCTCGAGTATGAGGGCATCGCGCTTTCGCTCCTGCTCCAGCCGCTCAAGGTAAGCTCCGAGCGTTGCTGGCTGCTGGGCATGATCGTCTTCGAACTGATCACCGCCTCGGCGCGTCACCTCTCCCTCGATGGAGCCGGCGCCATCCGGCTCGAAGTCTGGGGAACGGCAAATTCGGTCATGTGCTGTATCATCGACAATGGGACAACCGCCGAAGGCCGTCCCGGGCTCGACCGTTCCATCGTCGATATGCTCGTTGCGCGTCTGAATGGAACGATGGATATCCGCTTCGGACCCGACGGGGCCAGAGCCGTCGTCGAGATCCCGCGTCGGGCCTAGCGCGGTCTCGACGCGCGGCGACGGGAAGCTTCCCGTTCGTGCTCCGCAAGCTCACCGCGCCAACGCTCCGCGTCGTGCAGATCAACAATATCGCCGTTTTTGCGAAAGATGGAGCGCGGGCCTGCTTGTACGCTTTCTCCCATTCATGACCGATTGAGCGGTCATGCGTGCAAGGGTCAAGCCATGGCAGATATCTCGAACTCGAAGGCGTCGCTTGGAAGAGCCATCCACGCGATCAGCGGAAAATGGGGCTGGTTCGTTGCTCTGGGCGCAGGCGAATTGGTCCTCGGTGGCATTGCGTCCGCAAACCTGATGGCCGCCAGTCTCGCCTCCGTGCTGGTCATTGGCGCCACCATGACTGTCGCCGGCGTCTTCCAGATTGTGCATGCTTTCTCTGTGCGCGCTATGCGGGGATTCCTGTTCTGGCTGCTCGCGGGCATTGTTTACGGCGCGGCCGGGATCATCATCCTCTATGATCCGGCCCTAGCCTCGTTCACGCTGTCTCTCGCGGTGTGTGCCTTCCTCGTCGTCGCCGGTGTGATGCGGATCTGGGCAGGTTTTCATATGCGACCGGCTGCGGGTTGGCGCTGGATCGTCGCCGCCGGTGTTCTGACGTTCTGTGTCGGCGTCATGCTGGTGGCGGCTTGGCCCGCGATCGGCCTGTGGCTGCTCGGTGCGATGCTGGTGGTCGACCTGATCTTCCAGGGCTGGGGTTTCATTGCATTCGGGCTGGCGCTCAGGAGCCGGGCGTCCCGCCACTCGGCCCAGCCGGCGACGGTGTGAGCCATGATGACGGGATCGACTTTCACGCGGCACTCGGAAATTGCCTGGCGGGGCGGCCAGACGCAGTCGACCTCTCGGCTGATCGCCGAGGAGACGGCCATCGCGCTCACCTATAACGGCTCGACCCATGCCGTGATGATGGGAACGCCCGCCGATCTCGAGGACTTCGGCATCGGCTTCAGCCTCACCGAAGGCATCGTGAGACGAAGAGGCGAAATCAGGAGCATCGATCTGATTCCGAACGAGCTGGGCGTCGAGGTGCGGATGTGGCTCGATGGCGACTGCTCGGCGTCCCTGGCTGCGCGCCGCCGTGCCATCAGCGGTCCGGTTGGGTGTGGGCTATGCGGTATCGAAAGCCTTGAACAGGCGCGACGTGCGCCCTCACGGGTGAAAGAGCAGAACATGGTCTTTCGCGCGCGGGATCTGCTGTACGCGATGCAGGCCCTGTCTCCGCTCCAGACATTGAATCAGCACACGCGATCCGTTCATGCGGCGGCCTTCTGGACGCCGCGCACCGGCGTCGGTCCCGTCAGGGAGGACGTTGGGCGGCACAATGCCCTCGACAAGCTCGCGGGTGCGGTCCTCCGCGACGGCGATTCGGCCGGCGAGGGCGCCGTGCTCCTGACGAGCCGCGTCTCGGTCGAGATGGTGCAGAAGGCGGCGATGATGGGCGTGCCGGTCGTCGTGGCCGTATCCGCTCCGACCGCGCTCGCCATCCAGACTGCGAAGGAAGCGGGCATCACGCTCGTGGCGATTGCCCGCGATGACGGATACGGCGTGTTCACACACCCGCGACGCGTTTTGCTGCCTGACGAGGCCGCGCCGCGCCTCGGGTGTTGACCTCGCGGGCCGACCAATATGACGACGCAGGCCGCATCTGCGGCGCCGGGGGCGGAGCCACGCGTCACAGCCCATGCGCCGGAGCGATCGCTCCTGGTTGCATCCATGCTGACCATGTCCGGCGGATTCCTCGACGCTTTCACCTGGCTCTCGCTCGGCGGTGTGTTCGCGAGCTCGCAGACCGGCAATGTCGTCTTCCTTGGCATCGATGCCCTGTCCGGGCGATGGCAGCAAGCGGCGCACCATCTGCTGCCGATCGTCGGCTTTCTTCTCGGTGCCTGGGTGGCGATCCGCATGCAGGCGCCGCTGCGTTGTCTCGCTGCGCATATCGTCTGCCTCGCGGCAGCGATGTTGCTGTTGCACCGGGTCCCAGATCCGATCGCCATCCTCATTATCTCCTTTGGCATCGCGCTGCAGTCTGCTAGCTTTAGGCGCGTCGATCGCTGGAGCTATCTCTCCGTCACCGTGACCGGCAACATGTTGCGGGCTATCGATCAGTTCGTCTCGACCTCGGATCGCGACACCTTGCGTGGTGGCGCGGCCATGTTCGTGCTCTGCCTGACGTTCCTTTGTGGCGCAGCCCTCGGCGGCTATGCGACGACGCGGCTCGGAGCGGCCAGTATTGCGGTGCCGATCGCATTGTCGGCATGCGCTTTGCTGCTCTGCTTGCAGAGCCGGATCCGCCGCGATTCCGGTTGAGCGAGTGTTCCGTTATGCCATGCCAATCGGCAAAGGGGCGTTCGTTCGCGAAAGCAGGCTTGCCGGGCGGAACGTATCATTTAAGCGCGCCGGCTGGCGCTTCACGAGATCAACCGCCACGAGGCCAGGGATGAACGACCTCCGCAAAGAGACAGACAGCCTCGGCGAAGTATCCGTTCCCGCGGACAAGCTCTGGGGCGCGCAGACGCAACGTTCGCTCGAACATTTCAGCATCGGCAGAGACCTCATGCCGCGCGAGATGATCCAGTCCTATGCGATCCTGAAGAAGGCGGCCGCGAACGCCAACTACGCTGGCGGTCGTCTCGATGGCAAGCTTCACGAGCTGATCATCCACGTCTGCGACGAGATTCTCGCGGGTCAGCACCACGACATGTTTCCGCTTCATGTCTGGATGACCGGTAGCGGAACGCAATTCAACATGAACGTGAACGAGGTGATCTCGAACCGGTGCTGCCAGATCGCGGGCACGCCGCTCGGCAGCAAGCTGCCGGTTCATCCGAACGATCACGTCAACATGTCGCAGTCGTCGAATGACAGCTTCCCGTCGGCCATGTACATCGCGGCGGCGACGAACGTGACGGAACGCCTGGTTCCTGCTGTCGAAGCGCTGCATGACGCGATCGCGGCAAAGTCGAGCCAGTGGGACGGCATCGTCAAGATTGGCCGCACCCACATGCAGGATGCCACCCCGCTGACGCTCGGGCAGGAGTGGTCCGGTTACGCCGGCATGCTCGCAGACGATCTGACGCGCATCGGCGACGCGCTCAAGGGCGTCTTCCGGCTTGCGCTCGGTGGCACGGCCGTTGGTACCGGGATCAACGCGGCGCCCGGCTTCGCGGAGGCCGTTGCGGCCGAGATCGCACAGTTGACGGGCCTGCCGTTCGTCAGCGCGCCGAACAAGTTCGCGGTGCAGGGCGCGCACGACGCGCTGGTGCAGCTGTCCGGCACGCTGCGGACGCTGGCCGGCTCGCTCTACAAGATCGCGAACGACATCCGCCTGATGTCATGCGGTCCGCGTGCGGGGTTTGCCGAATTGCTGATCCCCGAGAACGAACCCGGCTCCTCTATCATGCCGGGCAAGGTCAATCCGACACAGGCGGAAGCGCTGACGATGATCGCCGTGCAGGTGATGGCGAACGACGTCGCCGTCGGGTTCGGCGGCGCCGGCGGCTATCTCGAAATGAACGTCTACAAGCCACTGATCATCCACAACATCGCGCAGTCCATCACTATCCTGGCCGACGGTTGCACGAACTTCCGCACGTTCCTGGTCGAAGGCACCCAGCCCAATCGCAAGAAGATCCAGGAATATGTCGAGAGATCCTTGATGCTGGTGACTGCACTGGCGCCAGTCATCGGTTACGACAGGGCGTCACAGATCGCGCACTACGCAATGGAGAACGATCTCACGCTGAAATCGGCAGCGCTGAAACTCGGCTTCGTCACCGAGGCGGAATTTGACCGTATCGTGGATCCCGTGAAGATGGTCAGACCCTATGTCGCCGAGATCAAGATTGGTACGAAGGCTGGTTGAAGGGAGAGAAGTAATGATCCGCTGTGTACGTCTGTGGACTGGACAGGACGCCAATTCGCATTTCGAGGAGGGTTTCATCGAGCTGGAGCCCGGCCAGCGCGGCGACTTCCTGAGCGGAAAGATCGATGCCGTCAGCGTCTCCTTCCAGGAGACCGAGTCGGGCGGCGCCTTCTCCTGGCACACCGCGCCGATCCGCCAACTCGTGATCACGTTGAGTGGAACGCTCGATTTCCAGACGCGTGATGGCCATCACTTCCTCATTCATCCCGGCAATGTCCTGCTGGCCGAAGACACCGCAGGATCGGGCCACAGCTGGAAGTTGACGGACGATTCGTCCTGGCGCCGCGCCTACGTGGTGCTGCGGCCGGGAGCAGAAGTGCCGTTCCGTGCCAAGGCGCCGCAGCCCGAGCGGGCCTGATCGGCCATCCAGAGCACAACATCGAACACCAACTGAACGAAGAGAGGCGCCATGCAGGCAACTTCCGACCACGAATGCGACGTCGTCCTCATCGGCGCAGGCATCATGAGCGCGACCCTTGGGGTTCTTCTCAAGGAGTTGGAGCCCTCCCTCACGATCCAAATGCTCGAGGCCCTCGAGGATTGTGCGCTCGAAAGCTCGGACGCGTGGAACAACGCGGGCACCGGGCATGCGGCCAATTGCGAGATGAACTACACGCCGGAGAGGCCCGACGGCAGCGTCGATATCTCGAAGGCGCTCCAAGTCAATGTCGAGTTCGACCTGTCGCGACAGTTCTGGTCCTATCTCGTTGGGCGTGGCGCGATCGCCGATCCGCGATCCTTCATTCATCCCGTGCCGCATATGAGCTTCGTGCACGGTGCCGACAACGTCGCCTTCCTCAGGAAGAGATTCAAGGCGATGGCCGCCCATCATTGCTATGAGGGCATGGAATACAGCGAGGATCCGACGAAAATCGCCGAGTGGGCGCCGTTGGTAATGGGTGGCCGCACCGGCGGTGATCCCGTGGCGGCAACGCGTATCATCACGGGGACCGACGTCGACTACGGCTCACTGACGCATCTTCTGGTCCGTCATCTCGTCGGACAGCCGGGCTGCGCCGTGCACTACAAGAGCTGTGTCACCGATCTCGCTCGCGAGCAGGACGGTCGCTGGCGCATCGAGGTGCGCGACGCCGACAGCGGCGAGACGCGGTCCGTCCGCGCGAAGTTCGTCTTCATCGGTGCCGGTGGCGGTGCGCTGCCGCTGCTCGAGAAGTCCGGGATTCCGGAAGGACGCGGTTATGGCGGTTTCCCGGTCAGCGGGATCTGGCTGCGCTGCGATGATCCGGAGATCAACCGGCGTCATCATGCCAAGGTCTACGGCAAGGCCGCGGTCGGCTCGCCGCCGATGTCGGTGCCGCATCTCGACACGCGCGTGATCGGTGGCCAGCGCTCGTTGTTGTTCGGCCCCTATGCCGGCTTCTCGAGCAAGTTCCTCAAACATGGCTCGCTGCTCGACCTCTTCGAGTCCATCCGTCCCGCGAACGTCAAGCCGCTGCTTTCGGTGGCGCGCGACAATTTCGATCTGACCGAGTACCTGGTCGGACAGGTGCTGCAGTCCGAGAGCCACCGTCTGGCGGCGCTCGACGAGTATTTCCCGAAGGCAGACCCGAAGGACTGGAGGTTGCAGGTGGCGGGCCAGCGCGTCCAGATCATCAAGCCCGATGTCACGCGCGGCGGACTGCTCGAATTCGGCACTGAGCTCGTCGGCGCGGACGATCATTCGCTGGTCGCCCTTCTCGGCGCCTCGCCGGGCGCCTCCACCGCGGCCTTCATCGCCATCAGCGTGCTGGAGAAATGCTTCGCCGGCGAGCTGACGGCAAGCGCCTGGCTGCCGAAGCTGAAGCAGATCATCCCGTCCTATGGCGTATCGCTGATCGATGACGCGGATTTCTGTCGCCAGATTCGTGCCGCGACGGCGGAGGTGCTCAAGGTCGACAACATCCCGCTGCCGGCCGCGCAGGCGGCGGCGCCCCCGGCACGGGCATGATTGGAGAGGAGGCTTCCCAATGGATCCGACGGCGCTTCTCCTGTCCAGGCTGCAGTTTGCCTTCACCATCTCGTTCCACATTATCTTCCCGGCGTTCACGATCGGGCTTGCCGCCTGGCTGACCGTGCTCGAAGCGATGCACCAGTACAGCGGCAGGCCAGTGTACCGGACGTTGTTCGAGTTCTGGCTCAAGATATTCGGCGTCGCCTTCGGCATGGGCGTCGTGTCCGGCGTCGTGATGGCGTTCCAGTTCGGAACGAACTGGAGCGTGCTGTCCAAGATGTCGGGGCCGATCCAGGGCCCGCTGCTGGCCTACGAGACGTTCACCGCCTTCATGCTGGAGGCGGGTTTCTTCGGTATCCTCATCTTCGGACGGCCTCGGGTGCCGCCCTGGTTCTATCTGTTCTCGACCGCGATGGTCGCCCTCGGAACCACGCTGTCGGCGTTCTGGATCATGGTCAACAACAGCTGGATGCAGGTGCCGACCGGCTATGTCCTGCAGAACGGCCAGTTCGTGCCAGATGATTGGGCGCAGATCATCTTCAACCGGGTGGTCTGGGTCAGGTTTCCCCACATGTTGCTCGCCTCCTATCTGACGGGCGCGTTCTGCGTGGCGGCGACCGGCGCGTGGTACGTGCTGCGGCGGACCTATCGGCCCGAGGCACATGTCATGTTGCGCATGGGCCTCGCGCTCGCGGCCGTGTTGCTTCCAGTCCAGCTGTTCATCGGGCATCTCGTCGGCGACTACGTTCACGATTACCAGCCGGCCAAGTTCGCCGCGATCGAAGCGCGCTGGCATGACGAGCAACCGGCTTCGGAGGTGCTGATCGCGATCCCGGACTCCAGCACCGAATCGAACAGATATGCGATCTCGATCCCGGTGCTCGGCAGCATCATCGCGAGCATGAGCCTGAGCTCGAAGGAGATCGGCCTGAGCAGCTTCGCGCCGCAGGACCGCCCGCCGGTGGCAATCCCGTTCTTTGCCTTTCGCATCATGGTCGGCTGTGGCTTCGTGATGCTGGGGCTTGCCTGGCTCGGGACCTGGCTCGGGCTCAAGCATCGGCTCGAGCGCAGCCGCTTGCTGCTGTGGGGCATCTTCCTCAGCTTTCCATTGCCCTGGATCGCCATCCTCACGGGCTGGTACACAGCGGAGGTCGGCCGCCAGCCATGGACGGTCTATGGCGTGCTACGTACGGCAGATGCCGGGACGCCGTTCCTGACCGCGTCGGCTGCCACGGCTTCGCTGATCCTCTTCGTCGCGGTCTATGCCTTCATCTTCTCGTTCGGAACCTATTACATCTATCGGCTCTTGCGCGCCGGACCGGCGGGACTCGGTGGCAAACCGCTGGACGTTCCCGTGCCAAACCGGCCGATGTCGCTCGCCGACAAAATGCCGACAATCGTCGAGGCGGGAGAATAGCCATGGTTACGTTCTGGGTTGCGCTTCTTGCCACCAGCATCCTGATCTATCTCCTCCTGGATGGCTTCGACCTCGGGGTTGGGATGCTGTGCGGCCTCGCACGTAGCGAGGCGAAGCGGGAGACGATGCTGCACACGGTTGCTCCGGTCTGGGATGGCAACGAGACCTGGCTGGTCGTCGCCGGCGTGATCATGTGGGGCGCGTTTCCGCTGGCATATGCCACGGTGATGTCAGCCTTCTATATCCCTGTCATCGTGATGCTGCTCGGATTGATCCTCCGCGGCGTTGCGTTCGAGTTTCGCAGCAAGGCGCTCCGTTCGCGCTGGATTTGGGACGTCAGCTTCGTCGCGGGCTCGTTCGCTGCCAGCTTCATGCAGGGCGCGATGGTGGGCGCCCTCGTCGAAGGACTTCAATTCTCCAACGGCGACTACGTCGGGGGTACGTTCGGCTGGCTCACCGCCTTTTCCGCCCTGTGCGGGATTGGACTCTGCTTCGGATATTCGCTGCTCGGCGCCTGCTGGCTGGTGCGGAAGTGCGATGGTCTCGTTCGGGACGCCGCGCGGCGCCAGATCCCGCCGCTGGCGATCGGGGTCCTGATGTTCCTGATCGTCGTATTCGCCTATGCGCTTGCCGAACATCTGCCGATTTTGCAGCGTTGGACCGACCGGCCCTATCTGTTCCTGTTTCCGCTCATCGGGGTCGGTGCCGCTGCCGTACTCGCCACGAGTGTCCTGCGCCACGACGATTACTGGCCATTTCACATGGTCGCGCTGATCTTCGCGGCGGCGTTCGGCACGCTCGCCCTGTCTTTCTGGCCCTATATGATCCCGTTCGTCCTGACGATCGACGAGGCTGCGGCGCCTCATGCAAGTCTCGCGTTCATGTTCTGGGGTGCCGGCCTGTTCGTCTTTCCGCTGATGCTGCTCTATGCCGCGGTCGGCTACCGCGTCTTCCGCGGCAAGTCTGTCCAGGCCGTCGACCACTACTGAGGGCCAGACGGCTCGAACTTGCCGCGGAACTACAGCGGACAAGAAGAAAGGCGCCGTTGCCGGCGCCTTTCGCGTTGAGGAGCTCTCGTTGAACGGCTTCCTTCAGGACTTGGGCATGACGCCGGGACTGTTGTCCGGCCATTTCGCGATCAGCTTCTCGTCAATGTTGAAGTGCTGGGCGACGAGCTTGGGCGGTGTGTGCGTCAGCCAGTTGGTGAGTGAGACCTCCTCGTAGCGCGGCGCACGGAACACGCCGACGAACTGCAGCTCGGTGTCGCCGACATTTTCGACATAGTGGCCCAGGTTGCGCCGGACATAGCCGATGTCGCCGGCCGCGAAATCCGTCGTCAGCGCGTTCGGACCGGTGTCGAACACCGTCATCCGCGCCTTGCCCTTGATGTAGTACTGCCACTCGTCGGCGTTCGGGTGCCAGTGCATTTCCCGGACCGCTCCCGGCGGCATCGTCACCAGTGCCGCGGCGACGGTCGTGGAAACCTTGAAGTTGCTGCTGTCGGCAACGCGGATGCTTCCGGCAGAGCTCTCCTTGACCGGGGTCGAGCTGCCGAGCGTGTGGACGAAGGGGTAGGGCGGCGCTTCGGCGTGTCTGGCGACTGCGGCGCGATCGGCGGCGAGATCGCCGGGCACCGTCCCCTGGAAGATCCAGAGATTGTGCAGCGGGATCTTCGCGAAGGCCTCGGCCGGGACGCCGAAATTCTTCGCCAGGACCTCGGGCGGGGTATGGGCGAGCCAATCCGTCACCAGCAGCGTGTTGAACTCATTGGCGTGGCCGTCGTCAAAGCAGATCACGAACTCGCAGCCGTCGGGCCCCAATCCCTGCAGCGAATGAGGCGCGCCCGACGGGAAATACCAGAGGTCGCCGGCTTTGACGTCGGCGACATAGGGGCGTCCCTGGGTGTCGAGCACCGTGATGCGGCAGGTGCCGTAGGTCATGATCGCCCATTCGGCGGCCTGATGCCAATGCAGCTCGCGGATGCCGCCGGCGGACAGCCGCATGTTGACGCCGGATATCTCCTTGGAGATGGCGAAATCCGCAACGGTGACCTGACGGGCCCAGCCGCCATTCTGGATGCGCTTCGGCGCATTATTGAAGGAGGCCCAATCCATCGGCAGGCCGCCGACATCGGTCGCGGGTGGGCTCTGCACCGATGGGAATTGCCTGGCCAACGCGGGATTCTGCGGACCGGGATCGGTCAGGCTTCCCGGACTCCTGGCGTTCACGGCCCCTTGCGGTGGCTCGTCCGGATTTCCGAAGCTTGCGGCCTGCGCACTTGTGCCGACCATGGCGGCGCCTGCCGCGGACATGGCCAGCAAATCACGTCGTGAGAACATGTTGGGTCGCTCCTGAGGATTGTCCAAAGCCCTCTGTTTCGACGGGGCTCCAACCGTCCAGTTTAGTTTCCACTTGCCGCTTCAGCTTCCGCGAACGGCGCTCTTCTTGCCGGAATGCACGGGCTGTTGCGGCAAGCCGGCCGGGCTCGGCCGTGTGCAATTGAGAAATTCGGCTTCGTTTTGAAAAGACGGCTCTGCCCGCGTGATCGTTAACTGACCCGGAGAAGCGCAAGATCGAGAGACATCGAGATGACCAAGAAATCGGTTCGTCCCTACCGTGAGCCTGCCGGCGGCTGGGGCGCACTCAAGGCGCTCAGCGAGGCGCTTCTGGTGCAGCGGGTGCCGCTGAAGGGCGCGGCGACGCTGAGCCGGATGAATCAGCCGCAGGGCTTTGATTGTCCCGGCTGCGCATGGCCCGATCCGAAGCACACGTCGTCGTTCGAATTCTGCGAGAACGGCGGCAAGGCGATCGCCTGGGAGGCAACGTCAAAGCGCTGCACGCCAGAGTTCTTCGCCGAGCACACCGTCACCGAGCTCGCCAGCTGGAATGATTATGATCTCGAAATGGTCGGGCGGCTCACGCATCCGATGGCCTATGATGCCGCATCCGACCGCTATGTCCCGGTGGAATGGAGCGATGCGTTCGACATGATCGGACGGGAGCTCAGGGCACTGCCGGATCCGAACATGGCGGAGTTCTACACCTCCGGACGGACCTCGAACGAAGCAGCTTTCCTCTACCAGCTCTTCGTGCGCGAATATGGTACCAACAATTTCCCCGACTGCTCGAACATGTGCCATGAGGCGACCAGCGTCGGCCTGCCGTACTCGCTCGGGGTCGGCAAGGGCACCGTGCTGCTGGAGGACTTCGACAAGGCCGATTGCATCTTCATCTTCGGTCAGAATCCGGGCACCAACAGCCCGCGGATGATGACCAGCCTGCGCAATGCGGCGCGCCGCGGCGCATCGATCATCTCGTTCAACCCGTTTCGCGAACGTGCGCTGGAGCGCTTTCAGGCGCCGCAGAGCCCGATCGAGATGATCACGCTGAGCTCGACGACGATCAGCTCGAAGCTCTTCCAGGTGCGGGTCGGCGGCGACGTCGCTGTCCTCAAAGGGATCATGAAGATCCTGGTCGAGGCGGACGAGGCCGCCCGCGCCGCCGAGCAGCCGGAGATCCTGGACTGGGACTTTATTCGCGGCCACACCGTCGGTGTTGAGGCGTTGATCGACGATCTCAAGCGCACGCAATGGCCCGACATCGAACGTCAGTCCGGCCTGACGCGCGAGGACATGGAATATGCCGCGGGCGCGTACAGGAAGGCCGAGCGTGCCATCATCGTCTACGGCATGGGCATCACCCAGCACTGGCGCGGCGCGCACAACGTGCAGCAGATCGCCAATCTCGCGCTGTTGCGCGGCAATGTCGGACGCGAGGGCGCCGGCGTCTGCCCGGTTCGAGGCCATTCCAACGTGCAGGGCGATCGCACCGTGGGGATCACAGAGGTTCCCAAGGCGGACTTCCTCGAGCGCCTCGAGCAGCGCTTCGGCTTCAAGCCGCCGGCCGCGCCGGGACACAACGTCGTGACCGCGCTGGAGGCCATGATCCGGGGCGAGGTGAAAGCCTTCTTCGCGATGGGCGGCAATTTCGCCGCAGCCATTCCGGACTGGCAGGCGACGCAGGCGGCACTCGGCAAGCTCGATCTCACCGTCCACGTCTCGACCAAGCTCAACCGCAGCCACCTGATCCATGGCCGCGCCGCCCTGATCCTGCCATGCCTCGGACGCACCGAGATCGATATCCAGGCGTCAGGGCCGCAATCGATCACGGTGGAGGACTCCATGTCGATGGTGCATGCGTCCGGCGGCCGCAACAAGCCTGCATCGGAGCATCTCCGTAGCGAGGTTGCGATCATTGCCGGCGTCGCCAAGGCGACACTGGGCGAACGCACGGTGGTCGATTGGGACGGCTTCGTTGCCGACTACGACCGAATCCGCGATGCGATCGAGGCGGTGTTCCCGATCTTCCAGGGCTACAATGCCCGTATTCGCATTCCCGGCGGCTTCCACCTCACCTCGACGGCGCGCGAGCGGATATGGGCGACGCCGTCGGGCAAGGCGAACTTCCTGGTGTTTCCGGGGTGTGGCGAAGACCCGCAGAGCGATGCCGATTTCCTCTGGCTCACCACCATACGCAGCCACGACCAGTACAACACCACGCTCTACTCGATGTCCGACCGCTACCGCGGTGTGTTCGGCCAGCGCGACGTGGTCTTCCTCAACGAGTATGAGCTGAAGAAGCGGGGATTGGTCGACGGCGACCGCGTCGACCTGATAACCGCATCGACCGATGGCGCCGAGCGGATCGTGCGCAACTTCCGCGTCGTGGCCTATTCGTTCCCGACCGGCTGCTGCGCCGCGTACTATCCGGAAACCAATCCGCTGGTCCCGCTCTATGCCCGGGATCCCCTCAGCTTCACGCCGTCATACAAGGGTGTTCCGATTCGCCTTGTGCGCTCGGCTGCGGCCCGGGAATAGAGCCAGCGACAGGCGCGTTGCGGTCACGCATCGCAGCACGGCGCATCCGCCCGGACGGAGACCGGCAGCGTGAACCAGAAACGGGCTCCGCCATGCGCGCCATTGCCTTCCGCGCCGATCCGGCCTCCATGCGCTTCGACGATCGACCGGCAGATGGACAGTCCCATGCCCATCCCGGTCTCCTTGGTCGTGAAGAAGCTGTCGAAGAGTCGATCGACATGTTCGGCGGCGATGCCGGGACCGTTGTCCTCAACGGAGCAGCACAACGTCGACGCGTCGGACGTGACCGTGCTGATGACGATCCGGCGATCGTCATATCCGGCATGGGTCATCGCCTGCATCGCGTTGATGGCCAGATTGACGATCACTTGCTGGAGCTGGGTGCGGTCACCGTGCACCTGCGGCGCACTCGGGTCGGGCCGGTGCACGATCGTCACCGCGCGCGATTCGAGCTCATGCCGGAGGAAGAGAAGCGCTTCGCGAATGACTTCGTCAAACGAAAGGGATGCTTGTTCGGGGGGCCTCCGCGAAGCCATTCCGTGAACGCGCGCCACGATGTTCGCCGCCCGCTGCGCATCTACGACGATGTTTTCGATGGTCTTGCGGATCTCGACGATATCGGGAGTGGGCCTGTTCAGCCATCGCAGCCCGGCGGCGCCATTGGTGGCGATGGCTGCGAGGGGCTGATTGACTTCGTGGGCGATCGATGCGGTGAGCTCGCCGAGCATCGAGACCCGGGCGGCATGCGCGAACTCGGCCTGTACCTGCTGGAGCTTCTGCTGGGCGCGAAGACGCTGTGAGATGTCGATCGTGCCGACCAGGCTTATTTCGAGATCATTGATAGGGCCGACGCGCGCGGTCGTGAAGAGAACGTCGACGATGCGACCGTCCCACGTGACCATCTTGGTCTCTTCCTCGAAATTCGTCTCGCCGCGATAGCGGGACTCCATCGCCCGGCGGAACGTATCGGGCCGTTCCCTCCAGGTGTCCGCCATGGAACGTCCGACGAAGCCTTCGACGCCTCCCCCGAACATCTGGATGGCTCGCTCGTTGGCCTCCTGAAACGTGAGCGCATCCATGCAGGTGCGAAGGAATTCGGGATGGCTGTCGAAATAGGCGCCGAGATCCTTGACGCCCTCGGCGCGCAATTTTCGGAACAGTGCGACGAGCCTGCTGGCGTCGAGCTGCCGGAACGCGATAGGCATGCGGCTGAACAGCTGGCGGTATCGCTGCTCGCTCCGCTCCAGCTCGGCATTGGTCTTCTTCAAGGCCGTGATATCCATGATCGCGCCGACGAGCGTCAGCGAAGCGGCTAGAAAAGCAGCGAAAGCGATCGCCGTAAAATTGTCTCCAAGCAGTGAACAGGCGAAGGACAGCAGGGTCAGAACAAGGCTACCCCAAGCCCACAGCAGAATCCGATCCTGTATCGTCCGGATCGGCAGCAGACGCCGCCACCATCGCTGGGGCTTTACGGGGGGTGAGCCATCCAGGCGTTCGAGCATCATGCGGAAGGTCTAGCGCGCCGCCGACGGGAGGTCTTTTGCGTTTTCGCAGGCGTCTTGTCAAAACGCACGAAACTGCGATCGGGCTTGCTGGATGCGATCCTGGGCCATCTCGGCGGTTGGCCTCGTGACGCCGAATCGCTGCTCGAACTCGGCGACATTGACGACGCCACGGCGGTGGGTGCCGTCGCCGATCTTGCGGTCGCCCTCCCAGGCCTCGACCTCGAACAGGACGCTTCTGGCGTCGATCGCGACGATTCGTGCCGTCGCCCGCACCGTGCGGCCGACCGGCGTCGCGGCCAGATGGCGGATATTGACCATCATCCCGACGCTGACATGACCTGCGGGAAGGAACGGCTGAACCGCCGATCCGGCAGCCATTTCCATGTGCAGGATCATCATCGGCGTGCCGTAGACTTCAGGCATGCCCGGCACCACATGGCCGACTGTCATCTCGGGCGTGACGGTCACCAGTTTTTCGGCGGTCATGCCGGTCGTCACTTTCTCAAGCGGATTCATGGCTCAATTCCGTCTGTGCCTCGGTCGTGGATGGGGTGGATGTCTTGGCGGCCTGCGGCTTGCGCGCGGTGAGCCAGTTGCCGAGCCGATCGAGATAGAGATAGACGACGGGCGTGGTGTAGAGCGTCAGGATCTGCGACAGCATCAGGCCACCGACGATCGTGTAGCCGAGCGGCTGGCGCAGCTCCGCGCCGGTGCCGGAGCCGATCATCAGCGGCACGCCGCCAAGCAGTGCGGCCATCGTCGTCATCAGGATCGGGCGGAAGCGCAGCGTGCAGGCCTGGTAGATCGCCTCTTCAGGGCTGAGCCCGTGCCGGCGCTCCACTTCGAGCGCGAAGTCGACCAGCATGATGCCGTTCTTCTTGACGATGCCGATCAACAGGATGATGCCGATGATGGCGATGACGCTGAGGTCCATGTGGACAGCCAGCAGCAGCAGCAGCGCGCCGATACCCGCCGAAGGCAGCGTCGACAGGATCGTGATCGGATGGATCAGGCTCTCATAGAGAACGCCGAGAATGATGTAGATCACGATCAACGCGGCTCCGATCAGCAGCGGCGTGCCGGACAGGGAGGACTGAAACGCCTGGGCGTTGCCCTGGAACGAGGTCGACAGCGAGGCGGGCTTGCCGGTCTCCTTCTCGATCTTCTGGATTGCCGTCACCGCATCGCCCAGCGCGACGCCCGGACGCAGGTTGAATGAGATCGTCACCGAGGGAAACAGGCTCTGGTGGTTGATCAGGATGGGCGCAGGCTTGATGACGGCATGGACCAGCGTGCTGAGCGGGACCTGCTGGCCGCTGGCCGAGTTCAGGTAGATGTCCTTGAGCGCTTCGGGCCCGTACTGGAACTTGGGATCGACCTCCATCACGACGTGGTACTGGTTCAGCGAGGTGAACATGGTGGAGACGATGCGCTGGCCGAAGGCGTCGTCGAGCGCATTGTCGATCGTCGTCGGCAGGATGCCGAAGCTGGAGGCGACCTCGCGATTGACGGTGACCTCCAGCCGTGGGCCGGCGTTGGCCTGGTCGCTTGCGACGTCGCTGATGACGTCGAGCGCGCGGAGCTTCTCCAGGAAGATCGCCGACCAGTGGGTGAGCTCGTTGGAATCGGCGTCCGTCAGGGTGTACTGATACTGTGTCTTCGACAGGCGCGCGCCGATCGTGATGTCTTGCGCCGCCTGCATATAGAGCGTGATGCCCTGGATATGGGCAAGCCGCGGGCGCAGCCGATCGATGATCTGGTCGGCGCTCGCCTTGCGCTCCGGCTTCGGCTTCAGCACGATGAAGATGCGCCCCTGGTTGAGCGTCGCGGTCGGGCCGCCCGGACCAATATAGCTCGCCACCGACTGGATCGCCGGATCCTTTGAGAGGATGCTCACGATCGCCTGCTGGCGTTCGGACATGGCGGGGAAGGAGATGTCCTGGGCGGCCTCGGTGATACCGACAATCTGCCCGGTGTCCTGTTGCGGGAAGAATCCCTTCGGGATGATCACGTAGAGGTAGCCGGTCAACGCGACAGTCGAGAGCATGACGAGCAGCGTCGCGAAGCGATGCCGCAGCACCACGCGCAAGCCCCGCGCGTAAAGCGCAAGCAGGGCATCGAAGCCGCGCTCGAACAGGAGATAGACCCGGCCGTGCTTCCTTCGCGAATCGTCCTTCAGAAGGCGCGCGCACATCATGGGCGTCAGGGTGAGCGAGATGACCAGCGACAGCAGCAGCGAGGCGGTGATGGTGACGGCGAATTCCTGGAACAGCTTGCCGACGTAGCCGCCCATCAGGAAGAGCGGGATGAACACTGCGATCAGCGACAGCGTGATGGAGACGATCGTGAAGCCGATCTCGGCGGAGCCCTTGAGTGCGGCCTCCAGCGGCGTCATGCCCTGTTCGAGATGGCGCACGATGTTCTCGATGACCACGACCGCATCGTCCACCACGAAGCCGACCGCGATCGACAGTGCCATCAGCGAGAGGTTGTCCAGGCTGTAGCCGAGCACATAGAGCACCGCGAACGTCCCGATCAGCGCCAGGGGAACGGTGATCGCCGGAATGACGGTGGCCCAGAAATTCCGCAGGAATAGGAATATGACCATCACCACCAGGGCGACGGTCAGGAGCAATGTGAATTGGACGTCGGAAACCGCTGCGCGAATGGTGGCGGTGCGATCGGCGGCGATCGTCACCTTGATCGCCGGCGGAACGGAAGCCTGAAGCTGCGGCAGCAGCTTCTTGATCCGGTCGACCGTTTCGATCACATTGGCGCCGGGCACGCGCTGGACCGCCAGAATAATAGCGCGCTCTTTGCCGTACCAGCCGGCCAGGAGATCGTTTTCCGGCGCCTCGATCGCCGTGCCGATATCGCGGATTCGCACCGGCGAGCCGTTGCGATACGCGATGATGAGGTCTTCATAGGCGGAGGGCTTCAGCAGCTGGTCGTTGGTATTCAGCGTGTAGGTGACGCGCGGGCTGTTGAGCGTGCCCTTCGGCAGATCGACATTGGCACCGGCGATGACGTTGCGGACGTCTTCGAGGCCGATCCCCCGGGCGGCAAGCGCTTGCGGATTGACGCGAACACGGATCGCCGGCTTCTGCTGGCCGCCGATGCCGACCAGGCCCACGCCCGGTACCTGCGAAATCTTCGGCAACAGGATATTTTCCGCATAGGCATCGACCGTGGTCAGCGGCAGCGAGTCCGACGTCAGCGCGATCAGCATGATCGGCGTCTCCGCCGGATTCACCTTTCTGATCGTCGGCGGATAGGGGATGTTCGGCGGCAGGAAGGGGCTGGCGGCATTGATCGCGGCCAGCACGTCCACCGCCGCGCTATCCACCGTCCGCGACAGCTCGAATTGCACCGTGAGCTGGACCACGCCGAGTGCACTGGACGAGGTGAGCTGGGTGATGCCGGGGATCTGGCTGAGCTGCTGCTCGAGCGGCGTGGCGAGCGACGAGGCAATGGTGCCCGGATCGGCGCCGGGCAACTGCGCCGAGATCTGGATCGTCGGGTAATTGACGTTCGGCAGCGCACCGACCGGCAGCAGTGGATAGGCCGCAAGGCCGCACAGCAGCAAGCCGGCCATCAGTAGCGCGGTTGCAATCGGCCGCAGGATGAAGGGCGCCGAGAGGTTCATGGGATCGCGTCCTGCACGGCACTTTGCAGGTCGGCTTCCTGCGCAGCTTTGCCATGCAGTTCCCGGACGCGGCTGCCTTCCGTCAGCCGATACTGGCCGTCGACCACGACCACGTCACCTGACTTCAGCCCCTGGTCGATCAGTGCCTGGCCATCACTGATCTGTGCGACGTGAACGGGGCGCAAGGCGGCCGTCTGGTCCTTGGTCACGACGTAGACATAGCTGCCGTTCGGTCCCTGCTGCACGGCCGAGCCCGCGACAGTGAGTGCATCCTTCTGGACCTCGAGCAATAGGCGCGCATTCACCAACTGGCCCGGCCACAGCCGGTGCTCACGATTCGGGAACACTGCCTTGAGCTGGACGGTGCCGGTCGTCCCTGCGATTTCGTTGTTGACCAGCAGCAGCGTGCCCTCGTCGAGCTTCATCTTGTTGTCCTGGCTGTAGGCAATGACCTTCAGCGATCCCTTCGCAGCGTACTCCTGGATCAAGGGCAGGTCGGTCTGCGGCAGGGTGAACAGCAGCGAGATCGGTTCGATCTGGGTGACGACGACGAGACCATTGGGATCGGTCGGATGGATCACGTTGCCGACATCGATCTGGCGAACGCCCGTGATGCCGGGAATGGCCGAGGTCAGGCGCGTGTAGCTCAGCTGGACGTTGGCCTGATCGATCAACGCCTGGTCGGCCTTCACGGCGGCCTTGAGCTGCGCCACTTGCGCCGTCTGCGTCTCGATCAGTTGCGGAGTCGCGTAGCCCTTGTCGCCGAGCTGATTGTAGCGTGCGAGATTGGCCTCGGCGTTCACGAGTTGCGCCTGGTCCCTGTCGCGGTTGGCCGTCAGTTGCTCGATCTGCGCCTCGTAGGGACGCGGATCAATCTGGGCGAGCAGGTCGCCGGCCTTGACGGTCTGTCCCTCGGTGAAGGCGATCTTGACGATCTGCCCCTGAATCTGGCTGCGCACGACGTCGGTGTTGTAGGCGATCACGGTGCCGATGCCGCGCAGGTAGATCGGGACGTTCTTGCCGGTGACGGTGGCTGCGACGACCGGCACGGCAGCTGGCACCGGCGCGGCCGCCACGGCCGGCCTGTGGTCGCTGCCGTAGAACCAGAGGCTTGCGCCGATCAGGATCGCGGCCAGAGCAACCAGTGCAAGGGTGAGCTTCCGTTTCACGGTGATGGTCCTTCTTGATCTCAGGGATTGCCGGAACCCTCGATTGAGCTCGTGCTGCCCATCGGGGCAGGGCCGGGCACCGGCAGGGACGGACTGATTCCGGCGCCGCCGAGCTCGGTGGATCCGAGCGGAATCCCGACGCGTCCGACCGTCGATGTCGAGGGTGGCAAGGCCGCCTGGGTCGTCGTGCCGTCGGGGCAGCCGAGTGGCGGGCTTCCGGAGAGGCCGCCGCCGTCAAACAAGGCCCCCGACGATCCGGTATTCCCTGATGGGGGGCAGTTCGTCATTGCTTGCGAAGGATTGATCGGGGATACGCCAGGAGTGGCGATTTCGGTCGAGCCCAGCGGAATGCCTTCTGGCCGCGTGGAGCCCAGGTTGAGCGGCGAGGTTGCAGACATGCCGACAGGGGGCAGCGTCGTCGGCAGCGTCATCTGCGCATTCGCCGCGGCCGGGATCAGCCAAATCAGGCTGGTTGCGAGCGCCACGCCGAGATGCATCGATGCAGATCGGCGGCATCCGAACCTGTTCAATGAGAGCTGTTCTCGCATGGGCTGCTCCGGATTCTTTCATGTGTACGGAACGATAGGGAGCGGCCGGCGTGCCGGTATTCCCTGAATGCACGTCCCGCTGTCTGGCCGCACGATCGAAAGCCATCCACCCCCGGGATCATTGGGGCCCCTTCCGAAGCAGTCGCTTTGCCTCGGACAGCTCCCGGCGGCACGTGGCGATGTCGCTGGAGCTGTCCGCGGCGCGTGCGCGGTCGAGGGCATCGAGCGCGTGTCGAAGGTACAATCCGCTCGCGCCTTCCGCTTGCGCCAGCGATCGTGGCGTGGGCTGATGACTGCGCAGTGCATCGAGGCTTTCCGGGCTCCAGCCATGTGCGCCGGCATTCTTCTCGATCGCGGCGTCCAGCTGTGCCTGGACACGCCCGATCGAATTTTCGCAGGACGCAGCGCGGGCCGGGGATGCCGCCTGCAGCAGCATTATAGTGGCAGCTGCAATCCGGATGAGTGAATTCGATGTCATTGTCGATCCTCTCGTGTCGCTAGCGAACGTCTGTCTCGAATGACAGCACCGATACGCGCCGTCTTTCGCTTGCGAACGTCGGCTGCTTTGCATGCGCACGAGATCGTGCCATCAGAGAAACCGGAGCGTGAGCTGGATCAGAGCTGCGGCCGATAATTCCCGGCGTGCGAAGTGGCAAGGGCCGTTGTTTGCCGAAATACGCGGGCAAGCGGCCAACGTAGTGTCGCATCGTTCCAACCCGGAGTGATCCCGACATGAAGCATCTCAACGCAGGTCTCGCCTTTGCTGCAGCCCTTTCCCTGTTCGCGAGCGTCGCCCCGGCGCGTGCGGAACCCGTTAAGAATATCGTCCTGGTGCACGGCGCCTGGGTGGATGCGTCCGGCTGGAAGCCGGTCTACGAAATCCTGAGCAAGGAAGGCTTCCGCGTGACCATGGTGCAGGAGCCGGAAACGTCGTTCGCCGACGACGTCACGGCAGCGAAGCGGATTCTCGATCTCCAGGATGGTCCGACACTCCTCGTCGGCCACAGCTATGGCGGCTCGATCATCACCGAGGCCGGCGTCCATCCCAAAGTCGCCGGCCTCGTCTACGTCGCCGCGCACGCCCCCGACGTCGGCGAGGATGAGTCGGCGCTCGGCAAGAAGACACCGAGCGTGCTTGGAAAGACCGAGGGCGTCATCAAGGTCACGCCGGACAAGTTCACCTATCTCGATCCGGTGCAATTCCCGAAACTGTTCGCGCCCGATCTGCCGCGTGAGCGCGCCGAGTTCGTGGCACGCTCCCAGGTCCTGGCCGCGGCACAGGTGTTCAGCACCCCACTGACGGCGGCTGCGTGGAAGACCAAGCCGAGCTGGGGCATCGTTGCCGGCGGCGACCAGATCATCAATCCCGATCTGGAGCGCTGGTACTACGAGCGTGCCAAGAGCCACACCACAGTGATCCCGGGCGCGAGCCACTCGGTCTACGAGTCACATCCCAAGGAAGTGGCGGCCGTCATCACGCGCGCAGCGCGCAGCATCGATCAACCGGTCACTCGCTGACGCCGCTTTTTTGCCGGTCCTGACGCACGGCCGGTGAACGGAGGGCCGGCGGGAGAGGCAGCACTCCCGCCGGCCTGACTGCCCACCCCCGGAGAATTCCATGAGCGTGATCGAGAAGACCAGCGCAAGTCGAGGACCGGTTCGTGACCTGACGCGCGTCAAGGAGCAAAGGCCATGACGAGCTGGCAGAACAACCGCGCCACGCGTGATGCCCGCATCGCCGCAGGCGGCGGACTTGCCCGCGGCAAAGTCGTGGAAGCGGGCAATGCCACGCGCCTGCTCGAAGCCGTGATCCGGCCGGGCGATCGGATCTGCCTGGAAGGCGACAACCAGAAGCAGGCCGATCTGCTCAGTCGCGCGCTGCTCGCGGTCGACCTCTCCAGGGTCAACGACTTGCACATGGTGCAGTCGGGCGTCGTTCTTCCCGAGCATCTTGATCTGTTCGACCGCGGCGTCGCGAAGCGATTGGACTATGCCTATTCCGGGCCGCAGTCGGCCCGCATCGCGCGCATGCTGTTCGGCGGCAAGATCGAGCTGGGCGCGGTCCACACCTATCTCGAACTGTTCGCACGCTACTTCATCGACTTGACGCCGCACGTTGCGCTGATTGCTGCCGTCAGCGCCGACCATGACGGAAATCTCTACACCGGTCCGAACACCGAGGACACGCCGACCGTGGTGGAGGCAACGGCCTTCAAGGACGGCATCGTGATCGCCCAGGTCAACGAGATCGTCGAGCAGGTTCCGCGGGTCGACATCCCGGCGGATCGCGTCCACTTCGTGGTCAAGTCCGACAAGCCGTTCTTCGTCGAGCCGCTGTTCACGCGCGATCCGGCCGCGATCACCGAGGGACAGATCCTGACCGCGATGCTCGCGATCAAGGGCATCTATGCTCCCTATGGCGTGCAGCGGCTCAATCACGGCATCGGCTTCAGCACGGCCGCGATCGAGCTCCTGCTGCCGACCTTCGGCGAGCGGCTCGGCCTCAAGGGCAAGATCGCAACCCATTTTGCTCTGAACCCGCATCCCGCACTCATTCCCGCGATCGAATCCGGCTGGGTCCGGCAAATCCACTCGTTCGGTTCGGAAGTCGGCATGGACGACTACATCCGCGCCCGATCCGACGTCTACTTCACCGGCCCCGACGGCTCGCTGCGCTCGAACCGCGCCTTTTGCCAGACCGCCGGGCTCTATGCCTGCGACATGTTCATCGGCTCGACGTTGCAGATCGATCTGCAGGGAAATTCGTCGACCGTCACCACCTCCCGCATCGCCGGGTTCGGCGGCGCGCCGAACATGGGAGCGGATGCGCGCGGCCGGCGTCATCCGAGCGAGCCCTGGCTGAAGGCCGGGGCGGAGTCCGACCCCGACGGCTCTCCCCTGATGCGCCGCGGCCGCAAGCTGGTGGTGCAGATCGGCGAGACGTTCGGCGACAAGAACGTGCCGCTGTTCGTCGAGAAGCTCGATGCCATCGAACTCGCGGAGAAGCTGGAGCTCGAGCTCGCGCCGATCATGATCTATGGCGACGACGTCACGCACATCGTCACCGAGGAGGGCGTCGCCAATCTGCTGCTGTGCCATAGCGCGCAGGAGCGTGAGCAGGCCATCCGCGGCGTTGCCGGCTACACCGATGTCGGCCGTCGGCGGGATCACGGCATGGTCGCGCACTTGCGCGAACGCGGGGTGATCCGCCGCCCGGAGGACCTCGGCATCAATCCGCTCGATGCGGATCGTAGCCTGCTCGCGGCGCGCTCGATCAAGGACCTCGTGCGCTGGTCCGGCGGACTCTACGCGCCGCCGTCGAAGTTCAGGAACTGGTGAGGACGGGCCATGGAAGATCTTAGGTTTCAGCACAGCGTTCGCACCAGAGCCGGCGGCGCCAGGCAGAGCGCGATCGTCGGCGTTGTCGCCTCGGGCAATCTGGAGGTGCTGGTGGAACGCGTCCTCCCGGATGCGGAATGCACCATCGAGATCAGGACCGCGGCGGTTGGCTTCGGCGAGGTCTGGACCGCCGTAATCGGCGATTTCGTCGAACGCTATTCGCCCGGCGGGCTGAGATTCTCGATCAATGACGGCGGCGCGCGCCCCGATACGGTCTCGCTTCGGTTGGCGCAGGCAGTGCGATTGATCACGGAGAACGGCCAATGACCACACCACTCAGGGACGTCACACCGGCCGAGCGCGCCCGCAGCACCAGCTTCTACGAAGCGTCGGCCCGCACGCGGCTGGAGCTGCTGCTTGACGTCGGCAGCTTCGTCGAGTTCATCGGTCCCGAGCAGCGCGAGGTCAGTCCACATCTGAAGATTTTTGATCTGCCCGAGCAGTTCGACGACGGCATCGTCGTCGGCCATGGCCGCCTCGATGACGCGCCGGTGTTCGTTGCCGCACAGGAGGGCCGTTTCATGGGCGGCGCCTTCGGCGAGGTGCATGGCGCCAAGCTGATCGGGTTACTCCGCGCGGCGCGCCAGATCGCATCGATCCCCGTCCTGATCCTGTTCGACACCGGCGGCGTCCGGTTGCAGGAAGCCAATGCGGGCGAGCTCGCCATCGCCGAGATCATGCGGGCGGTGATGGAGGCGCGCAGCGCCGGCGTGAAGGTGGTCGGCCTGATCGGCGGCCGGTCCGGATGCTATGGCGGCGGTGGGTTGATCGCAGGCTGCTGCTCGGCTCTCGCCGTCTCGGAGCCCGGGCGCATCGCGGTGTCGGGCCCCGAGGTCATCGAGACCAATCGCGGCGTCGAGGAGTTCGACTCCCGCGACCGCGCGCTGGTCTGGCGAACCATGGGCGGCAAGCATCGCCGGCTGCTCGGCGCCGCGGATGTCTTTGCCGATGATAACGTGCAGGATTTCCGCGAAGCCGCGCTCGAACTGCTGGACCAGATCGGACCTTTCGGCCTCGACAGCTTGAAGGCAGAGCAGGAGCGGCTTGCCGACCGGCTAAGCCGCTACGGCGCCTGCCTGGATGCGGTCGATATCTGGACGGCGCAGGGCATCGCGCATGCTGAAACGGTTCCGGAGCTGCCGGCCGATCAGTTCATTACGCTCGCCGACAGGATCGGGAGGACCAGCCGTGACGCTCGATGACATTCTCGCCTCGCTGTTCCCAAAGGGCCATGAAATCAGGAACGACAAAGGCGTCCTTCTCGGCTCGGCGACGCTGCGACGCGGCGACAAAATGCTCGTCCTCGGTGTCGCGGATCGAACCGCACTGGGCGTCGACGAGGCGATCAGATTGTCCGGCCATATCCTGGCGTCGATCGGCCGGGACTCTGGCCCGATCCTGGTGCTCGTCGATAGCGACAGCCAGCGCATGAGCAAGCGCGACGAGTTGCTCGGGCTGAACGAATTCCTTGCGCATCTGGCGAAAGTGTTGATCCACGCGGACATGAACGGCCGCCCGACCATCGGCCTTCTCTACGGTCACTCGGCGGCGGGCGCTCTGCTCGCGACGGGACTTGCAACCCGCGTGCTGATCGGATTGCCCGGCGCACACCCTGCAGTGATGGACCTGCCGTCGATGGCGAAGGTCACCAAGCTATCGATGGAAGCGCTCGAGGAGAAGGCGAAGTCGACGCCGGTGTTCGCGCCGGGGCTGTCCAATCTCGTGCAGATGGGCGCGGTTCACATGACATGGGGCAACGACGTCTCGCTCGCCGATCAATTGGAGGCGCTGCTGGCCGACATGCCGGCCGCGCGAGACCAGCGGGATGCGCTTGGTAAGGCGCGTGGAGGCCGGCTGAAGGCCGCTGATATTGCGGAGCGGGTTCGTGACCTGGCCCTGCAAGCAAGGTGAACGTTCACCGGGTCGTCATGACCTCGTCTTCGTCAGCCCGGCAGGATGGCGCGCGATGCTGGAAGCGCGCGGCGATCTCGCTGCCGATGCGTTGGTCGCACGTTGGTCCAAAATGGGCTGGCCGGCGATCAGGCGGCGTGCTCTGCCATACGAGGAAGCCGGTCTTGCACTGGGCCTGCCATTACCGCCCTCGGCCGGCAAGAAGCGGATCTCCCTCCTGGTTGATATCGACCACGTCGTCTCGGTAGCGAGGCCGCCGTCACTGCGGCAGGTGCGGGCTTACGCGCCGCGCAACTGGTGGCCGACGCTCGACCGGCTCGACCGGTTGGAGCTTCGTCACTCGGTGGACGCGCGCGTCTTCGGCAGCCTGGCCTGGCAATCGCTCACCGGGCTCGACTACGTGACGGACCGATCGGACCTCGATGTGCTGTTCGAGTTTCGCGGTGAAACTGACGTCGATCGTTTCGTTGCCGATGTGGCTGCGATCGAGAATGAAGCTCCGATGCGGATCGATGGCGAACTGATGCGCGCAGATGGTGCTGCCGCGAACTGGCGCGAGCTCCATGGCGGCGGGAGCGAGCTCCTGGTGAAGAGCATCGAGAGCGTGATCCTGCTCGGCAGGAATCGATTCATTTCCGGAGCGAGGGGATCATGATCACCGCGGCCATGCGAGGTTTGGAAAGGTCGGTTCAGCGTCGGCCGCGCATCTCGCCCGACGTTTCCGCCATCGGCGCCATCGCCACCCGCTGCCTCGTCGAGGAGCTGGAAACCTGGCCGAAGCCGGGGCTCGTGAGTCATATCGACAATGGCAGTCACAATGATATGGATGCCGGCACGTTCCGTCGCAGTGCCGCGGCGATCGAGCCCCATCTTCAGCACCTGGCCGATGCAGGCGCGCGCGGCTGCGGCATGGGGCGGCTGCGGATCATCGGCCTCGAGGCCGAGCGGGCGATGTTTGCAGCGACCTCTGGCGTCAACACGCATCGCGGCGCGATCTTCGGGCTCGGCCTGTTGTGCGCGGCGGCCGGTGCGAGGGCCGGCGGGTTGGTCGATCCCGAGCTTTCGCTTGGCGAGGTCGTGAGGCGCCTGTGGGGCGACGGCATTCTCGACGGTCCGGTGCTGTTGCATAGCCACGGCAGCGCGGCCCGACGCCGTTTTCGCGCCGGCGGTGCGCGTACCGAGGCCGCGAACGGATTTCCCTGCGTCTATCGGATCGGATTGCCGGCGCTGCGCAGGGTGGCGCATACCGTGTCGGAAGATACCGAAGCCGCCCGGGTCGAGGCATGCTTTGCCCTGATCGCCTCGGTCGAAGACACCAACCTCCTGCATCGCGGTGGGTTCGACGGCCTTCGTTTTGCGCATGATGCGGCGCGCTGCTTCATCGATGCCGGCGGCGTCAGCGTGCCCGGTTGGCGTGCGCGTGCGCAATCGATCCATGACAGCTTCGTCGCCCGTCGTCTCAGCCCGGGTGGATCGGCCGATCTGCTCGCGATGACGCTCTTTGTCGATGCCCATGAGAGCCCATGCCGATGATGTCAAATGCAATCCTGATGGCGCTCGTGCCGATCTTCTTCGTTCTCTTGTTGGGATACGCCGCCGGCAAACTTCATGTCGTCGACAATCTCCATGTCGACGCTCTCAACGCGCTCGTGATGGATTTTGCGTTGCCCGCTTCACTGTTCGCCGCGACCGCCTCGGCGTCGCGCCGTGAGATGATCGACCAGGTCCCGCTCTTCCTTGTGCTCGGCATCACGATGCTGCTGCTCTATCTTGCCTGGTATCTTGCCGCACGCCGGCTCTCCAAGCTCTCCCGGTCCGAGGCGTCCCTGCAGGCGTTGACGATCGGCTTCCCGAATCTCGCCGGGGTGGGTCTTCCGATCATGACCTCAGTCGTGGGTCCAACCGGCGCCGTTCCGGTTGCCGTCGCATTGGCGGCGGGCTCGATCCTCATCAGCCCATTGACCCTGATCGTAGCGGAAATGGGTGTCGCCAAGGCTCGTGGCGAAGAAATGGCGGCGCGGCAGATCTTGACGGCGGTCCGCCGTGCGATCACCAAGCCGGTGGTGCTGGCGCCCGCGCTCGGCATCGTGTTCTCGTTGTCGGACGTGAGCCTCGGCGCGGTGGCTCACGCGAGCCTCGCCCTGATCGGAAGCTCGGCTGCCGGCGTCGCCCTGTTCCTCACCGGAGCCATTCTGTCGGCGCAATCGTTCCGGCTGGATTGGAAGATCAGCGCTGCAACGGTGGCCTCGGACATCGTCCGCCCGTTGTTGGCTGTCGCGGTCATTCTCGTCCTTCCGATCGCGCAGGATACAGCGAAGACGGCCATTCTGCTCGCCGCCGTTCCCTCGGGTTTCTTCGGGATTTTGTTCGCGGTCAACTACCGGCTGGATTCCGCAAGGGTGGGGTCCATGGTTATCGCCAGCACCGCATTCAGCGTCCCGACGCTGGCGACTGTGATTGCGCTGCTCTTTCCGCATTAGGGCGCGACCATGACATTGGCAATCCTTTGTTCGGGGCAGGGCGGGCAGCATCGCGACATGTTCGCCCTCACGGGCGATGCGCCGGAGGCCGCGCCCCTGTTCGCGCATGCGGCGACATTGCTGGGCGGCAGAGATCCGCGCGATTTTGTGCACGCCGAATCCGACGATGCCCTGCATCGCAATCGTGCTGGCCAGGTTCTGTGCACCTTGCAAGCCCTCGCCGCCGCGGCCGCGCTCGGAGATGCCATTCCGCCTGACGCCATCATTGCCGGCTACAGTGTCGGCGAGGTCGCGGCCTGGGGTGTCGGCGGGCTGTTTGACGCGACCGCAACGCTCGATCTGGTGGCGCGTCGCGCGGAGGCGATGGATGCGGCCACGCGCGCCGGTGACGGACTGATCTTCGTCCGCGGTCCTTCCCGGGACGAGGTCGATCGCCTTTGCGAGCGACACGGCACGGCGGTCGCCATCGTCAATCCGGGTGATGCTTTTGTCGTCGGCGGCGGTCGTGAGGCGCTAAGCGAGTTTGCCCGAGACGCGCGGGCGATGCACGCTAGGATCGTTGCGTTGCCGGTCGAGGTCGCCTCCCACACCGAACGCCTCGCCGCGGCGTCCGCCGTCTTTCGTCAGACCTTGCACGAGGCATCGGTGATATTCCCGCCGCGGACCGGTGCGCGCATTCTGAGCGGAATCGATGCCGCTCCGGTCGTCTCCCCCGAGACGGGTCTCGACAAACTCGCCGCGCAGATCTCGCGGACCGTGCAATGGGCCGATTGCCTGCAAGCCTGTGTCGAAGCGGGTGCGACAGGGTTTCTCGAGCTCGGGCCGGGACACGCGCTGAGCGGCATGGCGGCGGAAGCCGCACACGGAGTTCCGGCGCACGCGCTGGATGATTTCAGGAGCCTTCAGGGCGTCCGCACCTGGCTCACGCGTCACGTCGACCTCTAGCGCCGGAAAATCCCGAACGGGACGATGGCCTCGATCGCGCATTGTGCCGTCAAAAAAGGGGCCGTCCCTTGGGGAGGACGGCCCCTAAAAGTGCTCGGATGCCTAGGGAGGAGGGAGGCTCGAGCCGTGACTTGGGGGTCTCAGTCACTTAACACGCACACCATCGCCGATCCCGTAGCCAGAGTATTTCATGAACCCCCGCCGTTTCTCATTTCGCATGATCCACGCGAGGCCCGTACGCAGCACGTGAGACCGGGCCTTTGTGGTGTCGAGGTCAGGCCGCCGCACGGAACTAGCGTGCTGGCTGCTGCGCTGGTGCGTGCGGGAGGGGACGAGACACATGGTGCGTCTCGTCCAGGTCAGGCGTCCTGGCCTGTTTCAGGGCAGGCGTGGCGAGGCGTCGATGCCGGGCGTCAGGCCGGGTGCGATCTTCTCTGCCGGGGGAACCGCCGCGGGCTCGCGCGTATAGGGAAGGACGTCCACCTCGGGGCGTTGCTGCGATGTCGCCTGCAGGCAGTCCGGACGAGGCGGGCGGCCTGCGCCGAACAGATCGGAGACGGGATCGACGAAGTTCGCGCGGAACCGGTCGAGCCAGGTTTGGCCCTCGCTCGCGGAGGGCTGCCGGATCGTTACCGTCGCTGTCATGCCGGAGACGAGCGGCACATCGGGTGGCACGGTGTCGATGGCGAGGCGAACCGGTACGCGCTGCGCGAGCCGCACCCAGGTGTAGATCGGGTCCACGTTGGGCAGGCCCTGTGTGCCCGCGGCGGCGTTCGACACGCTGACGCCGCGCGTCACGGTCTTCACATGTCCCAATATCGGCTTGGGATAGCCGATCAGTTGGGCTTCGGCGCGATCGCCGATGCAGACCCGCGCCATCTTGGTTTCCTCGAAATAGCCGTCGATCCAGAAACTGTTGGAATCGATCACGGAGACGTTGCTGACGCCGGTGACGGCATAGTCTCCCGCGCGCAACAGGAGGTTGGTGACGTAACCATCGACGGGACTGACCACGCTCGTGCGCTTCAGGTTCAGCTCCGCCTGTGCGAGCTGGTGCGCCGCAGCCTCGTAGGCAGCCTTCGCCTGCGCCGCGTTGCCCGCATAGATTTGCTGTTCTTCGGGCGTTGTCGCAAGATCTGACAGGTGCTGCCGGCGGTCGAACTCGGCCTGCTTCACCACGAGGTCCGCCGCCCGCTGGTCGACCAGAGCCTTGCCGACCCGAACGGCAACCTCGAAGTCGAACGGATCAATCACGTAGAGGACGTCGCCCTTGTGGACGAACTGGTTATCGGCCACCCGAAGCTCCACGATCTTGCCCGCCACTTGCGGCGCCACGTTCGCGACCTGGACGCGGACGGTGCCGTTCCGCGTCCAGGGCGCGGTGACGTAGTGCTGCCAGGTTGAAGCCGCTATGAGAATTGCGACCAGTGCGATGCCGACAGTCGCAAGGTGCCTGCCGGCACCGCGCATGAAGCGGCCGACCGCTTGGCGCAGTGGCCTCGTGGCGGGCGTTGCCCATGCGGAGGGTCTGATGCTGTCCGGTGCCCGATCGCTGGTGTCGCGCGCCACGGTCTGCGGCGCGTTTGAACCGTCCACGGCGTCTGCGGCATCGACTGGTGCTTCGGCTGAGGGCTCGCGATGAAGCGGCGTGACGTCCCGAGGCAGGGTGGCTTCCATGGCACTTCTCCCTAGAAGAACAGCGCGAGCGTGCCGAACATCGCCACGTAGAGGCAAAGCTCGGCCAGCGACGGGTTGCTGAAGACTCTCGCGAAACCGACGATGCGCAGCAGCGGGCGAAGCATCAGGAACGCAAGCAGCGCGATTGCGGCATAGGAGACGATGGGCGCAATGAGCACGCCACCGATGACGAGCTCCCGATATGTAGTTGTCATGGCTGCTTGCCTTGGCTGGGGTCTGTTGGAGACTGCGATGGTGCAAGTATGGTACTTGCCGGAATCAGCGCGGCGATGGCCGAATTGGCGGACAGGTTGTTTTGCGATGCCGCCTTGCTCAGCGCCTCGGCAGCGGCAAGGATCGCGGCACCGTTGCGCTGGGCAAGGGCGTCTCGAGCGTCCTGCACCACTCGGGCGAGCGGACCTTGGGTCAGCCGCTCCAGTTCGGCGCGGCAGCGTCGCAAGCTCTCAGCCTGGTCGAAACAGCGCATCGCCTTCGCCGCGATCTGACCATTGAGAGCCGAGGCGCCGTTTGCGCTCAAAATCTGTTCGACTCGCCCCGCGTCGCGAAACGCGGCTTCCTCTGGCGCGAGGTCTCGAACTCGCCAGCGGTCGAGCTGGCCCAGCTCGCTCGTAGCCTCTCGCAACAGCAGGCGAACTCGCTGGTCGCCCGACAATGGAGGAAGCAGCGTCTGCGCTGCGAGCACGAGCAGGGACGACAGGCAGGCAAAGAAGCTCGTCACGAGAAACACCTCGGGGTCGTAGTTCTGCGGGTTGGTCGGTGCGAGTACGGCGATCGTGAACACCAGGGTGAGCCGGCCGAGGGAAGACGGCAGCGGGTTCGGCGACGAGATCAGCAGCGCGAAGCCGATGACGACAGGCGCGAGACCGATCGCCAGCAGTTGAAAGTCGGACACGCCGTTGAAGACGAAATATTTCAGGATGCCGGCCAGCGCGCAGGCGATCGGCATCGCCATCACCGTGACCTTCGTGAAGGTGCGTGGCGCGGGCGCCGTCGAGCCGAGGCCGAGGATCACCGCGACGAGCGAGAGGCAGAGTTCGGTGGTCGGCCATCCCGTCAACACGAAGAAGAGCCCGATCAGTGCGAACGAGATCGCGGCCCTTGCGCCGGTTTCCGCCGCAATGCGGCGCGAGCGGTAGAGCGGCGCGCGCCATGCATGATACGGACGTACCCCTTGGTGCAGCGCATCGAGGCTGCTGCGGACCTGGGCAAGCTTATGGCTGATCTCGCTGCGGAGCCAGGATCGGGAAATGGCCGTCAGCCTGGCCGCCTTCTGGTCCGGGCCGTTCGCACTCTGCGCTGAGGCGGACGTGACCGGGAGCGCCGCGAGCATGCGCCCAAGGGAGAGGAGGCTGACGAGGTCGACCAGCGCGGAACGCGCGGCTGCGGTCCGAGCCGTGCCGATGCTCGATTCCGTGGTAAGGCTAGCGATCTCCGGACGTATCGCAGCGATGTCGTGCAACAGGCTCGCTGCAGCCACCGCGGAGTCACGGTCGGTACCGTGCGTGTGGGCCTTGACCCGGTCGTACAGCGCCTCGATGCGGCCTGCCAGTACCGGATGATAGTCCGGCGCGGCCAGCACCTCGTTGACCAGCGCCACCGCAAGCACCCCGATGCCGATGGCGGCACCGCGCGCAATGCCGGTCGGAAACACCTGGAGCGGCGTGTCGATCTGCTGGATGGCGATCAGGGCAACGGTGATGCAGCCGAGCGCCGCCGCATAGGCACGATTGCCGTCCAGCATGGCGGCGACATAGACGCAGAGCCCGACCCAGATGCCGAGCACGGCGAGCAGGAGGCCGTCGGTTTGAGAAAACACGCCGGCGATCGCAATCGATGCCATGACCCCAATCGCCGTCGCGAGCAGCCGGTAACCGGCTTTTTCCATGCCCTGACCGCGTGTCGGCAAAGCCAGGATCGCCACGGTCAAGGCCGCCGACGAGGGGGATTCGAGTTCGAGCCAGAAGCTCGCATAGAGTGCGAGCATCATCGCCAGCCATACCCGCAGTGCGAAGGTCCAGGAGCTTGCCGGGAAGCCGGCGAAGACCAACGGGGACGGCGCGGCAGCACTGGTGGCGTTCACGGGCATCGTGCCTCATCCGTTTTTCGGCAGAGCGTGCCGCCCGGCCGAAGTCGAAAAAGTCGACGACGATTATGAGGTTTGCAGCTCCCGCCGGTATTTCCGGTCCGCCAACCCGGTTGCCGGAATGCACGTCTGGTTGGGGAGGAGGGCCGTTGCGCGAGGGACGAATAAGCGGGCTACGGCGCGTGGCCTGCCAGAGCCTCTTCGAGGCAGCGGATGATCTCATCGCCGCTGGAGGGTTTGCCGAGAAAGCAATGCGCGCCTGCGGCCATGACGCGCTGGCGCACGGATTCGCTTGGAAATGCCGTCATGAAGATGATCGGGAAGCGGCGGCCGGCGGCGATCAATTGGGCCTGCAGCTCATCGCCCGTGATGACCGGCATCTGCACGTCGGCGATCATGCATGCCGGATCGTCTCCCGGCGCATGCCGCAGGAAGTCCAGGCCGGACTCGTAGGCATCGGCCTCGTAGCCGAGCGAACGCACCAGGCTCGCAAGCGAAGTGCGAACGCCTTCATCGTCGTCCACAATCGCAATCACAGGGGTCTTGGCCATTTGCGCACAATCCTGACCGCGGTGTTCCGCAAGGCAAGGAGGATATCTCCCGTTGCGCGGCCGATAACGCCTTATGCACCCGGGGCCCGGACCGCCGAAATTATACTCAGGTTTGGTCCGTAGTCCTGCGGGTCTGGGAAACTCCGAGCGCCTCGGCCTTGCGAACGAGGTCGGCCAATGACCTAACCCCCATCTTGCGCATGACGTTCCCGCGGTGGATTTTAACCGTGATCTCGCTGAGGCCGATCAGGGCCGCCACCTGCTTGTTCATCAGGCCGGCGGTGACATGGCCCATCACCTCGCGTTCGCGCGCCGTCAGGGTCTCGTACTGGGCGCGGATGTCCTCCTTGGCTGCGGCTTCGGCACGGTGCTGCGCGTCGCGCTCGAGCGCTGCGGTCACGGCATCCAGCATGTCCTGGTCGCGAAACGGCTTTGAAAGGAAGTCGACGGCACCGGCCTTCATGGCACGTACCGACATCGGAATGTCCCCGTGGCCGGTCATGAAGATGATCGGATAGCTGATGCCCTGCCGGACGAACTGGCTCTGCAGATCGAGCCCGCTCACGCCCGGGAGGCGGACGTCCAGCACGATGCAGCCGGGACCGTCGGGCAGCGAACCGGCAAGCAATTCGGCGGGCGAGCCGTACAGGCGCGTTTGCAGGCCGACGGATCGGAACAGGCTGTCGAGCGAGGCGCGGATACCTTCGTCGTCATCGACGACGATCACCAATGCACTGGATGGTTGGGCGGGCGGCTGCGCCTGGTTGGGTCGGGTCATGGCAAGGCGTGTTCTTGGCTAAATGGTAATGTCAGGTGGAAGGTCGTTCCCGAGCCCGGAGTGCTCGCCACCGACAACCGGCCGCCGTGAGCTTCCACCGTGGTTCGGCAGATCGCAAGTCCCATGCCCATTCCGCCATCCTTCGTCGTGAAGAACGGATCGAACAGGCGCGGCAGGTCCTCAGCTTGGATGCCCGGGCCGCTATCCTGTACCATGATGGCGAGGGTTTCGCTGTCCTCGTTGCCGGCCCGCAGCGTGATGGTGCGGGAACCGGGCTGGCCTGACATCGCCTGGCCCGCATTGATCAGAAGGTTGACCAGGACCTGTTGCAGCTGGACCCGGTCGCCGCGAATCGGTGGCAGATCGTGCTGCGACTCGACGGTGAGGGTGACCTGGTCCTTGGCGAGTTCGCGCGCGACCAGCGCGGTCGCCTCCTCGATGATCTCGCCGATTTGCAGCATATCCCGCTGGGGCGGGGCCTTCTTCAGGAAGGTGCGGATGCGGGTCACGATCTCGCTGGCGCGGCGCCCCTGAGCGACGACGTGGCCGATCGACGTCGTGACCTCCTTGAGGTCGGGGACGTCGCGCCGCAGCCACCGCAAGCCGGCCTCGCCGCTGGTGACGATCGCCGCGAGCGGCTGGTTCACCTCATGCGCAATCGACGCGCTGAGCTCGCCGAGGGTTGCAACGCGCGCAGCATGAGCGAGCTCGGCTTGCGCCGCGAGCAGCGCATCCTGCGCCTGCCGACGCTCGGTAATGTCGACGACGAAGATGAGCACATTGTGATCTTCGTCGGATTGAGGCGGAAAGGTGATCGTGAACAGCACGGGGACCTTGTGCCCGTCGAGGCGCACGAGCTCGCTCTCCCCTTCGTGGAACTGCTCTCCTTCCGCGAATGCCACCAGCGCGTCGAGGAAACTGCGATCGTTCTCGCCCAGCAGCTTGTCCACGTTCTCGATGAAGGCCGCAGAGCTGCTCGCCCCTGCCATCTTCTGCAGGGCAGGATTGACGTCGGTAATTCTGGCAAGTCCGCGGGCATGGCGGACGAAATCGGGATGTCGTGCCAGATAGTCGCGCAGGTCCGCCCCTCGGGACGGTAACGAATGCAGCGCGGTCCGTAGTCCGCTCCAGTCTTCCTCTACGACGCCGATCCGGCTTGCGTCGAACATTCGGCGGTATCGTTGCTCGCTCTGCACGAGCGCACTGTGCGCCGCCACGTGGTCCGTGACGTCGGTGTGCGTTTCGAGCACCCCGACGGGCTTGCCGAGATGGTCGTGTTGCAGGGCCCAGCGCGCATCGACCGCGAGTATGGCACCGGCCTTCGTGCGCTGCTCAACCCTGCCTTCCCATCGCCCGGTATCAAGCAGGGTGGCCTCGATGACCTCCCTCCGGTCGGGATAGCTGGTTCGCAGAAGCTTGTCGGCGATCTGCCCGAGCGCCTCGTCGGTGGTCCAGCCGTAAGTCTGTTCGGCGGCCTTGTTCCAGAAATTGATCACGCCGGCGCGATCGCGGACGAAGATCATGTCATGCGACAGGTTGAGCAGGCGCGCCTGCGCCGCCAGGCGATTGGTTGCGGCATGATTCTGGAGCGCGAGCAGTGTTGTGATTGCGATGGCCGCGAGGCTCACCAGGGCACGAAGGGCCGGTGAGCCGATGG
Organism: Bradyrhizobium sp. R2.2-H; assembly: GCF_004346455.1. Classification (NCBI taxonomy): domain Bacteria; kingdom Pseudomonadati; phylum Pseudomonadota; class Alphaproteobacteria; order Hyphomicrobiales; family Nitrobacteraceae; genus Bradyrhizobium; species Bradyrhizobium sp. R2.2-H. Next base: position 382,212 of record NZ_SMBR01000006.1, read on the forward strand.
GCTCGTGGTCATGCGATAACAGATACGCTGTGATCGTCAGGGCGGCACAGCCGATCGCGGCGACGATGATGTCGTTGCGCCGGTTCGTCCTCGCCGCGAGCAGAATCGCAACGACGTAGAGAACCGCGACCGCGCCTTCGAGCGGCGTCAGCACGTCGACCATGAACACCGCGAAGGCGAGGACGGCGGACCAGAACCGCAGGCCGGCGCGGCTCATGGACGAGCCCGTGGGCCGATCAAAGTTCGTCATCGTCTCAGGTGGGGTTTCTTCGCATTGCAGCCGCGTTGATGCCGCGATTTGATGGCGTCCACAATATCCCGCAAGCTGATTTTCGTGCCCTCTTGGAAGACCCCGTGGATAGCCCAGTTCAGCGACGGCGGCGACACGGAAATTCCCCAGTGGAACAAGGCTTATCGGTGATTTTGCCGATCGCAGACGCGTCAACTTACCGCAGGCAGGGGGAGCTTCAGGGCTCGAGCGTGGGGCGGAGTGTTCCGTTCGCCCTCTCGCTCCGGGTCATACCTACGTATGACTCGGTTAACCCCAGACCTTATCCATGCACCCGCGCGTAGAATGGAGCGCGCGGATCGCCGAACTACTCTGCTCGCATAGCATTCGGACAAGCCGGCCAGGCATTGTTGGTGCGAATTGGGACAAGGAGGTTCGACGATGTCGCTGCAGATATCATACCCGCAAAATGCCAAGGATCATGTCGCCGCCACGATGGACGTCTCTCCCATCGACGGCGCGCAGCTGCGGTCATCGAAACATTCGTCGCGCTCCGGCGACGAGGCGGTGATGCTCTCTCTCGTGCATCTGGATGTTGCGCTGGCCATCGAGCCACCAGCACCGGGCGTGCAGGGATCTGCCAGCGGCAGGCCGAGCTTCAGGGTGTCCGCGAAACGTCTTGCGCACGCGTCCGCGGAGTCCGATCGGGAGACGGGTGCGGAGGGGGCCGCGGACCCGGTGATGCGCCGCCTCTCGGATGCCCTCGCGGCCACCAAAGCCATGCACAATCCCCATTCCGCCATTCTCGTCGACGCATTGCGCCTGGCCATTCTGACCCGCAAGGCCAGCGGTGGGACAACGGCCGGACGAGGCCAGTCCGAGCCGGCCGAGAGCGACCGCGGAGGGCACGCCTGCCGGGCGGTGCGGTCGTTGCAAAAGTGGCGCCTCAAGCGCGTCATGCAGTACATCGACGACAATCTGGACGCGAAGGTCACCTTGCAGCATCTGGCCGCGGTTGCTGGCCTCAGCCGTATGCACTTCGCCGCGCAGTTCCGTGCGGCCGTCGGCATGCGGCCGCACGAATATTTGCTGAAGCGGCGGATCGAGCGTGCTCAGGAATTGCTGCAGCGGTCGGACATCTCGCTCGTAGACATCGCCTTGACCGTCGGGTTCCAGACCCAGGCTCATTTCACGACAGTCTTCAAGCGCTTCGCCGGCAATACGCCATATCAGTGGAGGAGTGCTCACCTTGCGCAATTCCTGCCGTTGCCGCGCCCCGAAGCGAGGGCGTCATGACCAGCGTCGGTTTGCAGTCCCTGTTGTTGCCCCTGCTCGGCATTCAGTCGGCGCTGGTGTACCACGAGCTCATGGGATTGTTCGAGATCGCGCGTGTTCTCGGTGCCTCCTATCGCTTTGCAACCTCGGGATCCGGGTTAGGCGCTCTTTACGGTCGCTTCACTCTGAACTTCTTCAGGACTATTGTCGGAGGCATCGCACACGATGCATTGATGGACCGGTCGATCGAGGAGTTGGTCCCGCAGGCTTGAAACAGAAGGCATTGGACCGATACGAGCGGTTTCGCAGTCGGCTGGACAGGCCATCATGGCCGAGCGATCTGAGATACGCAGGCGAGCAGGTGTTCGAGGTCGATGTGCCACTCAGTCACGGCAGGATTTACACTCGCAGGACGGCCTCGATCTTTTGCGCTGCTCTAAGCAGCGAGCGGTCCTGCCCACGGGCTCCGATGATCTGAAGGCCGAATGGAAGGCCGCACCGATCCGTTCCGCACGGAATCGAAATGGCCGGCAGGCGGGCATGATTGACAAAGGGCGTGAACACCGCGTGGGCTCGCGGGCTCACGGCTTTTCCGCCGATCATGTCCGGGCCGAGCTGCGTCAGCGGCCACGCGACGCATGGCACCGTCGGCGTCAGAAGCAGGTCAACTTCGGTAAAGAAAGCCGCGAAGGCATTGGCGATTGCGGCGCTCGCGAGTAGCGCTCCGGCAACCTCAGCACCCGACCAGGAGAGACCTCGCTCGATCTGCCTGGCGATGTCGGGATCGAAGACGGTCGGATCCTTGCGGAAGGCATCACCATAGAGTGCCGCGAGACCCGCATGCTGAAGCGGCATGATGGCGTCTTCCGTGGCGCCTGCCGGCCAGACGGGATCGCGTTGCGTGATGTACAAGCCTGCCGCGGAAAGGCGGTCGATGGCGGAAGCGAGCCCCTTCGCGACGACGTCATCAATCGCGACATCGAGGCCAAGGCGCGGCGAGAACGCGATGCGCTGACCGCCAACGTCTTCGGTCCGCCCTCCAACGACGGCAGAATCCGGATCGCGCGGATCAGCGCCGACCATGGCTTCGAACGCCAGCGCAATATCGGTCGCATCGGCTGCGATCGGCGCGATGACGGAGAGGCCGAAAAAGGGCTCGGCGAAGCCCGGCCCATAGGGGATCGCGCCATAGGACGGCTTGAAGCCGGCGACCCCGACATGGGCTGGCGGCCTGCGGCTCGAGCCACCCGCATCGGTGCCGATCGCGAGCGGCACGAGGCCGGCGGCGACGGCCGCGGCCGGGCCTCCCGATGAGCCGCCGGGCGTCAGCGCGGGATCGAGGGGGTGCCGCGTCGGCCCATACAGCGGCGAGGTGGTGACGCCCTTGCAGGCGAACTCGGATGTTGCGCCGATGCCGACGACGATCGCTCCGGCCTTGCGCAGGCGCTCGATCGCGATGGCATCGCACGGTGCGATGAAATCGCGAAACAGGCGCGAGCCCTGCGTCACACGCCAGCCGCCGACCCAGATGTTGTCCTTGACGATGACGGGGACGCCGGCGAGCAGCATCGCCTCGCCGGCACGCAGCCGATCGTCGACCGCCGCAGCGTCGGCCAGCGTGCGTGCGGGATCGATCGCGACGACCGCGTTCAACGCCTTGGCGGCCTCGATCCGCGCGAGCGCGGCCTTTGCGGTTTCGACGGCGCTCGTCCGCCCGGCTGCGACATCGGCCGCGATCTCGCGGGCACTATGCGCTGGCATTGTCACGGCCTCCCCAGATCAGCGCCACCGTGCCGCAGAGGGCCAGGCACGCCAAGGCAAAGAATGCCGCGCCGAGGCCGGCCACACCATCAAGGATTGATACCAGCGCGGGCGCCACCAGCAGGCCGGCATAGGATGCGGTCAGCACCGCGCCGGTGGTTTCGCCGATCCGATCTTGCGGGGCGAGGCGGGCGATCTCGGCGATGAAGACGCCATTCCAGCCCGAGGCCGTCAAGCCGAACAGCGCAGCAATTGCGAACTGCCAGCTGCGACTGAGCGATCCGCCGTCGAGGCCGAGCAGCGCGGCGCAGAAGGCCATGCCGAGACCGATGACGATGAGCACCATGCGCGGAGCATCGAGCCGCATCGCCACAAATCCCCAACCGAGCCGGCCGACGAGGCCGCCGGCTTGCGCGCAGGCGAGCGCCATGCCGGCCTCGATATGGCTGAGGCCGAGTTCGCGGGTGCCGAGCATGACGAACACAGTGTTGAGTGACACCTGCATCGCGCTGAACGGCATCGAGGCCAACGCCAGCATCGCGATGCGCCGGTCTGCTGTCATCAGCGCCAGCCGCGCGCGGAGATCGAGCTTTGGAGGCGGGACGAGCTTGACGGCGTAAGCCGGTCGCAACGATTCAAACAGAACGATCGCCAGCAGCGCGCAGAGGCCCACCACCGCATAGCACCAGGCCGGCCCGAACGCGATGGCGATCGCGGGCAGGGCCAGCGAGCCGCAGACGGCGCCAATCTGGTTGCCGGTCTGGCGCACCGAGAACACGAAGGTGCGCCGCTCGGCGGTTACGAGCCGCGCCAGCAGCGCCGCGCTCGCCGGTGTCTCGGGTCCCATCGCAAGGCCAAGGCAGATGCCCGCGGCCAGCAGGGCGGCGGTCGATCCGAGCGCGGCCAGCGCCATGGCGACGACGATGGCCGCCGCGCACAGGCTCGCGATCCGCAGCGAGCCGACCCGCGCGATGAAGCCGCCGCCCCAGAACGAGGCCGGGATGCCGACGGCGAACACAGCGCAGGAGAACATCGAGAGCTGCCAGACCTCGATATGGGCGCGCGGCGCGACCACGCCAGGCGCGAACAAGGCAAACGCAACGAGGGCCTGCAGCAAGGTCATCGCGCCAAGGGCCGGCAGCAATGCGGGTGCTGGCCGAACTGCCGCGTTTCCGTCTACCATGGCGGCTTGCTCATGGGAGGAACAACGTGGCAGGCGGCATTTCCATTCACGCAGTCGATGTGGCGAGCGGGCGCCCGGCACAGGGGCTGCGCGTCGAGATCTGGCGGATCGATCCGGACTCCTCGCGCATCGCCGACGGGCGGCTCGGCGCCAACGGCGTGCTCGATCATCCCGTCGCGCAAGGCGCTGGCGTGATGGCCGGTGAGTACGAGGTGCTGTTTCATCTCGGCGAGTTCTTTGGCGACAGCGACGGCTTCCTGACCGTGACGCCGTTCCGGTTCCGCATCAAGAACGTTGACGAGCATTTTCATCTGCCGCTGAAATTCACGCGCTGGGGCTACTCGCTGTTTCGCGGTGCCTGATCAGTTGGTCAGCCGCCGCGACAGGCCGGTGACACGCTCCATGACCGCGACCAGCGCGACGGTGGCGATGATCAGCACGCCGGAGAGCGCGGCGATGGTAACGTCGAGCTTGCCTTCGAGATCCTGCCACATCCGGATCGGCAGCATGTCGGTCGCGGCATCGCGCAGGAACAGCGACACCGGCACGTTGTCGAAGGACGACATGAAGGCGATGAAGGCGCCCGCGATGATGCCGGGCCGGATCAGCGGCAGCACGATGCGGCGGAACGTGTAGAGACGGCTTGCCCCCAGGACGGCCGAGCTTTCGAGCAGGGTCGGCTCGAGCTGGGCGAGCGCGGCAATCGTGTTGCGCACGACATAGGGAACGCAGACCACGGTGTGCCCGATCACCAGCGTCAGCGGCGACACCGGCAGGCCGACCAGCGAGAACAGCATCAGGGCGGCAAGGCCGAAGGCGAGCGCCGGCAAGACCAGAGGCGACATGAAGAGGGAATCGAGCAGCCGCGCGGACAGCGTCCGCGACCGCGAGATTGCGAGCGCCGCCGCGACGCCGAGCACGACGGAGAGGCCCGTCGCCCACAACGCCACGATCAGGCTGTTTTTCGCCGCGAAATGCAGCTGCCAGGCATTCCACAATTCGGCGTACCAACGCAGCGAATAGCCCGGCGGCGGGAAGCGCAGCGAGAAGCCGCTGGTGAAGGAGACGATCAGAACGACAAGCGACGGCGCGATGATGATGATCAGCGCGATCACCGCGGTCACGGTCATGACCAGCTCGAAGCTCAGGGCTTCCAGGGTGCGCCTGCGGCCGCTCATCACGTGCCTCCATAGCCGCGCGACAGGCGGCCGAGCGTGGTGAAGACCGAGACGACCGCGAGCACGGCGAGCAGGAAGATGATGGAGATCGCCGCCGCAAACGGCCAGTTCTGGAGCGTGGAGGCTTGCTGATAGAGATACATCGGCATGAACAGCATCTGACCGCCGCCGACCAGCGACTGGGTGATGAAGGCGGTGATCGCGGCGGCATAGGTCAGCGTGCAGCCGGCGATCACGCCGGGGAGCGACAGCGGCAGCACGATGCGGAAGAAGGTTCGCCAGCTTCCGGCGCCGAGCGAGCAGGAGGCATCGTCGAGATTGGGGTCGATGCGGCCGAGCGCGGTGATCAGCGGCAGCGTCATCAGCGGCATCTGCACCTGCGCCAGCGCGATCACCACGCCGAACTGTGTATAGAGCAGTTTCAATGGGGTATCGATGATCCCGAGCGATTGCAGTGTCGCATTGATGATGCCCTGGCGGCCCAGGATGACGATCCAGGCGAAGGTGCGGACGACTACGCTGGTCAGAAGCGGCAGCAACACGATCAGGATGATGATGGTCTGAAGCTTTGGTCCGACTCGTTGATAGAGCCAGGCGATGGGAAAGCCGAGCACGAGACAGACGGCGGTTACCTCGGCGCCCAGCAGCAGTGTCGAGCCGAGCACGCCCAGGCTGAATGGATCGGTGAGAAAGTGCAGGTACTGGCCGAGCCCCCAGTGGAGCCCGGCCGTGTCGTTGTGTAGCGAGAGCCAGAACAATTGCAGCAGCGGCGCGACGAAGAAGAGGAGGAAGAACAGCGCCAGCGGCGCTGCCAATCCCATCCCGTAGGACGTCACATCGCGTGATGCCGGTGCTGCACCCATGATTCAAACCTTCAAGGTCTTAGATCTTGATTTCGCGGTTGAAGCGTTCGATCCAGGCCGAGCGCTGCTCGTTGATCTTCTTCCAGTCCTGGAACACGAACTTCTTCTTCAGCTCGGCCGTGTCCTTGGCCAGCACGCGCGCGATCTCACCGCCCATCGTGACCTTGGAATTGGTCGGTACGATCAGATAGGGCGGGTTCATCAGCGTGGTCTGCACCTCCGGCGTCAGCGCCGCCTCGATCAGCTTGAAGGCGAGCTCGCGGTTCGGCGAGTTCTTGACGATGTGGATCGTGGTCTTGAAGGCGATGGCGCCTTCCTTGGGCGCCACGAACTCGACAGGCACGCCGCGCGCTTTCAGGATCTGGATGGCGTTGAAGTTGCCGGGCGAGATGTCGATCTGGCCCTGCTGGAACAGGGTCGCGAGTGCGCCGGGATTGGCGGCGACCGCGGCGAGATTGGGCTTCAGCTCCTCCAGCGCCTTGAAGGCCGGATCGACATTGGCTTCCGAGCCGCCGCGCATCTTCGCGATCTCGACCAGCCATCCGGTGCCGAGCGTCGAGTTGAGGTTGGTGATGCCGACGCGGCCCTTGAACTCGGGCTTCCAGAGATCCGCCCATGACGTCGGCGGCGTCTTGACGGCTTCCGGATTGTAGGTGAGGCCGACGACCTGAAAGAACGGGGCGGGGCCCATCGGCTCCTGCGCCTCGGCGATCAGGTCCTTGTAATGCGCGCTTTTCTCGACCGGATAGGGCTCGACCAGGTCCTGGCCGATGGCGACGAGTGCGGGGCCGGGATCATGCAGCATGACGTCGATCGGCGGATTGGCTTTCGCAGCGTTGACCTTGGCGATCTGGTCGACCGAGAGCATGGGATCGAGCACAATCGCGGCGTTCGCGTTGGCCTTCCGAAATGCCGGTACCAGCACGGCCTTGTGAGCTTCCTCCCAGCTTCCGGTGAAGGTCGCAAACACCAGCGGGCGCGCCTGGGCGTAGCTCAAGCCTGGAAACGCCTTCATGGCCCCGAGCGTGAGCGCCGTGGTCAGCAGGCTTCTGCGGTTCATGATCATATCAAACTCCCCTCTGGACAAAGACTGGAATTAAAGCGTTGCGGGAAAGGCGTTGGCGAGCGATGGGGCGAGCGGCGCGAGGCGCACCGCAGCACCGTTCTGCAGCGCGCGCGTCTCGCCGATGCGCGCCTGGGAGACCTTGACGCCGGAGCCGTCGGCAGTTGCGACTTCGTGCACGACGGTGGCTCCCAGCGGCAGCGACATGCCGACCACACCGGCAAAGCCGGTCTCGTCGCCGACGAATTGCAGATGCTCGGGACGGATACAGACGGTGACGCGACCACCCTCACTGAGCGCTCCTCCGGCGGGCCGTGCGATGATCTCCGCGCCGGCGTCGAGCCGCACCTTGGCGGCGGTACGGTCCGCCGAAACCACCACGCCGGGCATGCGGTTGGTCGAACCGACGAAAGTGTTGACGAATAATGTCTGCGGCCGGTCGTAGACGTCGGACGGTGTGCCGAACTGCTCGAGCTTGCCGTGGCTCAGCACGGCGACGCGGTCCGCCATCGACAGCGCCTCTTCCTGGTCGTGAGTGACGATGAGCGTGGTGATGCCGGAGACGCGTTGCAGCCGCTTGACCTCGATCTGCATGTCGAGCCGCAGATTCTTGTCGAGCGCGGCAAAGGGCTCGTCGAGCAGCAGGATCGACGGCTTGATCGCGAGCGCCCGGGCCAGCGCCACGCGCTGCTGCTGGCCGCCCGAGAGCTGCCGCGGCAGCCGCTCGGACATTGTCGGCAGCTGCACCAGCTCCAGCAGGCGCTGCGCCTCGCGCTGGCGAGTCGCCTTGTCGATGCCGCGGGCGGCGAGGCCGTAGGCGACATTCTCGCTGATCGACAAGTGCGGAAACAGTGCGTAGTTCTGGAAGACGATGCCGACGGCGCGGCGGTTCGGCGGCAGCGTGTCGACGATGTCGTCGCCGATGATGATCCGTCCTTGCGTCTGCGCGATGAAGCCGGCGATGATACGCAAGAGCGTTGTCTTGCCGCAGCCGGACGGGCCGAGCAGGGCGATGATCTCGCCACCCTTGATGTCGAGATTGATGTTCTCGACTGCAAGCGCGCCACTCGGGTATCGGTGGGTGACTGCATCGACGACGAGCGATCGGCCGCCTTGCGTTTCAGCCATGGTGTTGCCTCCCGTTATCCCAGAGGAGAAAGCAAGTCTCATGCCCGCGCCTGTCGCTTTTCGGCGCGCGCTCAGGCATGGTGGCCCGATGACATCGGATCGATCGGTTTGCGACCTGACAACCACGGAGCTTGCCCGCGCGATTGCGAGGCGCGAACTGTCCTCGCGTGATGCCGTTGAAGCGCATCTTGCGCGGATTGCGAGTCTCGACGGTCAGTTGGCGGCGTTCGTGACTGTCGATGCGGACGGTGCTCGCCGCGCCGCGCAGATTTGCGATGCGGCATCGGAGCCGATCGGTCCGCTGCACGGTGTGCCTACCGGGATCAAGGACCTCACCGACACCGGCGGGCTTAAGACGACCTATGGATCGATGTTGTTTCGCGATCACGTTCCGGCCGAGGACGATCTGGTGGTCGCGCGGCTGCGCCGCGCCGGTGCGATCATTCTGGGCAAGACCAACACGCCGGAGTTCGGTTTCGGCGCGGTCTGCACCAACCGATTGTGCGGGCCGACGCGCAATCCCTACGATCCCGCGCTGACCTCCGGCGGATCGTCCGGCGGCTCTGCCGTCGCGGTCGCCGCGGGCATGGTGCCGCTGGCGCATGGCACCGATTTCGGCGGCTCGGTGCGTACGCCCGCAAGCTTCTGCGACGTCGCCTCGATCCGGCCGACGCCCGGCCGCATTCCGTCGCCGCGCCGGCCGCTCGGCTGGGACATGCTCGCCACCCACGGTTTCCTGGCCCGCGGTGTCGATGACCTCGCGCTTGCACTGTCGCTGTGCGAGGGAGGCGATGGGCGCGACCCCGTGTCGATCGGCCTCGGCAGCGACGATTGGACGAACGTGGAACGTCCGAGGATCGCCGTCACGCCCGATTTCGGCGTTGCACTGGTCGCACGCGACGTTCGTGCCCGCTTCGCCACCGCGTGTGCGGCGCTGGCCCGGGTCGCCGAAATCGTGCCGTCCTCGCCCGATTGTAGCGGCGCGGTCGAAACCTTCCGCGTGCTGCGCGCTGCGCACATCGCCGACAGCTATGGCGAGTTGCTGCGGATCCGGCGTGCGGAGCTCACTCCGACGGTGATCTGGAACATCGAGGCCGGCGCGAAACTGTCCGCGCAGGACTACCTCGACGCCGAACGGCGTCGCACGGCCATCTACCGCAGCTTTCGCGAGCTGTTCATCGGTACCGATTTCCTGATTGCGCCGGCCGCGGCCGTCTTGCCCTGGCCGAACGAGATCAGCGATGTCACCGCAATTGACGGGGCGGCATTGGAGACGCCGATCGACTATCTCGCGGTCACCTTCATCGTGTCGCTGGTCGGCTTTCCGGTCCTGACCATGCCGGTACGACGAGACGCGAGCGAACTGCCCTTCGGCATTCAGATCATCGCGCCGCCGGGCGGCGAATCCCGCTTGTTTGCCTTTGGCCGTGTTCTCGAGAACGAATTGGGCTTTTCGCATCGCCGGCCGCCTTTCTGATCAGCTGTCGCGATGCTCGATCCGCGCGGCGAGCGCAGCGGCGAGATCGAGGGTCGGTTTGGCGGCGGGCCGGCGGAACGTTCCCGCCGCTGCCTTGCGCAGATGCAAGGCAACCAGCGCTTCGGCCTGCTTCACTGAGGCGATGACCTGATCGACCACGGGAACGGGAATCCGGTCGGCGACGCGCTCGGCGAGGCCGGAGAGCGGTGCCCCGGCAAAGATCAGCACATCGGCCTTGTCCTCGACGATGGCGCGGTGGGCGAGTTCGACCAGCACGTCCTCCTTCTCGGTGCCGACCTCGGAGATGGCCTGAAAAGGCGTATCGAGCATCCGGATGCCGGCGCAACGCTCCCACAATCCATGCGCGCGAACGCATTCCTCGTACCAGGGCCCGAGCGCCTGGGCGAAGGTGACGATAGCGAAGCGGCGCCCGGCCATGCAGGCGGTCAGCATCGCCGCTTCCGCCATGCCGATCACGGGAATGTCGAAGGTCTCGCGCGCGGCGAACAGGCCGGGATCGCCGAAGGCCGCGATGATCGCGGCGTCGACCCTCCTGTGCTGCTCGGCCAGCATCTCCAGAGCAATGGCGCCGCCGATCTGCGCCTCGGTACGTGTCGCGATATAGGGTACGCCGCGGGTCGCGGTGCAGGGGATCAGCTCCGTCCCGGGCGAGACCGCCCGCTGCCCGACACCCATCATCAGGTGCGTGACCTCGGCGCTGGTGTTCGGGTTGAGCAACAGCAGCTTCATGGTTCAGGCCGCCGTCTGCTTAGCCTGAGAGGCGGCGAGGACTTCGAGCAGGGCCGTGCCGGTACGCGCGACATGCGCGCCGAGCAGGCGGCCGGCCGCCTCGCCGTCGCGCGCTTCGAGCGCGGCCAGGATATCGGCGTGCTCGTCGACCGAATTGCTCCAGCGGCGGTCGGCGCCGAGGGCGAGATATCGCGCGCGCTCGGCCCGGGAGATCAGCGTTTCGTGGGCTTCCCGCAGCGGCGTGTTGCGGGCCATGCGGACGATGGCGCTGTGGATCTCGCCGTTGATGGCGAAATAGTCGTCCAGCTTGCCGCTGCGGTGATGACCCTCCATGCGGGCCTGAAGCGTGCGCAGGCGGGCGAGGTCGCGCTCGGTCGCGCGCTCCGCGGCGAGTTCGGCGGCGAGCCGCTCGATACCGGCGAGCGCCTCGAATAATTCCGAGATGCCGTCCGCCGCGATACCGGCAATGCGCGGGCTGCGGTTGGGACGAAGCTCGATCAACCCCTCCGCGGCAAGCACTTTCATCGCCTCGCGCAAGGGGGTGCGCGAGACGCCGAGCTCCTTCGATAGCCAGGTCTCCTGGGTCTGCGAACCCGGTGGCAGTTCGCCGCGAATGATCATCGTCCGCATCCGCGCCGCGGCACGCTCATGCAGGCCCATCCGCTTGAGTTTGGGCGACTTTCGTCCCTTTGGCGCTTCCGGTTTTGGCTGCACGCGTGCCTCGCTTCTCACGTTGATCTTAGCCGTTTCCAGCTCCTTAGCTTGCTCAAAATATCGACGTATCTCGCTGAAAACAATGGCATAGCGCGCAAATTGTATGCAGCATGCAGAAAGTGGATTGCGTTGCGACGAAGGGCGACGGATGATCCTGCGCAATGCGCGGATATCGCGCCTTCGGAGCGGAGTAAGCGATGCGGATGAGTTTGCGACTGGGTCTAGTGGCAATGGCGGCAATGCTTGGCGGAGGCGATCTCGCCTCGGCGCAGACGGCGAAGATCAAGCTCGGCTACGCCAAATGCGCGCACTGCCTGCCGATGTCGCTGATCCCAGGCATGGCCAAGGGCGTCGAGGTCGATGCCACCGGCTTCAACTCGGGGAACGACGTTCTCACCGCCTTGATATCGAAGAGCATCGACGTCGCGCAGGTCACCTATCTCCACTACATCACCGCGCTCGACAAAGGATTCGACGTCGTCGCCGTATCGGGCCAGATCAACGGCGGCTCGGAATGTCTCTCCTCCGCGAAGCTGAACCTGCCGGCCGAGGACTGGGCCGCGTTCAACGCAACCGTGGCGAAGGCAAAGAGCGACGGTCAGCCGCTCAAGGTCGCGGCGTCCCGCGGTAACGCGCAGGACATCCACATGCGCGGCGCGTTCCTCAAGCAGGGTGTCGACCCCAACAAGGACATCCAGTTCATCAACATTCCCAATCCGTCCGACCATCTCGCTGCACTCCAGCGCGGCGAGGTCGACATGATCTGTTCGGTCGAGCCGTTTGCATCGCAGATCCGGCTCGCCGGTGCCGGCAAGCACTTCGTGCTGCCGTATGAACAGGCCGCAGGCAATTTGACCAACTTGATCGTCACCCGCTCCGATGTGATCGCCGGTCAGCGCGCCGGCGTCCAGGGCGTGGTCGCCGCCGTGGTCGAACTCGACAACAAGCTGATCGCCGACAAGGGGCCGTGGATCGAGGTCATCAACAAGCTCACCGGTCTCGACAAGACGGTCGCGACGGAGGCGCTGAAAAATGCCTCGCCCGATCCTGCGATCCATCGGTCGCAGACGCTGGCGATCGCGGCGATGATGCGCGACCTCAAATACATCTCCAAGGACGTCTCCGCGGAAGCGGAGAAGAACATGGACTATTCGTTCCTGGAAAAGGCCACGGGAAAGGCCAAGAATGACCTCGGTTACTGACGTCTCGCCCGCGCGGCCGACGTTCCGGTTGACGCGGGCGTTCCAGGGGCTCGAACGCCTCGCCGTCCCCGCGCTGCTGATTGCGGGCTGGGAGGCGTTTGCCCGCAGTGGCATGCTGCCGCCCGCGCTGCTGCCGGCGCCGAGTGCGGTACTGCATGCGCTCGGCGACTGGGTGTTCGGCTTCGACGAGACCACGCAGACCTATTCCGGGCACTGGCTGCGTGATGCGCTCGCCAGCGCCCTTCGCGTCTTTGGCGGCTTTGCATTGGCCAGCCTGCTCGGCATCCTCGCCGGGGTCGCGATCGGCTGGTCCCGGCTGTTCGAGAAGACGCTGGAGCCGACGCTGCAGATGTTGCGCCCGATCCCGCCGGTGTCCTGGATTCCGCTCGCGATCATCTGGTTCGGGATCGCCGACAAGCCGGCGATCTTCCTGGTCTTCCTCGGCGCATTCTTTCCGGTGCTGATGAACAGCATCCATGGCGTCAAGACCGTGGACCACAATCTCGTGCGTGCCGGCGCGATGATGGGCGCCAACGGTCGGCAGATGCTGACCGACATCGTGCTGCCGGCGGCGCTGCCATCGATCTTCGCCGGCCTGCGCATTGCGGTCGGTTCGGCCTGGATGCTGACGGTCACGGCCGAGATGGTCGCGGTGAAGAGCGGCCTCGGCTACGTGCTCTGGGATTCCTACTACTTCCTGCGCTACGACATCGTGCTCGCGGCGATGATATCGATCGGGCTGCTCGGCTATCTCTCCGACCTCGGCCTCAAGGCGATCATGGCGCGCACGCTGCGCTGGCAGCAGACAACCACCGTGCAAGGCAGGGCGGGCTGATGGCGGCAATCGAGCTTCGCAACATCGTCAAGGTGTTCTCCGACAAGCGGCGCGGCCGTGACCTCTTGACGCTGGACAACATCAATCTCGACATCGAGGCGAATGATTTCGTCTGCCTGCTCGGCCCTTCCGGCTGCGGCAAGTCGACCTTGCTCAACATCATCGCCGGTTTCGAGCAAGCGACGTCCGGCCGCACGCTGGTGGATGGCAAGCAGGTGGAGCATCCGGGCTCGGACCGCGGCGTGGTGTTCCAGCAGCCGACCCTGATGCCGTGGCTGACAGCGATCGACAACATCGCCTTCCATCTCAAGCTCAAGGGCGTTGCCAAGGCCGAGCGGCACCAGCGCGCCATGGAGTTCATCGACCTCGTCGGCCTGCGCGGTTTCGAGCATCATCATCCCTCCGAAATGTCGGGCGGCATGAATCAGCGCGTGGGCATCGCCCGCGCACTGTTGATGAACCCGAGCGTCATCCTGATGGACGAGCCGTTCGCGGCGCTGGATGCCCAGACCAAGCTCGAAATGCAGGAGGAGCTGGTCGCGATCTGGCAGAAGCGCCGCTGCACCATCGTATTCGTCACCCACAGCGTCGACGAGGCGCTGGTGCTCGGCAACAAGATCGTGGTGATGACCAGGCGGCCGGGCAGGATCCGGGAGGCGGTCAATTTCGACCTGCCGCGCCCGCGCGACATCACCGGCCCCGAGTTCAACGACGCAAAGCGCCGCATCCTGTCCCTGATCCGCGAGGAGTCGACGCGCCTGGCGCAGGCGTCGTAAAGTTTCGACATGCGCAAGCGTCTTGGCATGATCACGCCGTCCTCCAACTCTGTGCTCGAGCCCGTCACCAGCGCCATGCTGGCCGACGCTCCCGGCGTCACTGCGCATTTCTCGCGCTTCCGCGTCACCGAGATTGCGCTCGACGCCGCCGCGCTGAACCAGTTCGATGCCTCCGCGATGCTTCCGGCCGCGGACCTGCTGGCGGATGCCAAGGTTGACGCCATCGCTTGGAACGGTACGTCCGCAAGCTGGCTCGGGATCGGCCGCGACAGAAGCCTGTGCGAAGCGATCGCGGCGCGCACGGGTATCCCGGCGACAACGTCCACGCTGGCCTGCATTGACGCCGCTCGCGCGCTCGGCGCCAGACATGTCGGATTGGTCTCGCCCTATACCGATGACGTGCAGCAACGTATCGCGGAGGTCTGGGCCGGGGAGGGAGTCGCTCCGCATGCCGAGCGGCATCTCGGGCTGCGTGACAATTTCTCCTTTGGCGAGGTCGCGCCTGCGACGATCGCCGAGATGATCCGGGCCGTGGCGGCGGAGGGTGCCGACGCGATCGTCATCCTCTGCACCAATCTCGACGGCGCCGCGCTGGCGGCCACGCTGGAGCGGGAGCTGGACATCGCCGTGCTCGACTCAGTTGCGGTGACGCTTTGGCGATCCCTCGGCCTCGCCGGCGGCGACGTCAGGACCCTTGCGCAATGGGGCCGGATCTTCCAGACAATGCCAGCCATCAAGTGACGGAGGCCTCAGTGACGCAGCTCGATCTCGCCATTCGCGGCGGCACCATCGTGACGGCCAGCGACGAGTTTCGCGCCGATATCGGCATTCGCGACGGCCGTATCGTCAGCATTGCAGACAGCATCGAGGGCGCGGCACGCGAGATCGATGCGACGGGATTGCTCGCGCTGCCGGGCGGCATCGACAGCCACGTCCACATCTCCCAGCCGTCGGGCCCCGATGTGGTGATGGCCGACGACTTTGCCTCGGCGACGCGCGCGGCCGCTGCCGGCGGCAACACCATGGTGCTGCCCTTCGCGCTCCAGGAGAAGGGCACCTCCCTGCGGACCTGCGTCGAGAACTACCGTAAGCTTGCCGAGGGCGAGTGCTATATCGACACGGCGTTCCATCTCATCATTTCCGATCCGACCGCGGTCGTGCTCGGCCAGGAGCTGCCGGCTCTCGTCAAGGACGGCTACACCTCGTTCAAGGTGTTCATGACCTATGACGACCTCGTGCTCAGCGACAAGCAGCTGCTCGAGGTGTTCGAGGTGGCGCGCCGTGAGGAGGCGCTGGTCATGGTCCATTGCGAGGGCTACGACGCCATCCGCTTCCTTACCAGCAAGCTCGAACGTGAAGGCCATATCGCGCCCTATTATCACGGCACCTCGCGGCCCCAGGCCGTCGAGCGCGAGGCGACGCATCGTGCCATCAGCCATGCCGAGGTGATCGGCGTTCCCATCATGATCGTGCACGTCTCGGGCCGAGAGGCGATGGAGCAGGTGCGCTGGGCCCAGCAGCGCGGCTTGCCGGTGCATGCGGAAACCTGCCCGCAATACATCACGCTGACGGCCGACGACATGAAGGGCCTGAACATGGACATATCAGGCGCGAAATATGTCTGCTCGCCGCCGCCGCGCGATGTCGAGAGCCAGCATGCGATATGGGAAGGCATCACGACTGGCGTGTTCCAGACCTTCTCGTCCGATCATTGCCCGTTCCGTTACGACGATCCCAAAGGCAAGCTGACGCCGAATGCGCGCACCTCGTTCCGCTGGGTGCCGAACGGCATCCCCGGGGTAGAGACGCGGCTTCCGATCCTGTTCTCCGAAGGCGTCTCGAAGGGACGCATCACCCTGCAAAAGTTCGTTGAGCTGACCGCCACCAACCACGCGCGGATCTATGGTCTCTATCCGCGCAAGGGCTCGATCGGCGTCGGCTTTGATGCGGACATCGTTCTCTGGGATCCCAAATTGAAGAAGCCCATCCGGCAGGCCGATCTGCATCACGGCTCAGATTACACGCCATGGGAAGGCTTCGAGGTCACGGGATGGCCGGTGACGACAATCGCCCGCGGCCAAGTGGTCTATCACCAGGGTCGGATCGTCGGCGCCAAGGGGGCAGGCAATGTGCTGAGCCGGGGCAAGTCGAGCCTGATCTGATCCAGCTCGATGCGCCGTCAAGGCGAAGTTCTAGAAGGCCGTAGCCATTGCAGCGAGGCGCCGATGGGCCCTTTCACGGGCGGCATCGATTGGCTGCTGCGGTCCAGTGGTTGGGCCGATCAGCACGAAACGAACATTGCTGATTCCGATGAAGCGAAGGATTTCCCGCAGGTAGGGCGTTGCCATATCGGTGCGACCACGGTTCATGCCTGTGGCAAAATCGCTGCCGCTGGCGAGGATCACCAGCGTCGGCCGATCCTGCAGCAGCGGGAGATATCCTTGCGTCGGATCGAACCGAAAGGTGAGCCCGGGCTGGACGATGATGTCGAACCACTGCTTGAGCTTGTAGGGAATACCGAAGTTCCACATCGGGGTCGAGATCAGCACGCGATCGGCAAGTGAGAAGCGCAGCGCCATTCGCTCCGCCTCGGCAAAGCTGTCGCGCTGCGCATCGGTGAAGCCCTGAGCCTTCATGCGCGCGTATTTGGCCTCGACGATCGGACCGGCGAACTCGGGCATCCGATCACGCCAGATGTCCACGACATCGATGTCCCAATCCGGCCGAGCCTGACGGAAGCCGTCGAGAAAGACGCGCGCGCCGGCCGTCGATTCGGACTCGGCGCGCGGCGAGCAGGTCAGGTGCAGCAACTTCGCCACTGTTCATCCCAGCGCTCTGATGACGGTATCGGCCCTGGTCACGACCGCGACGTTCTGCATGGCAAAATTGATCGAGGCATTGTGCCAGTCGGAATTCATCGTCGAGCAGCAGTCCTCGGGCACGATCATGAAATAGCCCTTGTCAGCACCGGTGCGAGCGGTGTGCTCGACCGACATGTTGGTCCACGCGCCGGTATTGATGATCATGTCGCGGCCGGTGGCCTTGAGAATCGTCTCCAGCCGCGTACCTTCCCAGGCGCTCATGCGCATCTTCTCGACCACGAAATCGCCGGGCCGCGGCTCGAGGCCGGACACGGGCGCGGCGCCCCAGCTTCCGCGCACCATCGCCTTGCTATCGACGAGGCCCTCGAACAATGGTGCATTCAGCGTGACGCCGGGGGCGCCGGGCTCGACGACGAACCAGACATGGATGATGGCGACACCGCGCCCGCGTGCGGCTTCCGCCAGACGTCGCACATTCTCCACGACATGCTGCTGCTTGGCGTGACCGGGCGCGCCGGACTCGGCGAAAGCCCCGCCGTCCATGATGACGTCGTTCTGGAGGTCCTGGATGATCATGGCGCAGCGCTGCGGATCGAGCCGCATCTCGCCCTCGGTCAGAACAGGTGAGGCTGGCGATGAGCTCGGGCTTGTTCCGCCACCAGCGCGCCTGCCGCTCATATAGGGCTCATGCCGCGGGCCGACCTTGGTTGGAATCGCGTATACCGAATAGGTCGAGGTGAGATAGAGCGTGCGGAAGTCCGGCCCACCCCAGGTGAGGTTGGCGACGAGCTCCGGCACGCGGACCTTGCCGAGCAGTTCGCCGCGCGGCGAATAGACCCAGACGCCGCCGGGTGCGGTGACCCAGACATTGCCGTGCTGGTCGCACTTCATGCCATCGGGCAGACCGGGTTCGAGCTCGGACTTGATTCCACTCGCAAACACGCGTGCATTGGACAGCGAGCCGTCGCTGTTGACGTCGAACAAGCGGATCAGGGCTTGCACGGTGTCGTTGACGTAGAGCAGCTTCTCGTCCGGCGAGAAACACAGCCCGTTCGGCTGGTCGAACAGATTGCGATCGACCACGAGCTTCGGTTCGCTGCCGGGCTCGACCCTATAGACGCCCTGGAAGCCGAGCTGGCGCGGCCGCTCGACGCCATAGACCGGCATGCGGCCATACCAGGGATCGGAGAAATAGATCGCGCCCGATGAGTGCACGCAGACGTCGTTCGGGCTGTTGAGCTCCTGGCCGCCGACATGCGAAGCCAGCACCTCGCGCCGTCCGTCGGTGCGTTCGCGCACCAGCGACGAGGTCGCGTGCTCGCAGACGATCAGGTTGAGCTCGGCGTCGTAGGTCATCCCGTTGCATTTGTTCGATGGGCGTTTGACCTCGACGACGCCGCGCCGCGAATCCCAGCGCCTGCGCACGTCGGCCGGCATGTCCGAGAACAGCAGATAATGATCGACCGGATGCCAGATCGGCCCTTCCGTGAAGTCGAAGCCGGTGCCGATCTGTGCGACCGGCGCATAGGGGTCGATCAGGGTCTCGAACTCGCTTCGCAACGTCACATGCGTCATTGGCCAAACCTCGACACATCAAGCCGGGAACCAGTTGCGCTCGGGCAGCGACTGGACGATCGGTCCGGGGACCTGATCGTGCAGACGTCCCACGACATTGCCGCCTTCGATCTTGGCGGGACGGTCGTGGACCGGGAGCAAATAGCGCGAGCTGCTCAGCAGCTTCTTGATCGCGGCTTTTTCCGCGCGCTTGCTGGTGCCGTGGTTGCCGGTGGTGCGCGGCTCCCAATCGTGGATCTCATGGAAAGGCGTGACGATCTGATCGTTGAAGTCGTAGATCACGTCGCCGCAGATGGTGGCGATGCCGTCGGCCGTCTCGACGATGATGTTCATCGAGCCCTCGGTGTGGGCGTTGGCGGCGTCGCAGTAGACGCCGGGCATCAGCTCGATCGGGCCCGTGATCTCGAGGTCGAGGAAGCGCAGCGCGCTCTTGGTATGGAGGCGGTCGATCAGGTGCTTGATGTCCGGCGCGGGATATTGCGGATGCATCAGCCCGGAGACGGAATATTCGAGCTCCTTGCGGTTGAGCACGACGGTCGTGTTCATCGGGAACAGGTCGTCCTTGCCGGCATGGTCGATGTGCAGATGCGTGTGGCAGACGAAGCGGACGTCGCCCATGCGCACGCCGTGGCGCGCGAGCTGGTTTTCGATCATGTTCTCATGATACTGGAGACCCCGCATGCCCAGGGTCTCCATGATCTGGTTGGAGCGATAACCGGTGTCGACCACGACCGGATATTTCCCGCCGAGGATCAAAAAGCCGAGCGTGAGGACGCGCCGGGTGCGGCCGCAGTCGCGGCCGAGTACCAGGAAGCTCGATTCCAGCTCGATATCGCCGTAGTCCAGGATCTTGATCTCCAGCGCCATTCGTGTCCCTCCCGTCTCGTTTCTTGTCCGTCAAAGCCGATAGACGCGGCTCGCCGTCGCCCTGAAGATCGCATCCTGCTGCGCCGCGCTGAACGGGGCGGCGGCTGCGCGAAAGGCTGCGACGAGCTCGCGATAACTGGTCCACAATTTCTCGATCGGAAAATTAGAGCCGAACAGGCAGCGCTCGGCGCCGAAGATCGCGACGGTATCCGTGAGCACGGCGGCGATATGCGCGGGATCGTTGCGATGGATGAAGGTGCCGAGCCCGGACAGTTTGGAGACCACATTCGGGCAGGTCGCGAGCCGAGCCATCCCGGCGCGCCAAGCCGCCCGTCCCGCCGGGGAGAGATCCTCGAGCATGCCGGCGTGCTGAAGGATGAAGGTCACGCCGGGACAGGATTCGGCGAGCTGCGCCGCATTTGGCATCTGCGGCGTAAAGACCTGCAGGTCGAAGCTCCAACCGTACTCGGAAAGACTCGCGACGTTGCGACGGATCACGGGATCGGCGCAGAGATCCGGGCGCGCCGCGAAGCGATACAGCGGGTTCTCGTGCCAATGCAGCTGCATGCGCACCCCGCGCAGTAGCGGATAGCGCTTGAGGCGGTCGAGCTGCGGGCGGACATCGTCGGCCGCGAAATTGGCATAGGCGACGATGGCGTGCGGCCAGCCGTGTTCGTCGGCTGTGCGCTGCACCCAGCCTGCCTCCTCCTCGAAATGCTCGGGCGCCCAATTGGTCTGCACATAGACGGAGCGGGTGACGCCGCTGTCCCTGAGATCGTCGAGATATTCCTGGATCGGATAGTCGCGCCGGATAGGCTCGTAGGGACCGAAGATGCGCGGCTGCATCGGGCCGGTCAGCCAGGGCAGATCGGCCTGCCGCCAGATGTGATGATGGCCGTCGACAATGTCGTTCACGCAGCTCTCCTTCCCAGTGCCAGGATGTGGGCGACGATCGAGGCGCTCGATCCGCCGTCCACGAGATCGTCGACGAAGCGCTCGATCGCGACGAGCGCTTCGGTTTGCGGGCGGAACGCAGGGCTCGTTGCCAGCGGCGTCAGCCAGCTCAGGCGCCAGGCCCGCCGCGACAGTTTCGCGACGGCATCGCGAAGCGCGTGGGGCTCGCCGCGCTCGAGTCCGTCCGACACGATGACGACGGCGGCGCCGCGGGCGTAGCCGCCGAACCGGGGCACCGCGAGGAACGCCTGCAGCGCATCGCCGATGCGGGTGCCGCCGTCCCAGTCGCTGACCAGGTGTGCCGCGGCACTCAGCGCCTGCTCGCGCCGTCTCAGGCGAAGCGCGCGTGTGACACGGGTCAGCCGCGTGCCGAAGGTGAAGACCTCGACATTCGGAGCGGCTTGCACCAGCGCATGCGCAAGCTTCATGTTCTCCTCGGTGCGGCTCTTCATCGAGCCGGAGACGTCGATCAGCAGCAGGATCTTGCGCGGGCGCTTCCGCCGCTTCATGTGGCCGAGCCGGAGGATCTCGCCGTCGCTGCGGACGCTGTCGCGCAAGGTGCGGCGGAGATCGGCGAACGGCCCACGGCGCGCCCGCATGCGGCGATGCCCGCGCCGCCGCGGCAGCCGTCGCGGCGCCTCGCGCTCCAGGCGCCGGAGCGCGTCGGTGGTGGAGAGCTGCGCGAAGCGGCGCTCGACCAGCGCTTCGCTGCGCGATGCAGTCAAGCCGGACTCGTTGGCGTCGTCGGAGAGCAGGGGCTCCTCGTCGCCGCGACCTTCCTCCTGCAGCCGGACGGTCTCGTCGTCCTCGCCCTCTGCGGCATGCTCGATGGCCTCGCTGCCGCGGAAATGCAGGTCGAACAGCCGGTCGAAGGTGGTGCGGCGCTCCGGCGGCGGGGCGAGGGTGGCGAGCGCGGACTGCCTGATGTCGCCGAGGTCGCGCGGGCCGAGCAGCGTGATGGCAGTGAGGAATGCGGTGGTCTGTTCCGGCGCCACGGCGAAGCCGTTGGCGCGCAACAGCGTCACGAAGGAGACGAAGATGCGGGCAGCGCGCGGGAGCTGCAGCTCGGGGCTCATGCGGTGGCCTCCGCGAGCATGGCATCGAGCCGGGGCGCGATGAAGTGCAGATCCTCTTCGTCCTTCAGCGCCACGCCGATCGAGCGCTTGAAGGCGTCCGGCCAGCGCGCGCCGCCCTTGTTGAGAAGTGTCGCCGCCTCCGCCCAGTCGACTGCCTCGGCGATGCCGGGCGCCTTGCTCAGCGGCTCGCGGCGCAGCCGCTCGACCGCCGCGACGACGGCGCGGGCCGTGGTTTCGGCGACGCTGGAGGCGCGCATCATGATGATGCGGGCCTCGCGCTCCGCAGTTGGGTAATCGATCCAGTGGTAGACGCAGCGGCGGCGCAGGGCTTCGTGCAAATCGCGCGTCCGGTTCGACGTCAGCACCACCACGGGGCGCTCGGCGGCGCGCACCGTGCCGCGCTCGGGAATGGAGATCTGGAAGTCGGACAGGAATTCGAGCAGGAAGGCCTCGAACTCCTGGTCGGCGCGGTCGATCTCGTCGATCAGCAGCACCGTGGAATCCGGCGCGCGAAGCGCGGCCAGCATGGGACGCTCGATCAGGAAGGTCTCGCCATAGATGTCGATGCTCTCGTCACCGGCCTGGCGGATCGCGAGCATCTGGCGCGGATAGTTCCACTCATAGAGCGCGGCGGCCGCGTCGATGCCCTCGTAGCATTGCAGGCGGATGAGACGGCGGCCGAGCACGGCGGCGATGGCCTTCGCCGCCTCCGTCTTGCCGACCCCTGGCGCGCCCTCCAGCAGCAAGGGCTTGCCCAGCGCGAGGCCGAGATAGGCAGCGGTCGCCAGTCCCTCGTCGGCGAGGTAATAGGCCGCCCGCAACGCCTTCTCCAGCGCCTCCGGGCTGTCGATGCCGACGATGTTGCTGCGAACCGCCATGAGCCCGCCTCAGCGCCGCGCCTGCGGCCGCGCGCCGCCTTGGGCCTTGATCGCCCGCAGCACCTTTTCCGGAGTGATTGGAAGGTCGTCGATGCGCACGCCCACCGCGTTGAAGATCGCATTGGCCACGGCCGGCAGTACCGGATTGGCGCACATCTCGCCGGGGCCTTTTCCTCCGAACGGACCATCAGGCGCAGGTCGTTCCAGCACCGCGATGTCGTGCGGGCAGATGTCGCCGGGGCCCGGCATCAGATACTCGACGAAATCGCGCGGGCCGTGAACGGGATCGGGATAATACGGCTCCGGCGTCTCGTAGAGCGCGTGGCTGATGCCCATCCAGGCGCCGCCGACCAGCTGTTGCTCGACTAGGCGCGGGTTGAGAGCGCGGCCGAGCTCGTAGGCTGAGTCCATCCGGACCATCGCGACCTCGCCGGTCTCGTCATCGACCTCGACCTCGGCGACGAGGCAGGCATGGGCATAGCAGGTCGCAGGGGACATCTCGCCCGTTTCAGGGTCGACGTTCGACAGCGGCACCAGGAAGATGCCGCGTCCGGAGATGGTCTTGCCCTGCTTGAACTGCGCGGCGATCGCGACGTCCTTGGTCGAGATCGAGCGGTGCGGCGCGCCCTTGACGTGGATGTTGCCGCGGCCGTCGGTTTCGAGATCGGCGGCGTTGACCTCGAGCTCCTCGGCGGCGGCCTCCATCATCACGCCGCGCGCCTCGCGCGCCGCGGCCATCACGGCATTGCCGACGCGATGGGTACCGCGCGAGGCGAACGAGCCCATGCAATGCGGCCCGGTGTCGGAATCCGCGGTGTCGACATAGACGTCCTCGACAGGCACGCCGAGCGTCTCGGCGCAGATCTGCCGCGTCACCGATTTCATGCCCTGGCCGAGGTCGATCGACGACAAAGCCACGGTAAATTTCCCGCTCGGGTTGGAATGCACCAGCGCCTGGCTCGGATCACCGCCGAGATTCATGCCGATGGGGTAGTTGATCGACGCCATGCCGCGTCCGCGATGCCGGGTCATCTCAGCGCCTCCTGGTGCCGAACACTGAGGAAAAGCGGGTCGCGCCGTGCGATGGCGCAGCCGGGCGAGGCGGGGGAGGTGGCGGCGCCGGCGGCGGTGGTTCGCGCGGCGGCTCTCTTGTCGCCGTCACCGGCGCGCGGTCGTAGCTCGTGCGCTGCTGCGCCGGCGCAGCCGGCCGGCTGCGCGAATCCGTCGGCGTCGGCGGGATGGCCGCGCGGCTGCCACCGCCGTCCTTGCGGGAGGAAGCGCGCCTGAACTCGTCGCGAATGGGCCATTTGGCCTTCTCGGCGGCAACCTGGACGCATTCGATCAGAGCGGTGTTCTTGGCCTCGCGCCGGTGCGCCTTCATGTCGCCGTCGCGATAGGCGTTCAGGATCCGGAACTCCATGGGATCCATGCCGACAAGATGAGCGAGCTTGTCCATCTGGCATTCGATGGCAAAATCCATCGCGGTGACGCCGAAGCCGCGCATCGCGGTTGCAGGCGTGCGGTTGGTGAAGACGCAATAGACGTCGCCATAGACGTTCGGGATGGTGTAGGGGCCCGGCAGGTGCGCCGCGCATTTCACCGCCGCGTAGCTGGACAGCCGCGTATAGGCGCCGCTGTCGAAAAAAGCGCGGATCTTGCGCGCGACGATGCGGCCGTCGCGCATCACGCCGTCCTTGATGTAGATGCGTTCGGCGCCGCGCGGCGGGCCGTATTGCATCTCCTCCTCGCGCCCGAACACGTAGCGGACGGGACGCCCTGTCAGCATCGCGCCGAGGATCGCAAGCGGCTCGGTCAGCGTATCCACCTTGCCGCCGAAGCCGCCGCCGACGGTGCCGCCGATGAAGTGGAAGATGTTGGAGGGCACGTCCAGAATCTTGGCGCAGGTGTCGACCGAGAAGAACAGCGCCTGGGTCGAGGTGTAGACGACGTAGCGGCCGTTGGTGTCGGGCGCGGCAATGGCGCCGTTGGTCTCGGTCGGCGCGTGCTCGATCGGCGACATCTGGTAGCGTTGTTCGAGCACGTGGTCGGCGGTCGCGAGCGCGGCATCAGCATCGCCAAAGCGCAGGCGCTGGTGATCGTAGACGTCGTGATAGATGAAGGCGTTCTTCGGATAGGTCTCGTTGACCACGGGCGCGCCGGGCTTGAGCGCGTCCTCGACGTCGAACACGGTGGGCAGCGGCTCGTAGTCGATCTTGACCTTCGCGATCGCCTCGAACGCTTCGCGCTCGCTGTCGGCGACGATGGCGAGGATCGGCTCGCCCTTATAGCGGACCTTGTCGACGGCCAGCGACGGCTCGTCGTCCTTGCCGAAGTTGATCAGGCTGAGCAGCGTATTGAGGTTGCGTGGCACGTCCGCGCCGCGAATGATCCGGCGCACGCCGGCGGAGCGCTCGGCCTCTGTGGTGTCGATGCGGCGCAGCCTTGCATGCGCCTGCGTCGAGCGGACCACCTTCAGGTGCAGCATGCCCTGGAGCTTGTGGTCGTTGAAATAGCTGGACGTGCCCGTGATGTGGCCGAGCATGTCCTGCCGCTGCGTGCCCTTGCCGATCTCCTTCAGGTTATCGTCTCGCTCGTCGGCGAAGATGTCCTTGCGCAGTTCCAGCATGGTCGCGTCCCTCTAGGCGCTGACCCGGCCGCCGGCGGCGGCGAGGATGGCGTTGATGATCGGCTCGTAGCCGGTGCAGCGGCAGATGTTGCCCGAGATGGCTTCGACCACCTCCTCGCGGCTCGGGGCGGGGTTGCGATCGAGCAGCGCCTTTGCAGCCATCAGCATGCCCGGCGTGCAATAGCCGCATTGGGCGGCAAAATTGTCGGCGAAGGCGCGCTGCAGCGGATGCAGGTTCGGGCCTTGCTTCATTCCGTCGAGCGTCTCGACCGAGCGGCCGGCCACGGTTTCGGCCAGCGTCAGGCAGGAGAGGTGGAGCTCGCCGTCGACAAGAACGCTGCAGGTGCCGCAGCCCCCCTGGCCGCAGCCGAATTTCGGCGTCATGTCGCCGATCAACTCGCGCAAGGCGACCAGCAGATTGGTGCCGCCGTCGACGAAGATCGCGACCTCGCGACCGTTGTGACGAAATTGCAGGGGTATCTTGGACATGGCGTCTATTCCTGTCCCGAGAGCAGGCGGCGCAGATGCACGCCGACGATCTCGCGGCGATACCAGGCGCTGCCGAGCGCGTTGTCGGACGGTGATGTTCCTTCGCTTGCCGCGGAGGCGGCGGCAGCAATCGTCGCCGCATCCAGCGAGCGTCCCTCCAGCGCGCGTTCGGCCGCTCTGGCGCGGATTTGCGTCGGGGCCATCGAGCCCAGCGCGATCCGCGCACCCGCGATCCGCCCACCGCTGACCGGCAGATGCGCGGCGAGCGTGATCACCGAGCCGCCCTTCGGCTTGATGCGCGCGATCTTGCGATAACGGAACGCCTCGCTGCTGGCCGGCCGCGTACAGGACACCGACAGCACCAAAGTTCCCGCCTGGCGCTCGCGTCCCTGCAGGAACTCCTCGATCGGAATATCGCGCGAGCCGAAGCCGCCTTGAACAGCAATCGTGGCGTCGAGCGCCAGCAGCGCCACGGTGAAATCGCCGTAAGGGTTCGGCGCGAACAGATTGCCGCCGACCGTACCCATGTTGCGGACGGCGGGACCGCCGATCGAGCGGGCCGGGGCATGCAGGAAGGCGAGGTCGCGCTCGGCGAGAACGCGCGCGAAGGTGACGCCGGCGCCCAGTGTGATGCGCGGACCGGACGCATCGATCCGGGTGAGCGCCTGGTCCTGCGCACGGACGATCGTCGAGATCGAGACGTCGCCCTCGTTCAGCGCGCGCATCACCAGCGTGCCGCCGCCGAGATAGCGCGCGCTCCGGTCCGAGGACAGCGCTCCGGCTGCCTCGCTCGCGTTCGCAAAGGTCTTCACCGTCACGGCCATGCTATGCGGCCTCCTTCAGATGTCGGCGGATCGCCTCGAAGCCTGCCTGATAGATGTCTTCGGCGACCATATGGGTGATGCGGTCCCTGTCCTCGGGCTTGGTGGTGAAGCGCGATTCCCAGTGCCAAAAAGTGCGGTCGCCATCGGTGACCGGGAGCAGGCGGACGTGAGCGACGTAGTTGAACATCGGCACCGGCGTATCGAGCAGGCAATAGCTGAAGGCCTGTTCGAGATCGGACAAGGCCAGCAGCTGCTCGCGCAGTTCCGAGCCGTCCTTGAGCTTGAACCGCCTGACGCAGCCGATCTTGTCGGCGGATTGCGCGCGTTCGATGGCGGAGGTCGCGACCGCAGGATGCCAGCGATCATGCCCGTTGAAATCGCGCAGCACGTCCCACACGGAGTCGGTCGGTGCGTCCAGGATCGTGCTCTTGACGATATGCGGCACGGTCAGCCTCCGAACACGCGCTTCAGGGCATCGAAGCCGCCCTGGAACACGCCGCCGCCGATGTTGCTGATGAGCTCGATCTCCCGTTCCGGCGCGCAGTCGAATTCCGCGGTCCATTCCACGAAGGTCTGGTCGCCGTCGGTGACGGGCGTCAGGCGCAGGGTGGCGACGTAGTTCTCGACGCCCATCGGCGATTCCAGGATCGAGTAGGTGCAGAACATGTCGTAGTCGGAGAGGCCGAGCAGCTTCTCGCGGATGCGGTCGCCGTTGCGCAGGCGGAAATCCCTGACACAACCGATCTTGTCGGCAGGTTCGCCGCCCTCGATCCGGCTTTCGGCGATGGCCGGATGCCAGTTCGGCAGGCCGTTGAAATCGCGCACCCGCGCCCAGACGCGGTCGTTGCGGGCATTGACGACGGTGGAGACGTAGACGCGGGCCATGGTTCAGACCTCAGCTCTTCTTCCGCGGCCCGCGCTCGGCCGGCGGCTCGCCGCCCTCGGTCGCAGGCGGGGAGGTTGCTTGCTTGTCGCCGCCGCCACCGCCGCTGCCGGCACCTCCGCCGCTCTTTCTTGCGGCCTCCTTGATACCCTGCATATCGCGGGCTTCGCGGATGAGGCCCGGCATCTTGGCGAGACTGCCGCCCTCGACCCCGATGTCCGAGAGAATGGAGTCGATCAGCGGCGCCTGGACGCGGTAGCGCAGGGCTGAGTCGATCACTTCGTCGGTGGCGCTGCGACCGCCATTACCGTTGCCATGGCCGTTGCCATTGAGTCCGTCGACCTGGAGGATGCGGATGCCCTCGATCTTCTCCATCGGCTTGACGCTCTCGCGCACGATGCCCTCGATGCGGTCGAGCAGCTTTCTGCGGAACAGCGAGTAGCGCGCCTGGTCGGTCAGCACGTTCTCCGCCTCGTTGAGCATACGCTGCGCCTCGGCCTCGACGGCGGCGCGCACACGCTCGGCTTCGGCGGCGATGCGCGTCTCCTCCGCCTGCTTCTCGGCGAGCAGGATTTCGACGGTCTTGCGCCGCTTGGCGATCTCGCTCTCCCGCGCGGTGACGACGCGCTCGGTGGCTTCCGTCGCGCGCATCCGGGCTTCCTCGGCGGAGGCCTTGGCTGCTGACTCTTCCAGGGACTTCGTGTGGATCGCGATGGCCTTCTCCATCAGGACGGTCTCGACTTCCTTCTCGCGATTGACCTCGAGCTTGCGCAGCTCGCGCTCGCGGCCGATGCGGGCCTCGTCGAGGCCGCGGTCGGAAGCGATGCGGGCACGCTCGACCTCCTCGCGGGAGGCGATCTCGGCCTCCTGGAGCGACTGCACGCGGGCGACCTCGAGCTGCTCGATGGCGCGGCGCCGCTCGATGCGGGCGGCTTCCAGCGCCTGCTCGCGCGAGACGTCGGTGGTCTCGACCTCCTTGCGGGCGACGATCTCGGCCTGCTTGACCTGCCGGTCGGCGTCGATCCGTTCGGAACGCTTGGTCGAGAGGGCGATGACGCGGTCTTCGTCGGCAATCTCGATCGCCTTCTTCTGCTCGATGTTGAGCACTTCGCGCTTCTTGGACGAATTGATGCGCTCGGCCTCCAGCGCCAGATCGACCGTGATGCGCTGCCGCTCGATGGCGTCGCGCCGCTTCAGCTCGGCGGCCTCCAATACGCCGGTGCGCTCGATCTCGAGCGCGCGCGTCTCGCGTTCGGCCTGGATGCGCTCGGCCGCAACCGCTTTCTCCTGGGCGATGCGGGCGGCCTCGATCGCCTCGCGCGAGGCGATGTCGGCTTCCTCGACGGCGCGGTTGCGGGCGATCTCCAGCGAACGCACGCGTTCCTCCTGCGCGATGCGCGAGGCTTCCGTGGTCTCGCGCGCGGCGATGCCGGCGACATCAAGGGTCTGGTTGCGCTCGATCTCTAGCTGCCGCGTGCTCTGCTCGGCGGCGATACGTTCGGCGGCGAGCGTTCGCTCGCGGGCGATGCGGGCCGCTTCCACCGCGCGCTGTGCCTCGATCTCGGCCTCCTGGATGGTCCGCACCTGCTGGATCTCCAGCGCGCGCGTGCGCTCGTCGGAGGAGATGCGCTCGACATTGACGATCAGCGTCTGCGCGATGCGGGCCTTTTCGGTGGCCTCGCGCGCGGCAATCTCGGCCTCGTCCACGGCGCGCGTGCGCTCGATCTCGCGGCGCCTCGTTTCCTCCTCGTTCGCGAGGCGGGCGTCGGTGACCACGCGGTCCTGCTGGATCCGGGCCTTCTCGATGGCCTCCCGCGCGGCGATCTCGGCTTCCTCGACGGTGCGCATCCGCTCGATCTCGCGCTGGCGGACCTCGCGTTCCGAGGCGATGCGGGTGGTGTCGATCGAGCGCTGGTTTGCGATCCTCGTCTTCTCGATCTCCTCGCGCGCCAGCAGTTCCTTCTCCTCGATGGTGCGGGTCCGCTCGATCTCCCTCTGGCGGGTTTCGCGCTCGGAGGCGATGCGGGCCTCCGCGATCGCCTGGTCGTTGGCGATGCGGGCGCGCTCGATGGCTTCGCGAGCCGAGATCTGCGCTTGCTCGGCCTCGGTCTCGCGCAACGCCCGTTCGCGGGCGACTTCGGTGCGCTGGAGCGCGCGGCGCATCTCGATGTCGCGTTCCTGCTCCAGGCGCGCGGTCTCGCTCTCGCGCTCGATCTCCAGCGCCTGCCGCTCGGCCTCCAGATTGCGGGCGCGGATCTTGATCATCGAGTCCTGCTCGATGTCGTTGCGCAGCTTCCGCTTGGCCTCGATGTCCTGCATCAGCTGGGTCAGGCCTTCGGCATCGAAGCGGTTCGAGGGGTTGAAGAATTCCAGGTCGGTCTGGTCGAGATCGGTGATGGCGACCGATTCCAGTTCGAGGCCGTTCTGGGCGAGGGCTTCCGCCGCTTCGGTCTTGACGCGCGCGACATAGTCGCCGCGCCGCTCGTGCATCTCCTCCATGGTCATTTCGGAGGCGACCGAGCGGATCGCGGAGATGAACTTGCCGGCGAGCAGCGCATGAAGTTGCTCCGGCGCCATGGTGCGGCGTCCGAGCGTCGCCGCGGCGATCGAGACCGCTTCGCGGGTCGGCTGCACCCGGACGTAGAAGTCGGCCTCGATGTCGACGCGCATGCGGTCGCGGGTGATCACGGCGTCCTGCTTCGAACGCACGATGCCCATGGGCAGCACGTTCATGTTGACCGGCGTGTAGTCGTGGATGAATGGCAGCACGAAGGCGCCGCCGTTGATCACCACGCGTTCGCCGAGGAAGCCCGTCCGGACGAACGAGGTCTCCTTGGAGGAGCGATGATAGAGCCAGTTCACGATGTAGACGCCGACCACGATCACGATGATCGCGACGATCAGCCAGAGGATCAATTCACCGACCAGATTGCCCGACATCTTTCCCTCCTTCGTCCCTTCGGCGTTATCGCGCGCCGATCGCCTTGAACTGACGTACCTGCTCCGTCAGCGCCCGCTCCACCGGCAGCCGCTCCATCGAGGATGCGCCGTAGAAGCCGTGGCAATGACGGGTGTTCTTCATGATGAAATCGGCGTCGGCGGGATCCGCGATCGGACCGCCATGCGCGAGCACCAGGATGTCCGGATTGACGCTGAGCGCTGCGGAAGCCCAGGTGTCGATACGCGCGGGGCAGTCCCCGAGCTTTGGCGCGGTGTGCGCACCGATCGTGCCGCCGGTCGTCAGGCCCATGTGGCAGACGATGATGTCGGCGCCGGCGATCGCCATCGCGGCGGCTTCCTTCTCGCTGAACACGTAGGGCGTCGTCAGCATGTCCTTGTCGTGCGCCTTGGCGATCATGTCGATCTCGAGCGCATAGGACATGCCGGTCTCTTCGAGATTGGCGCGGAAGGTGCCGTCGATCAGGCCGACGGTCGGAAAATTCTGCACGCCCGCGAATCCGAGCGCCTTCAGCTGGTCGAGGAATACATCCATGTCGCGGAACGGATCGGTGCCGTTGACGCCCGCAAGCACCGGGGTCTGGCCGACCACGGGGAGCACCTCGCAGGCCATCTCCAGCACGATGGCATTGGCGTCGCCGTAGGCCATCAGGCCGGCGAGCGAGCCACGGCCAGCCATGCGATAACGGCCGGAATTGTAGATGACGATGAGATCGACGCCGCCAGCTTCCTCGCATTTGGCCGACAGCCCGGTGCCAGCACCTCCACCAACGATCGGTACGCCTCGCCTCGCCATGTCGCGAAACTTCTTCAGGAGGGCTGCGCGTTCAAATCTGGCCATCGGTCACCTCGCTAGTCTCCGCCGCGCGCCGGTGCGGCCGAACAGGGTTCGGAACGCGCCGACGATGGCGGCGGCGAAGTCGGGATCGTTGATGTTCTTGGGCACGCGAATGATCTGACGGTTGCCGGTCTGCCGCACGTTGCGCTCTAGCGCACGGAACAGGGCAGCGTCGGCCTCCGGGTCCCAGAACGGCTGGCCTCGCGCATCGAGCGCGGAGACGCCGCCCTCCGGCAGGAAGAAGCGCACGGGGCCGTCCATCTGGTTGAGCCGATCGGCGATCCAGCGGCCCATTCGCTCGTTCTCTTCCACCGTCGTCCGCATCAGCGTCACTTGCGGATTGTGGACGTGGAACTTGCGGCCACGATAGCGTTCGGGAATGGTATCCGGCGCACCGAAATTGACCATGTCGAGGGCGCCAACCGAGCCGACATAGGGCAGGCGGCTGCGGATGATCGCGCCGAGGCGGTCTTCGGTCGCGGGAAACACGCCGCCCATCAGGAGGTCGCAGATCTCGGTCGTGGTGAGGTCGATCACGCCGGCGAGCTGGCCGGATTCGACGAGCTTCTCCATCGAGCGCCCGCCGACGCCGGTGGCGTGGAACACCAGGCACTCGAAATCATCGCGCAGCTCGGCCGCGATCCTCTGCACCGCCGGCGTGGTGACGCCGAACATGGTGATGCCGACCGAAGGCAGCCCGGCGCCGGCGGCACGCTCTTTTGCCTCATGCCCTTCGAGTCGCGCCTTGACCATGCCTGTAAGCGCATTGGCGCCGTTGGCCAGCACCGCGCGCGAGATCGAGTTCAGCCCCTGCACGTCGGTGACCGAGTACATCATGGTGATGTCGGCGGGACCGACATAGGGGCCGACGTCGCCGGAGGCGACGGAGGAGATGATCAGCTTGGGCACCCCGATGGGAAGCCCGCGCATGCCCGGGGCCACCAGCGAGGCCGCGCCGGAGCCGCCGGCCGAGATCACGCCGGCGACATTGCCCTGGCGCCGCAGCCAATTGGCAAACGCATCTGCCATTGCGGTGACGGCGACTCCGCGATCGGTGCCGAACACGGCGGAGCCGCCGCGGCCGTGGTTCAGGGCGATCTCCTGCGCGGACACGTCGCAGGACGAATGCCTGCCGCTGGTCGAGACGTCGACCAGCCGCGTGCGCAGGCCGCTTTCGGCGATGATGTTGCGGATGTAGCGCAGCTCCTGGCCCTTGGTGTCGAGCGTGCCGACGACCAGCACCACTGGCGGGCCGGAGGCCTGTGCCGCCGCCGGCTCGCGCTTGCGCCGCGCCGTCTCGTCGAGCCGCGCGACTTGCGTCGACAGCGTCCGCGCCGCGGCCTCGATGCGGGCGATCGGCACCGGCTGCGACCATCGCGTCGGCAGCGTCGGGTTGGAGACGTAGATGCGGACCGGCCCGTCGCGGCGGGGTGCCGGCGCGGGCTTCGCCTCGGGGCCGGACGCGGGGATGTCGATATCGGGCTCGAGCTCGGCGTGAAGCCCGACACCAAGCAGCCGCTGCTGGAGCTCGCGGTCGGCGGCAAGGCGCGCGGAGTCGATGATGCGGTTGATGCGGCCGTTGACCATGATCGCGACGTTGCGCGAGATCGCGGTGGCGACGCCGATGTTCTGCTCAATCACGAGCACGGCCATGTCGCCGTCCTCGCCGAGCCGCAGCAGCATGTCCTCGACCTGCGCCACGATGACGGGCGCGAGGCCTTCGGTCGGCTCGTCCATGATGAGCAGATGCGGATTGGTGAGCAGCGCGCGTGAGATCGCCAGCATCTGCTGCTCGCCGCCGGAGAGCTGGCCGCCACCGTGGCCCTTGCGCTCGGCGAGGCGCGGGAACGTGTCGTAGATGCGCTCGACGGTCCAGACGCCCGGCCGCAGCCCGCCGGCGAGCCGCAAATGCTCGTCGACGCTGAGCGAGCGCCAGAGCCGGCGGCCCTGTGGCACGTAGCCGACGCCGAGCCGCGCGATCTGCGCCGGCGGCCGCCGGGTGATGTCCTCGCCGCGGACCCGGATCGAGCCGCCGCTCACGCCAACCAGTCCCATGATCGCCTTGCACAGCGTGGTCTTGCCCATGCCGTTGCGCCCGACGACGGAGAACACGCCGCTCTCCAGCGTGAGGTCGACGCCCTGTAGCGCGTGCGAGTGGCCATAGTAGATGTCGAGGCCGCGGACCTCGAGCGCGGCGCTGGAGCGGCGGGCCTCATTCATGGCCGCCTCCGAGATAGAGCTCCTGCACTTCAGGATCGGACTGGATCTCCTGCGGCAGGCCTTCCTTGAAGACGCGGCCGTTGTGCATCATCGTGACACTCTCGACGACGCGCAGCGCCACGTCCATGTCGTGCTCGATGATGATGTAGCCGATATGCGCCGGCAGCGAGGTCAGGATCTCGATCAGCTCGGCGCGCTCGGTCGGCGACAGGCCCGCCGCCGGCTCGTCGAACAGGACGAAGCGCGGCGCGCCGGCGAGCGCGAGCGCGATCTCGAGCTGGCGCTGCTGGCCGTGCGCGAGCTCGGCGACGCGCTGATCCCTGACGGCGGAGAGATGCACCGCCTGGACCAGATTGTCGGCCGCATGCATCAAGGCATCGTTCTGTCCCGGACGCAGGAACGAGAAGCGCCCGCGCGAGACGCCGCGGCAGGCGAGATAGACGTTGTCCTGCACGGTGAGGCCGGGGAACAGCGCGGAGATCTGGTAGGTGCGGCGCAGCCCCCTCCGGATGCGCTCATAGGGTGGGAAATGCGTGACGTCCTCGCCGAAGAAGCGGATGGTACCGGAGGAGGGCGGGAAGTCGCCGGTGATGCAGTTGAACAGCGTGGTCTTGCCGGCACCGTTGGAGCCGAGCACGGCGCGCCGCTCGCCGGGCCGTACGGTGATGGTGACGTCGGTCAGCGCCGCCAGCGCGCCGAACATGCGCGTCACGCCGCGCAGTTCCAGCGCAGCGCCGGCGCCGACGGCGGAAAGGCGGCGGGCGACGCTATCCATGGCCGCGCCCTCCACCGGTTGAGTCGGCGTCGCGGCGCTGCCGCTGGCGCCAGCGCTGCCACAGCCCGATCACGCCGTCCGAGGACCAGAACACGATGGCGAGGAAGCCGAGCCCTATCAAGAGACGGAAGCGGTTGCCGTCGAGACCGAGCCGGACCAAGAAGTCGAGCGCGAAGGTCCGCAGCAGCACGAAGATCAGCGCGCCGATGAAGGGACCGATCGGGCGCGTGATGCCGCCAACGACGGCGATGATCAGCACGTCGATGCAGGCGCCGACGCTGACCGAGCCCGGCGAGATCTGGCGGTAGTTCCAGACCTGGAGCACGCCGGCCAGCGCGGCCACGAAGGAGGCGAAAGCGTAAGCCGCGACGCGGTGCGCATTGACGTTGAAGCCGAGCGCCGCCATGCGCCTGGGATTGTCGCGAACGCCCTGCAGGGCCAAGCCGAACGGCGCGCGCGAGAGGTATTCGACGGCGAAATAGCAGAGCGCGGCGACCGCGAGCACGATGTAATAGAAGGGAATGTCGGCGCGCCAGTTCACGCCCCAGAAGTGCGGTGTGGCCACGGTGTTGATGCCGGTATGGCCGTTGAAGATCGCCCAGTTCTGGTTGGTGAAGTAATAGAAGGCCGCGCCGATCGCGAGCGTGATCATGATGGTGTAGATGCCCTCGGTGCGCACCGCGAGCGCGCCGCCGAGGGTGCCGAAGGCGGTCGCCAACGCCAGCGCCATGGGCACCGCGAGCCACCAGGGCCAGCCCAGGCTGATATTGGCGTTGCCGCTGACGCCGAACACCGCGACCATGTAGGCCGAGAAGCCCGCGATGGTGAGCTGCATCAGACTGACCATGCCGCCGTACCCGGCGAGGAACATCAGGCTCAGCGCGATGGTGCCGAGGATCAGGGTGGAGGCGAAGATCTCGATCAGGAAGAAGCCGCTGGCGATCAGCGGCATGATCAGCAGGATGATCGCGACGATCCAGGCGGCGGGATGATTGAGCTCCGGCCACGCCCGTGCCGTCCGCTGCGCCAATGTGGCGGGGCGAACGGCGAGGCGGGCATCGTGGGCGAGCGACATCTCAGCGCCTCGCCAACAGGCCTTGCGGCCGGATCGCCAGCACCAGCACCATGATCAGGAAGGTCACGACGATGGCGTAGGTGGGGATGTAGACCGAGCCGAGCTGTTCGGCGAGCCCGATGATCAGCGCGCCGAGTGCGGCGCCGGGGATCGAGCCCATGCCGCCGACGATCACGACGACGAGAGAAGCCAGCAGGAAGCGGATGTCCTCGCCGGGCGACAGCGACTGGAAGGTGCCGCCCACGACGCCGGCCATGCCCGCAAGTCCCGCGCCGAAGGCGAAGACGGCGACGAAGACGAGCTGGATGCGCACGCCGGTCGCGGCGAGCATATCGCGATCGTCGACGCCGGCGCGGACGATCATGCCGACCCGGGTACGATTGAGCGCGAGCCACATCGCGACGCCGATGACCACGGACGCGGCGAAGATCACGAGCCTCACCGAGGGATATCTGAGATAGACCGGCTCGCCCGAGGATTTGATCGCCGTCACCAGCGGCAGCTCGACGGGGCCGATCAGCCAGTTCGGGGTCTGGATCTGGTAGAAATCGCCGCCGCAGGCCCAGAGCATGAGGTCGGCGAACACAATCGACAGCCCGATCGTCACCATGGTCTGCCTGAGATCCTGGCCTTCCATGCGGCGGAAGACGAGAACCTGGAGCAGCACGCCGACGAGGGCGGTCAGGATGAAGGCGACGATGAAGCTGAGGATCCACGACCCCGTCGAGGCGCTGATGGCGTAGCCGACATAGCCGCCGAAGAGATAGAGCGAGCCATGGGCGAGGTTGACGTTGCGCATCAGGCCGAAGATCAGCGTGAAGCCGCTGGCGACGAGGAAGTAGAGGCCGCCAAGCGTGATGCCGTTGAAGAGGGCGTTGAGGAAGACGCGCTTGCGGCCGATCGCCTGTTCCAGGCCCGGCGGCCAAACCGCGAAGATCAGCCAGAGCAGGATCGCAACGGCGATGATCGAGATCAGCGCCCAGGCCGGATGGCGTTCGACGAAGCGGCTCATGGGCGCCGCCCTGTTTTCACCTCGCCCCGCTTGCGGGGAGAGGTCGCGCCGAAGGCGCGGGTGAGGGCAGGGCTATCGCATATGGTGTGCACGATGCGGCAGCATCGGCAGTGGGCTCCCTCCCCCGCTTGCGGGGGAGGGTTGGGGAGAGGGTGTCTCCGCGCTGGGATTGTCGAAATTAACTGAGGACGTCCCAGTGCGGCGAGAGCCCTCACCCGCCGCGCTCTGCGAGCGCGTCCGCCTCTCCCGCAAGCGGGAGAGGCGGAGCAAGCCCGCAGACAGTCCCCGTCTAGTTCATATGCGATAGCCCTGCGGGTGAGGGGGAGCCTCCGCGAGTCGAACTGCCACCGCGTTTGCGGAGACTCCCCCTCACCCCGACCCTCTCCCCGCAAGCGGGGCGAGGGGGAAGGCGGACCGGCTGCTCGCCTCGCCATGAACGTGCGCTCCCGTCGTCGCGATCCTCTTCGCGGGATCGCGTTGCCGGCATCCTAGCCAGCGGATGAGGGCGACGTTTGATCGTGAGTATCTTTTCGTGGCCCGCGGTCAGGCGCGCAAAACCTTGGCTGCGCGACGATAATCGGTCGGGGCCATCCCGACATTGGCGGCGAAGAAACGGGTGAAACCGCTTTGCGAGGAGAAGCCGAGGTCGAAGCCGATATCGGCGATCGGTGCCTCGCTCGCCACCAACGCTTCGAGCGCGTGTTCCATGATCAGCGTATTGAGATAGAGGTTCGGCGTGACGCCGGTCTGCACGCGGAACAGCCGGTAGAAATGCGGCCGCGACAGGCCGGATTCGCGCGCGATGGTGTCGAGCTCGATTTCGGCGCCGGGGCTTTCCGACATCATCTTGATGCATTTGCGCACGCGAAAGTCGGTGACTGCGCCGCATGCGCGCGGATCGCGCGCGATCTCGGCCTGCTGCCAGCTTTCGTCGTAGCAGATGTCGATCAGCCGCCGCAGCTCGGAATCGAGGCTGGAGAGTGACGGTGCGCCGCACACGAGCGCCGCGGTCCGCCTGATGTGCTTGTCGAGCGCGGGCGTGCGCTTGAACTGGGTGCGGCCGAAACGCAGTCGGTCGCTGCCCGATGCATCCGGTGCGAACCATTCGGCATTGACGTAGAGCACGAAGAAGATGGCGCCGCCGTCGAGATCGGCCGGCAGGAAGTTGTGCGGCTCCCAAGGATTGACGGCGACGACGGAGGTCTCGGTGAGCTCGTAATGTCCGTCGGACACGTCGATGCATGCCGGCATGCCGCCGACATGGAAGATCAGATGACCTTCGCGATGGGCGTGGATATTGAAAGGGCGGTTCAACTGATAAACCGTCGCCCGGCCAAAGCGGCCATGGAAGACGGCCAGCGCGCGGCTCATGCCTTCCCCTCCCGGATATTTTTATCTTTTCGGCTAGCCTTCAACAACACTAGCGAGATTGCAAGAGCGGAGAGCGACCGCGTCAGCAAGTCGCTCCCCGTCTGCGTACTCCTGAGGTAATGCGTCAGTACTTCTTACATTCCGGAACGGTGCGGCTCGGCAGCCCGATCTTGGCGAACACGGCCGGATCGTAGCCGAGCGTCTGGTTCACGTTCGGAATCACCTTCACGACCTTGCTGAACAGCGCGCCCTTGCCGTCGTCGACGACCTCGGTAACAAAGTTGGTGCCAATCGCCTGGCGGTTGGAGTCGAGCTTGATCTTGCCGTTCGGCGCATCGAGCTCGATCTTCGCCAGCGCTTCCTTGAATTTCGCCTGGTTGTTGGAGAGATCACCGTTGACCTGACGCAGCGCGAGGATCAGCGCCATGGTTGAATCATAATAGTTGGTCGCCAGCAGCGAGGGGCTCGGGAAGCGCTTGTTGGGCGGGAAGGCGTCCTGATAGGCCTTCACGAATTTCTGCCAGCCCGGATCGTCCCAGGTGTCGGCCTGGCCGCTCGCCGCAATGGTGCCGATGAGGGCGTTCTTCGCATTCCCTTTTGACGACAGGATGGTCTGGTCGATCATGATGGAACCGCCCATCAGATGCGCCTTGCCGCCGGCCTGCTGATACTGGTTGAGGAAGTTGACGGCGTCCGCGCCGCCGAGCCCGAGATAGATGGCGTCGACGTCGTCAGGCAGGGCGGCGATGACGGAGGCGAAGTCCTTCGTTCCCAGCGGTACCCATTGTCGGTTGGTGACTTGCCCGCCCATTCCGCAGAACTCGAGCACCAGTCCGAACACCTGGGTGTAGATGAAGGAATAGTCTTCGCCGACGGTTGCGATCTTGCGGTACTTCTTGTCCTCATAGGCGTATTTGCCGAGGCCGACCTGCCACTGGGCGCCGTCCATGTTGTAGCGGAAGAAGTTCGGGGCAGGGTCGACATAGGTCGTTTCCTGCGCGCCGGAGGCCGCATTGATGAAGGTCAGCTCGGGATGGGTCTTTGCAAAGTTCTTCACCGCGATGCCCTCGTCGCCAGAGAGCGGCGACAGCAGGATCTGGACCTTGTCCTGCTCGATCAGCTTGCGCACAGCGCGCACGGCTGAGTCCGGCGTTGCGTCGGTCGAGGCGACGATGAATTCGAGTTCCTTATCGCCGATCTTCTTGCCCAGCACATTGAGTGCCGTCTGATGGCCGCGCATCCCGTCTTCGCCAAGCACGGTGTAAGTGCCTTCGAGGGTTGCGGTCACGCCCACCTT
Source organism: Bradyrhizobium sp. R2.2-H (assembly GCF_004346455.1). Classification (NCBI taxonomy): domain Bacteria; kingdom Pseudomonadati; phylum Pseudomonadota; class Alphaproteobacteria; order Hyphomicrobiales; family Nitrobacteraceae; genus Bradyrhizobium; species Bradyrhizobium sp. R2.2-H. The sequence continues at coordinate 421,186 of NZ_SMBR01000006.1, forward strand.
GATCTTTTCCTGGGCGATTGCCGCGCCCGAAAGAAACAGGCTGCTCAACGCGAGCAGTCCCATGCTGCATTTCGACATGTGCTCCTCCCCTGTGTCGTCGTTTTGTTGCCGCGCCGACCTGCGCGATGCTCGTGGCTCTCGAAGGCCGCGGCTTTGGAGGGAGGCTAGCCGAAGTCGAATGCGGTGCACGCATCGGTGTCTCGTTCGGTTTGACCGGCAGTCTCATTTTTGAATGTTGCGGCGCAAGTCGTTTCGCGGTGCAGCAGGCGCTCGCGCCGCAAAAAATCCTGTCGCAGCCGACCTGAACAATCGCATCCGCCGATGACCGTGATGCAGATCCGCGACGGGACTGCCGAGCGCACGCGTCGCGAACCAACCCCTGTCGCGTGACAGTACGTTGGTAAACCTACGCCAAAATGGCGGGAAGGACCTGCGCCTGGTCATCTCGATGAGAACGAACGACGCCGTGACCGCTCTGAAGTTGAAAAACAAAGGCGAGAACGGGTAGCCGGCGCTGACTAGCGTATGCGGTGCGACTGGGCTCCAGCATTCGAGCAGGGTAAACATCGAGCTGGCGTAGGCGAACCTACGGTCACCAGTGGCTCAATAAACGTCCTGACCCGAGAGCGTTACTACGGTCCGGATCATGATGCGAATGTCCAACCAAATGCTCCAATTGGTGACATACCAGACATCGTACTCGACGCGTTTCTTCATCAGCTCGATGGTCGGTGTCTCGCCGCGGAGACCGTTCACCTGAGCCCAGCCCGTAAGGCCGGGTTTGACGTGGCGACGACAGGCATAGTTGCCAATCAGCTGATCGTAGTAGTTATCATGCGCGAGAGCGTGCGGCCGCGGACCCACCAGCGACATTTCTCCGCGCAGCACGTTCCACAGCTGAGGCAATTCGTCGATGCTGGTCTTGCGCAGGATCCGCCCGACCCGGGTAACCCGCGCATCCTGTTTGCTGGCCTGCTTGATCTCGGAGCCATTCTCCGACACCGTCATGCTGCGGAACTTCCAGATATCAAATAACTCGCCGTTGAAGCCTCGGCGTGTCTGACGGAAAATGATGCTGCCTGGCGAATCGAGCCTGACCAGGAGCGCCGTCATGGCAAGTAGAGGTGCGAGGCATAGAAGGCCGAGCGAGGCAAGACAGATATCGACGCTGCGCTTCAAGGCTCGTTCGCTGACCGAGAGAGGCGCTCTCTGGACTTCGATCACCACAGAGTCGCCTACGGGCGTGAACGGCCGCGACACAAGGTCGGCGATCTCAAGATCTGGCAGGAGGCGGACCGGATTTGGTACCTGGCGCAGAGATTGGCTGAGGCGCTGAAACAGCGCCAGATCGCGCCAATTGAACGCCAGAAGGAATTCGTCGACGCCTGCTCCGCGCGAATTTCGAATGATCGTGGCCAACTCGCGCTCCATTGCTGCGTCGTCGGACTTCAACGTAGCGTCCAGAACGAAGTGGCGTACCACCTGAAAGCCGTTCCTACGCAAATCCTTGAAACGGACTGAGGTAAAGTCGAGCGGCTCTCCGCTGATCAACACGACCCTTCGTTTGACGGAGTGTCTTCGCGCGAAAGATGAGGCCAGAGCGAATCGCCAGATCACGCGATGCGCGCCGAGACCAGCAAGGCCGATCACCGCGAACAGAACGATGGTGATACGGGACAGCTCGGCGGTCGATCTCAGTAGGAAAGCAGAGAATACAAGAATCGCAAGCGAGAGAAGCCAGACGGATGAGGCCTTCCGCAACTGCCGGTTCGTATTGGCCAGGTTGTGGTTATCGTAGCATCCCCTGAAAAAGGCGATCGCCACGAATGCGGTCGCCACAAGCAACGCGACGCCGACGGAAAGTTCTCGCTCGGCCAGTGTCGTCATGAACTTGCGGTGAACTAGGTTGGCGGCGGCATAGCTGAGCAAAATGAGCAGGAAGTCGCCTGCCATAATGGCAAATTGAAGCGGTCTCTGTAGTGAGGCGCCGCGTCTTACCGACATCGAGGATGAGGACTTCGAACCGTATGTGGTTAATGACATGAAATGCCTCATTCCAAAAAGACGTCACGTGGCAATGCATTGGCCGAAGCAAGCAAGGGGTGCGTTCAAAAAGCCTGGATCGAGAGGTTACAGGTCCGATGATATCGGTGTAGCTCCTCGCGACATTTCGAAGACGGCGATTGCAAAAATCAACTGTGCCTAGTGTACTTACCGCGGCGCCAAGGTCCGCAGACACGGCGAGGGTCCGGCTGCAGTGCGCCGCGTGCTGGTGGCTGTAACAGGAAGCGGAGACTCGGCCAGGGGCGGGGGTGGGTCTGCGACAAACTGCGCTGTGCTGCCCGAAAAGAAGTAGAGTGTTGACCAATCTGGGGAGAGCTCGACCCAGTTGCTGTTGCCGGCCCCTCGATTATTGGCGCCGCTGGGCGGCGAGTCCGCAGAACGCCACCAGTCGGCCCCAACGTTGGCAACCACTTTCATTTCGGGGTTCGTCGTTTTTATGTCCATCTGCACGTAGACAGAATCGACGGTTCCGGCAGCGAAGCTGCCGCGTCTGACGAGCCACATCAAGTCGTTGCGCCCAGGAGGCGGACCGTCAACAAGGGTGCTTCCATCCGTCTGAATCTCGGCCTTCATCTCGACAGCGACGTTCTTGGGAATCATTGCGTCAAAATGGGCTCCGACGATCTCGTTCTCGGCCTGATCCTGCACCAGGATCCATTCCTTCGTGCTGCGAAGGCGCACATAGGTCTTTCCGTTGGCGACGAGGAGCTTGCCGTCCTTGTTCGAAGGGGACGCGCCGAACTTTGGAAATATTGATGCCATTCCTGTGACGGCAGTGAAGTCCGCAGGAGGTTCGCCGTTCTCTGGCTTTGAGGCGCCGTTACACCAGGAAGAAGTCTTGGGGACGCCTGCTGGATATGCCTGGCTGTAACCAATGCTGTTTTGCTCGATGACACTCGAGGCGTGACCCACGGGGGTGACGGCGTCGGGTCTCCCGCTGGCTGCATCGGCAATCTTCGGAGAGATGGCCAGAATTCCAATGAGACCGAGCGGCAGGAGCCAACCCGAAACGGTTCGCTCGAGGACGTGAATCATACGCGCAATGGCAGCGGACGGGATTAGATGGGAGGTACCAGACATAGACCGACCCATAACCAGTTAATCGTCTTTTCATATCGTAGGCATTGGAGGCGCTGCAGAGTTGACGAACGTCAAGAATGGGTATGCGATTTGGGGTGCCGATAGATCGGTGCGCGCCGGGGCCGCAATGCTCGTCACGCCCGGTCCATACGTTTGCGTCTCTGCACGGTGCTCCAGCGGACCCTGGCCAGTGCTCCCATGGTCAGGGCGAAAGCCAAAAGGCAGTCGGTCGACAAGGCTTGAACTGTTGTGATGGGATAGGCAAGCATGGAGCGTGAACCGGAGTTGATCGACTGAGGCCAGATCTCTTCCGCGAGTGGAAATTCCGCGGTTCCGTTTGCGGTGGTGTGTTTCTGCTCGCTTGAGGTGGAGGCAGGTCCACCCGGTTCATTCGGGATGAAATTCTCGCCGCTCCGCGTTGGTGTGGGAGGGCGTTTGGGCGGCATCTCCCTCACCAAGTCACGCAGCGGCGGGGCCGGGTTCGCGCGAAAGTCCTCGGCGCTCATCGAATAGAATCCGATCGTCTTCCACTGGGTCGAAAGTTCGATCCAGTTACTGCTGCCCACGCCCGGATTATTGCTGTGATCTTCGAGGTAGGGCGCTCGCGCGTCGCGCCACCAGTCGGCGCCGACCATGGCGACGAGACTGAGGTTCGGATCTGTAACCCTCATTTCCATTTGAACGTAGACGCCGTCCACAGTGCCGGCCGCGTAAGTTCCGCGCGCCTTGTACCAAAAATGGTTATTGTAGCCAGCCGGAGGCACATCAAAGGCGATCGTCGCGCCGGCCAGAGGGGTAGCTCTCATGGGAATGGCAACATTGCCAACAAAATCCGGGACGAAATGTCCCCCGGTCAACTGCGTTCCCGATTGGTCTTGGACCAACGTCCATTCGCCGACTTGCTTGATGCGAACGTAGGTCTTGGCGTTGGCGACCTCGACCGCGGCGCCCGGACTTGAATACGACGGTGCTCCCACCTTCGCATAGACTTGTCCCCAGCCCTCAACCGCGGTGAAATCTTCGGGGGGTGACCACAGTCCGCCGTCATTCCATCCTTGATACCAATTGTAGCTTGGCGGCACGCCCACCGGAAAGCCTTCGCTGTTTCCGGGAGTATTCTGTTTGATGAGTTCAGAAAGTGAGAAGTCCATCAACTCTACTCTCTTGCTCACGCGCCGGACGGGCCGCGTTCCAGCCATTTCGGAGACGTAAACCGGCCTGCGTAAGAGAAGAACAGCGCCATCGACGTGAAATTGTCGATGAGGTTTTCGGAGAGAAAGTAGATGAGAAGCACTGTGTACATCGTCTTGGCAGCCCGATCCTTCAGTGAGAACACAATGCTGAAGACGAAGATGACGAAAACAATGCAATTCAGAAGTCCATACTCTGCCAAGACGCGCAGATAGTCATTGTGCGGCGGTAGCGGCAAGACGGTAAGGATGCCGGTCTGACTCGCACCATATCCAAACAATATTCCGCCGAGCCCCAGCGACGAGTATATCTGCCAGATGTTCGTCCAATGGCTGATACGGAAGAACGCGGACATGTCCGTCGTTCCGGTCAAATCGATCAATTGCTTCGTCGTCATTCTGGCGACCGTGCTGGGGTCGAGGCTCCAGATGACGGCGATTGCGTTCAAACCTGTCATCAGTCGATCGAGCGCGCCCACGGCGTAGGCGGCGACGCTGGCGCACGCCAACAGGATGATCGCGACGAAGACCTGTGGTCGCAAGGGAAAAAAGGACCAGAGGCCAATCGAGATGATGGTCGCCAGGGCGGGCCCGACACGGTTCATGATCGCGGCGTTTACGAACTGGGCAATCAGGACCCTGTTTCCGAACCAGGGAGAAAGGGCAAACAGCAAGGCCGAGAAGTACAATGCTGCCGTGTTTGTATTCGGAAAGTAGGAGAACACGTCGGGATATTCGATGCCGGTGTAGACTTGAGTCTGGCCGATCGCCTTGAACAGGAGCGGCAGCGCCGCAAGCACGTAAATGCAACGCTTTTCGGCTGGCTGTATCGGCTCGGCCATGCCGCGCCCGGCGACGTAGAATGAATAGATAGAGATGAGCTTCAACCCATCGGACAGCTCAAAGGAGCCAAAGTTCACCAGGTAGCTGGCGCCTGTGAAGATGCAGGCGAGCGCCAAGAGAAGATTGTAGAAGTAGCTCCTCTCGTTCGCGATCAACACGTGGCGCGCGGACCACAGGATCAGAAGCAGGCTTGTCGAATTGCTCAGGACGTTGAATATGGTCGATCCCGTGAAGTGATAGAGAAAGGTCAGGAAGTTCAGGAACACAAGGCCGAAGCAGGTCACCATGAAGAAGCGACCGTGCATGGTCATCGAACCGGAAGCGAGGTGCGGTGTACCCTCTCTTCCCAGAGCCAGATCGTTCACGGCAGGCGTACTCCGCGCTTCTGAAGAGTTCGGTTCCGCGGCGCCACTCCAAGCGGGAGCGTCCTGCCAGGGACCGACCGGTCGGCCCAAGTTGTCGGGAATTGCCAAGTCTGAGTTGACGGTCGTCAATACCTGCCCGAACGCTTCGGTAGACCCTAAGCCGTCAAAAGAAGTGGAGCCGGCGGTGGAACGTAACACGAGCAGTGCATTCGCCAGAGCGTTCGGTCTGCTATGGCGGCGGCAATGGGTCATATATCTGTGCCTATTGCTGACGTCCGGCGCGGCCTTTCTCTACTACGCAGCGGTTGGAGACCGTTACGAGGCCTACGTCTTGCTTCGTGCCGGGCAGGGGATCAAGGAACGATCTTCGAGCAACGCGGCCTCGCCATTCGGGGAAGGCGTTGACCTCCAAAGTCGAATGGAATCCCTGTCACGCATCGCCAAGATCGATCTGGTCATCTTGGAGGCGGCGAAGAACGTCGGCTACGAGAGGCTGTCGTCCGACGCAAATCCAACGCTTCTGGCCAGGTTTATGGCCTGGGGTAAGGAGATCGATCTTCGGGACGTGTTTTCCAAGGAATCTACAGAGCCGAAGGCGCGGTCGGAGCCCGTTGACGAGACCGCAGAAGATATCGAGCGGAACCAGGCAGGGATTCTCAGCTTGCGAGACCGCGTGAATGCGAAGCAAGAGGGGCGCTCCGATCTGTTGAGGATTACGTTCCGTCACAAGAATCCGGTGGTCGCCGCGAGCTATCTTAACGAGCTCGCGAGCGCGTTGGTCACGGTGCAAAGTCTGGACGTGCAAATGCCGGGTGCACAGGAATTCTTCCAGCAACAAACGAAGCGGTTGGAGGAGGAGGCCGAGATCGCTGCCGCGGATCTGAAGCGCTTCTCCGTCGAAGCCTCAATCTACGCCGTCGACGACCAGCGGCAGCTGCTGCTCAAGCGCGCCAGTGATCTGTCTGCGCTGATTGCCACGACGCGAGGAGCGATCGAGGACAAGAAGGGACAGAAACTGTCGGTCGCCGATCAGTTGGCCATATTGCGGCCTGTTGCCCAGAACAAGGCCGTAAGTCGGATGGTGACCACGCTCGGAGGGCAAGATAACCGTAAAAGTCTTGACCCGGTCGCCAAGCCGCCTGAGCATTTCGAGGAGCAGCCGCCGTTGCTCCTGATCAAGGTTTACCAGGACAACATGGCAACGCTGATGAAGCTGAATGCCGAACTCAATGGGCAGACGGAGCTCCTGAACCAACTCGGCATGGAGCTCGAGAAGGTGAACGCGGAGCTGGCCTCGCTTTCCGCGAAGGAAGCGGAGTACGGAAGATTGAAACGAGTTCTCACAACCGCATCGTCTGCCGCCGCACAATATGCAGCTCGTATTCTCGAGGAGCAGATAAGCTCCGAGGTCGCCAAGAAGAGCCAACTCTCCAGCCTTAGAGTGGTGCAGAAGGCCATAACGCCAACAGCGCCTGTGTTTCCGCAAGTCTCACATCTGATCGCGTTGGCGGCCGCTGGCGGAGTGCTGCTCGGCTTGGGTGCCATCTTCGGTCCCGCGCTTGCCAAGACCACCATGCATCCGGCGTCGAACTCGGTCACCGGCGCCGAAGATCACGATCCTATCAAGAGCTTGTTGATGGCTGCTCAAAGAGGAGATGGCGTGAGGTCGCTACATGCTGCCGGGCGGGCCGACTACGAGGAAGGCGGTGTCGGGAGTGATGCACGATCATCCAGAATGCCTCCGTTACGGGGCTGAAAACAGTGATGTCATGCGTGCGCCGCGTGAGACGTCGGTAGCCACCGCCGGTACCAAGGGCAATCCCGACATGAAGATATTCAGCATTTGTTGTGTTCGAGACGAGAACGACATTGTCGGCGAGACGCTGAAAGCGGCTCTCGCATGGAGCGATCGGATCTTCGTTTTCGACAATGGAAGCACCGATGGAACCTGGGAGACGCTTCAGGACCTCGCGAAGCGCTATCCCAAGATCGAGCTCGTTGGCCACGACGATCGCACGTTCACCGATGAACTCCGCGGAGAAATATTCGAGGCCCGAAGGCACGTAGCGTCGCCGGGGGACTGGTGGTGCAGGCTCGATGCTGACGAGTTCTTCATCGATGACCCGGCACAGTTTCTTGGGAACGTGCCCCAAAGCTATGGCTTCGTCTTTTCGGCAACAATGAACTTCTATTTCACGGATGCCGATTTGAAGAACTACGAGGAGAATCCGGCGGCGTGGCTCGCCCGTCCCGTGCAAGAACGGCTCAGATACTATCAAAACAATTGGAGCGAGCCGCGTTTCGTTCGCCATCGGAGTGATCTGCGTTGGGGTGGACTGATCTGGCCGCACAACCGCGGGCGGACACTGCCATCGCGGATACGTTTGAAGCATTTCCCATATCGCTCGCCGGCGCAGATATCCAGGCGACTGGCGATACGCCAACAGCAGCCGGGACTGTTCAAGCACGAGGCGAACCGAGCGCTCGCGAAAGGTGGGCGGGCTGACTGGATAGATAAGGACCCGATGCCCGTGCATGAGCTGGCCTCCTGGCGCGATCGCGTGAGGGAGGCTGTCGAATGTGACGTTGATCGGGGCGATGGAATGTTCCTCACGCGCGATGACCTGATGCCTCCACTTCCATCTCCGGCCTTGGACCTGGTGAAGGTCGGCCTGCGGCGGACCGAGGTGGGGAGAGCAATGCTGTCAACGCTCGTGAGATGGCGTCGAAGTCAGTTCGGCTAGCGGTGAGCCATTTGGCCCACCGGCGCGCAGGGCGAACGGCCCTGGCCGAGCTGGACTGGAGATTGAGAGGAGGAGCGGAGATATGATCGTGAAGACCGGCTGGAACCGTTGGTGAAGTCAACGGGCCCGGAAATCATCGTCATCATCCGAATCTGGCGGAGTTCCTCCAAACTCGTTCCGTGAGTTTGCTTTGGATGTGGCGCGAACAGGAGCCAATTCGCCCACGATCTCGGATCGCCGGAGATACAGGGAGGATCGTCTCCCTTCGAGCCTGTTATTTGCTGTGTGCAAGAGGCTCGACAAGAGGTACGAGACCGATCAGACGGCGGGGTTGCAGAAGAAGTATCGCATTGGGGAGATGTCAATGGCGGCATCGCGATCAATGTGAACAAGAACACGGCCCGGCATCCCGCATCGCGGTGCCTGTCTAAGCGCACTGACCACGCTGATGGTTCTAGCTACGACCAGTTTCTGGACATTTCTGAGATCGCTCTGAATCTGCAATTAGGCGCCCACTTGACGAGAATAGGCGTTCGAGCTCGGGAAGCCGAACAGCAGCCAGTAGCGCCATAGTGCGATGATAAGCGATGTCAACAGGACTGCTGCTCCGGCGCCATGGAGCCCGGCGAACGGCAAAAGCACCAATTGCGCTAACACCAAAATGCCTACTGAGGCCAGGTTCGTGACCGTCGTCAGACGGTCAAGATGCGCCGTAAACAGGCCCAAGGCTCCGAAATCGGCCATATAGCGCACCGCCAGCCCAGCCACGATCAACCAGAATGCCGACCACTGGGCGACAAGCCCGGGTTGGGCGACCCATGGCAGGAGCACCTGGAAAGTGAATCCGATCGCTGTGCTAAGTGCAGCAGTCGCGAGCGCGGTCGTCTGCAGGAAGCGCCAGGCCAGCAGGCGATGCGCAGCGGAGCCGCCAGTCCGATATGCGCTGATCAGCGATGGTCGTTGCTTTTGTTGCAGGACGAGAGCCAGGAATGTGGTTGCAGAATTGCCGACCGTCCAGAAGAGGAAGTAAATGCCGGCGACCTTCAAACCGAGAAACAATGTGATCAGGTAGCGGTCGATATACTGGCTCGTAATAAAGCCGAGGTCGCTCAGCAGCATGAGGAAGGACTTCTGGATCGCGTCGGTGATCACCCCAAGCCTGAACGGCTGAGAGAAGGATGCCAGCCATGGCCATGACCGGCTCAGGAAGGCGAACAGTCCCACCGAGGCGACACCTCCCACCAACCAGAAGCCGAACAGATACGGAAGCGATCTGAAGCTGGGGTCCCAAATAGCGAGCGGAATATAGATCAGGATCCAGGCCGCGCCGCGGATAAAGCCGATGGCGTTTGCCCAGACGTGGTGCTGCAAGCTGGAAAGGAGGTAGAAAATATCATTGCCAACGTGCTCGAGCATGATCACGGCTACGATGAGGATCCAGAGAGGCGAGGTGGCGACGAGGACGGTGAAGAGTGTCGTGATCGTCAGAAGGACCGCGTAGGCAAAGGCCACGAAGGTCCAATAGTGGCGCATGCTGTCGATCATTTCGCCGGTGGAGGCCGTTACGGCGTCGCGCATCAGCAGGTGGTTCATGCCAAGGTTGACCACGATCGGAACAGCTACGATCGCGCCGGCGGCGAGGCCGTAGAAACCCAGCGACGACAGGTCGAGATAGCGTGCAATGAACAGGGCGAGGCCGAATTTGCAGCCCATGACGCTCGCCCGCATGGCCATGACCATGAGATCGACGAGGAGGCGGCTGCGTGAATTGGGCAGGGCTGGTGTGCTCATGATGCAGGCTGTGAATTGGACATAACGTCACCATCGCCTTGATCTCGCGTTCGGTTCGCTTGATCGGAAAACCAGTGAATCCTGGGTCAGCCTATGGGTGCGAGAGCCGGACGAATTTGAGGGCTATCAATAACGGTTCAATCCGATAAGTTGTGGCCGACCGTTTTGCACTTGGTAACGGAATCGTGTGCGGGGAGACGGATCATAACTCGTGCCATTGCCGTTAAGCGAGTTGTTCCGGGGTGCCGCGCCTCAGACGGCGCAGGCGAGCGGCGAGAAGCGGCGGACAAAGGGCGACAACAGCGAAGCGAAGGACTGCTTGCAGGCTTACACCGTGGAGATCGCGGCGGAAGTGCCAGGCCATGCTCAACATATCGAGCATGCTTGCTCCGTTCTTGCGAACGTCTGTCAGCGCGATCAACCCGCGACGTGAGAAGCAACGCCAAGCCTGGAGCTGGATGGTCTTGCGCAGCTGTGTGTCCTGAACACAGGTCTCCGCAGTGTGCGCGATCAAGTCGGCTACCTTGCGTCCGTCGTGCAGAAGCCGTTCCACCCCCAATCGAGCCGTCTCGGAATCGTCGTGATAGGTGTAGGTTGCGCAGGCCTCGTTGACGAGACCGGCCTTGCCAAGAAGCAACAGCGGCGCCCATGCAGCGACGTCGGCAGTGTGCGGCAGATCGAGCGGGATCCCGCCACGTTCGCGCAGAAGGGCGGTGCGCATCACCACGCCGCACATATTAACGGTGATCTGGTCAGTAAGGAACGCATTCAGAATCGCAGTGCCGTCCCGAATGCCGGTATCGAGAGTCCGGCTGACCCGCGGGGAGCGCGTTTGACCGAGTGAGGCCGCGTGAAGATTGCTCAGGGTAATGACGATCGGAAGTTGCGGGTGTTGGCGAATGAGCGTTACGCATCGCTCGAGCAGCTCCGGCATGATCCTGTCGTCATCGGATACGAAGATGATGTAGTCGCCTCGGGCATTCGCGAGACACGCATTCCAATTCGGGAGCAGGCCGATATTCGTATCCTGGGTGATGACGCGCAATCGCGGGTCGATAAACTCGCCCAAGATCTGTGCCGTATCGTCCGGCGAAGCGTTGTTCGAGACGAGAACCTCGAAATGAGGGTAGGTCTGCGCCAAGGCAGATGCGATGCATCCTCTCAACAGCGCGGCCCTGTTGTATGTCGGAATTGCAATCGTTACGTAAGGTTGGTCGGTCTTTGCCGAAAGTGCACTGTTCACGGCTCTACTGGCAGAGCTCGCGGGAGAACACTCCATGATATTTCCCGAGTGTGTCATGGATTTCGGTTGTCAGGACTGTCGTCGCGGCAACCGCCACGAGCGGCTCGACCCGGCGTTTCTTGGCTTCCGATCGGAGGTGGACTTGCTGCAATGCATGGCCGGCTCCTTCCATGTGCGATATCGTATGGACGGCGAACGGCAATATTCTGAGCGCGCCCAGCATCATCTAGGCTGATACAGGCATGTCGGAGTTGACGGCTATCAATTCCGCCAAAGCATGATCCGGTCCGCAGCGGTTTTCCGAAAAGATCACGCTTAAACAAGCACCTAAAGCGCGATGACGTTTCCTCTTGGTCGCATCGCCACACGCGGGGGCCGTAAACGGCGCCCCGCGATCTGGTTGGCCTGTTGCCCGGAAACTAGTGTTGTGCCGGCAACGAGAGCGTCTGCGAGAGTAAATTGGTCGTATCGGTTGCAAGGGGCCCACTCGTCACTGCACCCGTCGTGATCGCATCGGTTGCGGTATACTGGTTCATCAGCGCGACTGCCTGACTTGCACTGCTCAGCAGGGACGCCGAGGCCGGGTTTGCCGGCTTGGCAACCAGGGACACATTGTCATAGAGCGCACCGAGCCCGTCACCACCCTGGTTCGCAACCTCGCGGAATGTCACGCGGTCTTGTCCGCCTGTCCCGGTCACCGTGAAATCATAGTTTTTCCAGTCGGCGTCTGGCGGAACGACCCCAACGACCGAGCCATTCCAGAGGACTTCGATCGAACATGTCGAGTCTGAGAACCCCGGCCGTGAGCGCGCGTCGAAGGAAAGAGCATATTGCTGACCGGCGACCGTTTTCACATCCTGGTAAAGTCCATCACGGGCTCCGAGATAGTCCAGTTCGCCGAAATTTCCGCCGTCACTTGCTGTCACGCCGTTCAGATTATTCCAGAGCTCGATGGTTCCGCCACTAATGGCTTGCCAACCGGGAATGGCATCGAAGCCCGCCCAGCCGCCGGGCGCCAGCGAAGATGACTCGAAAGACCCGTTCGTCAGGAGATTCTTATCCCCGATCTCCGGCAGCGGAGTGGTTGGCGCCGCTGTGGCGGCGGTGAGCTCGATATTGTCATAGAGGGCACCTAAGCCATCGCTACCTTGGCTGGCTGCTTCGCGGAAGGTCAGGCGATCGTTGCTGCCAGTGCCCACGACCTTGAAGTCATAGTTGGTCCAGTCGCTGCCGGGTGGAACGGTCGCGATGACCGCGTTATTCCACAACACCTCGATCGAGCAGGTTGCACCGGTGAAACCGGGGCGCGAGCGTGCATCGAAGGACAGTTGATAAACCTGTCCCGCGACGGTCTTTACGTCCTGATAGAATCCATCTCGAGCACCGAGATAGTCGAGCTCGCCAAAATTGCCGCCATCGCTCGCCCTGACTCCATTGAGATTGTTCCAGAGCTCTATGGTGCCGCCGGAGATCGCGGTCCAGCCCGAAATCGACTGGTAAGCTCCCCAGCGGCCCTCACCGAGGGGCGACGAGTCCGTCGTCTCGAACGACCCGTTGACCAGCAGGTTCTTTCCGTTTGCCGGCGGTGAGATGAGGGGCTCGCTCACCGTCACATTCAGGGCACCAGACTTCGTGCTGACGTTGCCCGCAGCATCGGTGGCCATCGCAGTAAACGCGTGGTTCCCGACGGCCAACTGGGCTGTCGTCAGGCTCCAGGCGCCGGCTGCGTTAGCTTGAGTTGTGCCCAAGACGGATGTTCCCTCAAGGACCTTGACCGTGCTGCCTGCTTCCGCTGTGCCCGTCAGCGTCAATTGGCTGACGTTGGTCACCTTGTCCCCGACGGTACCGGTATCCGGTGTGAATGCCGTGATCCTGGGTGCCACCGGCGCGAGCGTGTCCACCCGCATGGCAAGAGAAGTCGATTTTGGACTGACGTTGCCTGCAGCGTCCGTGGCGGTCGCGGTGAAGGCATGGTTCCCATCTGGCAACTGGGCGGTGGTCAGGCTCCAGGTGCCGCTCGCATTGGCCTTGGCCGTACCAACTACGGTCGAGCCCTCAAATACCTTGATGGTGCTGCCCGCTTCTGCCGTTCCGCTCAACGTCAATTGTTTGGCATTGGTGACCTGGTCTCCGACGGTACCCGCATCCGGCGTGATTGCGACTATCTTGGGCGATGCCGGTGCTAGCGTGTCGGGAGAATCGACTGGAGGCGGTTGGGTAGATCCAAGCAGAGGCGGAGGCAAGTTTGCCTGGAACGCCGCCGTGCTCATGGAATAGTAGCCGATCGTCTTCCATTGCGTCGATAGCTCAACCCAGTTGCTGCTACCAACACCTGGATTGTTGCTGTGGTCGTGAAGATACGGAGCTGACGCGTTGCGCCACCAGTCCACGCCAACCATTCCCACCAGATTCGCGTTGGGGTCGGTCTGCCTCATGTCCATCTGGACGTAAACGCCGTCGACCGTACCTGCCGCATAAGTCCCACGCGATCCATACCAGAAATGATCGTTGTATCCGGTCGGAGGCGCATCAAAGCTCACCGCTCCGCTCGCCAGGGTTGTCACTTTCATCGGGTAACCTGAGTTACCGTTGAAATCCGTGACGAAATGTCCGCCTCCGATCCCGACCTTTGACTGGTCCTGAACCAGCAACCACTGGCCGGTCTCCTTGATGTGGACGTAGGTTTTTGCGTTCGCGATTTCGACGTCCGAATTTGGGGACGCGGGAGCCCCTTCCTCCGTATAGACTTGCCCCCAACCTTCGACCGCGGTGAAGTCGGCAGGCGGGGTTAGAAGTCCATCAGGATTCCAACCCTTGTACCAATTCCAGCTGTGCGGAACACCGGCTGGATATCCCTCGCTCTGTCCAAGCGTGTTTTGTTTGATCAGCTCTGATAACGAAATCCCCATTTCACCTTTCCTAGTCGTTCAAATTTGTGATGTGAGATGACTGTGTTGTACGGCATACGTTCGACGCCGACCGCGAAGGCGGACAGCCAGAACGCATGCTCGACCTCACGCCGCTCGCCTGCTGCTTCTGCTGATACTCGAGAATTGCAAGAGCTGGGGCCGGACGCCCTGCGGCCATCTCTTGCACCACCGAATCGGACTTACCGAATCACTCTGAGCCTTCCCCGTAAGCATGAACCAAGCCAGAAAAAGTTCAACCGACTGTGTCGCGGCGAACTCTTCGCAGCTTCTGTGACTGCACTCATTTCGAGCAACCGGTCGTTCAGAGAGACGACCTGCAAATGTATTCCAGCGCATTTCGCGATTTCACGCTTGCAACAGAATCTGTCGTCAATGTGATTGATTTGTTGCCGAATGGGGTGTCAGTGAGGCGCGCTCCTATCATTGCCGTCATATGGCCGCCTTTACCTCTCGAGGCAGCGGGAGCCGATGGACCGCAAGCTCTGCTATCGCGTGGAAATATCGGCCGTTCTTGTCTTTCGCGCACTGTGCGGGGGTCGCACATTGAGCGCGTTGCGTCTAATTGTCCCGCCTCGGCGAGGCGCATGCCGCATCTGACATTTGAGACTTCGGGCATCGGAGTGCGGTGGCCAGAATCGGTGCGACGAGAGATTGTCGCGTCCGCTACCATTGCGCCGCGCACTATTGAGCATCGTCAACTCGATCGGAAACGTTGGAGCCAAGTGAGAAGAATGGCCTCCCTCTCTGAACGGTAAATGCGTAAGGTAGATGCCATGCGCAATCGGCCGCCGAGCGACAAGTCCGACATTGAAATTGAGCAGTCCGAGATCCACCGTGAGATAGCTGACGAAGAGTGCGGCCAGATCCTCTCTGTTGCGGTTCGAGGCGAGCACGGAAGCAACGAAGCCGACAAAGCTGAGCAGAAGCAGCCGGTGCGAAAAAGCGATCCGGGTTCGATTGGGCAACAGCGCCACTCCGCACAGGAAGGCGAGAACCAGCATACGGAGTCCGCTGAGGGAAGCGGGGACGGCAAGCCGGACAACGGGCTTCGGTACGCCATCATAGAACAATTGTTCGGCGGGCGGACAGCAACTGACTGTCGCTGAGTGACAGAGGATGACGGCGACCGCCTATGAGACGCGCAGGGAGTTCGAATCCTGCGGGTCGTCCCTTCGCCGGCTTCCTACTTGTCACCAATCGATGTCGTCGCGTGCCCGCCAGGGTAGTAGCGTTCGCCTCGAACTTCGAACATTGGCAGCTCGGATCGGCAAGTTGACGAACGCCAGATCGTCCTGTGCGCGAACGCTTGTGATGACAAGGGGGACCGTATCGACCGGCGCTGCTTTGCCGAGTTGACGGTCATCAACTCGGTCGTGCCGCAGCCAACTACGGTCCGGGCTGCGCCATCCGAAAATGCATTCGCGCACGTTCGGTGGGGAACCCAGGATAGGAGATCCCTATGAAGGTTGTTATTCTCGCCGGTGGCTACGGTACGAGATTGAGCGAGCACACTTCGGTAGTCCCGAAGCCGCTGGTTGAAATCGGTGGTCGTCCGATCCTGTGGCATATCATGAAGCTGTATTCCCACCACGGCCTGAACGAGTTCGTCATTTGCTGTGGCTACAAGGGTACGGTGATCAAAGACTATTTCATGAGCTATTTGTCCCATCAGGGAGACTTCACGATCGACCTTCAGCGGAACCGCGTCGAAATGCATCGAAACGGATCGGAGCCCTGGCAGGTTACGCTGGTCGATACCGGAGAGAAGACGATGACCGGGGGACGCATCAAGCGAGTGCGCGAGCATCTCGGGAATTCGACCTTCTGCATGACATACGGCGATGGCGTCGGCGACGTCGATATCCGTGCGCTAATCAAATTCCACCATCAACAGGGGGCCCTGGCGACGGTCACCGCGGTCCAGTTGCCCGGCCGCTTTGGCGCGATCAATCTCTCGTCTGACCGCCCCCGCGCGGCCGGCTTCCGCGAGAAGTCTGCGAGCGACGGTCAGGTCATCAACGGCGGGTTTTTCGTCGTCGAACCTCAGGCCCTCGATCTCATCGACGACGATAGCACGAGCTGGGAGAACGAGCCTCTTGCCCGTCTGACCGAGCAGGACCAACTCGCTGTCTACAGGCACCGCGGCTACTGGCAGAATATGGATACCCTGCGCGACAAGGCCATTCTGCAGGATCTCTGGGATAGCGGAGATCCACCCTGGTGCGTCTGGAATAAGGATGCCGTCGCCAGCGGAAGCACCAATGTACAACACCCCGCCATCCCGGATCGGGCGATCCTTTGAGGAGATGAATCAAATGCGCGTTCTCTTCACTGGAGCTGACGGATATATCGGGGCGGTGCTCGGCCCGAGACTGCTTGATCAGGGTTACGATGCGGTCGGGATCGACACGGGTCTCTACCGCCGCGGCTGGCTGTTCGATGACGGCAGGACTCGTCCAATGGTCATGTCGCGCGACACGCGGCAGCTGTCGCCGTCTGATTTGGAGGGCTTTGACGCCGTGGTTCACCTGGCGGAGCTCTCCAATGATCCGCTGGGGGAGAATGATCCTGCGATCACGATGGAGATCAACCATCGTGGCTCCGTCGAGTTTGCCCGCAAATGCAAGCAGGCGGGCATCGGGCGATTCATCTATGCGTCCTCATGCAGCATCTATGGAGCGGCCGGCAGCGAGGTGAAATCAGAGACGTCCTCTTGCGAACCTCAGACGGCCTATGCGCGATGCAAAGTGCTCGTCGAGCGCGATCTCGTCGAACTGACCGACTCCCGGTTCACGCCCGTGTTTCTACGTAACGCGACCGCGTTCGGAGCGTCTCCCCGGCAGCGCTTCGATCTCGTCCTGAACAACCTGGCAGGGTGGGCGTTCACAACGGGGAAGATTCGCGTCATGAGCGACGGCACGCCCTGTCGACCCTTGGTCCACATCGAGGACATCTGCCAGGCGATCCTGTGCGCTCTGAACGCGCCGCGCGAAGCGGTTTGCGCCGAAGCGTTCAATGTCGGCGATGAAAGTCAGAACTATACGGTGCGAGAGATCGCGGAGATCGTGAACGACACTTTCACCGGCTGCGAACTTTCCTTCGGCCCGAGTGGCCCAGACAATCGCAGCTATCGGGTCTCCTTTGCGAAGATCAAGGCCCACATGCCGAGTTTCCGTTGTCAGTGGAATGCGCAACGTGGTGCACGACAGTTAAGGGGGGTATTTGAGCGCATCCAATTGGACGAAGCCACCTTCAATGCCGCGCCGTTTACGCGCCTGTCGGAGCTTCGCCACCTGCAGCATACCGAGCAGTTGGATCCTCACTTGCGCTGGACGCCAATTCCCGAATTCCTTCCGGCGATTGCGCGCACTTAGTGTCCTCTGCGCCGAAAAGGTTCACTCATTTGCCGATGCCGATGGAACCATGTGGGGCCATCGGCGCGGCAGCGTCCGTAAACGATATTTATAATCAGTTGACTCTTTTCCAACAAATCATAATATTTTCCGCAATGCAGAAGGGAAGGAACACCGAGCAGAGTATCGAAGTCATATTGCCGTTTCATTGGTTCAGACTGCCAACGATGTGAGAGTCCCGGGTAAGAGTACGGGATTGTTCGGAGATTGCGCAGTGGCTGTTATTCTGATTGTTGATCAGCATAGTGTTTATCGCAGTGGCCTCCGAGACGTGATCGAGGCCCGTTTTAAGAAGTCCCGTGTCGTAGACGCGTCACAGCTCGAGAATTGCGAGCTTGAGACAAGCATCGATTTGATCCTGATCGATCTAGGTAGTCTCAACCAACGTTCGCTCGCGGTCCTCTCGGAAATCGTCGACTTGAGACCCGCAACGCGTATCGCGGTGATGTCGGCTTCGAGCAGCCGCACGGATGTGTTGAAATGTCTTTCGGCCGGCTTTCACGGATTCCTGCCCAAGCTTCAGGCGGATGAGGAATTGCTGTCGGCAGTCGGTGATCTGCTGTCTGGGCGCATTTATGTTCCGCGATGGTTGGCGGATGATGATGTGAGCCGACCAGAGCCCCCTCAGACCGTCAACTTCGATTTGGAAGCTCTGCGATTGACGCGCCGGCAACGCGAAATTCTTCCGCTGCTGGCTCAGGGAATGTCGAACAAAGAGATCGCGCGCGAGCTGAGCATCGCGGAAGGCACCAGCAAGATCCACACAGCGGCACTCCTGCGCGCGCTCTGTGCGCGTAATCGGACGGAAGCGGCCTTTATCGCGGCGAAGTTGGTCGGTCCCAAGGACAGGCTGGCTCGTAAAATGACAAGCAAGAGGTTCTCGATGGACCAGGGCAATGGCTCAGGCCCTGGCTCGGAGTTCATCGTTGGCGATCGATGGGCGCAGTCCACGGACAGGTTTGCTTTTCGAAGACCAGCCGAGTGATCGGCGCGCATTCCCTGGCCTTTACGTGCTCAGCAATAGAGTTGCGTTCGGCGGCGGCCTACTGGAGATGGGCTCATGGAGGCCACGTCTTCGGTGATGGCGTAAAGCTCGGTGCAGCAAAGCCGTTTCCAACAGCTCCCTACGCGTGCGGACGAAGAGGTCAGAACCTTGTCGTCCGGTCGAGCGTGACTGGCTGAATCGGTAGATCGACGTCGCATCGGTGAAAGGCGCTTCGCCGGGGATGCATCGTCAGGCCTGGCAAGCTTTGCCGTGCCACCTCCCGAGCATTGCTCTGGCGCCGGCGGCTACTACGACGGAATTTGTAGAAACGATCGTGTCCCCTGGCGTGGTGTAGCTGGCGGCGGGTTACCGCGTTCTCCGGCGAGAGCCGGGCTGGTCAGCTGGCGATAGCCTGAAGGCTGACG
>NZ_SMBR01000007.1:0-417743 GCF_004346455.1 Bradyrhizobium sp. R2.2-H
ATTGCCGACGCCTACAGAGCATTCACCCCTGCCGAATGCGCCAACTACTTCACGGCAGCAGGATACAGTTCAACTTGATCGGAATCTGCTCTAGCGGACTGCGCTTCGCGCAGCCGCGAGCTAACCCACCCTACGATATCTCAGATCGCCGCAGGCAGCACATTCTCCGGCGCGCCCCATGGGCGTTCGGCCGAGGCGAGCCCGATCAGGCGGCCCTGGATGTAGTCGCAGCCCCACTCGCGCAGCATGTTTGCTGCTTCCTCGTCCTGCACCCATTCGGCGACCGTCTTGATGTCGAGGCGGCGGGCGAGGTCGATCAGCGTCTGCACGAAGGCGCGGTCGTCGGCCGAGCGGGTGACGTTCTGCACGAAGGCGCCGTCGATCTTCACGATGTCGACGCCGAGCTTGCGCAGGTTTCGGAACGAGGTGTAGCCGGCACCAAAATCGTCGATGGCGATGCGGCTGCCGAAATTCTTCAGCCGCGTGACGAAGCCGCGGACGTCGTCGACATCCTGGATCGCGACCGTCTCCGTGATCTCGACGATCAGCCGCTCGGCAACGCCGGGATGCGCCAGCATCAGCGATTCGATCCCGGCCCACCAGTCCGGATCCATCGTCGTATCAGGCGAGATGTTGAGGCTGAGGCAGATGCCGGGCGCAGCGGCGAGCTCGGCAACCACGAGCTCGAGCACGCGATGGTCGACCAGGCGGATCAGGCCGAGCCGCTCGGCAACCGGCACGATGTCCGGCGCGAGCAGCACCTGGCCGTCGCCCTGGTCCATCCGCACCAGGCACTCATGGAAGGCGCGTTCGCGCGAGCTGGCCGAGACCACCGGCTCATAGGCGAGCTTGATACGGCGTTCGTTCAGCGCGGTGACGATCTCGTCGGTGACGCGGATGTTGACCCGGCGCTGCGCGTCGCGCGCGGCGTCCGGGCGCCACGCGGCGAACGAGCCGGCGCGGCGGCGCTTGGCGGCATCCAGCGTTTCATGGGCGCGGTTGACCGCTTCATCGGTGTTGCGGGCATAGCGCGGCAGGCTGACCGCGCCGATCGAGGCGGTGACCGAGACCGGGCCGGATTTCGTCGGCACCACCTCGTCGCGGATGCCGGTGAGGAAACGTTCGGCGGCGACGTTCATGTCGTCGACGGTACAGTTCTTCAGGATCAGGCCGAACTTGTTGCCGGAGAAGCGCCCGAGCACGTCGCCGCCGCGCAGGCGAGAACGAATGCGCTTGGCGACATCCAGGATCACGGCGTCGGCGACGTCGAAGCCGAAAGCGTCGTTGACGCGGGCGAGATGATCGATGCCGACCAGCATGAAGGCCGCGGTCGAGCGGAAGCGGGTCGTCTCCTCGATCGCCTCGGCCAATGCCGCCAGCAGATGGGAGCGGTTGAGCTCGCCGGTCAGGGGATCGAGCCGGGCCAGCTTGGCCAGTTCCTCGTCGCGGGCGTGGCGCTCATTGTTGATGCGGACGGAGCCGATCGCACGTGTGGGGCGACCATCGGGGCCCGCGAACCAGCGGCCGGTCTCCTCGACCCAGATCACGGGATCGGAGGCGCTCATGCGCACGCCGTACTCGACCCGGTAAGGCGTACCGCCGGCGCCGTGCACGGCGGAGGTCTGCGCCAGGGCCGCGGTCCGCAGCGTTTGCGCAGGCTCGATCAGCTTGGCGAATTCGGCGCCGGTCGCGAGCCGCTCGGCCGGGATGCCGGGAAAGATGCTGGCGACCTGCTCACCCCAGACGATGGCATCGCTGGCGATGTCCCAGGCGAACACGGCCTGGCCGAGCGCGGCGAGGATGTCAGAGGCTTGCGGCAATGCGGGAGTCAAAATCGCCTCGTTCTGGGACAGTGGAGAAGTCCTGATCCGGCACAGGATAGAGCCAGATTCGCCCCCGACCCTAGGCAAAGTTGATAAACAATTTGGAAACCACGTTTCCCGGACGTGGGGAACCAAACCGGCCCGGGCGGCATAGGCCTTGCGAGTACAGGACTCGCACCGGCGCCTGCGTCCCGAAACGCGACAATCTCGCCGGATCAACGGTGATTGCGATGTTGAGTACCGATCGATCGGACGCGGCTGAGAACGGCGCAGGCACAGCCCTGGTGCCGCTGATGCCGACGTTGCAGTGGGTTCACAAGGCGCCGCTGCCCCGCCCCGATTCGAGCTTCGTCACCCAGCTCATCGCCAACGCCGAGCATCTGCCCCAGACCAGCCGGCTCCGCCGCGCCTACTCCGAGGATGCGCTGATGGCCTACGGCAGCAAGCGCCCGCTCGGAACCGTCAGCGCTCGCACGCGTCAGGTGGCTTGAGATTGATTTGAAGTGAGACGACCGTCTTCGCCTCTCCCCGCTTGCGGGGAGAGGCCGGAATGCGCGCGCAGCGCGGATTCCGGGTGAGGGGGACTCTCCGCGAATCCAACTCTCACCGACCCTGTGGAGACTCCCCCTCACCCCAACCCTCTCCCCGCAAGCGGGGCGAGGGAGCGCACCGCCGACGCGGCAAGATCAGCGCTGCGGTGTATCCGGCGACGACGGCGTGCCGTTCCCCGGCTGCAGCTGCGGCGAGGGAATTTCCGGCGAAGGCGCCTGCACGGGCTTGGGCGCAGGGTGATCCATCAGCACCGATTCCGCGACGGATTGCGCCGAGGGTGCCGGCGGCGCCACCGGCGCCGGCTGCGGCGCAATCACCGGCTCGAACCTGGAGGCGGCCTCCGTATCATCCGCCGGCGCTTCATCCCTGCGCTTGGACTTGCGTGGCGCCGGCACGGTCGTCTCGGCGACATAGGTAACGCGGCGGCGCGTGCGTTGGGCAATGCCGGCGAAGAAGTCCGCCATCGCCAGCAGCACCAGCAGGAAAAAGGTGGAGTTGCCGAATTTGGGCCACATCACGAATTCGGCTGCGGCCGCCCCGAAGACGATCAGCGACAGCAAATGATCCATCAGGAATTTCGAGCCTGGCCGCGCGCCCTTGACCACCTCGAGCAGCAGCAGCACCACTCCGAGCGCGAGCAGCAGATCGGCGAGGGTGACCGGCCAGCTCTCGCCCGTGATCATCGGCACATTGAACAGCACGTCCGAGAAGGACACGCTGGGCATCAGGAAGGCGATGATGTTGTAGACCGCGAGCGGAATCAGAAGCAGCGGGAAACCGACCATCGGCGAGATGCCTTCTCGATCAAGATATCCGGACAGAGCAATGCAGCGGCGAAGCATTTGCCCCGCCGCCGTCACCGTCTAGCTCATGGGTTGGCCGAAATCACGCGGGTTCAATCATCCCGCCTGAGGAAAGGTCCTGCCTTCAGGACTCTTTCTTCTTCAGGACCTGACGGCCCTTGTACATGCCGGTCTTGAGGTCGAGATGGTGCGGACGACGGAGCTCGCCGGAGTCCTTGTCTTCCACATAGGTCGGCTTCTTGATGGCGTCAGCCGAGCGGCGCATGCCGCGGCGCGACGGCGAGGTTTTTCTTCTCGGAACGGCCATTTCAATATCCTCTAGGGATTGGTGTCATCAGGGCATCGTCCACGGAGGGACGGCTCAGCACCCGCAATACGAGGCGAGCTGAATGCCGATCAAGGCCGCGCTTATAGAGGAAGGCTGGCCGTAAAGCTAGGCTCTTAGGCCGGAAAATGCGCCCGGAATGGGCCAAAATCAGCGATTTTCGCGCCAGCAGGTCGCAAGCGAGGTCGCCTGCCCCCGCGCCATATAGGTGGCTGCCAGCCGCCGGACGCCCGGTCCCGGGGTCCGGGCGCTGCGTTTGACCGGATTCGGCAGGATCGAGGCCAGAAGGGCTGCCTCCCGCGGGGAGAGGCTGGCGGCCGATTTGCCAAAGGCATAGGCGCTGCCCGCCTCGACGCCAAACTGGCCCTGCGGACCGAATTCGGCGATGTTGAGGTAAATCTCCAGGATCCGCGGCTTGGGCAGGACGAGATCGATCCAGAGCGCCAGCGGGAATTCCAGCGCTTTGCGAACGAAATCCCGCCCCTGCCAGAGGAACAGGTTTTTCGCCACCTGCTGGGTGATCGTGGAGGCGCCCCGGAACGGCGTGCCATCCTCCTGCGCGTCGTCGATCGCCTCGCGCAACGCGCCCCAATCGATGCCGTGATGCTTGCAGAAATGGGCATCCTCGGCCGCCACCACGGCGCGTGGCAGATAAGGCGACATGTCAGCCAGATCGATCCACGTCCGCTGCATAGGCGCGCCCCGGAGCGAACGCCAGGCCATCAGCGTCGAAACCGGATGGCCGGTGCGGTAGAACGGCGCGATCACATAGGGCGCGAGAGCCGCGACCACGAGCGCCAGGAGAAGGATTTTGACGATGCGCAAGTCGACCTTTCCGGCGCAAAATGAAACGAGGCCCACGGCTGAGCCATTAAGTCTGTGATAATCCGGGCCTTTTCCAGCACTTTTTAGCCCTTCCAAACGATTGACTGGCGCGGGCGCATAAAGGATTGTCCGGCCGAATTTTAGTTCTGGAGCCCTTCTTGATGACCGGCACGTCCCCGTCCGATTTCGCCAAACGTCTGGACAAGACCGCTGATGACACCGAGGCCCTGCTCGGGCGGCTATTGTCGGACGACATCCTGCACGACGAGATCGCCCGGCCCAAGCGACTGATGGACGCAATGCGCTATTCGAGCCTGAATGGCGGCAAGCGTCTGCGGCCGTTCCTGGTGGTCGAAAGCGCCGCCGTGTTCGGCGTGCCGCGCGAGGCGGCCCTGCTCGTAGGCTCCGCGCTCGAATGCATCCACTGCTATTCGCTGATCCATGACGACCTGCCGGCGATGGACAATTCGGACCTGCGCCGCGGCCGCCCCACCCTGCACAAGCAGACCGATGACGCCACCGCGATCCTCGCCGGCGACGGCCTCTTGACGCTCGCCTTCGACATCATCACCCGCGACGAGGTCCATCGCGACGCCAATGTGCGGCTGCTGCTGACGCGCGCGCTGGCGCGTTGCGCCGGCATCGGCGGCATGGTTGGCGGCCAGATCCTCGACCTCGCCGGCGAAGGCCGTTTCGGCGGCAACGAGCCGATCGACGTCGCCCGCATCCAGCAGATGAAGACCGGCGCGCTGCTGCGCTACGGCTGCATCGCCGGCGCGATCCTCGGCCAGGCCTCGCAGAAGGAATATCAGGCGCTCGACGATTACGGCCGCGCGCTCGGCGAGGCCTTCCAGATCGCCGACGATCTGCTCGACGTCGAAGGCGACGCGGCCGCGCTCGGCAAGCCGGCCGGCGCCGATGCAGCCCTCGGCAAGACCACCTTCGTCACTCAACTCGGCATCGAAGGCGCCAAGCAGCGCGTGCGCGATTTGCTCGCGCGCGCGGACAGCGCCGTGTCGATCTTCGGCGACCGCGCAGCCGTGCTGCAGGCCGCCGCGCGATTCGTCGCCGAGCGGAAAAACTAGCGCGCGCCGATGGCGGCCGGCGGCAAAGAGGATCCCGTTCTTGTCCGCTTCCGCCAGATGTCGCGGCCGATGCGGCTGCTCTATGCACGGCCGCGGACGTTCATTGCGCTCGCTGTCGGCGTCCTCGTCTGCCTGCTTCTGCCGGGCACACATCGGCTGGTGACGCGGCTCCTGTTCGGATGGGACGCGCTGATCGCGGTCTATCTCGGGCTGGTCTATGCGATGATGCTCTGCAACGACCACCGGCACATCCGTCGCGCCGCTGCGATGCAGGACGACGGCCGATTCGTGATCCTGCTCGTCACGGCGACCGGTGCCTTCGCCAGCATCGCTGCAATCTTCTCCGAGCTGGGCACGCCGCAACGCGGCGGCCTGGAGCTCACGATCGCGATCATCACCATCGTACTGTCATGGGCTGCGGTGCACACGACCTTCGCGCTGCACTACGCGCATGATTATTATCGCGACGGTACGCCAGGTGGCCTGCAGTTTCCGAGCGGCGACAAGGAAGACCATGCCGACTATTGGGATTTCGTCTATTTCTCCTTCGTGATCGGCATGACTGCGCAGGTCTCCGACGTCGGCATCACCGACAAGACCATTCGCCGCACCGCGACGGCGCACGGCATCGTGTCCTTTTTCTACAACACGGCGTTGCTGGCGCTGACGGTGAACATCGCGGCGAGCGCGATCTCGAAATAATCCGTCGTCCCGGCCCTCGCCGGACGATCCAGAAAGCAGCGGTCAGTAACACACCTCGGCGTTGGGGTCGTTGCCGGGGCCGCCGCCACCGCGATATTCGAGACGGCAACCGCGATGGACCGGACGACAACCGGTGTTGTTGCAGTAGACCTGCCCGTCACTCGTCGCGCGGCCGGCGCCAGCAGCAGCAATGCCGGCAGCGGCACCATGGCCGCCCGCCGCCCCGCCAGACTGACGACGCTGCCGCGCGGGACGCTCGTCGCCGTCGTCGCGCTTCGCGGTCGCAGGCTTGGCCGCACGCTGCTTCTCGCATTCATTGTCATCGTTGACCGCATAACCCTCGCGGCAGACGATCCTGGTGCATTTGTCGCCATCAGCCTTGAAGCCGTGCTCGCACACCAGAGGACAAACGCGAGACTGCTTGGCCTTGACCGTATCGAGCGCGTCGGTGCTTGCCACCGTCACGTCGAGCCTGGTGCCGGCATAGCGGTTGAACTGCGACAGCGATCGCTGCGAGGACGTATTCCAGTTGCCGTCGACCTGCCCGGAGAAACACCCGACGCGGCCGAGCTCGGTCTGCACCGAGCGGTTGAGGTCGGCCGGCGCGGTCGCCGGGGTCAGCGAGGCGACGTTGGTGCCGGCGGGGCTTGCGGTGCTGGCCGGCGCAGCGCTCGGGGCGGCAGCGGCGAGATTGACGCGCTGCTGCTCGGCGGCGATGGCCTGCTGCTGCGCCTGCTCCTTGGCTTTCTGGGCGGCAAGCTGTGCCTGCTCGGCGGCCTTCGCATCGGCCGCAGCCTTGGCCTGCGCCTCCTTCTGCGCGCCGAGCGCAGCAAGACGATCGCGCTCGGCCTCGGCCTGCTTCGCCTTCTCGATAGCCGCCGCATGAGCCTGCTCGGCGCCAATCTTCTCGAGCTGGAGCTTGGCGAGGCTCGCATGGAAGCCGTCGGGATGCCGAGCGAGGAACGCTTCCCACGCCGGCCCGTTGCCGACCTGGAGCGCGAGCTCATAGTCGCGGCGGATATCAGCCTGGGGATTCGCCGCAGACGCGACGGCGGCCACCTTGACCGGCACCAGCGGTACGTCCTCGCCACCGAGCGAACCGTAGACGAACGGCTCCTGCTTGTTGCCCGTCGATTTGAGCACGTCGTCACGCACGAAGCCGAAGGCGCGGCGGATGTCGAGGCCCGGCGTCGTCAGATGCTTCGACAGCGCGACCGTGAACGGGCTGTTGGCACCGTCGCCGTCCTGCGCCGTGAACCCGGCCTTGGCCGAATAGGCAATCAACGTGTTGGGGCTGCTCGGCTCGACCTGGGCAAGACCACGACCGATGCCGCGCGCGGCAATCGTACGCTTCATCCTCTTGCCGAAGGGATTGTCGCGGCAGGCATCGAGGATGACCAGGCGAAGCCGCTTTGCAGGCTCGACCGCGACCAGGACACGGTCGAGCGTGAGCGCCTCGTCGTAGACATCGGTGTCGCGATCGAGCCTCGCGTCAACGGGAATCAGGTAGTTCGCGCCCTCGACCTCGATGCCGTGGCCGGCATAGTAGACCACGGCGATATCGGCATCCCGAGCCGCGTCAGCGAAGTCGCGCAGCACGCGCCGCATATCCGGCGCCGGCAGATCGTGCCGGGACTCGACGAGATCGAAGCCCGCCTCCTTCAGCATCTTCGCCATGACCACCCCGTCATTGACGGGATTGGCGAGCGAGGGGGCGTGCTGATAGGCCGAATTGGCGAGCACCAGCGCGACGCGCTTCCCGGCCAAAGCGGGCCCGGCGCCGAACAGCAGGCCGAGGACGACCAAAAGCGGACAAAGTCTGAGCAAACTTCGCATGACACGACTTCCGATGGTTCCGGGCCGCTCGGGCCCTTTGGGACCAATTAGCAACATACCGCTGGCGCTTGTGATGGAGGTCACGAAGGGGATGCCGACGACAGGCCGAAGGCCCGTTTGTTTGTCGCGCCATCGCAGTCGCGGTTCGCCGACGAATGGCCGCGCGGACCACGCTCCGTCAGACAACCCCGATGTGCCCCCGATATTGCGGCAGATTGTCCGTAATCTCGTGCCACGGTGCCTTCGAGCCGACGAATATATGGGCGCTAGGCCGGATCGAGGGCGCGTCGACCAGGGTGCCCATGGCGACATGAACCCATTGTCCTTCACGCACCCTGGAATAGAGCAGCGAGCCGCAGCGGGCACAATGCGCATCATGGGTGGTATCGTCGCCGAAAATCATCCGCTGGTTCTCTCCCCGGACGATGCGGAGCTTGTCTTGCGCGATGCCGGCGAACGGCTTGAAGGCGGCCCCGGTGGTGCGACGGCAGTTCGAGCAGTGGCAGTTCATCGCATAGGAGAACGCATCCGCCACTTCAAAGCGCACAGCGCGGCAATAGCATTCGCCGGTGAGGATACGAGCATTCGATTTGTCTGATCCGGTCATGACGATTGCCTTCGCGCAAGCGGCCCACAGACCCATAGCGCATTTTGACGTATGCGACTAAGTTCGCCCCGCGCCATCATGCAAAGGAATGACCCATGAACCAGGACCGGTCGAGCGTCGAAGCCGTCGTGCAATCCTATTTTGACGGGCTCTATGAGGGCGACGCCGAAAAGCTCGGCGCTATCTTCCATCCCTCCGCCGATCTGCGCTGGGTCGAGAAGGGCGAACTCCAGGTTCTGACCGTACCCGACTGGCTCGATCGCGTCCGCAAGCGCGCCTCGGCCAAAGCCGAGGGCAAGCCGCGCGAGGATTTCGTCGTCACCATCGACCGTTCCGACGACAAGACCGCCTTCATCAAGGTGCGCTGCCAGCTGCCGCCGCGCTATTTCACCGACTATCTGGTGGCGATGAAGCTCGCCGACGGCTGGCAGATTGTGTCGAAATCGTACAGGTACGACCTGCGGGAGTGAGCCCTCCCGATCTTCCGCTGCCCGAAATCTGTCGCACTCGTTCTGCATTCGTCATTGCGAGCGAAGCGAAGCAATCCTGAATCTCGCCGCGGAGGCCGACTGGATTGCTTCGCTCCGCTCGCAATGACGGTGCGGATAAAGCGCCCGCTACAGCCTTTCCCCGTCTGACCCACGCCAAGGTCTTTCATGCTCGTCGATCGCCGCTCCCTGCTCGCCTCCCTGTGCTGGATCGCCGCCTCTCCCGCGCTCGCCGCGGAGGCGCCGGCCGAACTCGAAGCCTACGAGCGCGACACTGGCGGGCGCATCGGGCTCTATGCGGAGAATCTCGCGACCGGCCAAAAATTCACCTGGCGCGCCGACGAGCGGTTCGTCATGTGCTCGACATTCAAGGCCTCGCTTGCGGCCTGCGTGCTGGCGCGGGTCGATGGCGGCGAGGAGCAGCTTGCGACCATGATCCCTTACGGCAAGGCCGACCTCTTGGAGTATGCGCCGGTTGCCAGGCAAAATCTCGCGGCCGGCAAGATGTCGGTCGGCGAGATGTGCAAGGCGATCGTCGAGCTCAGCGACAACACCTGCGCCAATCTGCTGCTGGCGCGGATCGGCGGGCCCGCCGCGCTGACTGCATTCTGGCGATCGCTCGGAGATACCACCTCGCGGCTCGACCACAACGAGCCAGAGCTCAACCGCTCACGGCCCGGCGATCCCCGGGACACCACGACACCCGCGGCGATGGCGGGCAATCTGCGGCGGCTGGTGCTGGGCGAAGCCTTGTCGGCGCAATCGCGCCTCCAACTGACCGACTGGATGGTGAATTGCAAGACCGGTGCGAACCGGCTGCGCGGTGGCCTGCCGGCAGGCTGGAAGATCGGCGACAAGACAGGCAATAACGGCAAGGATGCGTCGGGCGATATCGCGGTCGCCTGGCCGAAGCCGGATGCACCGATCCTGATCGCGGCCTATACCCAGGGCGGCACGCCGAATGCGGCGCAGATCGCGACTTTGTTCGCGCAGATTGGACGGATGGTCGCCGGCCAGCTGGCGTGAGCGGCGCCGCATTGACCTTGCGCGCGCTTCCGGGTCAAGACAGGCCATCATGGAAGCGAAATTTCAGACCTTTCTCATCCTGCTTGCCGTGCTGGCGGGCGTGGCGCTGGCCGCGCGCCGCTTCAACGTCGCCCCGGCCATCCTGCTGATGCTGGCCGGCGTCGGCCTGGCCTTCGTGCCGGGCATGCCGCCGGTCGAGCTGCCGCCGGAACTGGTTCTCTTGATGGTCCTGCCGCCGCTGATCTACTCGGCGAGCGTCGCCATGAGCTGGCGCGAGTTCAGGAACAATTTACGCCCGATCGTGCTGCTCGCGGTCGGCGCGGTGATCTTCACCGCGGCGATGGTGGCAGCCGCCACGCACTACATGATCGGCCTGCCCTGGACCGTTGCCTTCCTGCTAGGAGCCATCGTTGCGCCGCCCGACGTGGTGGCGCCGCTCGCGATCGCGCGCCGGCTCAACATGCCGCGCCGGCTCCTGGTCATCCTCGAGGGTGAAGGGCTGGCCAATGACGCCACTGCGCTGATTCTCTACCGCTTTGCGCTCGCCGCGATCATGGTCGGACATTTCTCGCTGCCGCTCGCGGCTGGCGAGTTCCTCCTGATCGTCGCCAGCGAGATCGCCTTCGGCATCGGTGTCGGCTGGCTCTCCTTGCGCTTCCGCAAATGGTCGGGGGATCCGCAGGTCGAGCTGACGTTGTCGCTGATCACACCCTACGTCTCCTACTGGCTGCCCGAGCATGTCGGCGGCTCCGGCGTGATCGCGACCGTCGCCTGCGGCCTCTACGTGAGCTGGAACGGGCCGCTGCTGATCTCGTCGGCAACGCGCCTCCAAGGCATCTTCTTCTGGGATCTGGTGATCTATCTGATCGAGGGCATGCTGTTCCTGCTCACCGGCTTCCAGATGCGCGCGCTCTACGAGAAGTCGAAGTCCTTCCCGCTCGACGACATTCTCATCGCGACGGCAGTGGTCCTGGTCATCGTCGTGATCGCGCGCTTCGCGTGGCTCTACCCCGCGACCTACCTGCCGCGGATGCTCAGCAAGTCGCTGCGCAAGCGCGACCCGTCGCCGCCATGGCAATGGCCGTTCGTGCTCGCCTTCACCGGCGTGCGTGGCGCCGTGTCGCTGGCGGCCGCGCTGGCGCTGCCGTTCACGCTGCCTGATGGCGAGGCCTTTCCGTACCGCGACCTGATCCTGTTCGTCGCCTTCGGCGTCATCTTCGTCACGCTGATCGGCGTCGGCCTGACGCTGCCGCCGGTCGTGCGCTGGCTCGGCGTCGCCGAGGCCGGCCGCCACGAGCATGCCGCCGCGCACGAAGCGGAGATCGCCGCCCGCCGCCAAGCGCTCGATGCCGCGCTGGAATCGCTCGATGCGCTGACCACGCAGAAGGAAGTATCCGAAGAAGTGATGCGGCTGCTGCGCGCCCGGCACGACATCCGCGTCAACCAGCTCCCCGACTCGCTCGATCCCAACCACCACGACGTCTCCGCCGCCGGTACCGCGCTGACCCGCGAGCTGATTGCCGCCGAACGCAAATTCATCCACGGGCTCCTGCGCGAGGGCCAGATCACCGACGAGACGCGGAGGCGAATCGAACGTGATTTGGATCTGGAGGAGGCGAGTCTGGCAAACCGGGAGTATCGGAGAATGCCGCTGTAGCTTCTCGTCATTGCGAGCGCAGCGAAGCAACCAGGAGTCCTTCCGCGGAGAATCTGGATTGCTTCGCTGCGCTCGCAATGACCAACCGAAGCCGAACTCGCTACCGCCTCTCGCAAAACTCCCTCATTGCAGCTGCCACGGCGCCCGCGACAGCTTCGTGCCGCACCGCCGAGTTCAGCTCCATTTCTTCGTCGCGATTGATGATCGAGCCGGCCTCGAGCAGCACGGCGGCGCTCCTCGTCCGCGACAGCACGATGAGCCCGTCGTAGCGATAGACGCCGACGTCCTTGTCGAGCAGTTGGCGCCGGTAGCGGCCCATCACCGGCAGGGTATACTGGCTGGCATAGCGCAGGCCCTGCTCCTTCAACTGCCTGCCGATCATCCTGGCCAACATCAGGCTGGTGGCGAAGTGTGAATTCTGCCGCGACACGAACAGCGAGTGCCCCGAAAAACGGTCGCTGAAATAGCTCTTTGCGCCGTCGAACTCCCAGGTCTCGAGCAGCTTGTCCGGCACCGAATCGTGATGCACCGACAGGAACAGATCGGCGCGGCCTTCGTTCGCGGCACTGACGCGCTTGAACAGGCTCGGCCGTGCCTTGCCGTCCGTGACGAGCAGGCGGGTTTCGGCAAAGCCTTCGGACCTGAGCTTCGCCGTGATCAGCCTGGCGAGGCGGAAGTTGAAGCCGAACTCCGGATCATTGCGCGCGCTCAAAGCGCCGTAGGAATCGGGGGTGTGCCCGACATCCACAACGATCCGGAATTTCGGCATCTCGCATTTTGCCGACGATTGCGGCTGCTTCGGCTTGGCCTTCGCAACCTTTCGCGCAGCAGCGGCCTCGCCGCTGCCAACAGTCGCAAGCGGCGACAGCAAGATCGACGCGACCAGCCCGACGATGATGCTTCGTAGTTGCCCCAAGCGCTACTCCGCTGCTGCGATCCAGGGACGACCGACGAAGCCGGCAACGTCGCCGAAGCGTTCCGGCATCGCCGGCGGCAGGTGCTTGGTCTTGTCGGGAATGCTGGCGGCGGCGCGGAACATGGCTGATCCTCCCGATTTGTTTTCGAGAAGATTGGCGCGGGCGCGGGAGGACGTCAACGCAAGACAGCACTCGTGTCCCGGGCGCGACGCGTCAGAAAATGACGCGACGCAGAGCCGGGACCCATCGCTGTTACCTGGGCCCCGGCTTTGCAGTGCAGCGCTGAAGGAGCGCTGCGCTGCGTCCGGGGCACGAGCCTAGACCGGCCTTTCCCCCGTCACCGTCACGCGCGTGCCCGAGCGCGTGTGCGGCCAGTAGTCCCACATCGCGCGGTGCTGGGTGCAGCGGTTGTCCCAGAAGGCGATGGCGTTCTCGGTCCAGCGGAAGCGGCACTGGAACAGCGGGTTCTCGGCGTGCTGGTAGAGATAGGCCAGCATCGCATCGCTCTCGTCGCGCGGGATGCCGTTGATGTGGCGGGTGAAGCCGCGGTTGACGTAGAGCGCCTTCCTGCCCGTGACCGGATGCGTGCGCACGACGGGATGCTCGGCATGCGGATAGGACGGGCGGTCGGCGACGCCGTAATTGGCGTAGAGCCCGCGATAGATCGGTTCGCCATCGTGCAGCGCGGTGAGCCCGTCGAGATAGGCCTTCATGCGGTCCGACAGCGCCTCATAGGCCGCGTACATGTTGGCGAACAGCGTGTCGCCGCCGCGTGGCGGGCATTGCCTGATGTAAAGGATCGAGCCCATCGGCGGCTCGAGATCGCAGGACACGTCGGAATGCCAGCCCTCGCCATTGGCGCGCGGCGAATTCTTGTCGGCATAGATTTTCATCAGCGCCGGATCGTCGTCCTCGTGCGGCGCAGCCGGATGGACATGCAATTCGCCGAACTTGCGGCCGAAGGCGAGATGCTGCTGTGGCATGATGTGCTGGTCGCGGAAGAAGATGACGAGGTTTTCGGCGAGCGCGCGGTGGATCTCGTCCATCTGCCGGTTGGAGCGGGTGTCGCCCTCGACGAGCGCGCCGATATCGACGCCCGAGATCTCCGCGCCGATGATGGGGGTGAGCTTCTCGACCGCGATAGTTTCGTACGGCGCGCCGTCGTCAATCGTGTGGCGATAGCGCGGGCCCTGCTTGCCGGCGAGTGAGCTCATGGCGTGTCTCCCGATCATTGTTGATTGAAGACATCGTAACGCGCGGTGACAGATACGCAATCTGCACCGCAAACACAGCCGTCGTCCCGGACAAGCGCGAGCGCAGATCCGGGACCCATAGTCACAGGATCAGGTTTGGCGAAGACTCGGAGTGACAGCCCGTCGTAACCGCACAGTCCTGTGGTTATGGGTCCCGGATCGGCGCGCGCTTGAGGCGCGCTTGTCCGGGACGACGGACGTGTGTGGAGCGCTGGCGGAGTGAAACTACTCCGCCGCTGATACCGGCACCTTGGCGCCCTGGCCGTAGCGCTGGTCGATGTAGTCGATCACCAGCGCCTTGAAGTCGGCGGAGATGGTCGGGCCACGCAGCGTGCGGAACTTCTTGCCGTCGACGAAGACAGGCGCGGCCGGGGCTTCGCCGGTGCCCGGCAGCGAGATGCCGATATTGGCATGCTTGGACTCGCCGGGGCCGTTGACGATGCAGCCCATCACCGCGACGTTGAGCTCCTCGACGCCAGGGTACTTCGTCTTCCAGGTCGGCATCTCGTCACGGATGAAATCCTGGATCGAGCGCGCCAGCTCCTGGAACGTGGTCGAAGTGGTGCGGCCGCAACCGGGGCAGGCCGCGACCAGCGGCACGAAGGTGCGGAAGCCCATGGTCTGCAAGAGCTCCTGGCCGACCTGCACCTCGCGGGTGCGGTCGCCGCCGGGCTCCGGAGTCAGCGAGATCCGGATGGTATCGCCAATGCCCTGCTGCAAGAGGATGCCGAGCGCGGCCGAGGACGCCACGATGCCCTTCGAGCCCATGCCGGCCTCGGTCAGGCCGAGATGGATGGCGTAGTCGGAGCGCGACGCGAGATCCTGGTAGACCGCGATGAGATCCTGCACCGCAGAGACCTTGGCGGAGAGGATGATGCGGTCCTTGGGCATGCCGAGCTCTTCGGCGCGCGCGGCCGAGAGCAGTGCGGACTGCACCATGGCCTCGCGCGTCACCGCACGCACGTCGCGCGGATTGGCCGACGCGGCATTCTCGTCCATCAGCTTGGTCAAAAGCTCCTGGTCGAGCGAGCCCCAATTGGCACCGATGCGGACCGGCTTGTTGTTCTTGTTCGCGATCTCGATGATGTCGGCGAACTGGGTGTCGCGCTTGTCCTTGAAGCCGACATTGCCGGGATTGATGCGGTATTTCGCCAGCGCCTCGGCGCAGGCCGGATAGGCCGCAAGCAGCTTGTGGCCGATATAATGGAAGTCGCCGATCAGGGGCGTCGTGATGCCGCGCTTAGCGAGGCCGTCACGGATGTGCGGAACGGCGGCAGCGGCCTCCTCACGGTCCACGGTGATGCGGACCATTTCGGAGCCGGCGCGCGCGAGCGCTGCGACTTGGGCGATGGTGCCGTCGATGTCGGCGGTGTCGGTGTTGGTCATCGACTGCACGACGATCGGCGCACCGCCGCCAACGGCGACATTGCCGACCTTGACCTGAGTGGTCCGGTGCCGGGGCGCGGGGCCCGCGAGGTCGGAATCGAGGGGATTTTCGAGCTTGTTCATGGGGTCCAAATATCAGGTTTTGGTGACGTTCAGCAATGCATCACGCGGCTCCGCAGCCGCTTGGCTCGGACGGTTAACCAGAAAAAGCCCAGCAATTACAAGGACCGCAGCGGCCCCGAATGCCAGGCTCAGGGTGTCGTGCATGATGAAATAGCTACCGACCACGCCAAACAAAGGGGTGATGAAGGTAAAAGCCGACAATTTGCTGGCCGAGTAGGTCTTCACCAGCGCGAACCAAAGCGTGAACGTGGTTCCCACCACCCAGATCGCCTGGAACGCCATCAGGCCGAGCGATAGCGGCGCCGGCATGTGCGTGATCGATTCGCCAAACAGCCAGGCCGCCATCCCCAGAATCGGGATCGAGGTGGCGACCTGATAGCCCAGCGCCTTCTCGGGCGCGGCGAAGCGCAGCCGCGTGCCCTTGGCAACCAGCGTCGTCGCGGCCCACAGCGCGGCGCCGCCGACGATCATGAGGTCGCCGAGCAGAACATGCGAATCGACATTGGGCTGCGGCACGCCGATCGCAAGCGCCACACCGGCAAAGCTGATGGCCAGGCCCAGCCATTGCGAGCCGCCGAGACGCTCGCCAAGCACCTGATAGGAGCCGAGCGCGACGAAGAACGGCGCCGTGTAAAGGAACACCACCGCACGCGAAGCAGACGTGAGACGCAGCCCCTGGAAGATCAACACGAACTCGATGCCGAACATCAGCCCGGCGATCAGGCCGGGCTTCCAGGTGCCGTCGCGTTCGAAGAAATTGACGCCACGCAGGGTGCCGATGATGAACAGCACCGGTAGCGCGCCCATCGAGCGGATGGTGGCCTGGAGCATCGGCGGAATGTCCAGCAGCACCAGCTTCACCGCGATCTGGTTGAACCCCCAAGTCAGGCACAGCATGAGCATCAGGGCAATGGCGCCGGCACTGAGGGGGCGTGCGGCGGAGGGCACGATTTGAGCTGAGGACATTTCTTCCCGAATACCGGCTTTGCGCCGTTGTTGGTCTATGCAGTCTTCTGACAATGGGTGCAGACGCCCGTGATCTCCACCACAGACAATTTGGGGGCAAAGCCCGAGGCGCGCGCGGCCGCGTTGAGATCCCCGGCAAAGGACGCCGAAGGGATCTCGCCGACGAGGCCACAGCGCTCGCAGATCAGGAACGCCACAGCCGAGGTCGCATCGTGATCATGGGCGGCGCAGGCGAGATAGGCATTGCGGCTCTCGATGCGATGCACGAGGCCGTTGGCCATCAGGAAATCGAGGGCACGATAGACCGTGATCGGCGCCGGCCGCGCCATCGATTTTGCCAGTTCGCCGATCACCTCATAGGCACCTAGCGGGCGGTGGCTGGAAAGCAAGGCTCCCAGCACCTGTCGGCGGATTGGCGTGAATTTCTGCGCGCGCTGCTCGCAGACGGCCTCGGCATGCGCGAGCGCATCCGCGGTGCAGCGGCGGTGATCGTGATCGGGCGCGGGAAATACCGGGTTTGCGAGGGTCATGCGGCCGATCTTTTAGCATTTCGGCCCGGGAACCCAAAGCACGACACTGCAAACGGCTGCCAGCCATGCCCGCGCTGCGGGACAGCCACCCGCTAATCCGCCATGAAATAATCATAAGCTTGCTTATGATATCTCCTGCTTATTGGAGACCAAACTCATGACCCGCGGGTCTGTCGACCAGAACTTCCTGTTCACGCTCGCCGAGCTCTACCGCCTGCTGCGCGTCTATGCCGACAAGGAGGCCTCGCGGTTCGGCATCACCCGCGCGCAATGGGCCGTGCTGGCCAAGGTCGAGCGCAGCGAGGGCATGAAGCAGTCGGAGCTCGCCGAACTGCTCGAGGTGCAGCCGATCACGCTGACGCGCATGATCGACAAGCTCTGCGACAACGACTGGCTCGAGCGGCGTAGCGACGCCTCGGACCGCCGCGTCAAGCGCCTCTATTTGAAGAAGGCCGGCCGGCAGCTGCTCGGCCGGATGACCGGGCTCAGGTCCGAGATCACCGCCAACGCGCTCGGCGGCATCAATCCGGCGGATGCCCACCGTCTCCTCACCCAGCTCGAAACCATCAAGGAAAACGTGCGGACCGCGATCCAGGCCAGCGGGGCGGAACAAGCGCGTAAGGAGCAGCGCTATGGCTGATCAGATTCTCAAGTTCCAGCCCGAGCAGAAGAGCGACGGCGGCAAGCCGGCCAAGAAGGCCGGCTCCGATCCGCGCCGCCGCCTGGTGGCGGGCCTGCGCCGCTATCGCCGTTTCCTGTTGCTGGTCGTGCTGCCGGTCGTCGTCGCCATCGGCGGCCTCACCTTCTATCTCAATGGCGGACGCTATGTCGGCACCGACGACGCCTATGTCGGCGCGCAGAAGGTGCTGGTGACGCCCGACATCTCCGGCAAGATCCAGAAGGTGGTCGTGAAGGAGGGCCAGCTCGTCAAGCAGGGCGACGTGCTGTTCGAGATCGATCCCGTGCCGTTCCGCCTCGCGGTGGACGAAGCCAGAGCACAGCTGACGCAGGCGCAGACGACCTATGAAAACCTGCGCGCCAACATCAAGATCTATGGCGACATGCTAAACCTCGCCCAGCAGGGCGTCGATCTGAAGCAGCGCGACGTCGAGCGCAAGCAGGCGCTGGTAAAGAACAATTACGGCTCGCA
Source organism: Bradyrhizobium sp. R2.2-H (assembly GCF_004346455.1). NCBI lineage: Bacteria > Pseudomonadati > Pseudomonadota > Alphaproteobacteria > Hyphomicrobiales > Nitrobacteraceae > Bradyrhizobium > Bradyrhizobium sp. R2.2-H. Next base: position 18,055 of record NZ_SMBR01000007.1, read on the forward strand.
GCTCGACCTCGACAACGCCTCGAACGCGCTGGTCACGTCCGGATCCGTGGCGCAATACGTCAGGCAGCAGCTCTCGACGGCGAAGACCCAACTGCTCGGCGATCCCGACCTGCCGCTGGAAAGATTCCCGGCCTATGCGGAGGCCAAGGCCAAGCTCGACAACGCCGAGCGCAATCTCAACCATACCGTGGTGCGTGCCTCAATGGGCGGCGTGGCGACGCAAGTGGAGCAGATCCAGCTCGGCCGCTACGTCGCTGTCGGCACGCCGGTGTTCTCGATCATCGACGTGGCCCATCCCTGGGTCGACGCAAATCCCAAAGAGAGCGACCTCACTTACGTCACTGAGGGACAACCCGTCACGCTCGAGGTCGATGCGTTCCCGAACCACGTCTTCAAGGGCAAGATCGGCTCGCTCTCGCCCGGTACCGGTGCGCAGTTCGCGATCCTGCCGCCGCAGAATGCCACCGGCAACTTCGTCAAGGTGGTGCAGCGCGTGCCGATCCGGATCTATTTCGACGAGACCGACAAATATGTGCGGAAGCTGAAAGCCGGCATGAGCGTCTATGCGACCATCGACACCGGACACAAGCGCTCGCTGGCCGGCCTGTTCGGCCTGTCGGCGACTGCGGGCCAGGACAAAGACCAAGACTAAGAAAAGACCGAGCTAGAGACTGCGACAAGGACTGATCCGATGTCCGACGCCAATGCCAGCCTGATGGTCCCCGGCCTGCGCCGAAACATGGTGACGATCTGCGCCATGACCGCGACCATCATGCAGGCGCTGGACACCACCATCGCCAACGTCGCCCTGCCATACATGCAGGGCAGCCTGTCGGCTTCGCAGGACCAGATCAACTGGGTGCTGACCTCCTATATCGTCGCCGCAGCGATCATGACGGCGCCGGTGGGCTGGATCGCCAACCGCTTCGGCCGCAAGCGCATCTTCATCATCTGCGCGGCCGGCTTCACCATGGCCTCGGTGCTGTGCGGCCTCGCGCAGGACATCAACCAGATGGTGCTGTTCCGCCTGCTGCAGGGGGTGTTTGGCGCGGCCCTGGTGCCGCTATCGCAATCGGTCATGCTCGACTACTACACGCTCCAGGAGCGCGCCAAGGCGATGGCGATCTGGGGCATGGGCGTGATGATGGGCCCGATCATGGGGCCCTCACTCGGAGCCTGGTTGACAGAGACCTATTCCTGGCACTGGGTCTTCTTCGTCAATCTGCCCTTCGGCGCCATTACCGTACTCGGCCTCATCGTCTTCATGGATGAGACCGACAGGAATCTCAGCCTCAGATTCGACTGGTTCGGTTTCGCCGCGCTTGCGGTCGCGATCGGCGCACTTCAGCTCGCGCTCGACCGCGGCGAGCAATTGGGCTGGCTGGAATCCAACGAGATCGTCGCGGAGTTCATCGTCTCCGCCGCCGCCTTCTACTTCTTCCTCGCGCACTCCTTCACGACGTCGACGCCGTTCATCCGCTTCGCGCTGTTCCGGGATCGCAACTTCGTCACCGGCTGCGTGTTCATGATCGTGATGGGGCTCGTACTGTTCTCGACCATGGCGCTGGCCTCGCCCTACATGCAGAACGTTATCGGCTATCCCATCATCACCGCCGGCCTGCTGCTGGCGAGCCGCGGCTTGGGCACCTTCTTCGCCATGATGCTGGTCGGCCGCATGATGCGCTATGTCGAGGCGCGCACGCTGATCATCGCCGGGCTGGCGCTGACCGCCGGCTCGCTGTTCCAGATGACCGGCTGGACCGACCTGACCCAGGTGCCGGAGATCGTCACCGTCAGCGTCATCCAGGGTTTTGGCTTCGGCCTCGTCTTCGTGCCGCTCTCGACCGTGGCGTTCCTGACGCTGTCGAACGAGCTGCGCACCGACGGCACCGCGATGCTGACCCTGATGCGCAACGTCGCAAGCTCGGTCGGCATTTCCATCGTGATCGCGCAATTGACGCAGGGCACGCGGTGGACCTACGCGATCCTCTCCGAGCACGTCAATCCGTTCAACCACGCACTGCAGATGCCCGGCGTCAGCGGCATCATCAATCTGTCCACCGACACCGGCCGCGCCATGGCCGACAGGATGGTCAGCGTGCAGGCGCAGATCATCGCCTTCTCCCATGATTACCAGCTGGTGATGATCTTCGTGCTCTTTACCCTGCCGCTCGCGTTGCTGATCGGCTCGACCAAGGCCACGCTGCGCAAGCAGGCGGCGGGGCCGGAGCATGCGGTGATGGAGTGACGCCCCAACCACCGTTTGTCGTCCCGGACAAGCGGAGAGCAGATCCGGGACCCATACCCCCAGGAAGACGTTGTTACGGGGATTCGGAGTTATCACTCTTGCAAGACCACTCCGTTCCGGGAGTATGGGTCCCGGATCGGCGCGCGCTTTGGGCGCGCTTGTCCGGGACGACACTGAATATGCGGCTTGCCCTATCCCAACAACTCCTCGCAGCCTAGATCGTCCACCGCCGCAAACACCCGCTCCAGATTGTTCCACCAGATTACCCGCGGGATGTCGATGCTCCACTGCCAGACCGGCCTCGTGATCTGCCAGAGCACCGCCCAGCGATAGTCGCGATCGAGCGCGCCGCGCGAATAGCCGGTGATGCCGCTTTCGATCAACGTATTGTGGTAGACATTGAGCAGCGGGCGTTCGAGTGCCTGCCGGCGTTCCGGATACCAATGCATGGCCATCATATAGGAGAGGTCGTGAGTCGGAACGTTGATGCTCCAAAGATCGAAATCGAAGATGCGCACGGTATCGGCAACGCCCGCGCGCGGCAGCAGGAAATTCCAGATATGAGCGTCGCCATGGGTGATGCTGAGATGACGGCGCGAATGGTAGCGCTGGGATAGCGGTTCCGACTGATCGATGAGACGGCGGTAGAGAATGCGCCGTTCTTCGCTGAGGCGATCACCGAGCAGATCGGCGAAACGATCGTAATGGCCGGCAAAGGTCTCCATACGCTGCGCGCTGTCCTCGGCGCTCGCCAGCGTGCCGACGGTGTCACCAAGATCGGGATGGTCCCACCATGCCGCATGCCAACGTGCGAGCGTCGTGACGATCGCAACCGCCTGACCGCGCGACGGCGGCAACGGCCATTGGGTCGCGGTTGCATGGCTGTCGGTGAGATCTTCGAGCAGAAGATGCCAGGCTAGGCTCCGCTCATCGAAATGCCCATCGAAGCAGCGCGGCACGAGTCCCGGCGGCATTCTCGGTGCGAGCTGCATGTAGTAGTCCACCTCGCGCCTGCCGCCATTGGCGAGGCGCTCGGCGAAGGCGGAATTGGGCATCTTGAGGATCAGCGACTGCGGAGCGCCGGCGGATTCGCCGACATAACGCAGGCCGAGACGGATGATATGCGACACGGCGGTGTCGCGCTGATGCAGCATCTTCACTTCGCGCACCGCGCCGGCGTCCAGCACGCCGCCCCGACGCAGCGCGGCCGTCAGTCGGGCGGGCTCAACGACCGCCGGCAATTGTGGAGATGTCATGAACCACGATGCCCCTATCCCGCGCCATACTGCACGATCACACTTCAGGGCACCAGCGGCGGAGCTGATGCCGGGCTCAAGCCGCCGCCGTCGAGTCGCGCACGGTTCGCACCACGACCGACCGCAGCTGTTCGAGATTGGCCGCCATCCCGGCGATCGCCTGCCTGACGTCCGCGGCGCGCTGGTTGACGGAGGCGGCGTCGCGGCTGACATCGCCGATCTTGGCCGAGACCTCCTTCGCCGCGGCGGCCGATTCGGAAATCGACCGCGAGATCTCCCGCGTCGCGGCATCCTGCTCTTCCATCGCGGCGGCGACCGAGGTCGCCACGCCGTCGATTTCGACGATGTGACCCCCCATGGCCTCGACGGAATCAACCGCGGCCTGTGTCGAGGCCTGGATCTCCGCAATCAGCCGCCCGATCTCCTCGGTGGATTTGGCGGTCTGGTCGGACAGGGATTTCACTTCGGCGGCGACCACCGCGAAGCCCCGGCCGGCTTCGCCGGCGCGCGCCGCCTCGATCGTGGCGTTGAGCGCGAGGAGGTTGGTCTGGCCCGCGATGCCGCCGATCAGGTCGGAGACCTCGGCGATCTTTTTCACCGACCCGGCCAGCGCCTGGATGGTCGAACGCGCCTGCTCGCGGCCGGCGACCGCCGATTTGGTGACGGTGCTGGTGCGTGCGACCTGGCTTGCGATCTCGCGGATCGAGGCGCTCAGTTCTTCGGCTGCGGCCGAGACGGCCTGCGAGCTGCCGAGGGCCTGCGTCGAGGCCGCCGCGACCGCCTGCGACTGCGCCGAGAGCGACTTCGCGATCTCCGACAGGCCGGAGGCGGCCCGCTCGACGCCTTGCGTCGCCGCGGTCGCGGTGTCGACCGAGCGGCCGGTCTCGCGCTCGACGGTTTCGGCCATCTGGTGCAGGGCGGAGCGCTTGGCAAGCGCTGCCTCCTGCTCCTGCCGCAACTGCTCCTCGCGCAGACGGGAATTCTCGACCGCCGCCTGCTTGAAGACCACAAGCGCGCCCGCCATCGAGCCGACCTCGTCCTGGCGGTGCGCGAACGGGATGTCGGCGGCGAGATCGCCGGTCGCGAGCTTCTGCATCGTGTCCGTCATGCGCACGATCGGACGCACCACGCCCAAAGCAACGCCGAGCAGCCCCGCGGCAATGAAGGCCAGGACGGCGGCGGAGACGCCGAGGAGGATATAGAGGATGGAGCTGTCGCGGTCCGCGGCCAGCTTCTCCATGGCGGCATTCTGCTTGTTGGCGTTCTCGACGATGCTGTCGATGACGGCGCGATGCGCGGTATAGGCCTCCTTGAGCTGCGCGTAGGCGCGCTCGGAAGCCGCCGCATCCTTGGCCTTGAGGGCCGGCAGAAGCTGGTCGGACGCCTTCCAGAATTTCTGCACCTCGGCATCGGACTTCGACACCAGCGCGGTCTTGAGGTCGGCTGAGAGGCTGGAGGAGACCCAGAACGCCTTGCGTTCGTCGTAATCCTTGCGGAGCTGGACCAGGCGTTCGCCATGGGCGGCCAGCTGGTCCAGCTCGCGCATGGCCAGGGTCGCCTCGAGATAGGCTTCGATGACGTATTCCGGCGGCGGCAGGATGTCGGCGATGAGGTCGTTGCCGAGCTTGATGTCGGAATAGAGCGGGCCGCCGACCTTGAGCTCGCGCAGCGCATAGAGGCTGGTGGAAACAACCGCAGCAAAGCCGATGGCAAGGACGATCCCGAAAGCGATGATCGCGGCCGACAATGACAGACGAATCTTCATGAAATAATCCAGGGCGCGCGCTGAAACCGCGAGGAGCCTAGATCAATATGGTAAATGCGGGATTGCCCTGCGGGAAAGTCTCCGAAAGAAAGGCTCCGAAACGCTACGGGAATTGAGCGTCGATCACTCGGATTTGGGTCAGCGGGACTGACGCACAGGCGAGCATGGAGACGATCAGGCCTGATGCAAGGCAGCGCCGATCGCGGTTGCGCTGGATAGGAAACGTGGTGCCGACGACCTGGCGCCGTCGGCACATTTCGCTCAGACTTCGAAGAACACTGTCTCGTCGTCGCCCTGGAGATGCAGGTCGAGCCGGTAAACCGCCTTGCCGGCCTCGCGCACCGCCGTCAGCGTGGCGCGGCGGTCAGCCGGGACCAGCGCCAGCACGGGATCGGCCGCGTTGCCGGCCTCGTCGCTGAAATAGATGCGGGTGTAGAGATGCCGCAGCATGCCGCGGCCGAACACCGCAAGCAGGATGTGCGGCGCCTGCGGCTTGCCGTCGGGATCCGGCACCACGCCCGGCTTGATGGTGTCGAAGGCGTAGTTGCCGTCCTTGTCGGTGCCGCAGCGGGCAAAGCCGCGGAAACTCGCATTCGGCAGCGCACGCTTGTCCTGCGGGTCGGCGAAGCGTCCCTGCGCATCCGGCTGCCAGATCTCCAGCATGCAATCCGGCACGGCAACGCCGTCGCCATCGAACACGCGGCCCTCGATACGGATGCGGTCGCCCGACACGTCGGGGGTCAGCGTCGAGTTGGTGAACGCGTCGTTCCAGGCGTATTCGCCGGTCGGCGTCAGGCCGTATTTGAAGAACGGACCGACGGTCTGCGATGGGGTGATACCGTCAGGCTTCACAGACTCTTGCACTTTAGTGGTTCTCCATAGGCGTAGCGTTCTTGCCGCGCAGCACGATGTCAAAGCGGTAGCACAGCGCCCATTCGGGCTTTGTGTTCTCGAGATCGAACGAGGAAACCATCCGCGCCCGCGCCTTCTCGTCCGGCACCGAGTTGAAGATCGGGTCGAATGGGAACAGCGGATCGTTCGGGAAGTACATCTGCGTCACGAGGCGGGTGACGAAGGAATGGCCGAACACCGACAAATGGATGTGCGCCGGCCGCCACGCATTGTGATGATTGCCCCAGGGATAGGCGCCCGGCTTGATGGTGACGAAACGGTAGTAACCGGACGCATCGCTCACGGTGCGGCCGGCGCCCGTAAAGTTCGGATCGAGCGGCGCCGGATGCTGGTCGCGGACATGGACGTAGCGGCCGCAGGAATTGGCCTGCCAGATCTCGACGAGCGAGTTCGGCACGCCGCGGCCGTCCTCGTCGCGCACATGGCCGTGGACGATGATGCGCTCGCCGATCGGCTCGCCACTGTGTTGGGTGGTGAGATCGTTGTCGCCCTCGCGCACGGTCTCATGGCCGTAGACCGGGCCGGTCAGCTCCGACAGGGTGTGGCGCATCGGAATCAAGGGCTTGTTCGGCGCGCGCTTGATCGAGCTCTTGTACTCGGGCGACAGCGGCAGCGGATGCGCCTTGTTGCTGTCGACGGGATAGATGAATGTCATGGGCGAACTCCTCCCCGGCCATTTCGGTCTGGCCAGTCAACGCTTCCGCCGATCATTATAGAATATAACTAATCTAGGGAAGCCGGTTTGGCAGGCGTCCCGCGCCCGGCAGGATCGCGCTATTTGATCGGCGGACGCGGCAGCACGGCCTCCCCCGCCTCCAGACGATAGGTGTGGTCGAGCGAGTACCAGGGCGCCGCAACATCACGTGCGGTGGGATGCGGCGTGTCGTGGCGCTGGAACTTGCCGATCAGCGCCTGCGTCACCCCGAACTGCACGTCGCTGTCGATATGCGGGTCGGCGGGATCGTAGACCTGCGAGATCAGCACCTTGAACCCGGGCTTGAAGATCAGGGCGTGCAGATGCGCGGGCCGGTAGGGATGCCGGCTCTGCGCCTCGAGCAGGCGGCCGACCACGCCATTGGTCGGAATGGGATAACCGACCATCATCACCGAACGAAACGAGAAGCGCCCATCCGCGTCGGTCGTGAACTTGCCACGCAGGTTCATGTCGGCCTGCTCGGGGTCCTGGTTCTCGTAGAGGCCGACCGGCGAGGCATGCCAGACATCGATCTCGGCGCCGGCGACGGGACGGCCGTCCCTGTCGACGACACGGGCGCTCACGAACAGCGGCGCGCCCGGCGTCTCGGAACGGACGATGGAGCCACCGTTCTCCACGCGCGGCGAGTTCAGCCGCCAGAACGGCCCAAGCAGCGACTGATCGGTTTCGGTATTGCCCTGATCGCCATTGTTGAGCAGGCACACCAGCGGCGAAACGCCGAGCGAGCCCGCCATCAGCACAACTTCATTATGCGTGTCGGTCGTCAGCTTGCCGAGCTCGGCGATGACGGCGGTCGCGTCGCGGAACTCTTTCTCGGTCAGGCGGACATCGCGGACGAAGGCGTGCAGGTGCTTGACGAGGGAGACCATGATCTCGCGCAGCCGTGGATCGGATGTCCGCTCCATCACCGCCAGCGCCGTGGCCGTGACGTCCTGCTCGCGCTCGATGATCATGGGACGGTCCCTTGAAGCAACAACAAACGCCGTCATTCCAGGACGATGCGACGCATCGCACTCTGGTGCGCAATTGCGCACCTGAGAATCTCGAGATCCCAGGTTCAGCCCTTTCGGGCTGTCCCGGGATGACGGGACGCTACGCGTCCCGTCAGTTCACCTTCTCGATCGCGACGGCCACACCCTGGCCGACGCCGACGCACATGGTGGCGAGCGCCAGCTTGCCACCGCGCTTCTCCATGCCGTGGACGGCGGTGAGCGCGAGGCGCGCGCCGCTCATGCCAAGGGGATGGCCGAGGGCGATGGCGCCGCCATGCGGATTGACGTAATCGGCATCATCAGGCACGCCGAGCTGGCGCATGCAGGCGATGCCTTGCGAGGCGAAGGCTTCGTTCAGCTCGATCAGGTCGAAATCGCTGATCTTCTTGCCGAGGCGTTCCATCAGCTTGCGGGTGGCCGGCACCGGGCCGATGCCCATGATGCGCGGCGGCACGCCGGCCGAGGCGAGCCCGAGGATGCGCGCCCGCGGCGTCAGGCCATGCTTCTTCACCGCAGCTTCCGAGGCCAGGATCATGGCGGCGGCACCATCATTGACGCCGGAGGCGTTGCCGGCCGTCACCGTTCCGGGATTGCGCACGATCGGCCTCAGCTTGGCGAGACCTTCCAGCGTGGTCTCGGGACGCGGATGCTCGTCCTTGTCGACCGTGATGGGGCCGGCCTTGCCGCCGGGAATGGTGATCGGGATGATCTCCTCGGCGAAATAGCCCGCCGCGATCGCCGCGCCGGCGCGCTGCTGCGAGCGGATGGCGAAGGCGTCCTGGTCGGCGCGCGAAACCTGGAATTCCTCGGCGACGTTCTCGCCGGTCTCGGGCATCGCGTCGACGCCGTACTGCGCCTTGAGCAGCGGATTGATGAAGCGCCAGCCGATGGTAGTGTCGAAGATTTCAGCCGAGCGCGAGAAGGCCTCCTGCGCCTTGCCCATCACGAAGGGCGCGCGGGTCATGGACTCGACGCCGCCGGCGATGGCGAGCTCGATCTCGCCGGAACGGATGGCACGCCCCGCAGCGCCGACGGCATCGAGGCCGGAGGCACAGAGCCGGTTCAGGGTCTGTCCGGGAACCGAATCCGGCAGGCCCGCGAGCAGCAGCGCCATGCGCGCGACGTTGCGGTTGTCCTCGCCGGCCTGGTTGGCGCAGCCGAAAAACACTTCGTCCACCTGCGCCCAATCGAGATTGGGGTGCTTTGCCATCAGCGCCTTGATGGGGGCGGCGGCCAGATCGTCGGCGCGCACCTTGGCGAGCGACCCGCCGAAACGGCCGATCGGGGTCCGCACGGCATCGCAGATAAAGACGTCACGCATCGTTGTTCTCCCTGAATGCCGCGGTTCGGCCAAATTCTTCAATGTCGGCGGAGTTTTAGGAGGGCGCCCGCGGCAGGTCAATTGACGGTTTCGCGGGTCAGACGTCATTCCGGGGCGCGCCATTTGGCGCGAACCCGGAATCCATTTATCGGCGTGACGTGCGGCCCGATGGATTCCGGGTCTGCGCCTGACGGCGCATCCCGGAATGACAGCGGAGAATGTGGCGACCGCTTCCGCACTGCGGACAACGTGGAAAACCTCTCCTCCCGGGCCAAAGCGATAGGAGCAGGAGGCGAAATTTTGTAGGTTGCGCCGCCCATGACGATGCAACAGCCGATACCTGTCCCGCCCCCCGAGGACACGCCCGCGCCGCAGGCCGAAGCCGCCGCGCGCATCACGCCGATGATGGAACAGTACCTCGAGATCAAGGCGGCGCATCAGGGCCTCCTGCTGTTCTACCGGATGGGCGACTTCTACGAGCTGTTCTTCGAGGACGCGGAGATCGCCTCGAAAACGCTCGGCATCGTCCTGACCAAGCGCGGCAAGCATCAGGGCGCGGATATCCCGATGTGCGGCGTGCCGGTCGAGCGCTCCGAGGATTACCTGCATCGCCTGATCTCGGCCGGCCACCGGGTCGCGGTCTGCGAGCAGACCGAGGATCCCGCCGCGGCCAAGGCGCGCGGCAACAAGAGCGTTGTGCGCCGCGGCGTGGTGCGGCTGGTGACGCCGGGCACGCTGACCGAGGACACGCTGCTCGACGCGCGCGCCAACAATTACCTGCTGGCGATCGCGCGTGCCCGCTCCTCCGCCGGCGGCGACCGCTTCGGCCTTGCCTGGATCGACATCTCGACCGCCGAATTCATGGTCACCGAAGTTTCGGGCGGCGAGCTCGCCGCCACGCTGGCGCGCATCAACCCGAACGAGGCGATCGTCACCGACGCCCTCTATAACGACAGCGAGCTCGGACAGACCCTGCGCGAGCTGCCGGCGGTGACGCCGCTGACCCGCGACGTATTCGACGGCGCGACCGCCGAGAAGCGGCTGTGCGACTACTTTGCCGTCGCGACCATGGACGGGCTCTCCCAGCTCACGCGCCTGGAGGCCACCGCCGCGGCCGCGGCAGTCACCTATGTCGACCGCACCCAGGTCGGCAAGCATCCGCCGCTGTCGCCGCCCGCGCGTGAGGCTTCCGGCGCGACCATGGCGATCGATCCGGCCACCCGTGCCAATCTCGAGCTGACGCGGACACTGGCCGGCGAGCGTCGCGGCTCGCTGCTCGACGCGATCGACTGCACGGTCACCTCGGCGGGTTCGCGCCTGCTCGCACAGCGTCTGGCGGCGCCGCTGACGGATGCCCCGGCGATCGCCCGCCGGCTCGACGCGGTCAGCGCCCTCGTTGCCGATTCCGCGGCACGCGAGGACATTCGCAGCATATTGCGCGGCGCGCCCGACATGTCGCGCGCATTGGCTCGGCTCTCGGTCGGCCGCGGCGGACCGCGCGACCTCGCCGGCATCCGCGACGGCGTCATCGCCGCCGACCAGGTGCTGACGCGGCTCTCCGAACTGGATGCGCCGCCGCAGGAGATCACGGCGGTGATGGCGGCGCTGCAAAGGCCGTCGCGCGAACTCGCATCCGAATTTGCCCGTGCGCTCGACGAGCAGCTGCCCCTGATCAAGCGCGACGGCGGCTTCGTGCGTCAGGGCTACGAGCCGGCGCTGGACGAAGCACGGAACCTGCGCGACGCCTCACGCCTCGTGGTGGCCTCGATGCAGGCGCGCTACGCCGACGCGACCTCCGTCAAGGCTCTGAAGATCCGCCACAACAACGTACTCGGCTATTTCGTCGAGGTCACCGCCCAGCACGGCGACAAGCTGATGTCGCCGCCGCTGAACGCCACCTTCATCCATCGCCAGACGCTGGCCGGGCAGGTGCGCTTCACAACCTCCGAGCTCGGCGAGATCGAAGCCAAGATCGCCAATGCCGGCGACCGCGCGCTCGGCCTCGAGCTCGAGATCTTCGAACGGCTCTGTGCAAAAGCGCTCGCGATCAGCGACGATCTGCGCGCCGCGGCGCAAGCTTTTGCGCTGCTCGACGTCGCGACGTCGCTGGCCAAGCTTGCTGTGGATGAGAACTATGTGCGGCCCGAGGTTGATGGCTCCCTCAGCTTTGCGATCGAGGCCGGCCGCCATCCCGTGGTCGAGCAGGCCCTGAAGCGCAACGGCGAGCCGTTCATCGCCAATGCCTGCGACCTGTCGCCTGCGCCGACGCAGAAGTCAGGCCAGCTCTGGCTGCTCACCGGCCCGAACATGGCCGGTAAATCGACCTTCCTGCGCCAGAATGCGCTGATTGCCTTGATGGCGCAGATCGGCAGCTTCGTGCCGGCCACGCGCGCGCGGATCGGCATCGTCGATCACCTGTTCTCGCGCGTCGGCGCCGCCGACGATCTCGCCCGCGGCCGCTCCACCTTCATGGTGGAGATGGTCGAGACCGCGGCGATCCTGAACCAGGCCGGCGAGCGCTCGCTCGTCATCCTCGACGAGATCGGCCGCGGCACCGCGACCTTCGACGGCCTCTCGATCGCCTGGGCCGCGATCGAGCATCTGCACGAGAGCAATCGCTGCCGAACGCTGTTCGCGACGCATTATCACGAGCTGACCGCACTCGCGGCCAAGCTGTCGCGGATGTTCAATGCGACGGTGCGGGTCAAGGAATGGCAGGGCAACGTCGTGTTCCTGCACGAGGTGCTGCCGGGCTCGGCCGACCGCTCCTACGGCATCCAGGTGGCGAAACTCGCCGGCCTGCCGCCGGCAGTGATCACACGCGCCAAATCCGTGCTCTCCAAGTTGGAGGCGCAGGACCGCGGCCAGACCGCGCGAGCCTTGGTGGACGACCTGCCGCTGTTCGCCGTGCCCTCGCGCGCCGCCGCGGAAGCCGCGCCGCCGACCGAAGCCGAGTTGCTGATGGAGGCGGTGAAGGCGCTGCACCCCGACGAAATGTCGCCGCGCGAAGCGCTGGACGCGCTCTATGCGTTGAGGGCCAGGCTGCCGAAGCAGTGATGGTGCGGGCCACGGCCCCTTTCAACAACTAGAGAATGCTGTCATGCTGAAGCATGGCCAAGCGCTCCACGACCATTCTTCCTCCTGCACTCTCCGACCGATTGGCTCAGTTGAAGGACCATCAAGGCTCGAATGCGGGACAGGAACTGAAGGAGGTTCTGGACGAATTGGCCCAGCTCCCGCCTGAGTCAATTGTAAGAGCCAGCAGCGAAATCGCTACCAGCGCCAGATTGGGCCGATGGCTTTCGCGAAACGCACCCATTCGCGTCGTGCCTCGTGCGCGCTTCAGCTTGCCTCTGTCCTGGAAGGTGTTCGCATTCGACCGCATCAAGGACGACCCACCATCGGAACGGGACCTTCTGAAAATCAACCCGGACTACGCCTGGCTATTCCTGTTTCATCCCAACGGACATATCTGAGAAGCGGCTCTCCGGCACATCAATGCGCCACCCCGATCACCATTTTTTCTTTCGGCGCTGGCATGGCGATTGAACGATTGGGTCGGGCAGGTCCGTTGGGCGGCAAAGTACTGCATCGAGCGCATTGGTGCTGGCGTCTCCCCCGAAATCGCAGCCGAGACCGGCCTCTATCTCCTCAGCCGCCGTCTGATTTGGGGGCGATGGCGCGACGAGGCGGAGACCCTTAATCGAATTCTTGCACGCGAGGACGTCATCGCGGCCATCGCCGATCGATTGCGGACGCGGACAAATGGGCCGATGGCTGCATGTCTCCGCAATGCACTTCAGCATCCAGGTATTGATCGACACTTGCCGATTCTCGCGGCCCAGGCAATTCAACCGGCCGTCAGAGCAATCGCGTACCAAAGCCTGATTTCGGGCAAAGCGCGATGGCAAACAGGATATGACTGGATCTGGGTCGACAGGGTCTACGGCCTGCGTAAACGTATCCCGACGTTCGAATCCCGCGAGCTTCTACGAGACCACGCAGCAGCCACGTACATCGCCAACGGCCTTCTCGACAAATCTGCCTTCGTGAGGAAGATTGTCGCCGATGCAATGATCGTAGCGCGCCCTCAGTTAACTCACGAAAGCGAGCTAGTCGCCCTCATCGCGGACGACCGCAGCCCGGCGGTGCGTTCGCGCGCGGACTTCATGCTCCGACATCCGCCACCGCGGAACGCAGGATAGGCCTACGCCCGCGACGCGATCGCCGCCGCTTCTGCCGCCGCGCGCTGCATGCTGGTCGACATCTCGTTCGTCACCGTGCTCTGCTCCTCGATCGCCGCGGCCGTCGAGGTGACGTATTCGCTGACATTGTTGATCGCCTGCTTGATCGAACCGAGCGCGCTGACGACGTCGCCGGAAATGCTGTTGAGGCTGCCGATCTCCTCGCCGATCTTGTCGGTGGCCTGCTTGGCCTGGTTGGCGAGGCTCTTGACCTCGGAGGCGACCACCGCGAAGCCGCGGCCGGCTTCGCCGGCGCGGGCCGACTCGATCGTGGCGTTGAGCGCAAGCAGGTTGATCTGCCCGGTGATGTTGTTGATCATCTCGACGATGCCGCTCATCGCCTGCGCGGCTTCGGTGAGGCGCTGGGCCTGAGCGTCGGCGGACGAAACCTGATCAACCGCGCTCATCGCGGTTTCGCGGGATTTGGTCATCGCCTCGGAGATTTCCCGCACCGAGGCGTTGAGCTCCTCCGAGCCGGCAGCGACCGATTCCATCATGCCGCGGACGCGCTCATTGCCCATGCGGACCAGCACTTGCCGCGTGGTGTCGGTGGCGTATTTCACGACCTTGAACGGCTTGCCGTTGAGATCGAGGATCGGGTTGTAGGAGGCCTGGATGTAGACCTCCTTGCCGCCCTTGCCGATGCGCTTGTATTCGGCCGCCTGGTATTCGCCGCGATTGAGCGCGGCCCAGAACTCGCGGTAGCCGGCGCCATCGCGCTCGCTGGGCTCGACGAACATACTGTGATGCTGGCCCTTGATCTCGGCCAGCGAATAGCCGAGCGCGCCGAGGAAGTTGGCGTTGGCGGTGATGATCGTGCCGTCCATGTTGAACTCGATCACGGCCTGGGCCTTGTCGATCGCGGCGATCTGGCCGGCAAGATCGGCATTCTTCAGCTTCTCCGCGGTCACGTCGGTTGCGAACTTGACGACCCCGTACGGCCTGCCGCTTTCGTCGAGCAGCGGATTGTAGGAGGCGAGAATCCAGACCTCGCGGCCGCCCTTGGCGATCCGCTTGAACTCGCCGGCCTGGTAGTCGCCGCGGTTGAGCGCGGCCCAGAATTCGCGATAGGCCGAGCTGTTGCGTTCGGCCTCGGTCACGAACAGGCTGTGGTGCTTGCCCTCGATCTCCGCCAGCGAGTAGCCGAGCGTCTTGCAGAAATTCTCGTTGGCCGTGACGACGGTGCCGTCGAGCTTGAATTCGATGACGGCCTGAGCGCGGCTGATGGCGGCGATCTTCGACGCATCCGTCATGCTCCGGATCTTCTTCGCAGTGATGTCGGTCGCAATCTTGGCGACCATCACCGCCTTGCCGTTGCCGTCGAGCACCGGATTGTAGGATGCTTCGATCCAGACCTCGCGGCCGTCCTTCGCGATCCGCTTGAACTCGCGCGCCTGATACTCGCCACGGTTCAATGCAGCCCAGAACGCCTTGTACTCGGCGGACTCGCGCTGGTCGGGCGGCACGAACATGGAGTGATGCTTGCCTTGAATTTCGTCGAGCCGATAGCCGAGGGCGTCGAGAAAGTTCTTGTTCGCCGTGATGATCGAGCCGTCGAGATTGAATTCGATCATGGCCTGCGAACGGCCGATGGCGTCGAGCCGTGCCTGTGCATCACTGTGGGACTTGCGACCGAACATCAAGGAATCTCCATCTCGAAATAGCGTGGACGGCTTGTGGGGGAAGTAACAATTGCAGCGGCATAGCCGTATTCAAATCGACAATTCCCGCGCGTCCCTGCACTCGGATGCAGCTCGGACGAGTTCGCGCTCACGGCAACGGACGCGGGTACGCTGGTTTATTCGTAGATGAAAAGCGCGAAGAAAGTTCTAATAGACCTGTCGGAAATCGGCTGGAACCAGAGCGATTCTGTGCGCATCGAAGATCAACGGCAATCGCGGCTGCGATTTGAAATGACGCATCTCGATCAATGGCTTGTGCGTGCGCCGCGCTGTGCTGGACATTTCTGGGCCCGCGTTTGCGCGACGCGATGACGCTCCGCTCCGTAGTCTCACGGAGACCGCGCCTTCCGCATGACGCGTCCACGCTGCCACAGCGTCAAGTTCCACAGCACGCAGGTTGCAAGGGCAAGAGAAAGACCTGTCGCCGATCCGAATTGCACCACCGCAATGTGCATGATGGCGATCGCCATGCCGAAGCCGAGCAATCCCCAGGCGGAGTTGGCAAGCACCGCGGCCGTCGGCGGGCCGCCGATTCGCGGGTGCAGGATCACCATCATGCTGGTGAACACGACCGGAAACAGCGCGATGATACCGCTGATCCGCGGGCCGACCCATCCTGACGTCGAGACCACGATGGCGACGAGGGTCGCAACCAGCAGAGCCCGCATCGGCACGTCGTACCAGCGGCGCGTCACCAGCGGCATTTTCACGTGGCGATACCGCGCCAGGAGCGGGATGCAGATGCCGAACGCGATCAGGTTGGCAGCAAGCCCCGCGGCGAGCGACCAGTCGAACCGGCGGATGATCGATGCAAGTACGATCCAGACCGCGACGGCGCTTCCACAACTCACCACGAGATTGTGCCGCTGCGACAGCACGACATAGGTGAGAGACATGAAAATCGTCGCCGCATTGACCGGCAGGCTCGCCAGCGCACCCTGCGCGATGAAGGCGGCGTCATGATCGATCGCGAGGAAGACGTAGGATGGACCGGCAGATACCGGCAGGGTCGCGACCAGCGCGCCGATCACAGGCCCCGCGCGTTCGGTGATGATCGACGCCGACACCACGAACGCCGCCGCGATCGCCATGCGCAGGAGCAGGAAGAGGATGAAGTGGAGGTCGAGGGACATTTTTGTTTTGTCGTCCCGGACAAGCGCAGCGCAGATCCGGGACCCATACTCACAGGCTTCGCTGTGTTAAGCAGTTTTGGTGGTCAGTTCGGCGATACAATCGGCGCTAGCGATTCTGGGTCCCGGCGTTCGCCGGGACGACACCAATTGTGGAGGAGCGACCTTCGCCCTACATCCGCTGCATCGACACCGAGACCTTCGGGCCGTTCTTGATGGTCTGATAGACCACGCAATAGCGCTCGGTGAGCTTGAGCAGCAGGTCGAGCTTGTCCTGCGGCGCGTCGGTGTCGACCTCGAAGCGCAAGCGGATCTCGGCGAAACCGACCGGAGTCTCCTTGTCGATGCCGAGCGTGCCGCGGAAGTCGAGATCGCCCTCGGCGTAGACGTTGCCGGTCTTGAGCGGCACCTCGATCGCGGTCGCGACCGACTTCAGCGTGACGCCGGCACAGGCGACCAGCGCTTCAAGAAGCATGTCGCCGGAGCAAAGCTCGAGGCCGGAACCGCCAGTGCCCGGATGCAGGCCGGCCATCGCGATGGCACGGCCGGTCTCGACCTTGCAGGCGATGCCTTCGCTGTCGGTGGAGCCCTTGGCCTTCAGCGTGATCAGCGCGGCCTTGGGATCGGCCTTGTAGCGCTCCTTGATTGGGGCCTGCATCTGGCGCAGTTGGACAGCGTCCATCTTGTTCTCTCCCGGCATGTCGTTCCTCACGAGCGGTATAGAAGACGGCCGGTTTCGTGTCAGCTCATGATTGATGGGACCTGCCATGAGCGACCGGAATCGAGCCAAAAACAAACGTATTTTCATGATGTTAGACTTGAATCACGAGCAGCGCCAGAGACTGTCCGATCTGCATGACCGAGCTCATCGGTCGCCGGCTTGCGAATGTCTCGTGACAGCGCCTGTCACCTCTTATATCCGGAGGGACATGGACAGCATCGCGACTGAGCAGAAGGCCGGGGCGGACGATCGTTTCGACACCGCGCGGATCACCGCCGCGGTCGATGCGCTTGCCGAACAGTATCAGGGACGCGAGGACGCGTTCCGCACGGCGATGGCGCAATTGCTCAAGGCGGAGCTTATCGCAGCGCGCGCCGCGGCGCAGGCGATCCTCTTGAAGGACCGCCACGGCCGGCGCTGCGCCGAGCGGCTGTGCCACGTGCAGGACGAGATCATCCGCATCCTGTATTCGGCAGCGACCCGCCATCTCTACCGCTCGCCGATCCCGAGCGGCGCCGAGCGCATGGCGGTGGTGGCCACGGGCGGCTATGGCCGCGGCCTGATGGCGCCGGAATCGGACATCGATCTGCTCTTCATCCTGCCCTACAAGCAGACCGCCTGGGGCGAGCAGGTCGCCGAGGCGATCCTCTATTGCCTATGGGACATGGGGCTGAAGGTCGGTCACGCCACCCGCTCGGTCGACGAATCGATCCGGCAGGCGCGCGGCGACATGACGATCCGCACTGCGATCCTGGAGACGCGCTTCCTCACCGGCGACAAGCCGCTCTATGAGGAGCTCGTCGAGCGCTTCGACAAGGAAGTCGTGCAGGGCACCGCGTCGGAATTCGTCACCGCAAAGCTCGCCGAGCGCGAGGAGCGGCACCGCCGCGGCGGCCAGTCGCGCTATCTGGTCGAGCCCAACGTCAAGGACGGCAAGGGAGCCTTGCGCGACCTGCATACTCTGTTCTGGATCGCCAAATACGTCTACCGGGTGCGCGATACCCACGAGCTGGTCGCGCGCGGCGTGTTCGACGCGCAGGAATACCGCACCTTCCGCCGCTGCGCCGATTTCCTCTGGTCGGTGCGCTGCAATCTGCATTTCTACTCTGGCCGCGCCGAGGAGCGCCTGTCCTTCGACCTCCAGCGCGAGATCGCCATACGCCTCGGCTACACCTCGCATCCCGGCATGCAGGACGTCGAGCGCTTCATGAAGCACTACTTCCTGGTCGCCAAGGAGGTCGGCAACCTCACCGCCATTCTCTGCGCCAAGCTCGAGGACCAGCAGGCCAAGCCTGCACCGGTGCTGAGCCGGATGATGGCGCGGCTGCGGCCGACCGCGGCGAAGCGGCGCGTCCCCGACAGCGACGACTTCATCGTCGACAACAACCGCATCAACGTCGCCGCACCGGACGTGTTCAAGCACGATCCGGTCAACCTGATCCGCATCTTCCGCCTCGCGCAGAAGAACAACCTCGCTTTCCACCCGGATGCAATGCGCGACGTCACGCGCTCGCTCGGCCTGATCAACGCGGGCTTGCGCGAAAATCCCGAGGCCAACCGGCTGTTCATGCAGATTCTGACCTCCGACAACGCGGAGATCGTGCTGCGGCGGATGAACGAAACCGGCGTGCTCGGCCACTTCATCCGCGCTTTCGGCAAGATCGTCTCGATGATGCAGTTCAATATGTATCATCACTACACCGTCGACGAGCACCTGATCCGCTGCATCGGCTTCCTCCAGGACATCGAGCGCGGCGGCATCGAGGAATTCGCCCTCGCCAGCGATCTCATGCGCAAGAGCCGGCCCGAGCACCGCGCGGTGATCTACATCGCGACATTGCTGCACGACGTCGCCAAGGGCAGGCCCGAGGATCACTCGATCGCCGGTGCGAAGGTCGCCCGACGGCTGTGCCCGCGGCTCGGCTTCAGTCCTGCCGACACCGAGCTCGTGGCGTGGCTGATCGAGGAGCATCTGACGATGTCCACGGTCGCGCAGTCGCGCGACCTCTCGGATCGCAAGACCATCGAGAATTTCGCCGCCGTGGTGCAGTCGGTCGAGCAGATGAAACTCTTGACCATCCTGACCACGGCCGACATCCGCGGCGTCGGCCCGGGCGTGTGGAACGGCTGGAAGGCGCAGCTCTTGCGCTCTCTATACTATGAGACGGAACCGGTGCTCACAGGCGGGTTCTCGGAGGTCGACCGGGGAAAACGTCTTGCGGCCGCGCACGCCGAATTCCGCATGGCCTTCGCCGAATGGCCGAAGGACGAGCTCGACGCCTATATCGCCCGGCACTATCCCGCCTACTGGCTCAAGGTCGAGCTGCCGCGCAAGATCCGCCACGCCCGCTTCGTCCGCTCCAGCGAGCAGGCCGGCCACAAGCTGGCGATCAATGTCGGCTTCGACGAGGTGCGCGGCGTCACCGAGCTGACGATCTTTGCCGCCGACCATCCCTGGCTGCTGTCGATCATCGCGGGCGCCTGTGCCTCGGCCGGAGCCAACATCGTCGATGCCCAGATCTACACCACGACCGACGGCCGCGCGCTCGACACGATCTCGATCTCCCGGGAATACGACCGCGACGAGGACGAGGGTCGGCGCGCCACGCGCATCGGCGAGATGATCGAAGACGTGCTGGAGGGCAAGCTGCGCCTGCCCGAAGCCGTGGCGCGGCGCACCGTCCGCAGCAAGGCGAAGCCGTTCGTGATCGAGCCGGAAGTGACCATCAACAACCAGTGGTCCGACCGTTACACCGTGATCGAGGTCTCGGGCCTCGACCGGCCCGGCCTGCTCTACGAGCTGACCACGGCCATCTCCAAGCTCAATCTCAACATCGCCTCGGCCCATGTCGCGACCTTCGGCGAGCGCGCGCGCGACGTGTTCTACGTCACCGACCTCCTGGGCGCACAGATCAACGCGCCGACGCGGCAGGCCGCGATCAAGAGCGCGCTGACCCGTGTCATGGCCGGCGACAAGGCGGTGCAGCCGGCGGCGTAATATCTGTCGTCATTCCGGGACCAGTCTGTCCCGACTCGTCATTCCGGGGCGATGCGGAGCATCGAACCCGGAATCCATCGAGCCACAGGTTGCGCGGATAAATGGATTCCGGGCTCGCGCTGCGCGCGCCCCGGAATGACGAAAGGAGAGATTGGCGCGCCCCCTTCAGACCTCCATCCCCTCATGCCGCAGCAGCCAGCGCTTGCGCTCCAGCCCGCCGCCGTACTTCACCAGCGAACCATCCGCGCCGATCAGGCGGTGACAGGGCAGCACCACGCTGATCGGGTTGGAGCCGTTGGCATGGCCAACCGCACGAACGGCCTTGGGCATGCCGATCCTTGCGGCGAGCGCGCCGTAGCTCAGCGTGGTACCCGCCGGGATTTGCGCAAGCGCGGTCCAGACCTTTTGCTGGAACGGCGTGCCGGCGATGCGCCATGCGATGGCCGAGAGCTGGCCGAGCTCGCCTTCGAAATAGCCGGAAAGCGCCGTCCGCATATCCGCGGGCGCAGGTTGATCTCTCAGATCCACGGCACCGTAATGCAGGCGCAACAGCCCGCGCATGCGATGCTCATAATCCTCCCAGTCGAGCGCGCGTAGCGCGCCGTCGACATCGGTCACGAGCAGCGCGATCCCGATCGGCGTCATCAGGCGATCGAGACCGAAGCTTACAGACGGGTTGGTTGATCGAGCGGGCATCGCGGCACCAGGCAATCGAAACACACCCATCGCACTTGCCATGCCGGCCGTGCTAACGTCCACCCGAAAGCTGACGCTTTTGGGGAGCTGACCTTGATCCTGATCGCCAATGTGCTGGTGGCGCTGGTCGCGGCACTGCACGTTTTCTTCCTGATCCTGGAGATGTTTCTCTGGGACAGGCCGCTGGGCCTCAAAGTGTTTCGGAATACGCCGGAGAAGGCCGAGATCACGAAAGTGTTGGCCGCCAATCAGGGCCTCTACAACGGCTTCCTCGCTGCCGGCCTGCTCTGGGGCCTCGTGCACGGCAATCCCGCCTTCGCGCTCCAGATCAAGGCGTTCTTCCTGCTTTGCGTGATCGTAGCCGGCGTCTATGGCGCGGCGACCGTCAGCACGCGGATTCTGATGGTGCAGGCGCTGCCGGCGGCGGTCGCGCTGGTTGCGTTGTTCTTGGCTTAGTTTCCGGCCTGAGACGCTACGGCGCAGCGCGGCGATCCTTGCGCCGCGGCGAACCTTCCTCCACAATCTTCGGCAGCGATGGCGACCGTTGCAATCAACGGGGAAAGACCATCGGCCGAAAATTCCGTCAGGAGGAACAACCCAAGATGAACAATCGCAGAGCCTTCATAGCTGGCGCGGCGGCGATCGCCGTCGCGGTCTCCACAAGCCAGGCCCTCGCCCAGAAGAAATACGACACCGGCGCGACCGACACCGAGATCAAGATCGGCCAGACCGTGCCGTTCTCCGGCGCCTATTCCGTCTACGCCAATATCGGCAAGACCCAGGCCGCCTACTTCAAGATGATCAACGATCAGGGCGGCATCAACGGCCGCAAGATCAACCTGATCCAGTATGACGACGCCTATTCGCCACCGAAGACCGTCGAGCAGGTGCGCAAGCTCGTCGAGGGCGACGAAGTGCTGTTCACTTTCCAGCTCATCGGCACCGCCGCGAATGCAGCCGTGCAGAAGTATCTCAACGGCAAGAAGGTCCCGCAACTCCTCGCCTCGACCGGCGCCGCGCGCTTCAACGATCCGCAGAACTATCCCTGGACCATCGCCTACAATCCCAATTACGTGTCCGAGGGGCGGATCTACGCCAAGTACATTCTCAAGGAGCATCCGAACGCCAAGATCGGCGTGCTCTACCAGAACGACGACATGGGCCGCGACTACCTGGCGGGGCTCAAGAGCGGCCTCGGCGACAAGGCTGCCAGCATGATCGTCGGCGAGGTCTCTTACGAGGTCACCGACCCGACCGTCGATTCGCAGGTGGTCAAGCTGAAGTCGATGGGGGTTGATCTGTTCTTCGACGCATCGACGCCGAAATTCGCTGCGCAGGCGATCAAGAAGCTTGCCGATCTCGGCTGGACGCCTGTGCACATCCTCGACATCAATGCGAGCCCGGTGTCGGCAACGCTGAAGCCGGCCGGCCTCGACATCTCCAAGGGCATCATCTCGACCAATTACGGCAAGGACCCGGGCGATCCCCAGTGGAAGGACGATCCGGGCGTGAAGGCCTTCTTCGCCTTCATGGACAAGTATTTCCCGGAGGGCGACAAGCTCAACACCATCAACACCTATGCCTATTCGGTGGCCGAGCTGCTGGTGCAGGTCTTGAAGCAATGCGGCGACGACCTGACGCGTGAGAACGTCATGAAGCAGGTCGCCAACATCAAGGGCTACACGCCGAGCCTGGCGCTGCCGGGTATCAAGATCAGCACCGGCCCGAACGACTACCGCGTCAACAAGCAGATGCAGATGATGAAGTTCAACGGCGAACGCTGGGAGCTGTTCGGACCGATCATCGAGGACACCGGTCCGTCGGGCTAGGCGCTGGTCTCGTAGGGTGGGTTAGCCGAAGGCGTAACCCACCACTTCTGCCGATACACGGGAACGAGAAGAGGTGGGTTACGCCCAGCGGACCGCGCTTCGCGCCGCCGCTGCGCTAACCCACCCTACAATCTACTTCGGTATCTCCCCAAAATTCTTTCCGACCGGCAGCACGGCATGCCGGATCAACCGCGAATCCTCCACCGCGGCCTGGCGGTGCTTCACCGCCTCGCGATAGACGGGATCGCGGATCATCTCGACGAAGGCCGCGACGCTGGGATATTCGGCGATGAAGCAATGGTCCCAGCGCTCCTCCTGCGGACCGATCAGCATCAGCTCGAATTTGCCCTGCCAGACGATGCGGCCGCCGAGACGTTCGAACACCGGGCCGCTCTCGCGGCCATAGGCCGCATAGGCTTCCGCGCCGCTCGCCTTGCGGCCGTCCGGATAGGCCGCCTCTTTCCGCAGGCGCACCAGATTGAGCATGTGGATCGGGCCCGGGCGGTCGTTCTCCCGGAATTGCGCGAAGATCTCCTTGGTCGGATCGATGTGGCCCATGCGAGCTCCCTCTTTATTTATGCAGACGATCCTAGCCCCGGCGGCAGGGGAGCGGAACTGCGGCGGACGAATGCCTCACCTCCTAATCACGCGTTAACGTCAGGGTAACCGGGCCTTAAACAGCGACCGCTAGCGTGCGGCGGGGCAGACTGACCGGGCGTATTGCGTATGGCGTGGGGAAAGAAAAAGGGTGCGCGGAAGGAGCCGCTGTTCGGCTTGCCCGCGGCGCTCGCCGATCTGCGCTTGACCGCTGCGGACCGCGTTCCCGGCGGCGACGACAAGCCGAAGAAATCTGCGAAGACATCCGCCAAGCGCAAGAGCGAGGATGCCGGCGACGAGCCGCCCCGCGAGCGGAAGGCACCTGCCAGCCGCAGCGGCGCCAAGCGCCGCTCGAAGTCGCGCGGCGGCTTCAGCCTCGGCCGCCTCGTCTATTGGGGCGCTGTGCTGAGCCTGTGGGGCGCCATCGCCGTGATCGCCGTCGTGGTCTATGTCGGCGCCCATCTGCCTCCGATCCAGTCGCTGGAGATTCCCAAGCGGCCGCCGACGATCCAGATCGTCGGCATGGACGGCAGCATGCTGGCGCAGCGCGGCGAGATGGCCGGCGCCAACGTGTCGCTGAAGGACCTGCCGCCCTACCTGCCCAAGGCGTTCATCGCCATCGAGGACCGCCGCTTCTATTCGCATTTCGGCATCGATCCGGTCGGCATCCTGCGCGCCCTCGTCACCAACGTGCTCCATCGCGGCGTGTCGCAGGGCGGTTCGACCTTGACGCAGCAGCTCGCCAAAAACCTGTTCCTGACGCAGGAACGCACCATACAGCGCAAGCTGCAGGAGGCAGAGCTCGCGATCTGGCTGGAGCGCAAGCACTCCAAGGACGAGATCCTGGAGCTCTATCTCAACCGCGTCTATTTCGGCTCCGGCGCCTACGGCGTCGAAGCCGCCGCACAGAAGTATTTCGGCAAGTCGGCGAAGAACGTCACGATCGCCGAAGCCGCGATGCTGGCCGGCCTCGTCAAGTCGCCGTCGCGTCTTGCGCCGAACCGCAATCCGGAAGGCGCCGAAGCGCGCGCGCAGATCGTGCTCGCGGCGATGGCGGACGCGAAATTCATCACCGACGCGCAGGCCAAGGCCTCGATCGGCCATCCCTCCTACAACGTGAAGCCGGCCGGCGCCGGCACGGTCAATTACGTCGCGGACTGGATCGGCGAGGTGCTGGACGATCTGGTCGGCCAGATCGACGAGAGCATCAAGGTCGAGACCACGATCGATCCGAAACTGCAGAGCGTGGCGGAAGCCGCCATCATCGACGAGCTCGCGGCCAAGAGCGTGAAGTTCAACGTCAGCCAGGGCGCACTGGTGGCGATGACGCCCGACGGCGCGGTGCGCGCCATGGTCGGCGGACGGAACTATTCCGATAGCCAGTACAACCGGGCGGTGACCGCCAAGCGCCAGCCGGGCTCCTCGTTCAAGCCGTTCGTGTACCTCACCGCGCTCGAGCAGGGGCTGACGCCCGACACGGTGCGCCAGGACGCTCCCATCGAGGTGAAGGGCTGGAGACCCGAGAACTACACCCACGAATATTTCGGCGCGGTGACGCTGACGCAGGCGCTGGCGATGTCGCTCAATACGGTCGCGATCCGCCTCGGCCTCGAAGTCGGGCCGAAAAACGTGGTGCGCACCGCGCACCGGCTCGGCATCTCATCCAAGCTCGAGCCCAACGCCTCGATCGCGCTCGGCACGTCGGAAGTCTCCATGGTCGAGCTGGTCGGCGCCTATGCGCCCTTCGCCAATGGCGGCCTCGCGGTGGCGCCGCATGTCGTGACGCGGATCAGGACGCTCAGCGGCAAGCTGCTCTACATGCGCCAGCCGGAGGAGCGCAACCAGGTCATCGAGCCCCGCTATGTCGGCATGATGAACGCGATGATGCGGGAGACGCTGATATCAGGCACCGCCAAGAAGGCCGAAATTCCCGGTTGGCCGGCCGCCGGCAAGACCGGCACCAGCCAGGATTATCGCGACGCCTGGTTCATCGGCTACACCGCCAATCTCGTCACCGGCGTCTGGCTCGGCAACGACGACAACTCGCCGACCAAGAAGGCGACCGGCGGCGGCCTGCCGGTGGAAGTCTGGACGCGCTTCATGAAGGCAGCGCATGAGGGCGTGCCGGTGGCGAACTTGCCGAACGCGCAAGCGACCTGGGGCCTGTCGAACCTCGCGCAGGCGGCCTCGCAGGTGTCGCCGCCGACGCCCGCGGCACCGCCACAAGCGAACGCCAGCGGCTATCGCCCGTCGCCTCCGACGCGCACCAATGTGCGCCCCGAGGCCGCGGCCGGGCTCGATGGCTGGCTGATGGATCGCCTGTTCGGCGGGAATCGCTAGGCCTTGGCGAGGGCTCCAAACAAAAGTGCGAAAACAACCCCATGCACAGTAGGCGGCGGTTGCCGGCGCGGTGCGCGGTGGATGGTGCGAAGCGTTTGATGCGACGGAGTTAATCGGCGCGCGGCGCAATCGTCGCGAAGTGTGGCGAGAATCGAGCGAGACGCGGTGGATGTTGCCTCACCCTCCGCTGTCATTCCCCGCGAAGGCGGGGAATCCAGTACGCCGCGGCCTCTCGAGTTGAATCACTGCGGTCTCTGGAATACTGGATCGCCCGCCTGCGCGGGCGATGACACCTCTCACGATGCTAACAGTCCCCCCCTAATCCTCGACCCCGTACCGGTGCAGATCATTCCCGTAGGTGTCGAGCCACTTCTTGGCGCGCTCCATCGACGGGCAGACTTTTCCGCACACGCGCCAGAACCGCGCCGAGTGGTTCATCTCGACGAGATGAGCGACTTCATGGGCGGCGAGATAGTCGAGCACGAAGGGCGGTGCGAGGATCAGGCGCCAGGAGAACGACAGCGAGCCGGCCGAGGTGCAGGAGCCCCAGCGGCTGGACTGATCGCGGATCGAGAGTCGCTTGACCCTGACCCCGAGCTCGGCGGCATAGGCTTCCGCCGAGCGCTGGAGATCCTTGCGGGCCTCGCGCTTGAGGAAGTCGCCGACGCGGCGATCGACATGCTCGAGGCCGCCGGCGACGCAGAGAATGCGTTCACCGGACTCGCGCGTCTCGGTCCACACCGTGCCGCGGATGCCGGCGCGATGAACGATGCGATGGGGCGTGCCGCGCAGCGGTATGACCGTGCCGGGCTGAAACGGCGCGGCCTTCGGCAGGCGGCCGAGACGCGCGGCGATCCACGCACCGTGACGCTGCGCGAAATCCTTGGCCTCCGCGAGCGTGCCGCGCGGCGGCATGGTGAGGATGGCTTCGCGGTCGCTCGGATGAATTCTGAGCGTGTAGCGGCGCGCGCGGCGATGCCGGCGCAGCCGGATCGCAAAAAATTGCGATCCGTGGGTGATGACCAGGGTCTTCGGTTCGTGGGGCCGACGATAAAGGAGTGCGCGAGTGGCCATGTCTGTCAGTCCGGGGAGCAGGAGTTCGCCCGGATTCTGCCATAACCGCCGCCATGGAAAGCGCTCGGCGCAAAAACAAATCATTTGCCCAATATACAGCGGTCAGGCGCCGGGGAGACCCTACAGACTGGGGTTGGAACCCGCTTTTTTCGCCCCCGCTGGATGCATGCGACACCCCCAAGGGGTGAGGACGGACTCACTCCTATAAAGCTACCTAAATACCGCGAATCTGGCGGGAACTTGCCCCGCCGAAAGGCGCCGGCAGGGGCCGAAATTTCGACGGGAAAGCCGAAATTCGGGACCACAGCCGCTCCGATGAAAATCGGAACGGCTCTGGGTCCTTATTCTGACGCGTTTTCTTTACGCGAACCGGCCACTGCTTCGCTTGAAAACGCTCTATTCGGCCGCGAGAGCCTGTAACGAGCTCGGATTCGCAGCGGAAACCATGAAGTCGTGAATCCGCGGCACGATCTCCGACTTGAAACGCGATCCGTTGAACACGCCGTAATGTCCGACGCCCTTCTGGACGTAATGAACGCGACGATGATCGGGGATCGAGCTGCACAAGCCGTGTGTTGCTTCCGTCTGACCGAGGCCGGAGATGTCGTCGTTCTCGCCTTCGACCGTCATCAACGCGACGCGCCTGACCTTGGACGGTTCGACGCGGGTTCCACGATGAGTCATCTCGCCCTTCGGCAGCGAGTGCTTCACGAACACGGTGTCGACGGTCTGCAGGTAATACTCGGCCGAGAGATCCATCACCGCGAGATATTCGTCATAGAAGTCGCGATGCTTGTCGACGAGATCGCCGTCGCCCTTCACCAGATTGGCAAACAGCTGCTTGTGCGCATCCATGTGCCGATCGAGATTCATGCTGATGAAGCCGTTCAGCTGTAGGAATCCCGGATAGACGTCGCGCATCATGCCCGGATGCGGGAACGGCACCTTGGTGATGACGTGGTTGCGGAACCAGTCGATACCGCGCTCCTGGGCGAGGTTGTTCACCGCGGTCGGATTGCGGCGGGTGTCGATCGGGCCGCCCATCAGCGTCATCGAGGTCGGCACGAACGGATCGCGGCGCGCCTCCATGACCGAGACGGCTGCGACGACGGGCACGGAGGGCTGGCACACCGCCATGACATGGGTGTTGCCGCCGAGGACGTGCAGCATCTCGATGACGTAGTCGATGTAGTCATCGAGATCGAAGCGGCCCTCACTCAAGGGGACCATGCGGGCATCGGCCCAATCGGTGATGTAGACCTCATGCGCCGGCAGAAAAGCCTCGACGGTGCCGCGCAGAAGCGTCGCATAATGGCCGGACATCGGGGCCACGATCAGCACGCGCGGCTGCGGGCTACGCAGCGGGCGGGTGAACTTGCGATCGAAATAGAGAAGCCTGCAGAACGGCTTTTCCCAGACCGAGCGGATCTCGACGGGGACGCGGATGCCGTTGACCTCGGTGTCGTCGAGGCCCCATTCCGGCTTGCCGTAGCGGCGCGTGGTGCGCTCGAACAATTCGCAGGCCGCGGCGACCGACTTGCCGACCTCGGTGCGCGCCCAGGGGTTGAGGGGATTCTGAAACAGCAGCTTGGTCGCGTCGGTGACCGCACGTGCCGGATTGAGAGAGGCATGAGCCATCTCGTACATCCAGTACATCGGCGTCGTCAGGACCGGACTGCCTTCTGCCGCCAGCGGCGGTGCGCCGCCGAACTCACCAATGGGCATTGCTATATTCCTCTTCGCATCGCAGCATACTGCCGAATGCGTAATATTGCGTCAATGCATGGTTCCGTACATCTACGTAGCCGAAGCGGCCAAATCACCATGAATCCACGGGAAAGTGACCCTATTCACCACCCGACAGCAGTGAGCCATGCTCCCGGGCGCTGCGCAAAAGGGCAAGGAATGCCCAAAAAGATGCAGCCAGAAGCAGGGCGTTGATGGCCAATGCCTGCAGCATCAGATCGGTCCTGAAGGTGTGCTCGATCAGGAGCGCGCGCATGCCCTCGAAGGCGTAGGTCGGCGGCAATGCCCAGGCGACGTATTGCAGCCAGACCGGCAACACGCTGACAGGATAGTAAACGCAGGCGAGCGGCAGGATCGCGAACATCAGCGTCCAGACGATGCTCTCGGCGCCGAGACCGTTCCGCAGCACGAGACCCGAGACGAAGATGCCGACCGACCAGCTCGTGAAGATCAGATTGCAGAAGAAGGCGATCAGCGGCAGGCCGAGGGCATAGACGTTGAAGTGAAACAGAAACAGCGCCAGCAGCGTCATCGGGATGACACCGATCGCGAGCCGGATCAGGCTCATGACCATCAGCGACAGCAGAAACTCGATCGGCTTGAGCGGGCTCATCATGAGGTTGCCGAGGTTGCGCGCCCACATCTCTTCCAGGAACGAGATGGAGAAGCCGAGCTGCCCGCGGAACAGGATGTCCCAGAGGATGACGGCGCCGATCAGCGTGCCGCCGGCGCGCGCGAAGAAGCTGGCGTTCTCGGCGATGTAGAGCTGGAGGAAGCCCCAGGTGATGACCTGCAGCGCCGGCCAATAGAGCAGCTCGAGCAGCCGCGGCCAGGATGACAGCAAGAGGTACCAGTAGCGCAGGATCATCGCGCCGATGCGATGAACGGAGATGCCGGTCATCGGCGCACCGCGGAGCCCGGATGGAGCCCCGTCATTCCGGGGCGCGCGGAGCGCGGGCTATGATGCGCAATTGCGCATCTGAGAATCCATAACCACAGGCGGCGGTGGTGAGGCGAGACCGTTAACTCCGAGTCTTCATCAAATTCAGTCCTGTGGTTATGGATCCCGGGCTCGCGACTATGTCGCGCCCCGGGATGACAAACTCCATCCGGGCGACGGCAGCCACTCAGAAACTCACTCATCTTGCCGCCTCCTGCGCGCCGTTCACCCGGCCGCGCGCGACGTCCAGAAACACCTCTTCCAGCGTGGTGCGGTTGTAGCGGGCCATGATCGCTTCCGGCGCGCCGTCGTCCTCGATGCGGCCGCGCTTCATGATGATGACGCGGTCGCAGAGCCGTTCGACCTCGAGCATGTTGTGCGAGGCCAGCAGAATGGTGGCGTCGTTGTCCCGGCGATAGCGTTCCAGATGCGCGCGCACCCAGTCGGCGGTATCGGGGTCGAGCGAGGCGGTCGGCTCGTCCAGGAGCAGCAGCTCGGGCTGGTTGATCAACGCCTTCGCCAACGCGACCCGGGTCTTCTGCCCGGCGGAGAGCTTGCCGTTGGCGCGGTCGATGAAATCGCCGAGGTCGAGCGCCTCGGCAAGTTCGGCTATGCGGCCAGCAAGATTCTTCACCGCATAGAGCTTGCCAAACACGGTGAGATTCTGCCGCACCGTGAGCCGCATCGGCATGTCGACATAGGGGCTTTCGAAATTCATCCGCCCCAGCACGGATGCACTCTCGTCCGGCATCTCGTGACCGAGCACCTGCACGCGGCCGGAGGTCGGCAGCACCAGGCCCATGATCATCGCGATGGTCGTGGTCTTGCCGGCGCCGTTGCCGCCCAGAAGGCCGGTGATGCTGCCGCGCGGAAGCGTGAAGGAGATATCGTCGACGGCGCGGGTCTGCTTGTAGACCTTGACGAGGTGATCGACCGCGATTGCCGCGGAGGAGCTGCGATCCGCGACAGTCGGCCGACTTGAAGCCTTGTCATTCTCGGTCATGCTGGCCGTTCTTCTGCTATTGCAGCGAAGAGCGCAAGGCTTGTAATGCCTGCGTGGTTCCGCGAGCCCAGCGTTTGTGATCGAGAAAGCACCGCTACATTGTCCGATATGACCGAAATTGCCGCTTCCGACTTCCGCCACGCGCAGCGGCACATCCGGTTGGACACCATCCTGCGGCTGCGCTGGCTCGCGGTGCTGGGCCAGCTGGCCGCGATCTTCATCGTGGCACAGGGGCTGGAGTTCAACGTCGAGATCGTCCCCTGTGTCAGCATCATCGCTTTGTCGGCCGCACTCAATCTGGCGCTCCAGACCGCGGCCAATCCGATGCAGCGGCTGGAGCCGATGCAGGCGGCCGGGCTGCTCGCGCTGAACATCGTGGAGCTGGCCGGCCTGCTGTTCTTCACCGGCGGCCTGCAGAACCCGTTCTCGTTCCTGTTCCTCGCGCCCGTGCTGATCTCGGCCACCGCGCTGCCGGCCCGTTTCACCTTCGGCCTCGGCCTGCTCGCGGTTGCCTGCGCTTCGCTTCTGTTCTTCTTCCACTTTCCGCTGCCGTGGGATTCCGACGATCCGCTGGTGCTGCCGCCGGTCTATCTCGTCGGCGTCTGGCTCTCGATCGCGCTCGCGATCGGCGTCACCAGCCTCTACTCGTTCCAGGTCACCGAGGAGGCGCGCAAGCTCGCGGACGCGCTGGCCGCGACCGAGCTGGTGCTGACGCGCGAGCAGCATCTGACCCAGCTCGACGGACTCGCCGCCGCCGCCGCGCACGAGCTCGGCACGCCGCTCGCGACGATCTTCCTGATTTCGCGCGAACTGGAAAAGACGGTGAAGGACCCAGGCTTTGCCGCCGACCTGAAGACCTTGCGCGAGCAGACCCAGCGCTGCCGCGACATCCTGAGCAAGATCACCCAGCTCTCCTCCACCGGCGCGCCGTTCGACCGCATGAAGATGTCGGAGCTGATCGAGGAGGTGGTGGCGCCGCACCGCGATTTCGGCGTCGAGATCAAGGTGCGGATCGCGGTGGCCGCGGCGGCCGAGCCGGTCGGCTCGCGCAATCCGGCGATCCTTTACGGCATCGGTAACATCGTCGAGAACGCGGTCGATTTCGCCCGCACCACCGTCGAGGTGAACGCATGGTGGAACAAGGACACTATCGAACTCGTGATCTCCGACGACGGACCGGGCATTCCGCCCGACATCCTCAACCGGATCGGCGAGCCCTATCTGTCGCGCCGCCGTACCCAGGACGATGGCGGCGGACGACGCGGCCTCGGCCTCGGCGTGTTCATCGCGCGTACCTTGCTGGAACGCACCGGCGCCAAGGTCTCGTTTACCAATCGGACCTTTCCGGAACACGGCGCAGTGGTCCAGATCTCATGGCCCAGGCAGCGTTTTGAGGCTATCGAGACGCACGAAGAAACAATAGGATAGCCGCGACCTTGCGTCGCACAACAGGGCCGATCGACTATCGGCGGCCTTGGCACCGCGTGATTGCGAGGCCATATGTCGATGCGCTGGAGAGAGGACAAAACCTTGAACGCCATTGCCGAACTGAACGAACAGAGCGACCGCTCGCTTCTCATCGTGGAAGACGACAAGCCGTTTCTGGAGCGGCTGTCGCGCGCCATGGAAACGCGGGGCTTCTCGGTTACATCCTGCGACACCGTCTCGGACGGACTTGCGCAGATCGGCAAGTCGGCTCCGGCATTCGCCGTGGTGGATCTGCGGCTCGGCGACGGCAACGGCCTCGACGTGGTCTCGGCGCTGAAGAAGAAGCGCCCCGATGCACGCGCGATCGTGCTGACCGGCTATGGCAACATCGCCACCGCCGTCACCGCGGTGAAGATGGGCGCGATCGACTATCTCTCCAAGCCCGCGGATGCCGACGACGTCGTCGCGGCATTGCTGTCGACCAGCGCGGAGAAATCCGAGCTGCCGACCAACCCGATGTCGGCCGACCGCGTGCGCTGGGAACACATCCAGCGCATCTACGAGATGTGCAACCGCAACGTCTCGGAAACAGCGCGCCGGCTCAACATGCACCGCCGCACGCTGCAGCGCATTCTGGCCAAGCGCGCGCCGAGGTAGTCTCGGCGTTCACCCATGAGAACGCCGATCTCCGGCCCTTGAGGCTGAGGCGGAGATGCTTGACGTGGTCGAAGCGTTGCCGGGTCAGCTGCGAATTTCGCAACTCGACGGGCGCACTCCCATAGCTCAACATTCCCAAGGTCGGTCGGCCCTGAACGTGACCCGGCCTGACGTCCCGGCGTCGTGTCGGTAAGCCCAAGTGTTGGCCTCGCGAGTTCGTTGAACCCGACGTTAACCTCGGACGGCGGATCATCGTGCCCACCTGGCGCGTCCAATATCCACCTGATGTCGAGAGATCGATGGTTCATCCTACGCCGCTTCTTGCGTTGCTTGGCTTCTGGACGATGCGCGCGGTGGCCATCGGTATCATCGCCGTGGCCGCGCCGGCCGCGGTGCGTGCCCAGCAGGTATCCTCTCCGGTCTGGACGGTGCCGGAGGTCGGCGCGCTGCCTGATGACGATCATGGCCGGCTCGTGCGGCGCGGGCGCGACCTCATCACTGCGACCTACGCCCATATCGGGCCGGAGGTGCCGGATCCAGCCAAGCGCTATGCCGGCAACAATCTCGCCTGCAGCAACTGCCATCTCGAAGCCGGCACCAAGAAGTTCGGCTTGCCGATCTTTGGATTGGTCGAGCTCTTCCCGCAATACAGCGCCCGGCTCGGCGCCGAGATCACGATCGAGGACCGTGTGAACTCGTGCATGACGCGCAGCATGAATGGCCGCGCGCTGCCACTCGAGAGTCCGGAAATGCAAGCCTTCGTGGCTTACATCAAATTCCTGTCGTCCGGCGTGCCGACCGGCAAGGCATTGTCGGGACTCGGCACCGGATCGATGCCTGAGCTCGATCGGGCGGCCGACCCGGTTCGCGGCAAGGCGATCTACGCCAAGGCCTGTCTTTCCTGTCACAATGTGGACGGCTCCGGAATACGCCGCAGCGTGCCGAGCGTCGATCTCGGCTACATGGTTCCGCCGCTCTGGGGCCCGGACAGTTTCAATGATGGCGCCGGCATGGCGCGGTTGATTACCGCGGCGAACTTCGTCCACTTCAACATGCCGCACGGGACGGACTATCTGAATCCGCAGCTCACGGTCGAGCAGGCATGGGACGTGGCGGCCTATATGATCTCTCAACCGCGTCCGAAAAAGGCCGGTCTCGACAAGGACTATCCGGACCTTTCGACAAAGCCGGTCGATGCGCCTTACGGACCGTACGCCGACGGCTTCGATCAGCAGCAGCACATGTACGGACCTTTCGGTCCGATCCGGGAGGCGCATGCCAAAAAGTAGTCCG
Organism: Bradyrhizobium sp. R2.2-H; assembly: GCF_004346455.1. NCBI lineage: Bacteria > Pseudomonadati > Pseudomonadota > Alphaproteobacteria > Hyphomicrobiales > Nitrobacteraceae > Bradyrhizobium > Bradyrhizobium sp. R2.2-H. Next base: position 51,642 of record NZ_SMBR01000007.1, read on the forward strand.
GACCGAAGGAGAACCGGCGCCCTCGCATCACGAGGAGACCGGATCACACCGCGCTTCGCCCGGGCCGCCTATTCCCAAAAATCCGCATGCCCCTGCGGATCGACCAGGCGATTGATCCTCAAAGCCGCCGCCATCGCGAACCGCACCGTCATCTGCTTGCGCGTGGCGGCCGCGAGCTTGTGCTCGGGCGCCTCGCAATGCAGATGCGCGCCATAGGCGTCGGCGACGATCAGGCCGGTGTCTTCAGGAAAGATCTCGCAGGGCAGATCCTGCGTGAAGGCGAAGAACAGCCGATCGCAATGGGCGCGGTATTCGTGCCATTTCTGGTCGGCGCGCAGATCTTCCACCGACGATTTGATCTCGACGATCCAGATCTCGCCGCGCTCATTGAGCGCCACCAGATCGGCACGGCGGCCCGAGGGCAGCGGCAATTCGCTGATGCAGGAGAAGCCGAGCGAGCGCAGCAGCCGCGCCGTGCCGCGCGCGATGGCGAGCGCGGTCTCCGACTGGCGGCGGTCCGGCGGCGGCACAAGGGCGATGTTGCGGGCGGTGTTGTCCATGGCGGGAGGATAGCCGATTCCCCTCCACCCGTCATTCCGGGGCGCGCGCAGCGCGAGCCCGGAATCCATAACCACAGGGAGACGTGTGGGGCAAAGCGGGCAACTCCGAGTGATCGCAAAACTCCTTCCTGTGGTTATGGGTCCCGGGCTCGCGACTTCGTCGCGCCCCGGGACGACAGTTTACGACGACGCCACCACCACGCCCTCGTTGCCGCGCAGGTCCAGCACGCCTTCGATCCCCTCGCCTTCGCGATCCAGGAACGTCGACAGCAGGATGTTGCTGCCGAAGCGGATCGCGCTGGTGGTCACCGCAACCGGATCGGGACCGAGATTGAGCGCCACGATCACGGCCTTACCCTGGATCTCCCGCCGATAGATCAGGAGATCGCCTTGCGCTGAGATCGGATGATAATCGCCCGCCATGAGCGGGGGACAACTCCTCCGCAGGGCGATCAGGCGCTTGTAGAGGGTGAGGATCGAGCCCGGATCGGCTTCGAGATTGGCGACGTTTTCGCGGATGTGATCCTCCGGCAGCGGCAGCCACGGCCGGACTTGCGAAAAACTGGCGAAGTTCGACGAATCCCATTGCATCGGCGTGCGGCAGCCGTCGCGGCCGACGCCGATGCCGGGCACGTTCTTCTCGAAGGGATCGCGCACGTCCTCCGGCGCGATCGCGAGCTGGTGCATGCCGATCTCGTCACCGTAATAAAGCGTCGGCGTGCCGCGCAGCGTCAGCAGCAGCATGGCCGCGACGCGGGCCTGCTCGGAACCGACACGGCTCGCGACGCGCGGCCGATCATGATTGCCGAGCACCCAGTTCGGCCAGGCGCCCTTCGGCAGCGCCTTCTCGTAATCCTCGATGATCGTCTCGATCGAGCGCGCGCTCCAGAAGGTCGAGAGCAGCGCGAAGTTGAACGGCATCTGCGCGCCGGTGAGATCGTTGCCGTAATAGGCCATGAGACGGTGCAGCGGCAGATAGATCTCGCCGATCAGGACGCGGGCGCCGTAGGAATCGGTGACGCGTCGCATCTCGGCGATGACATCGTGCACTTCCGGCTGATCGGTCGAGTACTGCGTCAGGATCTTCTCGTTCGGCGGCCGGCCCTCGACATAATGCGGGTTGGGCGGGTTGTCGCGGAATTCGGCGTCCTTGATCAGGTGCCAGATCACGTCGACGCGAAAGCCGTCGACGCCCTTGTCCAGCCAGAACCGCATCACGTCGTAGATCGCGGCCCGGACATCCGGATTGCGCCAGTTCAGGTCCGGCTGCTGGGTGAGGAAGGCGTGGTAGTAATATTGACCCGTGGTCTCGTCGAATTGCCACGCGCTGCCGCCGAACTCGGACAGCCAGTTGTTCGGCGCGCCGCCATCGGGGGCCGGATCGCGCCAGATGTACCAGTCGCGCTTGGGATTGTCGCGCGACGACCGGCTCTCGACGAACCAGGGATGGTGGTCCGAGGTGTGGTTCGGCACGAGATCGAGGATCAGCTTCAGGCCGTTGTCATGGGCGGCGGCGAGCAACGCATCGAAATCGGCCATCGTGCCGAACAGCGGCTCGATGCCGACATAATCCGAGATGTCGTAGCCGAAATCCGCCATTGGCGAAGGAAAGATCGGCGACAGCCAGATCGCGTCGACGCCGAGCGATTTCACGTAGGGCAGCCGCGTGAGGATGCCGGCGAGATCGCCGACGCCGTCGCCATCGGAGTCCTGAAACGAGCGCGGATAGATCTGATAGAAGATGCCGTCGCGCCACCAATTCTCGTTGCCACGAGCCATGCCGAAGACCACCCAAAATCTGCGCCTCGCGCGGGAGAACGCGACAGCATCGCCACGGTTCAAACTGGCAGGCCAATTGGGACAGCCGTGTGACGAGGGCCGCGGCTGTTCCCGAAGCTCCTGTCCGAATCTTTTGCGAATCTTTTGCTTGGCGGACTGACAAAAATCGGCATTGTGGCGCCATGACCGAGCAAACCGACACCCAGGACTCCTCGCCACCCAAGGCGGGCGCGATCATCGTTCCCGTGACGCTGTTCGAGCAGAACTGCACCATCATCTGGGACGAGCCCACCAAAAAAGCGGTGGTGATCGATCCCGGCGGGGACGTGCCGAAGATCCTGGACGCGATCAAGCAGACCGGCGTCACCGTGGAAAAGATCTGGCTGACCCACGGCCATATCGATCATGTCGGCGGCGCGGCTGATTTGCGCGACGCGCTGAAGGTGCCGATCGAGGGACCGCATGAAGCGGACAAGTTCCTGCTCGACAATGTGGTCGAAAGCGGCGCGCGCTTCGGCATGACCGGCGTACGCAACTTCGCGCCCGACCGCTGGCTCAACGAGGACGACACCGTGTCGATCGGCGATCTCAAGTTCGACATCTTCCACTGCCCCGGCCACTCGCCGGGCAGCGTGGTGTTCTTCAACAAGGAGCTGCGCTTTGCCCATGTCGGCGACGTCCTGTTCGCGGGCTCGGTCGGACGTACCGACCTGCCCGGCGGCAGTCACGCCACGCTGATCGACTCGATCAAGACGAAATTGCTGCCGCTTGGCGACGATGTCGGCTTCATCTGCGGCCATGGCGCCGGCTCGAGCATCGGCCAGGAGCGGATGACCAATCCGTTCATCACCGGCGAGATGTAGCAACGAACTCCGCTATCGTCACCGACAGTCCGCCACAAACTCCGCCGCGTCCCGGACAAGCGCAAGCGCAGAGTTACGGGGACTCGGAGTTACGCTTTCGCGCCTCACTCAATCCTGGGAGTATGGGTTCCGGATCGGCGCGCGCTTGGAGCACGCTTGTCCGGGACGACAGCGGGGATGGAGCTACTTCATCAACCCCGCGGCCGTGAGCGCGCGCGTGATGATCTGGCCGAGATCGAAGCCGCGAGCCTGCTCGCGCTGCGGCTCGGCCTGCTCTTCGGCAATGGCTGCACGGATCGAGCGGGCGAGATGCGGCGCGGGCGACAGCGCCGGCTTCGTTGCAGGCTTCATGGCAGGCTTGGCCTCCGCCTTTTTCGTCGCGGCGTCCGGAATCCAGCCGGTGAGGCCGAAGAACTTTGCGATGTGGTAGGACGAGGAAATGCCGGCCTCGATCAGGAATGCGCCTTCGACGCCGTAGCGCTGATCGTTGTCGGCGATCCCGAGCGGCGTGCCATGCGCCATGTCGGTGATGGCGTAGGATTCGACCAGCGTCTCGCCGTCCTTGTTCCACCAGGCCTGGCGCGGATGGCCGTCGACGACCGTCTCCGCCATCGGCGCATCAGGAAGGTCGTGCAGGTCGAGCCATTGCTTGACGATCTCGTTGGCATTGCCGGGATTGACGGTGCGGTCGGCGCTGCCATGCCACACCGAGACCTTCGGCCAGGGCCCGCGATGATCCGAGGCGCTGCGCACGAGATCGCCGAGCTCGCGCGCAGGACGCGCCGGGGAGTGAAACATGCCCTCGAGCGCCTCGCGCAGATTCGAGGCGATGCCATAGGGCAGTCCGGCAATGACCGCGCCGGCCGCGAAGACTTCCGGATAGGTCGCGAGCATCACCGACGTCATGCCGCCGCCGGCCGACAGGCCGGTGATGAAGACGCGCCTGGAATCGATGCGGTGCGTCTCGACCATATGCGCGATCATCTCGCGGATCGACTGCGCCTCGCCGCTGTCGCGCGCGGTGTCTTCCGGATTGAACCAATTGAAACAGGTGTTACCGTTGTTGACGCGCTGCTGCTCGGGCATCAACAGCGCGAAGCCATAGTGCCTTGCGAGTGTCGACCAACCCGCGCCGAGATCGTAAGCGGCTGCCGTCTGCCCGCAGCCATGCAGCACGACGACGAGCGCGCGCGGCTTCTGCAATTGCGCCGGCACGAACGCGAACATGCGCAAGGCTCCGGGATTGTCGCCGAAGCCAAGGACCTCCTCCAAGGGGCAGGATGAATCGGCGCTGCGATCGAGCTCGGCAAAGCGCAGTCCGTCCAGCCTCGGCAGACGTCTTAACAGATCGATATTTTTGGCTAGCGACACGGCAACTTCCTGGTGGGCGACGTTCAACGTCCAGTCCAACCAGATAGTTGCTGCATTGCAAAATAAAAAGACCGTGCGCTGTCAATCTCGCGGAAAGGCCACGGATTCCTGCAGAAATCCCCACGTATTAACCGCAATGCCTCAACATCGTGCAGATGCGCGGGCATGCATGCCGGAAATGCGGCGCAAATCATGATGATGTCACAAGCGGCCTGCGCGAGACGACAGATCCTGCGCGCGCTGATTGCACGGCTTGGACGGTGGACAACACCGCACCGCGAGCGGCCATCAGAAGTCCCCGACCATCAGCGAAGATGATCATGATGAGTGCAGACGCGAGCGACGTCGGCACATCGACTTGAAACGTGACGAGCGCGAGCGCAGCAAGGCCCGCGATCTGCAGCACGCAGCCCTCGATCAGCAATCTGGTGTCGCGATGTCCACCTCGCCTCACCTCGCATGCCTGCATTCCGCTGCGCGGGACATCGCGCGATTGCGTTCGCGCCATCAGGCACGTAGCCTTGCCATCTCAACAAGCAGAAAATCAAAGCCGGAGAGACCGCCATGGCGCGCCTGAAGTTCGGAGCCTTCCTTGCCCCGCATCACCCGATCGGGGAGCATCCGATGCTGCAGTTCCGGCGCGATCTCGACCTCGTCGAACAGCTGGACGCACTCGGCTATGACGAGTTCTGGTGCGGCGAGCATCATTCGTCCGGCTGGGAGATGATCGCCTCGCCCGAGATGTTCCTGGCCGCGGCCGGCGAGCGCACCAAGCGGATCAAGCTCGGCACCGGCGTGGTATCGCTGCCCTATCACCATCCCTACAACGTCGCCCAGCGCATGGTGCAGCTCGACCACATGACCGGCGGCCGCGCCATCTTCGGCTCCGGCCCGGGCGCGCTCGCCTCGGATGCGCACACGCTCGGCATCGACCCGATGACGCAGCGCGACCGCCAGGACGAGGCGATCGGCGTCATCCGCCGCCTCTTCAACGGCGAGCGCGTCACCGCCAGGAGCGACTGGTTCACGATGAACGACGCCGCGCTGCAGATCCTGCCCTTGCAGGAGGAGATGCCGTTCGTGGTGGCCTCGCAGATCTCGCCCTCCGGCATGACGCTCGCCGGCAAATACGGCATCGGCATCATCTCGCTGGGCTCGATGACGACGCAGGGACTGATGTCGCTGCAGCAGCAATGGCAGTTCGCCGAGGATGCCGCCAAGAAGCACGGCACCAAGGTGAACCGCGCCGACTGGCGCGTGCTGCTGACCTTCCACATCGCCGAGACGCGCGAGCAGGCGCGCCGCGAAGCGGGCGCCGGGCTGATGCGCTGGCACAACGAGTACAATGTCGGCACGCTGCAGCGGCCGGGCCTCACCGCGTTCTCCTCGCCCGACGAAGCGGTCGACAAGACCGCCTTCGTCGAGGGCGCCGCGTCTACCATCGGCACGCCCGACGATCTCGTCAAAACCATCAAGAACGTGATGCAGGTCTCCGGCGGCGTCGGCGCCATCATCGGCTTCGTGCACGACTGGGCCAATCCGGAAAATACCCGCCGCAGCTGGGACATGGTCGCGCGCTACGTCGTTCCCGAGATCAACGGCTACATCGACGGTCTTCGCAAATCGCAAAAATTCGTGATCGAGAACCGCGCGATCTTCGAGCGCGCAGGACAGGCCGTGATGGCCAAGATCATGGAGAACGAGAAGGCCGCCGAGGCGCTGAAGGTCACCGGCCCCGGCCGCGTCGCCATTCCCGCCGTCAACGCCCCGGATCTGCAGAAGGAAGCCGCGAAGCGGTAGGCCGGCGATCGGCGCCGTGCACCTCTCCCCGGAGGGGAGAGGTGAACCACACCGCGGGCACCTTCCCACGTCGGAACGGCACATCGCTTCTGCACGAGGCTGTGCTAAGCTGTCGGATCAGCCTTGCTCATCTGGAGCATTCGTCATGTCGATGCAGAATGTGGCCCCCGCGCTTCCTTTCATCCCGCCCAGGCGCAATGAGCTGACCCACATTCCCGGCGACGAAGGCTGGCCGATCATCGGCAAGACCTTTCAGGTGCTCGCCGATCCGAAGGGCCATATCGAGGCGAACGGCGCCAAATACGGCCTGGTCTACCGCACGCACTTCTTCGGCGAGACCAATGTCGTGCTGCTCGGGCCCGAGGCCAACGAGCTCGTGCTGTTCGACCAGCAGAAGCTGTTCTCCTCGACGCATGGCTGGAACAAGGTTCTGGGCCTGCTGTTTCCGCGCGGATTGATGCTGCTCGATTTCGACGAGCATCGCCTGCATCGCAAGGCGCTGTCGGTCGCGTTCAAGTCCGGCCCGATGAAGTCCTATCTCGGCGATCTCGACCGCGGCATTTCTGCGCGCGTCGCGCAATGGAGGGCAAGACCCGGCGAGATGCAGCTCTATCCGGCGATGAAGCAGCTCACGCTCGATCTGGCTGCGGCCTCGTTCCTCGGCGCCGATATCGGGCCTGAGGTCGACGAGATCAACCGCGCCTTCGTCGATATGGTCGCCGCCTCCGTCTCCCCGGTCCGCCGCCCCCTGCCCGGCACCCAGATGGCGCGAGGCGTGAAGGGACGCAAGCGCATCGTCGCCTATTTCCGCGAGCAGATTCCGCTCCGCCGCGGCAATCATGGCGGCGACGATCTGTTCTCGCAGCTCTGCCGCGCCACCCATGAGAACGGCGCGCTGCTCTCGGAGCAGGACATCATCGACCACATGAGCTTCCTGATGATGGCGGCGCACGACACGCTGACCTCGTCGCTGACGTCCTTCATCGGCGAGCTCGCCGCCAATCCGGGCTGGCAGGACAGGCTGCGCGCCGAGGTGCTCGCGCTCGGGCTTGACCCGGGGGCGCCGAGCAGCTTCGACGATCTCGAAAAGATGCCGCTGTCGGAGATGGCGTTCAAGGAAGCGCTGCGGATCAGGCCGCCGGTGCCGTCGATGCCGCGCCGCGCGATGCGCGATTTCAGCTTCAAGGGGTTCGCGATCCCCGCCGGCACGGCGATCGGCGTCAATCCGCTCTACACGCACCACATGAAGGAGATCTGGCCGGAGCCGGACCGCTTCGATCCGCTGCGCTTCACCGAGGAAGCGCAGCGTGGCCGCCACCGCTTCGCCTTCGTGCCGTTCGGCGGCGGTGCGCATATGTGCCTCGGCCTGCACTTCGCCTACATGCAGGCGAAATGTTTCGCGCGGCACTTTTTGCAGAACATCGAGGTCTCGCTAGAGCCCGGCTACAAGCCGGACTGGCAGATGTGGCCGATCCCGAAGCCGCGCGACGGGCTGCGGGTGACGGTGAAGGCGGCGTAGCGCCGCTCTCGTAGGGTGGGTTAGCGAAGCGTAACCCACCACTTCTGTCACCGCGGACACCAAAGAGGTGGATTACGCCTTCGGCTAATCCACCCTACGGCCCTGCGTCCGGGGCACGAGAGCGCCGCTTACGCCCCCTGATCGAACGCCTTGCGCAGAGCCACATAGCCCTGCTGCTGCTGGCTCCAGTTGCGGCCGCCGGTCATGGCGCCGTCGACGACGAGATCGTGGCCGTTGATGAAGCTGGATTCGTCGCTCGCCAGGAACACCGCGGCATGGGCGATGTCGTCGGGAAGGCCGGCACGCGGGATCGGCTGCGCGGTCTTGTAGACCTCGCGCATCACGGCCGGCGTCTTCTCCGCTGCGTCGGTCGAGAGCCCCAATGCCTTGCCGAAGATGCCGGTTGCGATCGCGCCCGGCGAGATCGAGTTGACGCGGACGTTGGATTCGCCGAGCTCCATCGCCACGCATTTGGTGAGATGGATCACCGCCGCCTTGGCCGCGCTATAGACCATCGACGACGAGAAGCCGGCGAGGCGGCCGGCGATGCTGCCATTGTTGATGATGCTGCCTGAGCCCTGCTTCTTCATGTAGGGCGCAGCGTGTTTCATGCCGAGCATGACGCTGCGCACCAGCGTCGCCATCGCCGCATCGAACCGCTCGGCCTCGAGGCCCTCGATGCCGCCGGTCTGCGCCGGCCCGCCGGCATTGTTGAACAGGCAGTCGATCCTGCCGAATTTCTCGACCGCGAGCGCGATCAGCGCCTGCATCTGCGCTTCGACCGTGACGTCGGTCTGGCGGAAGATGCAGTTGGCCCCGAGCTGCTTTGCCAGTGCCTCGCCTTCAGCTACGCGCCGGCCCGCGATCACAATTTTGGCACCTTCGGCAACGAAGACTTCCGCAGTGCGCAATCCGATCCCGCTCGTCGCCCCCGTAACCACCGCAACCTTGCCGTCCAGCCTGCCCATGGAATGTTCCTGTTTTCGAGTGATTTGATGCCAAATGGCGAATGTCGGCCGCCGCCGTCGCCGAAGCGGGCACTATCCCTGCCCGCTTCCGACAAGGCAAGCTATGCTTGTGCGGGCGGCATGCGTAACGTTCTCGCAGACCGCTCGATGTTCGAACGCATATCGCCACTGGGCTGCGCATGGGGAAGCTGATCGACGAGTTCCGCAAGGGCTGGCAGGGCGCGGCGCCGCCCTCGCTCGGTCTGAGCATCTCGTTTGCGATAGTCTGCCTGTTGGCCGCGACACTGGTCCGATGGGGGCTCGCCCAGGTTCGCCCCGACATCTACTTCACGCCGTACTTTCCGGCCGTATTCTTTGCAGCTGCCCTGGGAGGATTCCGGATCGGCGTGGTCACGGCGCTGATCGGCGGCGTGCTTGGAGTCGTCCTGAATTTCGGCGATGCCTTTGCCGATCGCGCGCGCTTTGCCCTGCTGGCCCTTTACTGGGCCGTCTGCGCGATAACCATCTGGGGTGTCGAACACTATCGCACCATGCTGGCAGAGCAGCGCCGGATCTCCAAACGCCTGATCGAGGAAGAAGAGTATCGCAAGCTGCTGGTCGAGGAGCTCCAGCACCGGCTGAAGAACAAGCTGTCGACGGCGCATGCCGTGCTGCACCAGGTGCTGCACGACCACCCGCAGGTCTGGGCCCGGGTCGATCCCCGGCTGCGCTCGCTGGCCGCAACGGACGATCTGATCTCGCGGATCGACAAGGGCGGCTGCGATATCCGCGACCTCCTGATCTCGGAGCTCGGCCCCTATGGCCATGTCCGCTTCACCCTCAATGGCGATCGACTATTCCTGCCGCCGAAGCTCGCGGTCACGCTGTCATTGATGTTTCACGAGCTTGCCACCAATGCGGGCAAGTATGGCGCATTCTCCTCACCCCGCGGCCTGTTGCAGGTGTCCTGGACCATCAGCGACGACCGCCTGACCATCACCTGGGACGAAACCGAAGGGCCGAGCGTGGACAAGGTGTCCGAGCCCGGCTTCGGCACCAAGCTGCTGAAATCGGCATTGTCGTCCTTCGACGGCAGGACCGAGATCTCGTATCTGAAGACCGGGCTGCATTGCATCATGCAGTGCCGAATCCCGCGAAGCGAATAGAGCGCGCATCACTTCTCCGGGCGACGAAAAGTGTCGACTGCAGTTCGCACCGTTCAACCAAGGCGCATACGCAGCCGGACTCGATGGAAGCGAAAGCGCAGCCACGCCCTTCGCTCGCAGTTTCACTTTGCGCGTTGACCCTCTGTTAATGACGATCGTCGGCGCGCGTCGCATCGTCACAAGTTTTCTCCAAAACACCCCCGTATTTCTCCGGGCCCCTTAACCAAACTTAAGAGGGAACTGCGCAAGATCGCGCCCATTGCAAAGGCGCGCCGAAACAACAAGATTCATGACTTGTATGAACGACAATACATATTCCGGCGCGACTGAAGCCGAGCTCAGTTTTCTCAAGGAAATCGTTAGAATGCTACCTGCCGGCCTCACCGTGCAGGACGCGCATGGCGAGCTTCTGCTGGTCAATGATGCCGCCGCCGCCCAGCTCGGCATGGACGGCAGCCGTCCCTCACCCGATCTGGCCCCGCGACAGGAAGCCTGCCGGCAGGCGCTGACCGCCGGCCAGGCGGTGGTGACAGAGGAGGCGCTTCACGTCGGCGCCGCGCGCCAAGTGCTGCTCACGACCCATCGTCCCGTTCGGCTCGCCGGCCGCGAGCTCCTGATCTCGGCATCCTCCGACATCACCGAGCAGAAGAATTTCGAAGACCAGCTGTTCCGTTCGGCGTATTTCGACGAGCTGACCGGGCTGCCCTCGCGGCGCGTCATCGAGCATCGCGCCAACAATCTGCTGGCGAAGGATGGCGGCGGAGAGCGCTTCGCGCTGGCCTTTCTCGACGTCGACAATTTCAAGCACATCAACGACTATTACGGCCATGTCGTCGGAGACGCGCTGCTGGTCGAATTGTCGAAGCGGCTCGGGCGGGACTTACGCGATTCCGACATGCTCTCGCGCATCTCCGGCGACGAATTTCTGCTGCTGCTTTCCCCGATCCAGAGCCAGGAGGAAGTCGCCGAGTTCATGCAATCGACGCTGGAGCGGCTGACTGCACCGTTCTTCATCGACAATTCGGAAGTCTTCGCCTCGACCTCGGTCGGCATCAGCCTCTATCCCGACCACGGAAGCAGCTTCGAGACGCTGCGGCAGAACGCCGACATCGCGATGTACCGCATCAAGAACAACGGCAAGGGACTGGCGACCTTCTTCGACACCAGCATGGAGCGCGAGGCGCAGGCGCGGATGAAGGTCGAGCAGTCGCTGCGGCTCGCCATCCTGGAAAAGCGCTTCTGCTGCGCCTTCCAGTCCAAGGTCGACATCCGCACACAGGCGGTGAAGGGCATCGAGGCCCTGGTCCGCCTGCGCGACGACGAAGGCGTGATTCAGGCACCCGGCTCGTTCATCAATCTCGCCGGCGAGCTCGGCCTGATCGACGAGCTGACCCATCTCGTGCTCGCCGAGATCGTCAAGTCGATCGACCTGATCAACGACACGTTCGGCGCGGGTACGAACATCAGCATCAACGTTGCCGCCAAGCAGGCCGGCAATCCCGAATTCATGCGCAGCTTCGCGCGGGCGCTGGACGACACCGGCTTTCCGCAGCGATTCATGATGGAGGTTACGGAAGACGCCTTCGTCGCCAAGAATCATTTCCAGGCCGAGATCCTGCCGATGTTCCGCAAGCTCGGCGTCGGCATCTCCATCGACGATTTCGGCACCGGCTATTCCTCGCTCTCGGCGCTGGCCGACATCACCGCGGACGAGATCAAGATCGATCGCTCCTTCATCACCGACATCCATAAGCGCCCGCGCAGCCAGGGCATCCTGCGCGCGATCGAATCCTTGAGCGAAGCGCTCGGCATGACGGTGGTCGCCGAAGGCCTCGAATCCTACGAGGAGCTCGCCTATCTCCAGGCGGCAACGAAGATCCGCTACGCGCAAGGCTACTACTTCTCCCGGCCGATCTTCCTGGAAGAGCTGAAGCTCGCAACGCCCGTATCAAGCGAGGCGCGGGTCAGCGTGGCAAGCCGCCCAATGCAGCAGAACCGCCAGGGCTATTCGCGGGCGAGCGGGTATCGGCGGTAGGGCTAAAGCGGCGCAACAAACACCGCTGTCGTCCCGGGCTAGCGTTAGCGCAGACCCGGGACCCATAACCACAGGGAGCCGTGTGACGCGAAGCTCCCACTCCGAGTCTTCGCCAAACGTCTTCCTGTGGGTATGGGTCCCGGGTTCGCTTCGCGCCCCGGGACGACGGCAATTGCCGAGCTCGCTGAGTGCCCATTTCCCTCTTTGAAATTGCTGGCCTTTTGCTAATACACAGGCGGACTTCCGCTGGGATATGTCATGTCCGCTTCCGCCTCGATCCGCGACCCTGCCTATCTCCGTGCGCGCGCGATGGAGACGCTGTTCGAGCGGCTGGAAAAGCTTTGCGAGGGCGCGATTGCGATCGATCGCGGCGGGCGCGTCGTCTACGTCAACGAGAAATACCTTGCCGCGCTCGGTCTCAGCCATGCCAGCGAGGCGATCGGCCGGCCGATCGAGGAGGTCATTCCGAACAGCCTGATGCGGAAGGTGGCCGAGACCGGCGAGCCGATCCTGCTCGACATCATGGAGCTCGGCGGCGAGCAGCTCGTCGTCACCCGCATGCCGATCGAGGACGAAAACGGGACGGTGATCGGCGCGATCGGCTTCGTGCTCTATGATCATCTCGAAAGCCTGAAACCGCTGCTGGCCCGCGTCGCCCAGCTCGAGAGCGATCTGCGGCTGGCGCGGCGGCAATTGTCCAACGCCCGCGCGGCGCGCTTCACCTTCGCCGATTTCGTCGGCACGACGCCAGCCATCGCGCGGGCCAAGGAGATCGCAAGCCGCGCCGCGCGGCAGAGCGTCACCGTTCTGCTCACCGGCGAAACCGGGACGGGCAAGGAGATGCTGGCGCAGGCGATCCACAACGCCTCCTCGCGTGCAGAGAGGCCGTTCGTCAGCGTCAACGTCGCCGCGATCCCGGACACGTTGATCGAGTCGGAATTCTTCGGCACTGCGCCGGGCGCCTATACCGGCGCCGACCGGCGGGGACGCGAGGGCAAGTTCCGCATTGCCGACGGCGGCACGCTGTTCCTCGACGAGATCGGCGAGATGCCGCTGCAATTGCAGGCCAAGCTGCTGCGCGTGCTCCAGGAGCGCGAGATCGAGCCGCTCGGCTCGGACAAGATCTCGAAGGTGGACGTGCGCGTGATCGCTGCCACCAATGTGGATCTGCGCAAGCGCGTCAGCGAGGGCGCGTTCCGGCCCGACCTTTATTATCGGCTCAACGTACTCTCGATCGAGCTGCCGCCGCTGCGCCATTGCCTCGACGATCTCCCTGATATCTGCGCCCGGCTGCTCGACGACATCAGCGGATCGGGCGACTACGTCAAGGCGAAGATCACGCCGAGCGCGCTCGCCGCGCTGTCGCGCTATGACTGGCCGGGCAATGTCCGCGAACTCCGCAACATCCTGGAGCGCGCGCTGATCCTCAGCGATTCCGGGCGGCTGACCGGCGAGGACGTCGCGCGCATTCTCCCGGTCGACACCGAGGTCAGGCTGGCGCCGCCTGCGCGACCGGCCGGAGCGGTGGTGCCCTATGCCGAAGCCGAGGCGGAGTTCGAGAAGCACACGCTCGAACAGGCACTCGCCGCCAGCAACGGCCAGATCACGGAAGCCGCCAGGATGCTGCGGATCTCGCGCGCAACCTTCTACAAGAAGCTCGCCAAGTTCGGCCTCGCGACGGGGGCGGCGCCGGTCTGAGATCGTAGATCCGGATGGAGCCGTAGCTGCTGCCATACTCCCGGTGTCGTCCCGGACAAGCGTAAGCGCAGATCCGGGATCCATAGCCACAGGGTTGAGTTTGGCGAAGATTCGCAGTCGCCAGCTCGCGCCACAACTACCTCCTGGGGGTATGGATCCCGGATCAGCGCGCGCTTGTGGTGCGCTTGTCCGGGACGACAGTGGAGTGAATGGCTCGCCGTCGTGCGCTCTGTTCAGGTGCCTTAGTCCGTCTGAGTTTCGAGACACCGACTGTCCGGAGTCTCGGATTCCGGACAGCGCGCCCGGCTGCTCTTCAGGGGCGAATTGCAGGCAATTGCCGGAGATTTCAGCGGTTTTGCGCGAAGCTGCGGGATCTGGCGCGGACCTTGCTCTCCGCTTTGCCGTCTTTCATTCGCGAGGAGCAACCTGTTCCGGGGCAGCTCTTCGCGATAAGATCAAGCAAAACAAGGCCTACGGTCCAGGGAGCGGGAGGAACGCCGTGAGCCATCATCCAGCTCTGCCTTACTTGCGCAATTCCGAGAAGGGCAAGGTCGTCTCGGCGAATGAAGCCGTCATGCTGATCCGCGACGGCGACACCGTGGCGACCGGCGGCTTCGTCGGCATCGGCTTTGCCGAGGAGATCGCGATCGCGTTGGAGGAGCTCTACCTGTCCCACGAGGGGGATGCGCCCTACACGCAGGGCAAGCCGCGCAATCTGACGCTGGTCTATGCGGCCGGTCAGGGCGACGGCAAGCAGCGCGGGCTCAATCATTTCGGACATGAAGGCCTGGTCCGACGCGTGATCGGCGGGCATTGGGGCCTTGCGCCGAAACTGCAGCAGCTCGCGATCGCAAACCAGATCGAGGCCTATAACCTGCCGCAGGGCGTCATCACGCATCTGTTCCGCGACATCGCCGCGCACCGGCCCGGCCACATCACCCGCGTCGGCATGGGCACCTTCGTCGACCCCAGGCATGGCGGCGGCAAGCTGAACGCACGCACCACCGAGGACCTGGTGGAGCTGATCACGCTGCGCGGCGAAGAGTGCCTGCTCTACAAGACCTTCCCGATCGATGTCGGGATCATCCGCGCCACCACGGGCGATCCCGACGGCAACCTCACCATGGAGAAGGAGGCGCTGACGCTCGAGGCGCTCGCCATCGCCATGGCGGCGCATAATTCCGGCGGCATCGTCATCGCCCAGGTCGAGCGCGTGGCCGAAGCCGGCAGCCTCAATCCGCGCCAGGTCAAGATTCCCGGCATCCTCGTCGACTGCGTCGTCGTGGCGAGGCCGGAGAACCACTGGCAGACCTTCGGCACGCAGTACAATCCGGCCTTCTCGAGCGAGATCCGCGTGCGCGCCGCCTCGCTGCCGATGATGCCGATCAGCGAGCGCAAGATCATCGCGCGCCGCGCCGCGCTGGAACTGAAGGCCAACAGCGTCGTCAATCTCGGCATCGGCATGCCCGAGGGAATCGCCTCGGTCGCCAATGAGGAGCGGATCATCGATCTGATCACGTTGACGGCGGAGCCGGGCGTGATCGGCGGCATCCCGGCGAGCGGCATCGATTTCGGCGCGGCGATCAACACGCAGGCCGTGATCGACCAGCCCTACCAGTTCGACTTCTACGATGGCGGCGGCTTGGATGCGGCCTTTCTCGGCCTCGCCCAGGTCGACCGCGCCGGCAACCTCAATGTCAGCAAGTTCGGGCCGAAGCTTGCTGGTGCCGGCGGCTTCATCAACATCAGCCAGAATGCCAAGGAAGTCGTCTTCGTCGGCACGTTCGGGGCGGGCAAGCAACGCGTCACCGTGCGCGACGGGAAACTCGTCATCCTCGACGAAGCCAAGTCGCGCAAGTTCGTCGATCGCGTCGAGCACGTCACCTTCAGCGGTCCGTTTGCCGCCGCGCGCAAGCAACGCACGCTGTACGTCACCGAGCGCTGCGTGTTCGAGCTCAGGGGCGACGGGCTTGAACTCACCGAAGTCGCGCCCGGCATCGACATCGAGCGCGACATCCTGCGCCTGATGGACTTCAAGCCGCTGATCCCGCGCGACCCTGTGCTGATGGACGCGCGCATCTTCGGCGAGGGTCTGATGGATCTGCGCGAGCGCCTGCTCACCATCCCGCTCGATCAGCGCTTCACGCTGGACGAGCAGCAGAACCTGTTCTTCGTCAATCTGGAACGCTACCCGCTGCGCAGCAAGGCCGAGATCGACACCATCGCTTCGCTCGTCGAGGCCCGCCTGGCACCGCTCGGGCGCCGGGTCTACGCCATCGTCAATTATGACAATTTTTCCATCCTGCCGGAGCTGATGGACGATTATTCCGCCATGGTGCGCAGTCTCGTCGACCGCTTCTATTCCGGCGTGTCGCGCTACACCACGTCGGGCTTCCTGCGCATCAAGCTCGGCGAAGCCCTCGAGAAACGCGGCGTCGCGCCGCACATCTTCGAAAGCGCGGAGGAAGCGCAGTCGGACTGGCGCCAGCTCGAGGCGAGTGCAGCCAAGCAGGCCCAAAAATGATGCAGCCCGCAAACCCGCCAGCTCCATCGGAAGGTTCGATTGCAATGTTCGCAAGCTTGTGCAAATCGCTGTTACCGAGAAACTGCAAATCAGGAGGGACCATCGTGCGTCGATCACTCATCATAACAACAACCATCCTCGCGCTCGCCGCGGGCGCGTCCGCGCAGGCCGACGATCTCAAGATCGCGCTGATCTACGGCAAGACCGGTCCGCTCGAGGCCTACGCCAAGCAGACCGAGACCGGCCTGAAGATGGGCTTTGAATACGCCACCAAGGGCACCATGACGCTCGACGGTCGCAAGATCGTCGTCATCACCAAGGACGACCAGGGCAAGCCGGATCTGGCCAAGACCGCACTCGCGGAGGCCTATCAGGACGACAAGGCCGACATTGCGATCGGCACGACCTCGTCGGCGGCAGCGCTCGCGATGCTCCCGGTCGCCGAGGAGAACAAGAAGATCCTGATCGTCGAGCCCGCGGTCGCGGACCAGATTACCGGTGAGAAGTGGAATCGCTACATCTTCCGCACCGGCCGCAATTCGTCGCAGGACGCGATCTCCAACGCGGTCGCGATCGGCAAGCAGGGCGTCACCGTGGCGACGCTGGCGCAGGACTATGCGTTCGGCCGCGACGGCGTCGCCGCCTTCAAGGAGGCGCTCGCCAAGACCGGCGCGACGCTGGTCGCGGAGGAATATGCGCCGGCCAACACCACCGATTTCACCGCCGTCGGTCAGCGCCTGTTCGACGCGCTGAAGGACAAGCCGGGCCGCAAGATCATCTGGATCATCTGGGCCGGTGCCGGCAACCCACCCTCCAAGCTGCAGGACATGGACCCGAAGCGCTTCGGCATCGAGCTCTCCACCGGCGGCAACATCCTGCCGGCGCTCGCCGCCTACAAGGGCCTGCCCGGCATGGAAGGCGCGACCTACTACTTCTATGACATCCCGAAGAACCCCGTGAACGACTGGCTGGTCGCCGAGCACCAGAAGCGCTTCAACGCACCGCCGGACTTCTTCACCGCGGGCGGCTTCGCCGCCGCGATGTCGGTCGTCGCCGCCGTCACCAAGGCGAAATCGACCGACACCGAGAAGCTGATCACGGCGATGGAGGGCCTCGAGTTCGACACGCCCAAGGGCAAGATGGTGTTCCGCAAGGAGGACCATCAGGCGCTGCAAAGCATGTATCACTTCAAGGTCAAGGTCGATCCGAACGTCGCCTGGGCCGTGCTCGAGCCGGTGCGCGAGCTGAAGATCGAGGACATGAACGTTCCGATCAAGAACAAGCGGTAAGTTCTTCACCTCTCCCGTAGGGAGAGGTCGGCGCGAAGCGCCGGGTGAGGGGTACCGCCCTCTCGTGGGACCTGCGCCCCCTCACCCGATTTGCTGCGCAAATCGACCTCTCCCCTTCGGGGAGAGGTGTCACAACCAGCCCGACACGCTTGGACCCAATGTCTCTCACCCTCGAAACCCGCGACCTCACCATTCGCTTCGGCGGCCATGTCGCGGTCAACAATGTCTCCTGCACGTTTCGCCCGGGCGAGCTCACCGCCATCGTCGGGCCGAACGGCGCCGGCAAGACCACCTATTTCAACCTGATCTCGGGCCAGCTCCGCGCTTCACACGGCAGCATCCTGTTCGACGGCATCGACATCACCCAGCATTCCGCGCCGATGCGCACCCGCGCCGGTCTCGGCCGCGCGTTCCAGCTCACCAATCTGTTCCCGAACCTGTCGGTGGAAGAGAACGTCCGCCTCGCGGTGCAGGCGGCGAACGGCACGCACTACGACATGCTGCGGCCCTGGATGGTGCGCCGCGATTTGATCGCGCGCGCCGACGCCATCCTCGACCAGGTCGCGCTCGGCAGCCGCCGCGGCGTCACCGCGACCGCGCTGTCGCACGGCGACCAGCGCAAGCTCGAGGTCGCGCTGATGATCGCGCTCGAGCCAAAGGTGTTCATGTTCGACGAGCCGACCGCCGGCATGAGCATCGACGAGGTACCTGTCGTGCTGAAGCTGATCGCGCAGCTCAAGCAGGACAGGAGCAAGATCATTCTCCTCGTCGAGCACAAGATGGACGTGGTGCGCTCGCTGGCCGACCGCATCATCGTGCTGCATAACGGCCAGCTCGTCGCCGACGGCCCTCCGGCCGAGGTGATCGCCTCGCCGATCGTGCAGGAGGCCTATCTCGGCGTCGCGCCCAAGAACGCTGCAGAGAGCGCAGCATGACCGATCTCCTGAAGCTCTCCGGCGTGCACACCCATATCGGCCGCTATCACATCCTTCAGGGCATCGATCTCGCAGTCCCGCAAGGACAGGTCACGATGCTGCTCGGCCGCAACGGCGCCGGCAAGACCACGACGCTGCGCACCATCATCGGCCTGTGGCAGGCCTCGAAGGGCGAGATCAGCCTCGCAGGCCAGCGCATCGAGCGCTTTGCCACGCCCGACATCACGCGGCTCGGTGTCGGCTACGTGCCGGAGAGCATGGCGGTGTTCTCCGATCTCACGGTGAAGGAGAACCTCGTGCTCGCGGCCCGCGACGGGCCGCTCGACGACACCCAGCTCGACTGGATCTTCGGCTTCTTCCCGGCGCTGCGCCGCTTCTGGCTGTCGCGCGCGGGAAGCCTCTCGGGCGGGCAGAAGCAGATGCTGTCCATCGCCCGCGCCATCGTCGAGCCGCGCAAGCTGCTTCTGATCGACGAGCCCACCAAGGGCCTTGCGCCGGCCATCGTGATGGCGCTGATCGAGTGCCTGAAGGAGATCAAGCGCAAGGGCGCCACGATCCTCCTGGTCGAGCAGAATTTCTTTGCCGCCCGCGAGCTCGGCGACAGCGTGCTGGTGATGGACAACGGCACCATCGTCCATCGCGGCGAGATGGCGGCGCTCGCCGCCGACGTGCCGCTGCAGGAGCGGCTGCTCGGCCTGAGCCTGGAGGCGCATCAGTGAGTGACATTGCCGCAACCGATCCGCTGCCGAAGCCGAAGCGCGATCTCGCGCCGATCCTGCTGCCGGTCGCGCTCGCACTGCTCATGATTCCCCTGATCGGCTCGACCAGCTCCTGGCTCACGCTGACCGTGGCGAGCCTCGCCATGGGCATGATGATCTTCATCATGGCCTCCGGGCTGACGCTGGTGTTCGGCCTGATGGACGTGCTCAATTTCGGCCACGGCGCCTTCATCGCCGTCGGCGCCTATGTCGCCACGCTGGTTCTGGCCCCGTTCGCGGCGTCCATCCAGGCGGATTCGCTCTGGATGAATCTCGCGGTGCTGGCCCCGGCCGCGCTGCTGTCGATGGCGGTCTCCGGCGCGCTCGGCCTGGTCGTCGAGCGCGTGCTGATCCTGCCCGTCTACGGCCAGCATCTGAAGCAGATCCTGATGACGACCGGCGGCTTGATCGTCGCCGAGCAGACGCTCTATGCGCTGTGGGGACCGCAGATCATCCCGATGCCGCTGCCGACGTCGCTGCGCGGCTCGTTCATCCTCGGCGACGTCGCGATCGCCAAGTACCGCGTGCTGGCGATGCTGATCGGCCTCGCCATCTTCATCGCGATCCAGCTCGTGCTCAACCGCAGCAAGGTCGGCCTCCTGATCCGCGCCGGGGTCGAGAATCGCGAGATGGTGGAGGCGCTCGGCTACCGCATCCGCCGCCTGTTCCTCGGCGTGTTCATGACGGGATCGGCGCTGGCCGGCCTCGGCGGCGTGATGTGGGCGCTCTATCGCGAACAGGTGCACGCCTCCATGAGCGACGACCTCACGGTGCTGATTTTCATCGTCGTCATCATCGGCGGCCTGGGGTCGATCGGCGGCTGCTTCATCGGCGCCATCCTGGTCGCCATGGTCGCCAATTACGGCGGCTTCCTGGTGCCAAAGCTCGCCCTCGTCTCCAACATCCTGCTGATGGTCGCCATTCTGATGTGGCGGCCGCGCGGCCTCTATGCGGTGACCAGCCGATGATGATCCTCTCAGGCGATCCGCCGCGTAGCCGCATCCTCACGCTCCTTCTCGTCGTCATCATCCTGGCGCTCGCGGCGACGCCATTCCTGTTTCCGGGTGCCAAGGCGCTGAACGTCGCGGCCAAGATCTGCGTCTTCGCCGCGCTGGTCGCCTCCTACGACCTCCTGCTCGGCTATACCGGCTCGGTCTCGTTCGCCCACACCATGTTCTACGGCATCGGCAGCTACGCCATCGCGATCGCGCTGTACGGGATGGGCCCGAACTGGACCGCGGTCGCAACCGGAATCGTCGTGGGTCTGCCGCTCGCGGCTTTGCTCGCGCTGGCCATCGGGCTCTTTTCGCTGCGCGTCGCGGCGATCTTCTTCGCCATGATCACGCTGGCCGTGGCGTCCGCCTTCCAGGTGCTGGCCTCGCAGCTGTCCTGGCTGACAGGGGGCGAGGACGGACGCAGCTTCCAGCTGCCAGAGCTGCTGCGCCCCGGCACCGTGCTGATCCCCAAGAGCCTGTTCGGCTTCGAGATCAACGGCCGGATCCTGACCTTCTATCTGGTGTTCGCCGTTTCGGCGCTGATGATCCTCGCCTTGCTGCGCGTCGTGAACTCGCCGTTCGGACGCGTGCTGCAGGCGATCCGCGAGAACCGGTTTCGCGCCGAGGCACTCGGCTTCCGCACCGTGTTCCACCTGACCTACGCCAACTGCCTCGCGGCGCTCGTGGCCGCCAGCGCGGGCATCCTGAACGCGCTGTGGCTGCGCTATGCCGGCCCCGATACCTCGCTGAGCTTCTCGATCATGCTGGACATCCTGCTGATGGTCGTGATCGGAGGCATGGGCACGATCTACGGCGCGCTCATCGGCGCCACCATCTTCATCCTCGCCCAGAACTATCTGCAATCGCTGATGGGCATTGCCTCCAACGCGGCGGGCGAAGCCGGCCTGCCGCTGCTGCCGGGGCTGCTGCATCCCGATCGCTGGCTGCTGTGGCTCGGGCTGCTGTTCATCGCCAGCGTCTACTTCTTCCCGACCGGCGTGGTCGGGCGGCTGCGCAAGGCCGGCGGCGACAAGAGCGCCGGCAGCTCGCATTAAGCCACTGGTAATGATGCAGCGCGGCGCTTGCTGCGCGCGCCGCGCAACCGTGACGGGCTTCCCGCTGCGCGACGTGCGGACGCCGTTGCTCAACCGGATTAATACTTGGGTAACTTGCTTTCCTAAGGTTTGCGCCATTTGTGCGGTGTATTCCTGTTCCTCGTGTGAGGTGGAATGCGCCAGGTCCTTTCTACGGTGGCTGCCGGAATGTCTCTTGCCGCGAGGAGCGGCTGGGAGGCCTTGGCGCGACGTAGTCCCGTCCTGTGGTTGACCCTGTGCGGCGTGTTGCTGGTCGCCGGAATCTTCGCCGTCACGGCCATGGCCGTCGGCGAATTCCGCGAGCGGACTCTCGCCAACCGCGAACGCGAGCTGGAAAACACGGTGCAGCTGATCGCGCGGCATTTCGATCAGCAGTTCGAGGATTCCGATGTCGTCGCCGCCGATCTGATCGGGCAGATGAACCTGGCCGACATCAGCTCCCCGGCAATGTTCCGCGAGCGCATGTCCGGACCCGACACGAACCAGATGCTGCGCAGCAAGATCAGCTCCGTGTCCCATCTGGGCGACATCGCGATCTATGATGCCGACGGCGAACTGATCAACTGGTCGCGGGCCCACCCGCTGCCCAAGATCAATATTTCGTCCCGGGCCTACTTTCAGACGTTCAAGACGAATCCGCAGTCCGAAACGGTGCTGCTGGAATCCGTCCGCAGCTTCATCATCAACAAATGGACCACGATCGTCGCACGCCGGTTGACCGGCGCCGACGGCACCTTCCTCGGCGCGATGGTGCGCCGGATCGACCCGGACAGCTACCGGCAGTATTTCGCGTCTGTCGCGCTCGCCGAGGGTACGGCCATCTCGCTGTTCGACCGCCACGGCAAGATGCTGGCGCGCCATCCGCATGTCGAAGAGCTGATCGGGCGCAACCTCAGGGATGCGCCACTGATGCGGAAGGTGCTCACCCATGGCGGCCAGCAGACTCTCCGCGTCAGGGGCCTCATCGACGACGAGGAGCGGCTCGGCTCGGCGGCGTCGCTGACGCATTTCCCGCTGATCATCGTCGGCACCAACACCACGGCGGCGGCCCTTGCGGACTGGCGGCAGCAGACCGGCTTCATGGTCACGACCGCAGCGCTTTCAGCCGCCATCATCGCGCTGATCCTGTATCTGATCATCCGCCAGATCAACCGGCAGAACCGTGAGGCGCAGGAGCGGATCGAAGCGAAGCGGCTTCAGCTCGACACCGCCCTCAACAACATGTCGCAAGGGCTGATCCTGTACGACGCCGCCGGTTACATCGTCACCTGCAACCGCCGCTACGCCGACATGTTCGGCCTCTCCCACGACGTCATCAAGCCGGGCTGCCACATCCGCGAGGCGATGTATCATCGCAAGGAGCGCGGCGCGTTCGACGGCGATGTGGAGACATTTTGCGCCGACGTGATGAGGATCGTCGCGGAAGGTACGGTTTCGACGAGAATTCATCAGTTGGCCAGCGGCCGCGCCTTCCAGGTCATCAACACGCCGCTCGCACAGGGCGGATGGGTCGCCACGATCGAAGACATCACCGAGCGGCGCAATCTGGAGCAGGAACGCGACCGCAACCACACGTTCCTGCGCGAGATCATCGATCACATCCCCTCGCAGATCACGGTGAAGGACGCCCGAACGCGACAATATCTACTGATCAACCGGACCGCCGAGCAGCAATTCGGCCAATCGCGCGAAGTCATCGTCGGCAAGACCCCCTTCGATCTCTACCCGGAAGAAGCCGCCAGACTCGTCACCGAGGACGACAGCAGAGCGCTGCAGGCCGCCGACGGATTGTTCAAGGACGAGCATCCCTGGCGAAGCCAGACCAAGGGGCTGCGCTATATCACCTCGACCCGGATCGGCATTCGCGACAGGTCCGGCGAGCCGCGCTACCTCATCAGTGTCATCGAGGACGTCACTGAGCGGCGCTACGCCGACGAGCAGATCGCGCATCTGGCGCATTACGATGCGCTGACCGACCTGCCGAACCGAACCCTGTTCCGCGAGCAGATCGAACGCGAGCTGGCGAAGGTCGCCGGCGGCGAACGGTTCGCACTGCTCTACATCGACGTCGACGAATTCAAAGGCATCAACGACTCACTCGGCCATCACGTCGGCGACGAGCTGTTGAAGGCGATCGCGGACCGTCTCCGCGGCTGCCTCAAGCCGGGCGACCTGATCGCGCGGCTCGGCGGCGACGAATTCGCGGTGATCCAGACCGGGATCGAATCCCCCGCCGACGTGCTGTCCTTCGTCGCGCGGATCTACCGGGCGATCCGGCAGCCCTATCATTGTCTCGGCCATCAGCTCTCCACCGATGCCAGCATCGGGATTGCACTGGCGCCGCAGGACGGAGCCGATCTCGATCAGCTGATCAAGAACGCAGACCTTGCAATGTACGGCGCCAAGGCCAATGGACGCCGCACCCACCGCTTCTTCGAACCGGAGATGGATGCGAGCGCCAAGGCGCGCCTGAGCATGGAGCTGGATTTGCGGCAGGCTCTCGTGAATGGCAGCTTCGAGATTCACTATCAGCCGCTGGTCGACCTGCGCACCAACGAAGTATCCGGCTGCGAGGCGCTACTGCGCTGGCGGCATCCCGAGCGCGGCATGGTGTCGCCGGCGGAGTTCATTCCGGTCGCCGAGGACACCGGCATGATCAACGAGCTCGGCGACTGGGTGTTGCGGATGGCCTGCAACGAGGCCGCGACCTGGCCGGCGCATGTGCGCGTCGCGGTCAACGTCTCGCCGGTGCAGCTCAAATGCGACACGCTGGCGCTGCGGATTGCTGGCGCGCTCGCCGCCTCCGGCCTGAACCCGCGTCGGCTCGAGCTCGAGATCACCGAGGCCGTGCTGATCCGCGACGACGAGGCGGCGCTCTCGATCCTGCATCAGCTCCGCTCGATCGGCGTGCGCATCGCGCTCGACGATTTCGGCACCGGCTATTCCTCGCTGAGCTATCTGAAGCGCTTCCCGTTCGACAAGATCAAGATCGACCGCTGCTTCGTCGTCGACATCGCCGAGGCGAGCGGCTCGCCCGTGATCGTGCAGGCGGTGGTGAACATTGCGGCCGCCAGCAGCATGACCACGGTCGCCGAGGGTGTCGAGACCGAGGCACAGCGCGACATGCTGCGCGCGCTCGGCTGCACGCAGATGCAGGGCTATCTTTTCAGCGCGCCGAAGCCGGCCAGCGAGGTGCGAAAGCTGTTCGGCCCCGGCGACTCCGCGCCCGTGGCTGCGGTGGCCTGATGGCGAGGTCGAGGACAGCTCCGGCCACAGCCGTCGACGTTGCGGATTCCTATGCCGTGCGGCTGATGCAGCACCTGGTGGTGCCCACCTTCGTGATCGACCCCAAGCGCCGTGTGGTGATCTGGAACAGGGCCTGCGAGCGATTGACCGGCGTCGCCGCCTCCGAGGTGATCGGCACCGGCAAGCACTGGCAGGCCTTTTACGAGACCAGGCGTCCCTGCCTTGCCGACCTCGTCGCGCTCGACCGTCCGGAGCAGCTGCCGGAATACTATTCGGAATATGCCGCGCGCGGCCATAACGGGCTCGGCTTTTCCGCGGAGAACTGGTGCGTGATGCCGAAGCTCGGCAGCCAGCTCTATCTCGCCATCGACGCCGGCCCGATCCACGACGAGGCCGGACGGCTGATCGCGGTGGTGGAGACGCTGCGCGACCTCACCGACCAGAAGCGCGCCGAGATGGCGCTGAAGGAGCTCGCCACCAAGGACGGGCTGACCGGCCTGGCGAACCGCCGCTCCTTCGACCAGATGCTGTCGGACGAATGGGCCCGCGCCCAGCGCACGCAGAAGCCGCTGGCGCTGCTGTTCGTCGACGTCGATCATTTCAAGCTGTTCAACGACCGCCACGGCCACCAGAGTGGCGACGAGTGCCTGCGCGCGGTTGCCGCCGTCGTCAGCCGGCACGCGGTGCGCCCGCTCGATCTCGCCGGCCGCTATGGCGGCGAGGAGTTCGCGCTGATCCTGCCGGACATGGATTGCGACACCGCCTGCCTCGTCGCCGAGCAGATCCGCTGCGCCGTGATGGCCTTGGCGATCGTGCACGGCGCCGCGGGCGGCGGCGACCACGTCACGCTCAGCGTCGGCGTCGCCAGCCACATTCCCACCGGCGCCGATGGCGGCCCCGACCGGCTGCTCGGCGCCGCCGACGAGGCGCTCTATGTCGCCAAACGGCTCGGCCGCAACCGCGTCATCTGCGCCGAACGGGTTCTGGCCGAGTTCGCCGCCCTCGGCCGGGAGGCCGCAGCAGGCCCGGCGCCCTTCCGGCGCAAAACGGCTTGAGTCCGATCCGGCGAGAAGCGGTTGCCCGCCCCTCGCCAATCGGCTAATGAACGTCGACTAGCACCCGTAGCTCAGCTGGATAGAGCGTTGCCCTCCGAAGGCAAAGGTCACACGTTCGAATCGTGTCGGGTGCGCCAGCTCCGCAAATCCACGACGCGATGCGCTACACCGATCGTCATCGTTGGTGCGGCCGTGTTCTGCGACATTCGGCGTTCGTGTCGGCGCAGCAGTGGCCGGAAACGATCGCATCGCGTTACGGCATGGTTTTGCCCTTTCAGCTGTCCTTGCCTGTACGGCATTTGACCCATTCGGCCGGCGGTCGTGGAGCCGTTTTGAGCACAGATCTGATTTCATCGCCGTCAGGTCTTTGCCCCACGCACCACGTCCTGCCACTCCGGATGTCGCTCTATCTGCGCCTTTGCGAACGGGCAGAGCGGAATGATCGCGAACGCTTCGCGCCGCGCGTCCTCGATCGCCCGTCGCACCAGCCGCTCTCCGATCTTGCGGCCGCGCAAGGCGGCGGGAACTTCCGTGTGGTCGATGATGATCAACTTGTCGTTCGCCCGGCTGTAGGTCATCTCGGCTTCGACGCCGTCGACGACGAGCCAGTAGCGTCCCTTCGATGCGCCATCTGTCCGCTCGACATTATTGTCGCCGGCTGAATGCGTTTGCGCAGCCTGCGCCGCATCCGGGGAGCGGACCTGACGTGGCTGTCCGCGCGCGCATTCCAGAAGATCGCGGTCCCAGCCTGCCAGATCGGCCGCAGCCTCGTAGGTCGAGATGAGGAAAGCCATCAGGGCTTCGTCGGGATCGGCAGCCGACTGCACGGCATCGTAAGGGAGCATGAATTCAGACAGGCCCTCGTGCCAGAACGCGGCATCGGGCCGGACCGTCGCGGCCCGGTAGCCGTTCGGCGCCGGATAGGCGTAGGCGTAGAAGGAAGGATAGTCGGTGCCGCCGCCGCCCGGCCAGAAGCCCGCCGACGAGACCTCGCGGTCATAGGCCTCCTGCGCCACGTCGTCTGGCAAGGCAGGAATTCCGCCGGGGTGGAGCGGCGCGCGCCGTCCCGAAAAGCGCGTAACGGCGAGGTCGAAGCTGCCCCAGAATAGATGAACGGGGCTGGATTTACCGAGGAAGGAGGTGCGGAACCGATTGAAGACCCTGTCGATCGCCACGAGCGCCTGGTGAAAGCGCTGAACGGCGTGGCTATCATAGGGCCGGTCGCGATGATCTTCGGCGAAGGGGACCGGGTTGGGGACCTCGTTCGGCTGTCCGTTGAATGTCGGCGTGCCGCCGAGGTCCGAAATCAACTTCACGAAGCTGTCGTGGAACGCCGCGACCGTGGACGGCCCGAGCTCGAACGATGCTCGGCGGCCTTCGCCGCTGGCGCCAACAACCCTGTGCTCCCGAAAATCAAACAGGATCTCGATGCCCGGGCCGTCGGGTATCGGCGAGGATGCCAGACCGTTCGGCGTGACATAGAAGGTCGCGTGCCACGAATGGTTCAGCCACGGTGTATGAGCCAGCCGGTACTTGCCTGCGATCTGGAGGTAGAGATGCAGAGCTGAACAAGTCTCGCGCCAGCTGAGGTAGTCGAGGTGGGGCCACTTGTTGTTCATTTTGAATTTTCTCCATCCAGCATCTGTACGCGATGTGGCATTTGGTCTTCGGCGCTTGAGTTAGGTCCTGGCAATCATTCTATCCGCGCCCGCTATCCCACGCCTGCTGGCAACAGCCGGCGAACGGCGCGGCAGAGACTGTTGCGCTGTTCGACGGCAGGACGATGTCAAAGCGCCCGCCAGGCGATGCAGAACTGTTTGATCGCGGCGTCGAACCGATTTTACCGAAACGCCTTGACAAGGCGGTGCGAGGGCTGCTGCGCAGGTGCCAACATTGCGCTTTTCCCGGCTACCGGAGAACCGGGGCCGCTCGCTCGCTGCGACCCGAACGAGAGTTCCACTTTCGTGAAACTCGATACAGGGCGCCTCGGTGAAACGCAGGGCGCTACGTAACGCGGTCGCCGGCGGCAGGTCAGAATGCTGAAAAGAAGCTGCCGCGCAGCACTTAGCCGCAAGATTGGCAACGTGTCGCAGGTTCCGCGCCGCATTTCGTTCGAAACGCTTGATAGGATCACCGGCTGAAGCCCCGAGCGCTTTGTCGGGCGCGCTGAGACCTATCCGGATGATTCGCACGGCCTGTTCGCCATGCGTCCCGAAGCGCTCGGCCCTGGCCTGCGCCCACGGCCCGACTGGCCGAGTCGCCTTGAGACGAGGTAAGATCATGACCGATACCACGAAGGCCATCGTCCTCGATAAATTCGGTGGCTACGACGCGTTCGAGCTGCGCGATGTTTCCGTACCGGCTCTCGGAGCGCGACAGGTCCGGGTGCGCGTCCACGCCACCGCCATCAATCCCCTGGACATTCAGATCCGCCGTGGCGACTATACCGATTACGTGCCGCTCCCCGCCATCATCGGTCACGACGTTTCCGGTGTCGTGGAAGAGACGGGAGCGGACGTGAACGAATTCGGAATCGGCGACGAGGTTTACTACACGCCCAAAATCTTCGGCGGCCCCGGCTCCTATGCGGAACAGCATATAGCCGATGTCGATCTGGTCGCGCGCAAGCCGCGCAACATCAATCATCTGGAGGCCGCCAGCCTGACGCTGGTCGGAGGCACGGTCTGGGAAGCTTTGGTGACCCGCGCCCAGCTTGCCGTTCATGAAACGATCTTGATCCACGGTGGCGCCGGTGGCGTGGGCACGGTGGCGATCCAGCTTGCCAAGGCGATGGGTGCGCGGGTCATCACCACGGCGCGCACCAGCAACCATGAATTCGTACGTTCGCTCGGAGCGGACGAGGTGATCGATCACAGGTCCGACGACTATGTCTCAGCCGTGGCGGACCTGACGCATGGTCAGGGGGTGAACGTCGTGTTCGATACCATCGGCGGCGATACCCTGACGAAGAGCCCGCTCGCCCTCGCGGATGCTGGACGGGTGATCAGCATCGTCGACATCGCACAGCCGCAGAACCTGATCGAGGCGTGGGGCAAGAATGCCGCCTACCATTTCGTGTTCACCCGGCAGAACCGCGGCAAGCTCGACGCGGTGACGAACCTCGTCGAACGCGGCCTGATCAAGCCGGTGATCGGCGCGGTGCTGCCTCTGGCCCGGGTCGGCGAAGCGCATGAATTGCTCGAAAACGGGGGATCGCGCGGACTTCGCGGCAAGGTGGCGGTTGATGTTGTGGGGCAGACTGTGGCGCTTCCCGTCCCTCAATAGATGCCTCCGCAGGGCAGCGGCAGCAGTTACTGCATCACGATACGGCGGACCGGATCGCGAACCGCCCGACGATAATCGGTCGGACTCATGCGCTGATGCTTGAGAAAGACACGGGCGAGGACCTGGTTGGACGAGTACCCGACTTCCAGGGCGATCTGCGTGACCGGAAGGTCCGTATGTTCGAGCATTTCGCGAACTTTCTCCACTCTCAGTCGCGTCAGGTAGACCCGCGGCGGCACACCGAGGCTTTGCTTGAACATGCGGGCGAAATGGAACGGTGAAAGCCGTGCTTCGGCTGCCAGATCGTCGAGGCTGATATCATCCGAAAGCCGCGCTCGCATCAGTTCCAGGCAGCGCCGTTCCGCCCAAGGCGCGAGGCCGCCCCTGGCCGGCGCGAACGGCATTCCACCCAGGCTGCAAAGCTCGGCGAGGATCTCGCAGCCCGCCGCACGCGCCAACAGCCGCGACGGCGCCCCCTCGTCCTCACAGAGAGTCCACAGCTTGCGGACCGCCGATCGGATCGCCGACGAGTCGAACACTCGGCCGTAGATGCAGGAGGTGTCGAACGAGAAGCGGCCGTCGGCTGCCTCGTCGAGCACGCTCTGCCACCGGGCCAAAGGAAACGCCAGGCTGCGGAGCCGATGACTTTCGTCATTGATCACCGAGGTCGCAAAGTTCGGCGCAGCAAGGGCGAGAGTGCCTTTCTCGGTCTTCACATCGAAGCGACCTCCTCCCAGGTCTCCCCTGACACGACTGCAGCCAAGCATGTCCTCCATCAGCACAATGTCCGACACGGCCGGGCGGGACATGTCCCCGGCTGGTCGCTGGACCTCAAGAAGGTCGAGTATCCCGCCCGGGGATTTCATCGTGCGCAAGTAGGGCGCATGTCGGCCTTTGCTGTGCCACTGGGCGAATGACGAATCGGCATGGACGGTCATTGCCGTCCCTCCAGAGCCGAATGCGCGCGAGGCGGGATAGATGGGCGAACCGGATCGCGAACGGTCCGACGATAGTTGGAGGGGTTCAAGCGCATGTGCTGCACGAAAACCCGGGCGAGGACCTGGTTCGACGAGGACCGAGCCTCGAGCGCGATCGCCGTGGTCGGAAGGTCCGTCCGTTCGAGCATATCCAGGATTCTGCCCGGCGATTTCCCTGTACGCACATAAAAGGCCTGTCGGCCCTCGTAGTAACATTTGCTGAAAGACGAATAGGCAGGCACGCTCACTGCTGTGTCTCCTATTGAATATTGAATTATCGTATTGCGATCCGCGCGCGCGGCCCCACGAGGCCGCCACCTGAGCTCGCCAGCTCATCTGCCCCCTGTGGTACATCCCGCAACATATGTTGGCGGCCAGACGGGTCCGCAACCTCGCGACGTCGGGACGACCTGTGGCGTTCCGCCGCGTGGGTCTAGTGACAGCACCAAGACGCGTCATCGCTCGCGTGAGCGCCGTGCTGATACTCTCCCGTAATCTCCTGCACCTCCACGGTGCGTCGGGGCCAACTATTCAGGTAAGCCCCTCACGTCAGCATCGCAATGATCGCCTGGAGCTGGTCGGAGGCGGCCGTCACCAATCCGTCGTATGACGTGTGGCCGTGTGCGGCGGCATTCAGGATGCATTCGGCCACGGCCGCTTTGAGACCGAAGACCGATTGATGGGCCGGCACGCTCGCCATCACGGTTTCCAGGGCCTGACGCATCGTCTGAATGAGTTCGAAGCTGTATTGCATTGGCTGTCCTCCGCAGGCTCATATTAGATCGCGGGCTCATGCCTGCCACTCACAAGCCCGGGATTGCTGTTTGAGATTGTTTGAGAATCATCGTCTCAATTCAAACGCCAGATCGCCGCATTGAGCACGCCGGCAAACGCGACCCAGGCCGCATAAGGCACGAACAATGCGGCCGCCAATCTGTCTCGTGACATCTCGAGGCCGATGTAGGTCACGATCGCGGCGAACAGGCAGATGAGAATGACGAGCGCGGCGCCGATCTGGTGCATCGTGAACATGACCGGAGACCAGGTGAAATTGAGCGCCAGCTGGACCGTCCAGGCCAGCATCGCCTTTCCCGACGGAGCACGACGATAGGTCCGCCAGCCCGCGACGGCGATCATGATGTAGAGGATGGTCCAGGTCACCGGAAACGCCCAGTTCGGCGGCACGAAATCCGGCTTGGCCAGGCCCGCATACCACGCTCCGGGCAGATTGGTCGCGCCGATCACCCAGCCGGTGCCGACCACGGCGACGACGAAGACCAACAACTGAAGCATCCATCACCTCGCGCTTCCCCTGGCCCGATTGTATCATCTTTCCATGAGCGAATCCGACACGGTGACCGGCGCAGCCTCGCCGGTGCGCAAGATCATCCATATCGACATGGATGCCTTCTATGCGTCGGTGGAGCAACGCGACAATCCGCAGCTGCGCGGCAAGCCGGTCGCGGTCGGAGGCTCCGCGGAACGCGGCGTCGTCGCGGCGGCCAGCTATGAGGCCCGCAAGTTCGGCGTTCGCTCCGCCATGCCGTCGGTGACGGCGAAGCGGCAATGTCCAGAGCTGATCTTCGTCAAGCCGCGCTTCGAGGTCTACAAGGCGATCTCGAGGCAGATCCGCGACATCTTCGCCGAGCACACGGCCATCGTCGAGCCGTTGTCGCTGGATGAGGCCTATCTCGACGTGACGGAGAACCTGCAAGGCATTGCGCTGGCGCGGGACATCGCGCGGAAGATCCGCGAGAAGATCAAGGCCGAGACGGGCCTCAACGCTTCGGCGGGCATCTCCTACAACAAATTTCTGGCCAAGCTCGCCTCGGATCATCGCAAGCCCAACGGCCAGTTCGTGATCTCGCCGGAGATGGGGCCCGCTTTCGTGGAGACGCTGCCGGTCGGCAAGTTCCACGGGATCGGCCCGGCGACAGCCGCGAAGATGAACGCGCTCGGCCTGTTCACCGGCCGCGACATCCGCAACCAGACGCTGGAGTTCATGAACGCGAATTTCGGCAAGTCCGGCGCCTATTACTATTGGATATCACGCGGCGTCGACGAGCGGCCTGTCAGGGCCAACCGGATCCGCAAATCGATCGGCGCGGAGAACACGTTCTCGATCGACCTCGACGCATTCGATACGCTGGTCGCCGAACTCAGGCCTCTCGTCGACAAGGTCTGGCGCCACTGTGAGTCCACCGGCAATCGCGGCCGCACCATCACCCTGAAGATCAAGTTCGCCGACTTCGAGATCATCACGCGCAGCAGGTCCGTCGCCGCGGCCGTCGCGGGCCGGGACGAACTGGAGCGTCTGGCCTGCGGCCTGCTCGAAGCCGAGATGCCGCTGCCCAAGCGCGTCAGGCTGCTGGGGGTCTCGCTGTCCTCGCTCCAGGCCGGTGGCGGTTCGGAGCCGCAGTTGACGCTGGGCATCTGAATCCGGCCGGAGGACCGCTTCGGCGAACGCGACATCTTTAGCAGCGACGCGGCCCAAAACCTGTCGTAGAGACGTCAAACAGGTCTTTTCGCGATTGATGTTGGAATGCTTGCCTTATTGATACGCCTCGGACTGCGCTTCGAAGACCGCATCGAGGAGCGGCGATTTGTCGACCAATATGTCCGGGGCAGCCTCGGATGGACGCAGATCGCAATGCTGCTCGGCGCCGCCACCTATGCCGGCTACACGCTCTGGGATTGGGTGCTGTACCCCGAAGTGGTTCCGATCACGCTCGCAATCCGCGGCGGCACGGCCGTATTTATCCTGCTGCCGCTGACAGCGCTGCTGTCACGGCGATGGATGAAGCCCTGGGCGGAGACGATCTTCCTCGTCTATTGCGTCATTCCCGGCTGCATCCTGCCCAGCATTTATCACGTGCTGCCGTCGGGCTTCACCTTTGCCGCGCCCGGCATGATGATGATCATCCTGTTCGTCTCAACCATGTTGCCGTTGCGGATCGGCTCGCTGGCGATTTTCTGTTTGCTGTCGTGGGTGGCGCTGCTGGTCGCCGAGTCGTTCGCGACGACGATGCCGACCGGGCTGAGCTTCATCAATCATTCTCTCGTCGGCAATGCCTACGCATTGTCGCTGTACGCCGTGGCTGCGCGCGAATACCGGGCACGAAGACAATTCCGGACGTCAGAGGCGCTGCAACGGGAAAAGGAACGCTCGGAGAAATCGCTGCGCGATCTGCGCGCGACGCAGGAGCAGCTCGTACAGGCGGAAAAGCTCGCCTCTCTCGGCCAATTGGTGGCCGGTGTCGCGCACGAGGTCAGCACCCCGCTCGGCCTCGCCCTGACGACCTCGACCGCCATGCAGACCGATCTGCAGACGATGGCTGACGCCTTGGGCGGAACATCGGTCCGGCGTTCCGACCTGACCAAGGGCATCGACAGGCTCAAGCAGGGGCTCGACCTGACCTTCGACAATCTGCACCGCGCATCCGAGATGGTGCACAGCTTCAGGCAGGTCGCCGTCCATCAGGCCGACGAGGACCGGCGGACCTTCGAGCTCAAGGACTGGCTGTCGGAGTTGATGTCCAGGCTCGGGCCATTGCTGTCGCATCATGGCCTGACGGTCGAGGTCCGATGCCCGGCGGGAATCGAGCTCAACAGCTACCCCGGAGCGCTTGCCCAGGTGATCAGCAATCTCGCCCTCAATAGCGCAGGGCATGCCTATCCTGACAAGAGAGGCGGCCGGTTTGTCCTCACAGTCAGCCAGCCGGACCCGACATCCGTCCGCCTCGTCTGCGCTGATGAGGGCGTCGGAATTCCCGAGGAGTTGCAGGCGCAGATCTTCGATCCGTTCGTCACGACCGGTCGCGAGAGCGGCCACACCGGCCTGGGGCTGCACATCGCCTTTAATCTGGTGGCCTCATCGCTGAATGGCCGCCTGCGGCTCGAGAGCACGACGGGTCCGGGGACTCAGATCGCCATCGAGATTCCGCTCCAGGCATGACTCCCGCGGCCACGTTGGAGCCGCCTCGAAAAGCGAACACAGATCGCCCGGCGCGTGCGACTGTCGGTGACGGATTTTCAGGCCCGCCACCATTGGAAGTCGATCTGCTCGAACCGCTCAATGCCTCACGTGCTCGAACACCACGATCACGCCGGTCGGCTCGGGCTCATGCGCCATCAGGCGCGTCAGGTCGGAGTCGCCCCAATCGGCGAGACTGACGACCTCGCCGCTCTGCCGGTCGGTGTCGGCACCAGGCGATCCTGCAGGCTCGAGGACCTTGAGGCCCGTCTCGTCGACGAAGAAGGTGTGCTCGCCGAACATGCTGTTGAGCTGCGGCATCGCGGGATGTTCGTCGGGCAGCACCTGAGCGCCGAGTTGGTTGACGGTCTGCTTCACCTGTTCGGATGTGAGCTTCATGAGCTGCTCCGTTTCTGTCTGCGGTTCCATTGACCCAGGCGGGAGCATGCGTTCCCTGCCCTTGTCCGCCTGGCTCAAAGTCCCGAACAGGCGCTGCGGACAAATGTTCCTGCAAAATGTATTTCGTGATCGCGCGCGGCATCTGCCGCGCTCGCGGCGCGAGATCGCCACAGGATGCACACGATCTCGACGTCAGCGTGCTCACGCGCTACTCGCCGCGGTTCTCACCGACCGACAAAGCGCAGATGCGTGACAGATAGGTGTAGGGCAGGCCGGTCTCCTCGGCCCAGGCATTGAACTGCGCCTGCACCTTGGCGAGATCGCCCTTCGACTTGACCTCTTCGGCGATGTCGAGACCTGCATCGCGCAGGCAGACCGCCACGTCCTTGGACGTCACGAAACCGTCCCAGCCGACGAAGCGCAGCAGCATCTGGCCGGTGTTGCCCCCTAATCGGCTGCCGCGCTTGTTGAGGAGATCGAGCAGGCCGATCTCGTCGGACGACGGCCACTTCGCCAGAAACCTGCCGAAGCTGCCGTGCTGCTTCGCGATCTCCTGCACGAAGGCGGCGTTGTCGCGCACCGACATGATCTTGGCGCCGTTGCGCACGATGCGCGCGTCGCGCAGCAGGCCCTCCCAATAGTCCTCGGGCTGGAAGGTGAGCTTGGCGGGCTGGAAATGCAGGAAGGCGTCTTCAAAGCCGTCCCATTTCGAATCGATCACGCTCCAGGCGAAGCCGGCGCAGAACACCCGCCTGGTCATCTCGGCGAGGATACGGTCATCGCCGAACTTGGCCAGCCGCTGGAGGTCCGGCTTGGCCGGCATCAGTTTCTCCAGCGCCTTGGGCCCGCCCTTGCGCTTCTCGGCCCGCGCACGAATGGTCTTGAAGGGGGTCATGTGAACACAGGTGTTGAGGGCAGGCACGACACCAGAATTCGGCGATCCGGTCCAGCCCCCGCATTGCCGCCCCTTGCGCTCTGCGACGGGACGCAGCATGCTGTCGCTCATAGTATTGACGCAAAGGGGCGGCCGGGCTGGTCTGCTTCTTGCTTTATGCCGTTTTTGGAATCCCCTGACATTTTGATCTCTGGCCGTCGGATTTTCCATGCGCTGCCTGGTCGTGGCCGACCTGCATTACTCGTTGCCGCAGCTCGACTGGCTGGTCAGCGCGGCGCCGCAATTCGATCTCGTGGTCTTCGCCGGCGATGCGCTCGACATCGGCTCGATCGTGGACTTCCGCGCCCAGATCGTGGTGGTGAAGAAGTACCTCGCGCTCCTTGCCGCGCGGACCCGCGTGATCCTCTGCTCCGGCAATCACGACCTGGACGAGCGCAGCACCGAAGGCGAGAAGATCGCACGCTGGATTTCGGAGGTACGCGAGCTGGGCATCGCCTGCGACGGCGACAGCCTCAGCATCGGCGACACAATGTTCACGGTGTGCCCGTGGTGGGACGGACCTCAGGTCAAGCAACGCCTCATCGAGCAGTTGCGCGATGCCGCGGCCGTCAGGCCGCCGCGCTGGATCTGGGCGCACCACGCGCCGCCGGCGGATTCACCGACGAGCTGGGGCGGCAAGCGCTTCTTCGGCGACGTCGAGCTGGTGCAGTGGATCATGCAATACCAGCCATCGATGGTGATCTCGGGCCATGTGCACCAGTCGCCGTTCATCACCGGCGGCTCATGGTTCGACCGGCTGGGCCAGACCTGGGTCTTCAACACCGGCCTGCAACCGGGCCGGCCGCCGACCTGCATCGTGCTCGACCTCGACACGGACAAGGCATTCTGGCTCGCGGCCGGCGAAGCCCAGTGGATCGACCTGAATGCGCCGCTGAAGCGCCCCGCCGCCCCCATCGAGGCGTCGCCCGACTGGCTCACATTCTTGGATCGGATTTCCGATCCGAGCCTGGCGAGACCTCATGCGGCGTCAGGTTGATCATGCTCTGGAGCACCTCGCCGACCATGGCCAGATGCGTGCCCTGGCCGGCATATTGCCGCTTGAGATCGGCGAGATAGGTGTTGGCGACATTGAGCCGCTGCGCCAGCATCTTTGCGATCAGCAGGGCCACACCCGGCTCCTTCTCGAGGAACGAGGCGGCGTCCTCGAACTCATAGACGATCGCGTCGGAGCAGGCCCGCACGGTGGCGGTGTGCGGCTGGCCCAGCAGCACGGACATCTCGCCGAGCACTGCGCCGGGCTCGGTGACGGTGGCGACCACCATCTCGCCCTTGAGCACTTCGAGCTTGCCTTGCATCAGTACGTAGAGGTGGCCGCTGGTGCCGCCCTCGTTGACAATCAGCGTGCCGGCGGCGACCTGCCGCTCCGTTCCGCCGGTGCAATAATCCAGGACTGCGCGCATCGCAGAAGCTCCCGTCGCTGCGGACCCCATCGCCCCAGACCAGAGCATGATCCGTGCCACACGACAAATCAACGCGTCTATGACGGGCGCGACAGCACTTGGCGAGGTGGACCGCGCCAGTCTCCAGGGCCAGGATCCTTAACCCGCCTCCGTCGCCAGGCCGCGCATGTCCGAGGCCGCGCACCGGCCGCATGGTCGGCGCTGCCCAACCTGGCGGCTGAAAACGAACGGCGCGTTTTCGCGTGCCGTGCGTCACACCCGGGAGAGCGAGGGCACCTCCTCAGGCACGATCGCCCGAAGCCCGCCGAAGCGGCGCTCGCGGCCGTGGAAGGCGGCGAGCGCCTCGCTGAGATCGCCCGCATCGAATTCGGGCCACATCCGCTCGGTGAAATGCAGCTCGGCATAGGCGCCCTCCCAGAGCAGGAAGTCCGACAGCCGCTTCTCGCCCGAGGTGCGGATGATGAGGTCGACGTCGCGAAGGCCAGCCTCGCCGGTGACGAGCTGCGAGAACGCTTCGCGGGTGAGGCTGGTGAGCGCGGCCGCTTTGGCCGCCGCGTTGAGGATCGCATCGCGAGCTGAGTAATCAACGGCGATGCGCAGATGCAGCGCGCTTCCTCGGGCGGTCGCCTCTTCGGCGCGCGTGATCGCGGTGGCGATGCCGTCAGGCAGCCGGTCGCGGCGGCCGATCACGGTGAGACGCACACCGTTCCTGACCAGGCTCTGCACCTCGTTGGCGAGATAGAAGCGCAGCAAGGTCATCAGCGCCGCGACCTCCGCCCTCGGCCTCCGCCAATTGTCCGCCGAGAAGGCGTAAAGCGTCAGCGTGCCGATGCCCTGCTTGGGTGCAGCCTCGACGATTCGGCGGATGGCCTCGACACCGGCCTCGTGGCCGCGCACGCGCGACAGGCCGCGCCGCGTCGCCCATCTGCCGTTGCCGTCCATGATGATGCCGACATGAAGCTTCTCGTTGCGCGACGTGGATTCGCTTTGCATTGCAAAGTCTCCGGTCAATAAAAGGGGGAGAATCAGGTCGAGGCGATACCGAGGCGGCCGAGCGGCGGCGCCTCGCGGCCGGCGGCTTTCGCCGCGTCGCGCACCAGCCGCTCGAGCACGGCGAGATAGTCGAGGAAACGACGGCGGCCGGCCTTGGTCAGGCGACAGGTCGTGTGCGGGCGGTTGCCCTCGTAGCCCTTGGTCATCTCGACGAGGCCCGCCTCCTGGAGCACGGCAAGGTGCCGGCTGAGATTGCCGTCGGTGAGGCCGCAGAGCTGCTTGAGATCGCCGAATGCCAGCCCCTTGGGATGCGCCATCAGCGAGGTCAGAAGCCCGAGCCTCGCCTTCTCGTGGATCACGCGATCGAGTCCTTCATAGGAGAAGGGCGCGTTGTCAGTCTTCGACATCATTGTCTCCAGACGCGAAATGCAGAATGGCCGCCATCACCGATTGCCCGATCACGAAGGGCAGCCCCATGGTCCATGGCGACAGCGTATGGGTTCGGCTTGCCAGCACCACCACCGCAAAGCCGGACACGAAATACCAGGCGCCGGCGAGTGCAACGGTGCGCGGCAGTGAGCGGACCGAGGCAAAGATGCCGAGCGACACCAGGATCTGCCACAGGCCCGGCAGCAGCCACAGCGTCTCGCTCGCGAACTTCCACATCACCACCGCGAGCAGCACGCCGGCAACGCCTGCCGGCAGGAACTGCTCGACGGCCTGGTGGATCATGGCATCCGCCAGGCCCGAATGGTGACGGCGCGAACGCGCCCGCATCTCGATGCCGATCATCAGCCCCGAGAGCACGGCGGCACTGAGCCAGCCGATGAAGAATCCGAGCGGCTCGCCGGTGGGGTCATCCAGCAGCCAGAATTGCAGAACCGCGGTGATGAGCGCGACAGCGCCGGTCGCCACCATCGTCGCCGGGCCGTAGCCGCGGAAGGCGGTGCCCGCCGCGATCTGGCTGCGGATCGTCACGATGTCGGCCAGCGCCTTGTCGAGATCGCGCATCGGCAACGCCAAATCCTCGTTCCACCCGGGTGTTTCGGGGCGTGATGTCCCGTTACTTTGTATTGCAAAGTATATGGCACCGCAAAGCAAAGGCAAGCCCGAATGTCGCGACGGCCCGACCCGGAGGCGAGCGGACAACTGGCGGTTGCGCGCTACATATCCTGACGGATAAGATGGACCCGGAAGCGTTCCAGGGGGCTGGTATGTGGCTGAGGTCGTTTGTCGTTGCGTTCGTTTTCGAGGTGATGCTGGTCGGGCTCGTTCATGCGGCGGGGCCTTTCGGCACAATCCACGTCGGCAACTGGAACGGTGGCGCTTTCACCCATGACTCGACCGGCGCGTTCTCTCACTGCGCTGCAAGCATGCCCTACGCCAATGGCATGACCTTGCTTGTCGGCCAGGATTCGAACAACGCGTGGCTGCTCGGTTTTGCCAATCCAGCGTTTCGTTTCAAGAAGGGCGAGAACCTGACGATCGACCTGACCTTCGACGGTCAGGCCGAGGTGAGGCTGTTTGCGACCGCCTTTTCCGAGGTCATGGTCTCAGCCGTTCTGCCGACAAACGTCGCGCGCGCTTTCCAGAAGGCGAGCCTGATGGTGGCGGTGGCGAGAGGCACGCCCTTCCAGTTCAGCCTGACCTCGACTACCCCTCTGATTGCCGCCGTCAGCAATTGTGTGACCCGCGTCAAGGCCGACGGCTTGGACAAGGTCGGCGATTTCACCAAGATGGCTGCCAAGCCGCAGGCCGCGCCGGACAAGCAGGCGGCATCGCCGGCCGGCGGCAAACCCGCCAGGGCCAAGAGCGGCACCGGCTTCGTGGTGAGCACGAGCGGGCACATCGTCACCAACCACCACGTGATCGACGGCTGCGTCGGCGACATCAAGGGCAATCTCACCGGCGAGGCAGCAATGGTGCTGCGCGTCGTGTCGAGCGACACCAACAACGATCTCGCCCTGTTGCAGGCGCCATCGACGACGACGTTCAAGGACTTTGCCCGGATCCGCGACCGCTCGATTCGCTCCGGCGACTCCGTGGTCGCGATCGGCTTTCCCTATCACGGCATCCTGACCTCGGACTTCAGCGTGACCACCGGCATCGTGAGCTCGCTCAGCGGCATGCGCAACGACTCGCGCTTCCTGCAGATCAGTGCCCCCGTGCAGCCCGGCAACAGCGGCGGGCCGCTGTTCGATAACACAGGTCAGGTCGTGGGCGTGGTCACCGCAAAGATCCCGGCATTGCGTATCGCGGTGGCGACCGGCAACATCCCTGAAAACATCAACTTCGCCATCAAGACCGGCGTGCTGCGCGACTTCCTCGACAATTCCGTGGTGCCCTATCAGACCGCCGAGCCAAAGAGCGAGCTCAAGACCACCGACATCGCCACCAACGCCCGGCCTTATACGATGCTGATCTCGTGCAACGCGACGGAGCAGGCGGACGCGAAGCGGTAGCGTGAGCTGCGGTTAGCCTCCGCTGTCATTCCCCGCGACCCGGCTACGCCAAGGCTTCGCCGGGGTCGAGGTCCAGGGGCGCCGAAGCTTTAGCGTAGGTGGCAGGCGGGGAATCCAGTACGCCGCGGCCTCTCGGTTCATCACAGTCGTCTCGGAGTACTGGATCGCCCGGTCGAGTCGGGCGATGACACCGTTGTTGCCGATCCAGCGTACAACTTCACCCG
Organism: Bradyrhizobium sp. R2.2-H; assembly: GCF_004346455.1. Lineage (NCBI taxonomy): Bacteria > Pseudomonadati > Pseudomonadota > Alphaproteobacteria > Hyphomicrobiales > Nitrobacteraceae > Bradyrhizobium > Bradyrhizobium sp. R2.2-H. The sequence continues at coordinate 91,944 of NZ_SMBR01000007.1, forward strand.
TGACAGCACGCCCCCCTCGCCGCCTGCGGTTCGTACTGGTCGCGCAGGCGAACCCAGTCCATCGGATAGGGCAGGTCTTCCTCGTGACGGCCGAGCGGGGTGAGATCGAGATATTGATAAGCGGCGTTCATCATGTCGAGGCCACGGGCGAAGCAGGAATAGGTATGGAAGATCGCGCCGGCCTCGTCGCGGAAGAACACGCTGATGCCGGGCAGTTCGGGGCCGTAGAGAGGCGTGGTGCCGAAATTGTACATCGGCTTTCCGGTCTCGATCTCTTCCTGCGAGAACGTCACGCCGTAATCGCGGTTGAAGTCGGTGCCGCCTGAGGAGACCCAGTCAAAGGTCCAGCCCATCCGCTTCCTGAAAGCCTCGAGCTTTGCGCTGGGTGCCAGCGAGACCGCAGCCATGGACGTATCGCGCGCGGCAAGATGCGGCACCATGCGTTCGAAACCGTCGGCCCAGAACGAGCAACTCTTGCAGGCCACGTCCCAGTCGGGTGCGAACATCACATGCTGCACGACGAGTTGCGGACGGCCCTTGAACAGGTCGCCGAGCGACACGATGCCGTTCGGCCCGTCGAATTGATAAGCCTCGTCGACCTTGACCCAGGGCAAGGCGCGGCGCTCCTCGGTGAGGCGCTCGCGGGCCGCCGTGAGCTCCTTCTCGCGCGCCAGATGGGCCCTGCGCGCGATGATCCATTGCTCGCGCGAGACGATCTGATGGTGCTGCATGGCGATCTCCCTGGCGTCAGGCGACGAAGGCGTCGAGCTTGTCGAGGAACGAGCTCCAGCCGCGCCGGTGGTTGTCGCGTGCGGTCTCGTCGAAGAACTGGGCGTGATGGAACACCATCAAGGTGCCGGCACCGTCCGGCTTCAGTGAGATCGTCACCAGCGATTCACGCTCGGGCGTCGAATGCCAGGCCCAGGTGAACGCGAGCAGCTCGTTCGGCACCACCTCGCGATAGAGGCCGCCGGCTTCGAAATATTCGCCGTCGTCACGGATGAAGCTGATGCGGTAGCGGCCGCCGACGCGGACGTCGAGCTCGGCCTGAAGCGTCGCCGGCTTCATGTTCGGCGGCCCGAACCATTGCGCTAGCTGCGCGGCTTGCGTCCAGGCGGCGTAGACCTTTTCGGGCGGCGCGCGGAGCCGGCGCGTGAGCGTGAGGCTCGGTCGTTCTGCCGGGCGTTCAGCGGCATTGGCGGCTGCGTTGGCCATGTCTCTTGCTCCACGAAGGCGGCGAGGCGATCGAAATTGTGGGACCAGAACTGCGCATAGCGATTGAGCCAGTTCATCGCCTGCTCCATCGGCTGCGCGGTGAGCCGGCAGGCGACTGCGCGCCCGGTCTTCTCCCGCATGATCAGGCCGGCATCCGTGAGCACGTCGAGATGCTTCATGATCGCCGGCAGCGAGACCGGAAACGGGGCCGCCAGCTCGCTCACCGTCAGGCCGTCCTGCTCGCCGAGGCGTGCCAGCAGCGCACGCCGTGTCGGGTCGGACAGCGCCGCAAAGGTCCGGTCCAGCGTCTCGTCCTTATACTTAACCATGTGGTTTAGTATAGACGCGAGCGGAAAGGCGTCAAGCAGGAACCCGTTCGCACGGGTCCGCACGACTGCCTGATCCGGCGAGCGTAGCGCGATCAGTACGGAGTGACAGGCCGCGTGCGCCGGTGCGGCCGCGGTTGCGGGTCCTGTTGCTGGCCGTAGGCAAAGCGAGGATTGCGATCGCAGAACAGCAGGCGGCCGGAGACGCTGGCCTGGCACTGCTCATAGGTGCTGTAGGCGCATTCGCCGGGATAATCATACTCGCCGCCCTGCGCGCACCAGGGATAATCGCGCGCGGTGGCGGGGGTGCTGGCGGCGAAACCGACGAGAACCATGGTGGCCAGCGCCGGCAGCGCCAATTGCATCATGCGCATGATTCGAATTCCTCTCTTGGTGACGCGAGATACGGCCCCACATTCCATCAGGTTTCGCTGCGCCCTTTTATTCCAGATCAACGGAATCGTGCGCGCAAGAAAAAAGCCCTGCCGAACGGCAGGGCTCCATCTCGATCATCACAAGATCGCTACTCGACCTTCAGGCCGGCGAACTCGACGACCTTCTTCCACTTCTCGGTCTCGGCCTTGATCTCTTCGCCGAACGCCTCCGGCGTCTGCACCCGCGGCTCGCCGCCGAGTTCGACCAGACGCTTGGCCATGTCGGGCTCCTTCATCAGCGCGTTGACCTCTGCGTTGAGCTTGGCGATGATCTCCTTCGGCGTGTTCTTCGGCGCACCCATCCCGAACAGCGCGCTGGCCTCGTAGTCCTTGACGGTCTCTGCGATCGCCTGCACGTCGGGCAGCTGCGGCGAGCGCTGCGCGGTGGTGACGCCGATCGCCCGCAGCGAGCCGGAGCGGATGTGCTGGATGATCGAGGGCATGTTGTCGAAGATCACCTGCACCTGGCCGCCCAGCATGTCGGTGATCGCGGGCGCAGCGCCGCGATAGGGCACGTGCTGCATCTTGCAGCCGGTCATGGCCATGAACATCTCGCCGGACAGATGCACCGAGGTGCCGTTGCCTGACGAGGCCATGTTGACCTTGCCGGGATTGGCCTTCACATATTCGATGAACTCGGCGACGTTCTTGGCCGGCACGTCCTTGTTGACGGTCATCACGTTCGGCACACGCTGGAACGAGGCGACCGGCGCCATGTCGCGCACGAAGTTGAACTTCAAGTTGGCGTAGAGCGAGGCATTGATGTAGTTGGCCGGGTTGACCAGCTGCAGCGTGTAGCCGTCGGGCTCGGCATTGATGACCGATTCGGTGGCGATATTGTTCCCGGCGCCCGGCTTGTTCTCGACCACGAATTGCTGGCCGAGCTTTTCCGAGAGCCGCTGGCCGAGCAGCCGCGCCAGGATGTCGGTGGCCCCGCCCGGCGGATAGCCGACCACCCATTTCACCGGACGGGCCGGGTAATCGGCGGCAAGGGCCTTCGACAGCGGGGTGGCTGCAAGCGGACTGGCGGCGAGCAGGCCCAGCGCGGTACGGCGAGTGATCATCTCAAGGGTTCTCCCAGTGTTGTTCTTGAAAGTCGGATAGCTTGAAGGTCGCGTCGGTTGTAACAAAGCCTGCCACAGGCGCAAAGTGCGCAGCGCGCATCACGACGAAAGGATGAGACATGCAGATCAAGGTTCACGCCCTGGATCATCTCGTGATCAATGTCACCGATGTCGCGGTGACCGCGGAGTGGTATCGCAAGATTCTCGGCATGGAAGTCAAGCTGTTCGATCCTGGCGGCGGCAAGCCGCCCCGCACTTTGCTTGAATTCGGTAACCAGAAGATCAACGTCCGGCAACGCGATGCAGATAAAGTGGAGTGGTTCACCGCCGGCCACCCGACCGCCGGCAGCGAGGATCTGTGCTTTCTCACCTCGGCCACACCGGACGAGGTGGTGGCGCATTTGCAGGCACATGGCGTCGCCATCGAAGCAGGCCCAGGCCCGAGGCAAGGCGCGCGCGGCACGCTGCGCTCGGTCTATTGCAGGGACCCTGATGGCAGCTTGATCGAGATCTCGTCGTACGAGGATTGAGGCCGACAGGACCGCACCGCCCCAAGCACCGTCATTGCGGACTGTCCCCCAATTTGCGTCCCACGCCATTGGATGGCAGGAAGACGCAATCATCAAAAAGCAGCCGCCGGCAAGATGCAGGCTGCACGGGAGGACACATGGCTATCCAGAAAACCGCTGCCGGAATCGTGGGCCCCTTCGACGGGCTCGACGTGCCCTGGCTCTTGAGGATGCGCGCCGAGGCGCGCAGCTCCCATCCGTTCCTGATCTGGGCGCCGTTCGACGCGCCGGCGCCGCACTGGAGCTATGGCGAATTTCACGAGCGCGTCGGTGCGCTCGCGGCAGGGCTGGCCAGGCGTGGCGTCAAGCCCGGCGAATATGTGCTCATTCACCTGGACAATTGCATCGAGGCGATGCTGGCCTGGTTTGCCTGTGTCGAACTCGGCGCCATCGCGGTCACCACCAACACCCGCTCGGCGCCGGCGGAGATCGAGTATTTCGCCGATCATTGCGGCGCAGTCGCCGCGATCACGCAGCCGGCCTATGCGGAAGTGGTCGCGCAGAACTGCCGCAACATTCGCTGGATGGCCGTGACGTCGCATGATGCCGGCACGGCGCCCGCACAGGCCGTCTCGCGCGGCGACAGTTTCGAGGCGCTGTTTGCCGACAGCGCCGACCGCCCGCAGCGGGCGGCCGATCCGCTGGCGCCTTGCAGCGTGCAGTACACCTCCGGCACCACGTCGCGGCCGAAAGCGGTGCTGTGGACCCATGCCAATGCGCTGTGGGGTGCCAAGATCAACGCCGCGCACGAGGATCTGCATGCGAGCGACGTGCACCAGACCTACCTGCCGCTGTTCCACACCAATGCGCTGGCCTACTCCATGCTGGCGACGCTGTGGGTCGGCGGCACCTGCGTGATCCAGCCGCGCTTCTCCGCCAGCCGGTTCTGGAGCGTCGCGCGCGCGCACGGCGCGACCTGGACCTCGACCATTCCGTTCTGCATGAAGGCCCTGCTCGAGCAGGAGATCCCGAAGGACCACAAATTCCGCCTGTGGGGCACGGCGATCAACGAGCCGCCGGCGTTTGCCGCCTTCGGGGTCAAGGTGATCGGCTGGTGGGGCATGACCGAGACCATCACCCACGGCATCGTCGGCGAGGTCGATCAGCCCAACATCCCGATGTCGATCGGCCGCGCCGCGCCCGAATACCAGATCCGCATCACCGACGACGACGGCCGGCCGACGGAAGTCGGCGGCACCGGCAACCTCGCGATCAAGGGCATTCCCGGCCTGTCGTTGTTCGCCGAATATCTGCACAACGAGAAGGCGACGCGCGAGAGTTTTGACGAGCACGGCTTCTTTCTCACCGGCGACCGCGTCGAGCGGCTTCCGAACGGCTACATCAAGTTCGGCGATCGCGCCAAGGACATGCTGAAGGTCGGCGGCGAGAACGTCGCGGCCTCCGAGATCGAGCAGGTGATCGCGCTGGTCCCGGGCGTGCGCGAGGCGGCGGTGGTGGCGAAGACGCATCCGATGCTGGACGAGGTGCCGGTCGTCTTCATCATCCCGCAGGGCGGCGTCGCGGGCGCCGCGCCCGACCTGCAAGACAGGGTGATGGCCGCCTGCCGCAAGGGCCTCGCCGACTTCAAGGTGCCGCGCGAGATAAGATTCGTCGACGACATGCCGCGGTCGACGTTGGAGAAGGTGGCGAAGGCGGAACTCAGGAAGATGGTGGGGTGAAATTCGTAGGGTGGGTTCGCCGAAGGCGTAACCCACCAACTTCGTTCGACAAACGCGGAAGCATGGTGGGTTACGCCTGGCGCCTGCGCTTCGCGCAGCCGCGAGGCTAACCCACCCTACGGCATTTCGCCTAGAACGATCCCAGCGCCACCGGCCGGAACGCCTGCAGCAGCTGCTGGTCGAGCTTGCCGCCCATGCCTTCCATCATCGTGAACGCGCGGGAGTGAGTGAAGGGCATGCGGTAGGCGCGCTTCTCCACCAGGGCGGCGTAGATGTCGACGATCGTCGTCAGCCGCACGATGTCGCTGATCTGGTTCGACGACAGGCCGTTCGGATAGCCGGAGCCGTCGAGGAATTCGTGATGATGCAGCACCACATCCAGCATCTCCGGCGGGAAGCCGCCTTGCGCGGCGAGCGCTTCATAGCCGCGACGCGGATGCTGGCGCACCTCTTCCATCTCCTCGTCGGTGAGCTTGCCGGGCTTGTCGAGCAGCGCGGCGGGAACGAAGGCCTTGCCGACGTCGTGCAGCAGCGCGGCGCGGGTGAGGCGGCGCTGGTCATCCTCGCGCATGCCGAGATGCTGGGCGAAGGCGACGGCGAAGCCGGTGACGAACAGGCAATGGCGATAGCTGCCGACATGGTGGCAGCCGACCGTGGTCAGCCATTCGCGCAGCGAGGAATGCTTGATCGCCTTCAGAATCTTGCTCTCGGCCGCAATGACGTCGTCGAACGTCAGGGGCACGCCGAGCGGCATCTTCTCGAACATCCTGACCAGCACCACGTGCGCCGCCTCGACGCCGCGGTTGAGCGTCTTGCCGCGATCGGTCGCGTCATAGGCGGCAGTGTCCGGGAAGGCGGCGCGGATGCGCTGCAGGATGGCCTCGGGCTGAAGCGGCCGCGAGATGGTGTCGGTGGCCCCCAACGCCCATGCCTGCATGGTGCCGTGATGCAGGGCGTCCGCGAGCACGAACAGCCGCGGCATCGAGCGATAGGCATCGCCGCGCAGCTTGTTGCGGACCCGCTGCACGCTCTCGGGCGAGCGCAGGTTGATGTCGACCACGAGACCGGAGAGATCGCGCGCGGGTTGGGCGGGGATGGCCTCCGTCGTCACTGTCGAGACTTCGCCGACCGCTTTCAGAATGCTGGCGAGCTCGCTGCTCTCGTCGCTGCGATCGGAGGCGAGCAGAAGCCGACGTTTGGCGGCGGGTTTCGCTGAGGCGTTCATGACTTCCCCAAGGCACGGGACGGAATTTGGCGTCAGCCTAGGCCGGATCAGGTTCTCCGGCCCTTAAGAGGCGTGCTCAATGGAACCCTTGGGAATCGCGCGCAATTTTAGGGATTTCGGTTCCAGGGCCGGAACGGCAGCGGCGAAAACAACCCCATGCACAGTAGAACGGCCATTGTAAATGCTGGGCTTTTTCGAGCGGCGGAGGAAGGCTATCGAGACAACAACGGGCTCATGCGCAAGGACGTGTCGCGCGATCGAAATCATCCCGGCTAGAATGAACGCGAAACAAGAGGGGTGGAAACAATGCCTGAGATCAATCGGGACGGCGTCGGGATCTACTATGAGGTTCATGGCGAGGGGCCGCCGTTGCTGCTGACGCACGGCTATTCCTCGACCTCGGCGATGTGGCATGGGCAGGTCGCTGCGCTCGCGAAGGATCACAAGCTGATCTTGTGGGACATGCGCGGCCACGGCCAGTCCGATTATCCCGATGATCCGAGCGCGTACAGCGAAGCGCTGACTGTCGGCGACATGGCGGCGATCCTCGATGCGGTCGGAGCGAAGCGCGCCATCATCGGCGGTCTCTCGCTCGGCGGCTACATGTCGCTCGCGTTCTATCGCACCCACCCGGAGCGGGTCCGCGCGCTGTTGATCATCGACACCGGTCCCGGGTTCAAAAAGGACGACGCGCGCGAAGCCTGGAACGCGCGGGCGCTTGCCACCGCTGACAGGCTCGACCGCGAAGGCCTCGAGATGCTGAAATCGGCGACGCGCGAGCGCGCCACCGCGAGCCACCGCAATGCCGGCGGGCTGGCGCTTGCCGCGCGCGGCATGCTGACCCAGCGCGATGCGCGCGTCATGGAGCTATTGCCCGAGATCAAGGTGCCCAGCCTGATCGTGGTCGGCGCCGACGACACGCCGTTCCTCGCCGCGTCCGACTACATGGCGGCAAAGATCCCCGGCGCACAAAAGGTCGTGATCCCCGCGGCCGGACACGCCGTCAACATCGATCAGCCCAAGGCCTTTGTTGACGCGGTCGCGCCTTTCCTGAACAACTTGCCGGCACAGGTCGATCAAGCAAGGACGTAGGCGATGAAGCTGATGATGCTGGCTGCGGGCGCGATGTTGCTGTCGATATCCGCGCAGGCCGAGCCGTTCGGCGCCATACCGCCGCGCCAGCCCTTCGTCGCGACCTTGTCGAACAACACGCCGCTCGCCTTCGGCATGGATGCGGAGCAAACCGCGCGCGCCCTCGGCCAGCCGCTGCGATATGTCCGCGGACGTCCGGGCAACGAGATCTATCTCGCGCTGCGCAACATCGGCGGCAGCGGACTGATCCCCTACCGTCACCGCCTGTTCCTGCAATTCCGTCACGGCCGGCTGGCAGGATGGAAGGAGGACTACGGCGAGAACTGGATGTGGGAGTGAGGTATCTACCCTCATCCTGAGGAGCTTGCGCAGCAAGCGTCTCGAAGGATGAAGGCCCGGCTGAGGCGTCGAGGGCCTCTATCCTTCGAGACGCGCGCGAAGGGCGCGCTCCTCAGGATGAGGGGTGAGAGCTGAAATTGCCGATCGAAGACCAACCAAGAAGGACAACCCGCGTGGGACAGGACATCAGACTGACGACCTCCGACAATTTCCAGCTCGGAGCCTATCGCGCTGACCCCTCCGGCACGCCGAAGGGCGCGGTGGTGGTGATCCAGGAGATCTTCGGGGTCAATCACCACATCCGCTCGGTCTGCGACCGCCTCGCCAAAGAAGGCTATGTCGCGATCGCGCCGTCGATCTTCGACCGGACGTCGCCAAATTTCCAGTCGGGCTATTCGCCCGACGAGATCGCGGAGGCGCGCAAGTTCGTCGCCAATCCGGATTGGGCCGCGATGCTGCGCGACACGCAAGCCGCGATCGATGCCGCAAAGAGCGTCGGCCCCGTCGGCATCATCGGCTTCTGTCTCGGCGGCAGCGTCGCCTTCGTCGCGGCGACGCGGCTGTCGGGGCTGAAGGCCGCGGTGGGCTATTACGGCGGCGCGGTCGTGCGCTTTGCCGACGAGACGCCGAAGGTGCCGACGCAGCTGCATTTCGGCGAGAAGGATGCCGGCATCCCGCTCACCGATGTCGAGACCATCAAGTCGAAACGGCCCGACGTCGAGGTCTTCATCTATCCGAGGGCCCAGCACGGCTTCCATTGCGACGAGCGCGCCAGCTACGACAAGGCCAGCGCCGACATTGCCTGGCCGCGCAGCATGGATTTTTTCGCGAAGCATTTGAAATAGAGCGCGCGCTTCTCTCCACCGTCATTCCGGGATGCGGCGCGAAGCGGGGCAGGCCCGGAATCCATCGGGCGTCAGAGCCGGTCGAGGAATGGATTCCGGGCTCGCGCTACGCGCGCCCCGGAATGACGAAGGAAAGGTTCGGGCTGAAACCTAGAACCAGCGCTCGCCGACGAACACGGTATCGCCCGGGCTGAGGGGGGTGCCGAGCGGCACCACGGCGCGCATGGCGCCGCCGTTCTCGGTATGCGTGATGGTGACCAGGTCGCGCTTGGCGCGCGGCGAGAAACCGCCGGCGATGGCGACGGCGCTCTCGACCGTCATGTTCGGCACGTAAGGATATTGGCCGGGCGCGAGGACCTCGCCGAGAATGAAGAACGGACGATAGGCCTCGATCTCGACCGCCACGGACGGCTCGCGGATGTAGCCGTTGCGCAGGCGCGCGGCGATCTCGCCGGCCAGACCTGCCGTGGTGCGGCCGCGCGCCGGCACGGCGCCGATCAGCGGCATGGTGATGGAGCCGCCGGCGTCGATCGCATAGCTGTTGGTGAGGCCTTCCTGGCCGTAGACCACGACGCGAAGCTTGTCGCCGGCGTCGAGATGGTAGGAGGTGCCATTGCGTACCACCATCGGCGCGGCGTAGCCGACCGGCATGGGTGCGGGCGAAGCGGCAAAGGAGTTGCTGAGCGCCGCGATGGCGCCGCCGCCGTTGTTGGCAACCACGACCGGCTGCGGCGCAGCGTAAGGCTGGCCATAGGCCATGGAGTCGAGATCGGGACGAGGTTGCATCACCGCAACGGGACCGGTCGTCTGCATGCAGCCGCCAAGGACGAGCGCGGCGGACGCTGCCAAGGACGCCAAGTTCGACCATCGAAACGCGCGTGCAACCGGCACCGGACCCATCCCTCGAAACGAGACAGCTCCAGTGATGCACCGCTTATGGTTAATAAAGCGTTGAGTGTCTTACCCTCCCCTGGAGGGTAAGCAAGATGCGTCCTTCGACTACACGCTCACGCCGAGATCAATCCCGGGAATAGCCGATCAACGGCTTGCGCGGGCGGAACAGGATCATCAGCAGGATACCCAGAATGCCGAGCACGGCGAAGACCGGCTGATCCAGCACGAGGCGGATCACCGAGGTCCAGAGCCAGGGGGCCTTGGCCTCGACCCAGGTGCGGAACGCCGCCTGGCTGGCCTGATTGATGTCGTTCCAGAACTGGCCGAACCGGGTGAACCTGAGGGTCTGGTCGGCCACCCAGCGGGCGCCGTCATAGACCATGAAGATGAACCCGCCGGCGAGCAGCAACAGCCCAATCAGTCGGAAAAAGCCGCGGATCATGCCTCACCTACGATGGTCGTCCGGTCGGATGACCTCCTGGAACATTGCCAGCCAATAGCCGGACGACGGCAGAAATTCAACCTCTTCAGGGCGTTACGGTACAGATCCGGACCGTCAAGGGCCGGATCTCGGCCTCCCGAAAGCGTTGACGGTGCGAACGAGCCTCTCTATAAGGGCGCCAATTGGCGGTGGGCGCAATCCTGCCGCCGCTGTTCTTTGAGCAGTTGCAGGCACCTTGAGCTTGAAGCCACTCTCGAGCTTGAAGACTCTTTGGAGCCTCAGAGACAGCCGCAAGGCCGTCGCTCATGTTCCAGGAACGGCCCAGCAACCGAACACCCTAAATCCGAGCGTCGATTACGCGGTCAAGCAAGCCGGCGCTACCCGACCAAGACGCGACCGGTACCCGCAAAGGACATTGAGACCATGGCCAATACCACTTCCGCCAAGAAAGCGACGCGCAAGATCGCCCGCCGCACCGCCGTCAACAAGTCGCGCCGCACCCAGATGCGCGGCGCCGTGCGCACCGTCGAGGAAGCCATCAAGACCGGCGATCGCGCCGCTGCCGTGAAGGCGCTCGCGACTGCCGAGCCCGCTCTGATGCGCGCCGCCCAGCGCAACATCATTCACAAGAACAACGCCAGCCGCAAAGTCTCGCGCCTCACCGCGCAGATCGCCAAGCTCGCCAAGTAGTCTCGCGAAGTAGCCTCGCGACATCATCTGATCGGTCGATCCGGTCAGCGCGTCAAACAGCCCGGCATCGCGCCGGGCTTTTTTGTTGACTGTCATATTCACGCAAGCGGTCAAGCGACGTTCGATCGTGGACACACCGTCTGCGTTATCTTGCCGACGACGTGCAACGGCGGAAGCTTCACCGCGTTGCAAAAACCCCTGCGCCGCGGGCACGAATTGAATCGGCGGCAACGAGAGTTCTGCACACCGTAGATTCACTGGACCGCGTGTGCCGTGGAGTTACCCTGCAAAACGAGTCTCGAAAAGCGATGCACCAATAATCACTTATCAACATAGCAGCGACAAGCATTTGGAAAATTCGCTCACACGTCCGGCGCGTGACGAATTTGTTAAAAAATTTTGGCGGTGGCCGAAAATTGTCACACACCGCGCGACATTCTCGATTCTGTGCACGGATTCAAAAACTTGCTTCGGAGCCTGTGAACAACCCGCGCGCGGCGTTAACCGAGGTCAAGTTTTTTGACGCCTCAAGTGTGAATCAATTTCGTTGCGAGTCTTTCCGCTTAGTGTATTCCTTAAGTCGTCAGCGGCGCCCACGATCTTCAGACCAGTGCGGTTTAGGAAACGGGGCGAACGTGCAAATCGGCGGCGGTGTGCACGTAGGCGACGCTTCAACAAGCGATGTCGGTTCAAAACCCATAGCAGTATGGGAATGGTAGCTGTTTGTCTGAATGTCTCCAAGCGGGATCTTCTCGCTCGCGCCCAGCGCAACAGGAGAGACATCGCAATGCTATCCCGGCACGCAAGGTGGCGAAGTCGAGCGGACGACCAGTACATTGGGCAGGCATCCGCGACAGGAGTACGGCGCGGTTGTCTTCAGGACACGCAGGACCCTGTCGTGAGTGATCACGGCAGGACGGGGAGGTATCATGTCTTACGGACTCAACGCGGTATTGAAGCACGTTTCCTATTCCAACGATGCCGTTCCAGCTCCGTCGGATCTCCCGCCTCCCGCGTGTGACGAAGCGCCGAGTACGCGCTGACCTCGCGACCCCTCCATCCCAGACATCGCTGATCCGACTTGCGGCGTCCGCGCCGAACGGTCGAGCCATGCCTGACGATGGACTCGCTTGAGGTCGCGCCACTTCAGGGACCGTGGCAGGAACCCTGCATGGCGCTCACCACGCAACTATATCTCTCGAGAGAAGTTTTCTGACGATGACAATGGAACAGGATCGCTGGTCACGCGTGAAGGGTCGGCTGCGCTCGAGCGTTGGCGAGGACGTTTACACGAGCTGGTTTGCACGCATGGATCTGGAAGGCGTGCAAGACGAGAGCGTGCGGCTCTCGGTGCCGACGCGTTTCCTGAAGAGCTGGATCCAGGCGCACTACGCCGAGCGCGTGCTGTCGTGCTGGCAGGCCGAGATGCCGGAGGTGCATCGCATCGATCTCACCGTTCGTTCCGCTGTGCGCCCGGTGGTGCAGACGAAAGATGTGCCCGCGCCGGTCGAGGCGCGCCGCGCGCCGACGCCGGAGCTGCGCTCGACCGCGACCGCTCCGGTCTCGGCCAATCACGACGCGCTCGGCGGCTCGCCGCTCGATCCGCGCCTGACCTTCGCGAGCTTCGTCGTCGGCCGCTCCAACACGCTGGCGCATGCGGCCGCGCGCCAGGTCGCCGAGGGTCGCCGCGGCGACCCCGTGATGTTCAACCCGCTCTACATCCATGCCGGCGTCGGCCTCGGCAAGACGCACCTGCTCCAGGCGGTAACCTGGGCCGGCAATTCCGGCAACGAGCGCAAGGTGCTTTATCTTACCGCTGAAAAATTCATGTACGGCTTCGTCGCCGCGCTGAAGACGCAGACGGCGCTGGCCTTCAAGGAAGCGCTGCGCGGCATCGACGTGCTCGTGATCGACGATCTGCAGTTCCTGCAGGGCAAGTCGACGCAGGCCGAATTCTGCCACACGCTGAACGCGCTGATCGACGCCGGCCGCCAGGTCGTGATCGCAGCCGACCGTCCGCCGTCCGACCTCGAAAGCCTCGATGACCGCGTGCGCTCGCGTCTCGCAGGCGGGCTCGTGGTCGAGATGGGCTCGCTCGGCGAGGAGCTGCGCCACGGCATCCTCAAGTCGCGCGTCGCAGCTGCCCGCGCCCATCATGCGACGTTCGAGGTGCCCGAGGAGGTGCTGCACTATCTGGCGCGCACCATCACTCATAACGGCCGCGACCTCGAAGGGGCGATCAACCGTCTGCTCGCGCATTCCAAGCTCAACAACCGGCCGGTGACGCTGGAGATGGCGGAGCACGAGGTGCGCGACCTGGTCCGGCCGCAGGAGCCGAAGCGGATCAAGATCGAGGACATCCAGCGCGTGGTGGCGCGGCAGTACAATGTCAGCCGCTCCGACCTGTTGTCCTCGCGCCGCACCGCCAACGTGGTCCGCCCGCGCCAGGTGGCGATGTATCTCGCCAAGACGCTGACCTTGCGCTCGCTGCCCGAGATCGGCCGCCGCTTCGGCGGACGCGACCACACCACCGTGCTGCACGCGGTGCGCAAGATCGAGGCGCTGGTCTCGAAGGACACCGCGCTGTCGGAAGAGGTCGAGTCGCTGAAGCGCCAGCTTCAGGAGTAAGGGCCTACTTCTTTGGCCTCTCCCCGCCTGCGGCGGGTCAATCGTCGAGGAGGCTCGCGCACACCGGCGGCCCCACAGCGTCATGGCCGGGTTTGTCCCGGCCATCCACGCCCTACCCTGCGGCACCAAGAACGTGGATGCCCGGGACAAGCCCGGGCATGACGGCTTGAGACAGCCGAAACTGCCTGTAAATCGTGGGGAACTGGCGCCAATCCCTTGAATCCGGTGGCCATCCGGGCCACCTTGCGCGACCCTGACGGCTTTGGTCATATCGGGTGGATGATCCGGCTTCTCGGGGTCTTCGGTGCCGTGGCGCGCGTCCCGCCGCCCGGCCGTCTCAACGCTGTGTTTTCCTTGGGGATCGGGCGAGTAGTGCAATGAAGGTTACGGTCGAACGCGCGCAACTCCTGAAGTCGCTGGGCCATGTCCACCGCGTGGTCGAGCGCCGCAACACGATTCCCATCCTCGGCAACGTGCTGGTTCGTGCCGAGAACGCGAAATTGTCGCTGAAAGCGACCGACCTCGACCTCGAAGTGACGGAGACGCTGCCGGCGGAAACCGCGACCGCCGGTTCCACCACCGTGCCGGCGCACATGTTCTACGACATCGTGCGCAAGCTGCCCGATGGCTCGCAGATCGTGCTGGAAGCCGACGGCGACCGCGCCGTGCTGGCGATCCGCGCCGGCCGCTCGCGCTTCACGCTGCAGACGCTGCCGGAGAACGATTTCCCGGATCTGGCCGCAGGTGACATGTCGCACTCGTTCTCGCTCGCCGCCAAGGACGTCAAGCGGCTGATCGACCGCACCCAGTTCGCGATCTCCACCGAGGAGACGCGCTACTACCTTAACGGCATCTATCTGCACGCCGCCGGCACGCCGAAGGCCGCCACCCTGCGCGGCGTCGCCACCGACGGCCACCGCCTCGCCCAGCTCGACCTGGTGCAGCCCAAGGGCGCCGAGGGCATGCCCGGCGTGATCGTGCCGCGCAAGACCGTCGGCGAGGTGCAGCGCCTGATCGAGGATACCGACGCCGAGATGACGATCGAGCTGTCGCAAGCCAAGATCCGCTTCACCATCGGTAACGTGGTGCTGACCTCGAAGCTGATCGACGGCACCTTCCCCGACTACGGCCGCGTCATCCCGCAAGGCAACGACAAGGAGCTCGTCGTCGACAAGAAGGATTTCGAGAACGCGGTCGACCGCGTCTCCACGATCTCCAGCGAGCGGGGACGGGCGGTCAAGCTGTCGCTGTCGGCGGGCAAGTTGGTGCTGTCGGTGACCAACCCGGATTCCGGCAGCGCGACCGAGGAGCTCGAGGTCGAATACGCTTCCGATGCCCTCGATATCGGCTTCAACTCCCGCTACCTGCTCGACATCGCCGCCCAGATCGAAGGCGACGTCGCGACCTTGAGGCTCGCCGACCCCGGCTCGCCGACGCTGGTGCAGGACCGCGACGACAAGAGCGCCCTGTACGTGCTGATGCCGATGCGGGTGTGAGACCTACCAACATCCCGACCTATCAACTACATCCGTCATGGCCGGGCTTGTCCCGGCCATCCACGTCTTCGGAGTCCAAGAACGTGGATGCCCGGCACAAGGCCGGGCATGACGAAAAGCGGATCCCATGACCCCCTCCCGCATTCATCGCCTGACGCTGACGCATTTTCGCAATTATCGGGCGGCGGGGCTCGAGACGGCGGCTGACATGGTGGCGCTGGTCGGGCCGAACGGGGCGGGCAAGACCAATTGCATCGAGGCGATCTCGTTCCTGTCGCCGGGGCGCGGCCTGCGGCGGGCGACGCTGGAGGACGTTGCCGACAACCAGGGCGACGGCTCCTGGGCGGTGGCGGCGCAGGTCGAGGGCGCGCTGGGGCTCGCGACGCTCGGCACCGGCATCGACGCGCCGCGCGCTGACAGCTCGGCGAGCCGGCGCTGCCGCATCGACCGCGAACCGGTGGGTTCCGCCAGCGCCTTCAGCGACCACATCCGCATGGTGTGGCTGACGCCGGCGATGGACGGACTATTCATGGGCGCAGCCTCGGAGCGCCGGCGCTTCTTCGATCGCCTCGTGCTCGCGATCGACAGCGAGCATTCCAGCCGGATCAACGCACTCGAACGCTCGCTGCGCTCGCGCAACCGCCTGCTTGAGACGCGCAATTACGACGACCATTGGTGTGACGCGATCGAGCGCGAGACCACGGAGCTTGCGGTCGCCGTCGCGGCCACGCGCGGCCAGACCGCGGCAAGGCTCACCGGCATGCTCAACGCGCGCGCGCAGGAATCCGCGTTCCCGTCTGCGCAAATCGCGCTCGACGGCTGGATGGAGAACGCGCTGCTGACGGAGACCGCGACCTCGGTCGAGGATCGCTACCGCCAGATCCTGCGCGACAACCGCCCGCGCGACGCGATCGCCGGCCGCACCACCGACGGCCCGCATCTCACCGATCTGCAGGTCGTCTATGCGCCCAAGAACATGCCGGCGCGCGACGCCTCCACCGGCGAGCAGAAGGCGCTGCTGATCGGGCTCGTGCTCGCACATGCGACGCTGGTCGCCGAGATGACCGGCATCGTGCCGCTGCTGCTGCTCGACGAAGTGGTCGCGCATCTCGATCCGAACCGCCGTGCGGCGCTGTTCGAGGAGCTGAAGAAGCTCGGCGCGCAGGTGTGGCTGACCGGCGCGGATCCTGCCGCGTTCACCGAGATCGGCGCGGGCGGCGAAGTCTTTGACGTCGAGAGCGGACGAGTCTCGGCCCGAAGGTAGGCCGCCACATTGAACCCGCCCGTTTCCATCAGCGACTAGCTGCTTGTGGCTGCTGGACGCCGCCATCGCGCGGGATTTCAGACACGCGCGATATCCTTGGAGCATGAGCATGGCGACGGTGGAGCGTGGGGCGCAAGCTCCGGCACGATGGCAGCTTGTTGCGTGCGGCCTCGCTCTCTTCGCAAGCTGCCTGCTCGCGGCAGGCGCCGGCGCCTTCGTGTCGAACCTGCCGCCGCTGTTCTCGGCCGCGCTGACGCTGGATCCGGCTGCCAAGCTGCCTGCGCCAACCCGCTACAGCTATCGTGGGATCCACACCACCGTGATGCCCGGCCTCGAAGAGCCGCTCCGGACCCGGCTCGAAGCCCGCGTGCCCGCGGCGCTCGGCGACGTCCTCGCCTTCTATCGAACCGAGCTGCGAAAGCTCGGTTGGCAGGAGCGGCAGGACACCGCGACGGTCACCGCCGATCGCGCGCGCCTCGCCTTCGTCTCCCCGATCGGGCCGGCAACGCTGGAGCTCGAGCGCAAGGACGGCAGCACCGCGGTCCGTCTCGTGCAGAAGAATTCCGATGTCGCAACCCGGGCGAACGTCCTGCCCGAACCCGGCCAGGCCAAGCTGGTGTTCAGCAACATCGGCGAGAACGAAGCCGTGCTCGCGATCAGCGAGCGCACCATCCCGCGCCCCGCCGGCGCCAATGCCGTCGCGCTGGACCTCGTGCCCGGCAAATATCCCTACGCACTGAGCGTGCCGGGCCGTCCGGCCACCACGAACGTGCTCACCGTCACGGCTGGCGATACCTGGGAGCTCACGGTCGGACGCGACGGAGAGGCGTGGCCGCCGCTCCAGCTGTATTGAGCCCTGCCTGCGCGCAGCTCATGCGCCGCCTGTTGAACCTGGCCGGTTCCTGCAGCGACTTCTCGTCTGAGGCCGCGCCGATGATGTCGCAGCCTGCAATTGCGCGGACATGAAGCCGCGCCCAAATCCGGAGCTTTGACGATGCCGATGATCCGGCGCGGGGCGCAAGCCCCGGCAAGATGGCTGCTGCTTGCCTGCATTCTCGCGATGGCGAGCGCCCCACATCCCGCGAGCGCGGCCGACGAAGGCATCGTCGACGTCCATACCCTGCCGCGGCTGGACGGCGCGGTGGAGGATACTTCGCGCCCGGACACCTACCGTGTGACGTACACCGTGCCGAGCGGGGTTGCCGCCGCGTCGGACGCGACGAAGAAGCTGCTGAGCGCGGACGGCTGGGTGCCCTATGTGTATCCGCTGGACGAGAAGAGCTCCACGCTGACCTTCAAGAAGGGACGGCAGGGGCTCCGTGCCTCCTTCACGCAGGCCCGCGGTCAGTCCGCGGTGTCCTACACGCCGAACCGGATCTATTCCAATGTGCCGTTTCCGGACGGCGCGACCGAACTCGTGTTCGACGAGACCCGGCCCTATCTCGGCTGCGTCGCGCCCGGCGCGCTCGATGCGACCTCGGCCTTCTTCGCCAAGGAGATGGCAACGATGGGCTGGCGCAAGCTCACGCCCGAGACTGCGGCACGCTGGCCGAACGCCGATCTCGCCGAGACCGTCCCGAACGGCATGCGCGTCTTCTACGACCATCCCGATGGCGACACGACGCAGTTCTACAAGCAGAAGCCGGTCATGCTGACCCTGACGCGCCGCGACGACGGAAGGACCAGTGTCGAGATCCGGGTGGCGCCGTTCGCGCTGCCGGAGGCGCTTCAGGCCGACGACGACATGGCCGGCCTGCCGCGCCCCAAGCCGACCAAATCTGCGCGGAGCCTCGGCGGCGCAAGCTCCAACAAGCGCGAGATCTCGGCGGCCGCGATGGCCGAGCTGCCTGCCGTGCTCGCCTTCTATCGTCGCGAGCTCGCCGCGCGTGGCTGGCAGGAGGATGGCAGCGCGCCCCTCGCACCCGGCGACGAGGTCGCGATCAGGATTTCCTCGGCAGAGGAAACCGCCGTGCTGCGGCTCGGCCGCAAATACGATTTCACCATGATCAGCCTGACCGCGCAGGTGAAGGACTCCGCGCTTGCCGCCCGCGCCAAGGCGAAGAAGGAGGCCGACGAAAAATTCCTTGGCGATGCGCTGGGCGCGGCGCAGCAGCTCATTGCCGCTGATGAGGCCAGGCGCAAGGCACAGGCGGCTTCCCTGTCCGATGCGCCGCTCAATGCGCGCGCCGACAGCAAGACGCCGGTGCCGCTGCCCGAGACCGCCGAGGGCGTGACGTTCGAGGGCGGCGACGGCCGGCTCGAATTCTCGTCCACGTCGACCGTGAAGGCGCTCGGCATGTTCTATCGCACGACGCTGAAGAGCTCGGGCTGGAAGGAGCAGCCCTCCGTCATCAACCAGCCCAACATGGCGGTGATGACGTTCTCCAGGGGCGGCAAGTCGATCTCGATGACCGTGATGCAGATGGGCCCGAAGGTGAATGTCCGCGCCAACGGATCGGGTCTGGTGACGGAAGCGGCCAAGCCTGCGCCCGGCACGGAGGTGGAGGTGCAGGCCAAATCGTCCGAGCCGCTCAAGCCAGATCCCGAGTCCCAACTGCCCGTGCCGACACAGCGTTCGCTAAAATCGTTTGCCACCACAAAGATGCCGGGCAACGAGGCGCCGTTCCGCCGCGAGCTGGCGGCCAGCATCCCGGCCCCGCTCGGCGACGTCCTCGCCTTCTACCGTGCTGAGCTGTCCAGGCTCGGCTGGCAGGAGAAGGCCGACGGCGCGACTGTGTCCGCAGAACGCGCGCAGATCGAATTCACCTCGCCACAAGGCCCGGCCGTGCTCAAGCTCGGCCGCGCCAAGGGCGAGACCACGGTCGATCTGGCGCAGAAGAATTCGGATGCCGCGGCCAAGGCCGACATCATGCCGAAGGCAGGCCAGGCGCGGCTTATGCTCGGAAACATGGGATCGAGCGAAGCCTCGCTGACGATCAACAAGCAGACGGTGAAGATCGCGGCCGGCGCCGGCGGCCCGCAATCGCCGAAAGGCCCGATGCTCGACCTGCCGCCCGGCAAGTACCAGTACGCGCTACGGCTGCCCGGACGCCCGGCCCGCACCGAAGCGCTGACCGTTGCCGCCGGCGAGGCCTGGGGCCTCCTGGTGGGGCCAGGCGGGGACGTGCTGCCGCTCCAGATGTACTGAGGCGACACCACGCCGCGGTGCACTCTCTCCCGCTGGCAGGCTTGCGGGAGAGGTGCCCCGAGCCGGTGGCCCGACCAGTGACCAGGAACCCGGAACCACCCGTTCCCGACCCGCAAAATCCACGTCTCACAGGACCCGGAACGA
Source organism: Bradyrhizobium sp. R2.2-H (assembly GCF_004346455.1). Classification (NCBI taxonomy): domain Bacteria; kingdom Pseudomonadati; phylum Pseudomonadota; class Alphaproteobacteria; order Hyphomicrobiales; family Nitrobacteraceae; genus Bradyrhizobium; species Bradyrhizobium sp. R2.2-H. The sequence goes on from NZ_SMBR01000007.1 coordinate 111,438, forward strand.
GCCCTCGAATCGGGCTTTTTGCAGTGCCGGAAATCGCCCTTCAAAAGCCTTGAAAATCGGCCTAAAAACCCCATCTGTTCAAAGGGTTGCCGGGAGATACTTTGCGCTAGGCGCAAGCGGTCTTTCGTGGCACAAATAGCCTCACAAATCAGCGCCTTTTGCGCCGCTGATTCGGGCGACATCTCGAAGGCCTCTCATGACAGAACCTGCTCGGCAGCCTGCTGCCGAAAACGAGCCCTCCACCGCGAGCGAATACGGGGCGGAATCGATCCGCGTGCTCAAGGGTCTGGACGCCGTCCGCAAGCGCCCGGGCATGTATATCGGCGACACCGATGACGGCTCGGGCCTGCACCACATGGTCTACGAGGTCGTCGACAACGCGATCGACGAAGCGCTCGCGGGCCATGCCACGCGGGTCGAAGTGATCCTCAATTCCGACAATTCCGTCACCGTGCGCGATGACGGCCGCGGCATTCCCGTCGACATCCACAAGGGCGAAGGCATCTCGGCGGCCGAGGTCATCATGACTCAGCTGCACGCCGGCGGTAAGTTCGACCAGAACTCCTACAAGGTCTCCGGCGGTCTGCACGGCGTCGGCGTCTCCGTCGTCAACGCGCTGTCGAGCAAGCTCGGCCTGCGCATCTGGCGCGACAACAAGGAGCACTATATCGAGTTCGCCCATGGCGATGCCGTCGCACCGCTGAAGGTGGTCGGCGACGCGCCGGGCAGGCGCGGCACCGAAGTTACGTTCCTGGCCTCGACCGAGACCTTCAAGAACATCGAATACGATTTCGCCACGCTCGAGCACCGCCTGCGCGAGCTCGCCTTCCTCAATTCCGGCGTCAACATCGTCCTCTCCGACATGCGTCATGCGGTCGAGAAGCGCGAGGAGATGCACTATTCCGGCGGCGTCGAGGAATTCGTCAAATATCTCGACCGCAACAAGAAGGCGATCGTGCCGGCGCCGATCATGGTGCGCGCGGAAGCCAACGGCATCGGCGTCGAGGCCGCGCTGTGGTGGAACGACAGCTACCACGAGAACGTGCTGTGCTTCACCAACAACATCCCGCAGCGGGACGGCGGCACCCATCTCGCCGGCTTCCGCGGCGCGCTGACGCGCCAGGTCAACGGCTATGCCGAGGCCAATGCAAAAAAGGAAAAGATCGCGCTGACCGGCGACGATTGCCGCGAAGGCCTCACCGCCGTGCTGTCGGTGAAGGTGCCCGATCCGAAATTCTCGTCGCAGACCAAGGACAAGCTGGTGTCCTCGGAAGTGCGTCCCGTGGTCGAGAACGTCCTCAACGAGGCGCTCCAGGCCTGGTTCGAGGAGCACCCGGGCGAAGCCAAGATGATCGTCGGCAAGGTGATCCAGGCCGCGGCGGCGCGCGAAGCCGCGCGAAAAGCGCGCGAGCTGACCCGCAAAAGCCCGCTTTCCGTCTCCTCGCTGCCCGGCAAGCTCGCCGACTGCCAGGAAAAGGATCCGGCCAAGTCCGAACTCTTCATCGTCGAGGGCGACTCGGCAGGCGGCAGCGCCAAGCAGGGCCGCAACCGCGAATTCCAGGCGGTGCTGCCGCTGCGCGGCAAGATCCTCAACGTCGAACGCGTGCGTCCCGACAAGATGCTCTCGTCGGAGCAGATCGGCACGTTGATCACCGCGCTCGGCACCGGCATCAGCGACGAATTCTCGATCGAGAAGCTGCGCTATCACAAGATCATCGTGATGACGGACGCCGACGTCGACGGCGCTCACATCCGCACGCTGCTGCTCACCTTCTTCTACCGCCAGATGCGAGACATCATCGACGGCGGCTATCTCTATATCGCCCAGCCGCCGCTCTACAAGGTCAGCAGAGGCAAGTCCGAGCAGTACCTGAAGGACGAGCGGGCACTGGAAGACTATCTGATCGACACCGGCCTCGACGACTGCGTGTTCCTTCCCGGCGCCGGCGGCGATCGCACCGGCCGCGACCTGCGTTCGCTGGTCGACGATGCCCGCGTCGTCCGCAGCGTCTTGCGCAATCTGCACAGCCGTTACAATCGCAAGGTGATCGAGCAGGCCGCCATCACCGGCGTGCTGAACAAGGCGATCTACGGCGATCCGGCGAAGGCTGCGGCCGCCGCGCAATACATCGCGAGCCGGCTGGACAATCAGTCCGAGGAGGTCGAGCGCGGCTGGATCGGCCAGTACGTGGAAGGTCAGGGCTTCCAGTTCGAGCGCACGGTGCGCGGCGTCAAGGAAACCGCCGTCATCGACGACGCCTTTCTCGGCTCGGTCGAGGCGCGCAAGCTCGACGAATACACCGGGAAGCTCCAGGACGTTTATGCCCGACCCGGCAAGCTCAGGCGCAAGGACGTCGAGCACATGGTCTACGGCCCGGTCGACCTGTTCGAGGCCGTCACCGACGCTGGTCGCAAGGGCGTCACGCTGCAGCGCTACAAAGGTCTCGGCGAGATGAACCCCGAACAGCTCTGGGAAACGACGCTGGACATCGATGCACGCTCGCTGCTCCAGGTGAAGGTCAAGGAGGTCGACGAGGCCGACGACATCTTCACCAAGCTGATGGGCGACGTGGTCGAGCCGCGCCGCGACTTCATCCAGGAACACTCGCTCAGCGCGACGATCGATATCTAACTAAAGCATGATCCGGAAAAGCGTGCAGCGGTTTTCCGGAAAGATCATGCTTGAACGACAACCTAAAGCGCGATGACGATTCATCCTAATCGCATCGCGCTTTAGGGGCCGGGATGGCTTTTGGCCAATAGCTCGGCCACGCAGCGGATGCTGCACGTTCCGACCCGGGTCGCGACGAGTCCGATGGCGGGCAACGGGCTCGACGGCATTCTTGGTGGGACCGCAAGGCTGCTAGATGGCCATCCCGCCCCAAACCTCGATGCGCTGCGCGTTGATCCAACGGTTCTCATCGGACAGCAGAGAAGCAATCATTGAACCGATATCCTCCGGTACACCCGGTCGGCCGAGCGCGGACACGTTGTCGCCCTGGGCATTCAGTTCGGGACTTTCCCAGACCATATCGTCACTGAAATCAGCTCGGATCGCCACGGGGACGACCGCGTTGACCGCGATGCCTCTAGCGCCGAGTTCTTTTGCCTGGTATCGCGTCAGCACCTCGATCGCAGCCTTGAACGCACCGTACGGCCCGCTACCGGGCACGAGGATTCGGGCGAGCCCACTCGACATGTTGACGATACGGCCGCCGTCCTTGATGAGAGGCAGCAACTTTTGAGTGAGAAAGAACACTGCTTTGAAATTCACCCGATAGATCGCATCGAGTTCTGCCTCGGTCGTGCTTTCCAACCCGCCACGATGCGAGATCCCGGCATTGTTGACGAGATAATCGAAACGTGTGGCGCCAAGAACTCCAAGTGCTTCGCGGAATTGCAGTACGAAACCGTCGAAGCTGCTCGCTTCCGCGAGATCAAGCTGCAAAGGAATGGCTCTCCGACCGATCTCCTCAACGGCTCTTGCAACCGCATCGGCCTCAGCAAAAGCAGTTTTGAAGGTGAAGATGCTGTCAACACCTCGCCTTGCCAGACTGAGAACCGTACTCCGCCCGATGCCGCGGCTGCCGCCCGTCACGACGGCGATTCTGCGGTCCTGTTCCATCGCTGCTCCTGCCGTTTGCTTTTTCAAGCGGTCTTGCGGAGAGGAGGAATATGGACCAGACTTGGACGCTCAAGGTGTTATGAACTGCAAGGAAATGAAAAGCCGCCGCGGCTCCCCTGACCGCTCATGCCGGATTCTTCCCGATCACGCCAAGCGCGCCAGAAGATCCGTTGCGTCCAGGAGATCCGATGAGCCGGAATCTTCCTCGTGAGCCGCCAAGACCGGCTCGAGAACTGCGCGCGTCTCCGCTACACGCCCATGCACGATCAGTAGCCGGGCCAATGCGAGCGCAGCCCTCAACTCCCATGCCAACGCGCCTTGGCTCTTTGCGTAGTTGATCGACTCTCGCAGCAATGACTCTGCCTTGTCGGGCTGGGCATCCGCACTTCTCATGATTATTTGTGCCTGCGTGCGCAGTAGGCCGGGCATTGAAAACTTCTGACCCATCTTTTGTGCTGAAGAGATCGCCGTCTGGATCGTCGTTCGGGCCTCGACCAACCTTCCGCTCTGTGCCAATCCATCTGCCAGGGCCTGCGCAGCAGCGGACGTAAGCATGCGAAATTGTTCGCGGTACAGCAGTTTCAAAGCCTGGCGCAATGTTTCCACGCCGGCTGCAGGTTTTGCCGTCATCGTGAGCCACTCCCCCTTCAACGCCAGGGCAGCGGCTGCGAGCGCCTTGAGAGAGTGCTTTTCAGCCTGCACGATTGCGCGATCTATATGCTCGGCGCAGACTTCAGTGTCGCCATTCCAGAGCAGGATAGGGACAGCATGGACTACAGCCATGCAATAGTTGCTCGGCGGTGACAACCCTTCGGCCTCATGGAGAGCCGCCACGGCCAACCCGCACGCGCGCGTTGCCGTCCCTCTGAGCCAAAGCGATCGTGCCAACGCAAGCTCCGCGCGGAGGCGGTGATCATAGCCGAACAAATTGAGGTCGAGGCGGCTACTGGTGGCCTCGAGCTCAAACCCCAGTTCGCAATGGGCGATGGCATCGGCTTGATGACCGGCAAGATGCAAGGCGGCGGCAAGCATCCATTCGGAGATGACCCGATCGCTGATCGATCCGCTCCGATCCGCCACGGCTTTGCATCTCTCGGCGGCCGCCAGCCCGCCATCAAAGTCGCCAATCCTCGTCAGGAAGAGGTTGAGGCCGGCCAGAAGGCGAAGTTGTGCCAATCCTTGCTCGCCCGCTTCGTACAGATCCAGCCCACGCTGGATCGCATCTTTCACCTCCTGCGTATTGCCCCACATATGCATGGAAGCGACAGCGAACGCCTCCAGCAAGCGCGCCTCCCGGAGCGGCATCTCGCTCATATCCTGGATCGCGGTCAAGGCAAGGCGCGACCAGTGGCTGCAGTCCGCAAGCAGCCAAAGACCAAGAAACAAGGGCGCAGCATCGGCCGCCAATTCAATCCCGGTCTTGCGATTCTCCTCGCTGGAGAAACTCCACTCGAGCGCCTTTCGTACATTCCCGAGGTGTGGTGCATGGCGCCCGATCTCGGCATACGCGCCATGCTCGAGAGCAAGTGATTTGAACAAGGAAGCAAAGTAGCGAGCATGGCGACTGGCAATCGGCTCGACGTCTTCGGATTGGCTGAGCTTCGCCGCAGCATAGGCGCGCGTCGTATCGGGGAGGCGGTAAAAGACCGCTTCGTCGGTCGGTCTTACCCAGACCAGAGACTTGTCGACCAGTCTCTCCAGGGTCGAAGCGATAGCTGCCCGGTCGCTCTCTTCTTCGCCGGCGACGAAGCAGGCCGCCTCCATCGTGAACAGACCGACGAAAGCGGACAGGCGCGAAAGCGTTCGCCTTTCGTCTTCTGCGAGCAGATCGTAACTCCAGTCAAGCATCGCTTGAAGCGTTCGATGTCGAGGAGAAACATTGCGTCTGATGGGTAATGCCATCTCCGCATTTTGCGCCAGGAGGCCTGCAACGCCACGGATCCCATAACTTCCGACGCGGCTGGCGGCCAGCTCTATCGCCAGCGCAATTCCGTCAGTCCGCCGGCATATATCCGAAACGATCGGCGCATCGGCGTCGGTTAGATCTTCGGTGAATCCGCTGAACGCTGCCCTATCCATGAACAGACGCACGGCCGGCGTCGCCAAGGCTTCCTCCGCCGTCGGAACTTCCTCCACTGGGTAAGCGAGCGGACTGAGCAGATGCACCGTCTCACCCTCGACATGCAACGGCTCCCTCGAGGTGGCCAGTAAATGGACGAAGGGGGCCTCACGGAATAGCCGGTCTGCCAGGAGCGAGATCGGATCGAGGAGGTGCTCGCAACTGTCGAAGACGACCAGCATGCGCTTATCTGCAAGGAAGCTTGACAGTTCGGCGACGGGATCGGATCCCCCCAATGTGCAGCCAACCGCCGAAATCACGCTGCCAGGCACCAAGCCAGGCTCGAGCACCGCGCCAAAATCGACGAAGGCGACGTTCTCGTCGCCAAATTCGGCTCGCAACCGCGCGATCAAGGCGACCGCGACCGCCGTCTTGCCGATGCCGCCGGCGCCCACGATACTGACAAACCGTCGACTCACGAGAAGCCCGCTTATACTGAGAACGACCTCGTCGCGGCCGACGAAGAGCCCGCGATGCGACAGGAATTGACGACCCAGCCGGTCAGCCGAGTTGAAATCCGACGAGGACGCCAGGCTCGTGTGAGTCCGCTTGATTGCGGCAACGAAACTGTATCCGCGGCCTGCGACGTTGACGATGTAGCGCGCATCATTCCGGCCATCGCCCAAAGCCCGGCGAAGCGTCGACATATGTACCCTCAGGCCCGCCTCATCGGTCACAACACCCTTCCACACCGACTCGAGGAGATCACGCTTGCTGACAACTTCGCCCGCGCGATCGGTCAACGCGATCAGAATGTCCAGGCCGCGCGACCCAATTCGTACGGGATTTCCATCCTTGAGAAGCAAGCGACGCCTGCGATCGAGCTGGAAGTCGCCAAAGAGAATGATCGCATCGGAACTGATAGACGCCTGAGTACTGCTCGACATCATCCCGCTTCACCTGATGGCGCGTCTCCAACTTGAGCGGCTGGGCGCAGTTACCGGCTTCGCAAATGTATGTGCGAACCGGCCTGCCGGGTAGCGTCTTCGCGTTCCATGCTTTGGCGGCCATCACCTGCGTTCCACTATCCATCATCGCAAGCAACTGATTGAACTCGGATATTGGAAGGACCGGCTCTGTGTGAGTTAACTGAACTTCACGCCTGCGGCGGACGGTCGCAGCATTCGATTTAGCGGAATCCAACATTTCTTAAGAGGAGCTAACGCGCCTTCGGAAGCAAGTGCGGGCTAAATCCACTCGGTATCGCAAGTACAAGCGAACAGAGGAGAGCCAGGATGCGCGACGACATGCATGCGGTCCCCCCCGAACACGGTCATCACCCCGCGCTGTGCGACAAGAGACATCCGCGAGGATATCCTTTGGAGGAGCGGGCGTGGCGCAGGCCGGAACAAATTGGTGCGTCCCTGGCCCAGGACATCACCGTTTCGCGCTGGCTCGATCTCCGAACCGCGTCTCGCATCGAGGAGGCGGTCACCCCCAGTGATCACTACTTCATTGGCGTGGCGTTGAGGACGACGCGCATCAAGTTGACAGCAGAACAGCGAACAATCTTCGAGGGCATCATGCCGGAAAGCACGTTGTATGTCAGCGCTCCCTCAAAGCGGCTCGTCGCACGCTTCGATGCACCCTGCGACTTCCTGCATTTCCACGTCCCAGACTCATACTTTACAGATCGGCCGCCAATCGCGCAGCGTCGCCCAACTCAGCATCTGAATGACCTTATTCTGCTTCGCGATATGTTCGCAGGACAGCTCACCCGACCGCTGCTCGGACGCGGCGAACCGGTCGACGAGCCGTTCGCCCGCTGCATCGGACAAACGCTGGCGATGCGACTCACGCGCCTCGAATTTCCACGCACCAAGGTCGGAGCCCTGGCAAACTGGAGGCTTCGGCGCGTCCAAGACCACGTCAAACAGAATTTTCATCGATCGATAAGGCTTCCGGAACTGGCTCGAGTCGCCGGACTTTCCCGTATGCATTTTGCTGCACAGTTCCGGGCCGCGACGGGATACCGCCCCCACGAATATCTGCTGGCTCAACGGGTCGAACACGCGAAGGCGCTGCTGAACACAGAGGCGCCTTTGGTCCAAATCGCGCTCGCGGTCGGATTCTGCACTCAGGCACATTTCTCGGCCGTGTTCAAAGAAATCACCGGTGAGACCCCTGCTCATTGGCGAACGCGGGCGAGCGGCACGGCCGCTCCCGGACCCGTTTAGCGTACTTCCGTACGACAGCGGAGAGTGACCCAAATGTCGAACGGCGCCCTGCCCGCCGCCTGGCGCAATCCGGCTTGGCCGATATGCAGCGAATTCGCCATGCGATCTCGCAATAGGTTGCTCACCCGAGAAGACGCAATGCCGGCGTTCTGAACAATGATGCCTGGATCATCCTGAAAGGGCTCGGGAGCAATGACCTCCACCGCGACGAGCATTGAAACGGAGGGGCGCGTCTCGCCTTCCGGAGACGCTGCAACTGGGGCATCCGAACGTCTGGGCAGCGCGTCCACAGAGCGGGCGCGTCCGTTGCTGAGACACTTGGTGCCCGTGATATTGGCGATTACGGCGGTTTGCGGCGGGACCTATACCGGTTGGAGGTATTGGGCGCATTGGCGCTTCGAAGCCGCTACAGACGATGCCTATGTGCAGGCCGATGTCGTTTCGATCGCACCACAGGTTGCGGGGAATATCGCATCATTGTTCGTTGACGATAACCAGCATGTGAAGATCGGGCAGGTTCTGGCCGTCATCGACCAACGCGACTACGAGGCGGCTGTCGAGCAGGCAGCCGCTGGCGTCGAGCAGGCCACCGCCGGGATCGCCACCATCGAGGCCGAGATCGCTCAGCAGCGGGCCATGATCCGCCAAGCCGAGGCGACAATCGATGCGGACAAGGCGCAGGAGCTGTTTGCGAAAGAGAACAGTCAACGCTACGGCAAGCTCGCAGACGACGGCTACGGTTCGGTCCAGGACGCACAGCAGGCGGCCTCGCAGATCGATACCGCGACGGCGATCGTCGCCAAGGACCAGGCCGCGCTTGATGCCGCCAAAAAGCAGATCGAAACCCTGAATGCTCAATTGGCGCAGGCCAAGGCGACACTCAAGCGAAACGAAGCGACATTGCGGCAGGCACGGATCAATCTCGGATACACCACGATCACGTCGCCGGTTGATGGCGTCATCGGCGATCGCACGCTGCGGCTTGGCCAGTACGTTCAGCCAGGCACCCAGCTTCTCGCCATCGTTCCGCTCGCGAAGATCTACGTTGTGGCGAACTACAAGGAAACCCAACTGGCCGAGGTGCGCGCCGGGCAACCCGTCGCCCTCGACGTCGATGCGTTTCCCGGGAAACGAGTTCGCGGCCGGGTCGACAGCCTGGCGCCTGCCAGCGGACAGGAGTTCGCTCTGCTGCCGCCCGACAATGCCACCGGCAATTTCACGAAGATTGTTCAACGCATTCCGGTCAAGATCGCCGTTGACCCGAACGACCCGCTCGCCGGCATGCTGCGTCCCGGCATGTCGGTGACTGCGACAATCGACACAAGGCGCGGCGCCACTCCCCAGGGCTCACAGCGATGAGCGGCGCGATCGATGATCGGGACACCGAGCGCGCGTCACTGCGGACCTGGGTCGCCGTCTATGGCTGCATGCTCGGGGCGCTGATCGCCGTGCTGGACATCCAGATCGTCAATTCATCGCTTGCGGAAATTGAAGGAGGAATCGGCACGGGGATCGACAACGGCGCGTGGATATCGACGTCTTACCTGATCGGCGAGATCATCATGATTCCGCTGACCGACTATCTCAGTCGCGTGTTCGGCTTCCGCCGATTCCTGCTGACCAACGTGGTGCTTTTTCTGACTTTCTCGGTCAGTTGCGCCTTTGCCGACAGCCTCGGCACCATGATCGTCACCCGCGCGCTGCAGGGCTTCACGGGCGGCGTCATGATTCCGATGGCATTCACCATCCTGCTTACCAAGCTCCCTTCCGGACAACGCCCGATCGGGCTGGCGATATTCGCGGTCACAGCCACCTTCGGTCCGGCCATTGGGCCGACCATCGGGGGCTATCTCACCGAGCACTTTGGCTGGCAATACATCTTCTTCATCAATCTTATCCCCGGCTCCGTGATGCTCGCCTTGCTATTCCCGAGCCTCGACCACACGCCGATGCAGTTGCACCTTCTCAAAGAGGGCGACTGGTACGGCATAGGCTCGTTGGCGATAGGGCTTGCCTGCCTTCAGACCGTGCTCGACGAGGGCAACAAGGACGACTGGTTCGGCTCTCCCTACATCGCGCATCTCGCCATCGTCGCGGCCGTCATGTTGACGGCGTTCGCGGTCATCGAGCTGAGAAGCGACAAGCCCGCCGTGCAGCTTCGCCTGCTTGCGAATCGCAATTTTGGCCTCGGTACACTCGCCAACACACTCGTCGGATTCGGCTTGTTCGGATCGGTCTATGTGCTGCCGGCCTATCTCGATTCCGTCCAAGGCTATAATGCCGAACAGATCGGGCTTGTGCTCGCCTGGTCAGGCTTCCCTCAGCTCGTCATCATTCCCTTTGTCCCGCTCATCCTCAAGTACTTCGATGTGCGCGTGGTCGTCTGCGCCGGACTGATCGTGTTCGCAGCGAGCTGTGTCATGAATATCCATCTGAGCTTGAACGACTCCGGGCCGCAATTGATGTTGACCAACCTGGTGCGCGCGGTCGGCCAGTCGCTCCTCGTTGCCCCCTTATCGAGCATCGCGATGGCGCACATCAAGCCGGATGAATCGGCGGCGGCGTCTGGCCTGTTCAATATGCTTCGCAGTCTGGGCGGCGCTATTGGAACGGCCGCGCTGGCCACAGTCATCACGAAACGCGAGCAGTTCCACTCCAACATCATCGGGCAAGCGGTGACGTCGTTCAATCCGATCGACCAGTCTTTCCTGACCCGGATGCAACAGTACTTCTTGCCCCATGGCGTGCCAGATCCGGCGCGCTCCTATCAGCAAGCCGAGATCTTGCTCGGTGAACTTGTCAAGCAACAGGCAACAATAATGGCCTATTCAGACGCGTTCTATTCGATAGCAGTCGTCTTACTAACTGCCGTGCTTGCCGTGGCGCTCACAAGATCGCCGATGATCAAGCGGGCTCCTGCCGGATGAGAAACCCCCTCAAGCGGGATCGGCGAACCCTCCTCGACGCACAATCAAGCCAACCTCAAATCAAGCCCAATCCCATCGCATTCCGGGATCGGTTTGGGCGCCGGTGAACCTCACCAGCAGCCATCGCGACGAAGTGGCATGAACCCGCAGCGCCAGTTCCGGCCGGGAAGCGCCACGTCATGACCATCTCCGCGGCGACCAGCTCCACCCCGCCCTCCCGCCGTCTCGGCGTGATCGGCAGCATCGTCGGGGTGCTGGCACTGATCGCGGCCGTCCTGCCGCACTGGGTCGTGCCGGTGCTCTATCCGCCGCCGCCGGCCGACAAGGTGATTGTCGACACCGGCCACCGCCTGAAGGACCGCCTGATCGCGCGTGTCAAAGGCGTCGAATATCAGGCGCCGCCGCGCGAGAAGTCGACGGGAAGCCAGTTGCGAGAGGCATCCTCCATCGGCGCGATCTCGCTCGGCCTGCTCGCCATCCTGTTCTCGGTTCTGGCCCTGGTGTTTCGCGAAGAGAGGCTGCTGGCCGGCGTGGCAGCCGCACTGGGGGCCGGCGCCATCGCCGTCGAGATCTCCTTCCTGGCGATGGGCGTCTTGATGGTGATCGTGATCCTTTATGTGGTGGCGAATATCATCGGCTTGTTCTAAACGCTGGTGCAGCCGGCCTGTTCGGGCCAGCAGCGACCCACGGCCGCGGCAAGTGCAGAATTGCTACCCTGCTCAATTCTCGGTAGTTTCCGCCTCCGAAGCAGCCCACCCACCGCGACAGGACAGCGAGAGATCAAGTGGCGCCCATCCAATACATCGTCGAGGGCGGTCACCGGCTCTCGGGCTCGATCGAGCCGTCCGGCAACAAGAACTCGGCGCTACCCATCATCGCCGCCGCGCTGCTGACCGAGCATCCGGTGACGCTCCACAACGTGCCGCGGATCCGCGACACCGAGACGCTGGTCGAGTTGATCCGCTCGGTCGGCGCGTCGGCGGAATGGACCGACCGCAATACGCTGGTGATTCACGCCAAGAGCATCCGCGCCGCCGATCTCGACCCCGAGCTCTGCGTGCGCATTCGCGCCTCGATCCTGCTCGCGGGACCCCTGCTCGCCCGCTGCGGCGAGGTGATGCTGCCGCCGCCGGGCGGCGACGTCATCGGCCGCCGCCGGCTCGACACCCATGTGCTGGCGCTGGAGCAGCTGGGGGCAAAGGTCACCGCGACCGACCGGCTGGAATTCCGCGCGCCAAAGCTCGCCGGAGCGGATGTGTTCCTGGACGAGCCCAGCGTCACCGCGACCGAGAATGCGCTGGTCGCGGCGGTCGCCGCCGACGGCGTCACCTATTTGCGCAACGCGGCCTCCGAGCCGCATGTGCAGGACCTCGCCAATTTCCTGGTCGCGCTCGGCGCCAGGATCGAAGGCATCGGCACCAACACCATGACCGTGTATGGGCCGGCGACGCTGGGGGAAACGACTTACCGGATCCAGCCCGACCACATCGAGGTCGGCTCGCTGATCGGCCTTGCCGCGGTGACGCGCTCGCCGCTGCGCATCACGCGCGCCGGCATCGAGCATCTGCGCTCGATCCGCATGGGTTTCGAGCGGCTCGGCATCGTCTGCCGCGTCGAAGGCGACGATCTCATCGTGCCCTCGAACCAGACCCTGAAGATCCAGGACGATTTCGGCGGCCATGTGCCCAAGCTGGAGGACCAGCCCTGGCCGGCGTTCCCGGCCGACCTGATGTCGATCGCGATCGTCACCGCCACGCAATGCGAGGGCGTGATCCTGATGTTCGAGAAGATGTTCGAATCCAGGATGTTCTTCGTCGACAAGCTGATCGCGATGGGCGCCCGCATCGTATTGTGCGACCCGCACCGCGCCATCATCGCAGGTCCCAGCCGCCTGCACGGCGCGACGATGACGTCGCCGGACATTCGCGCCGGCATGGCGATGCTGCTCGCCGCGGTGTGCGCCGAGGGCACCTCGACCATCAACAACGCCGATCAGATCGAGCGCGGCTATGAGCGCATCGAGGAACGGCTGAACGCGCTTGGGGCGAAGATCAAGCGCGTGCCGGCGCGGAGCTAGGCCGCACTATTTCGGCGGGTTCGCGTCGAGAGCCTGTTTGCAGGTCGCGGACAGGCTCGCGTAATTGTCGCCGAGGCATTTGCGGATGCGGCCTCCCCCGGGCATGGTGCCGGCGCAGAACCGTGAATAGTCGGCCTTGCAGGCCTGCTTTGCCTCACTCCGCGCATCCCCTGCGGAGGCCTGGGACAGGAACAGCACGAGAAGTGCGATCAGGCTCGCAGCGGCGAGACCCGCCCTGACATAAACGGCCGACCGCCGCGAGAAGCTCACCACCGGTCCGCTTGCCGGCCGACCAAATCGTTGCACCATATCATCTCCACCAATTCGCAGACATCGATGTAGGTGATACGTCTGGACGGGCCGAATCCCTCGTTCACTCTGCGCGGCTCAGCGAAAATAGCCGCCGACGAGTTGGCGGCGTCCTTTCGGTGAAATTCGCTCCAGCATCTCGACGAACGTCGCGACGACGACGTCGCCGATCTTCACGCGCTTGTCGCGGGCATCCTTGACGGCAGCCTCCAGCTCGGCCTTGTCCAGGTTCGTCTGTGCCGCGGCCTTCATGGCCTTCACCAGCGCGTGCCGGTACTCGGTCTGGAGAGGCAGCAGCTCGGCCTCCTTGCCCTGATAGATACTCCACAGGACCTCTGCGTCTTCCTTGGGCAATCTCTCCGCCACACGCTCGATCATCCGGAGCGGCAGACCCTCGCCCGGCACGAGACCGCCGGGCCGCAGCCATTGCACGGAGACATAAGTGAACAGGATGACGTTGAGGCAGAGCGACACCAGCACGAGCGCTCGCAGAGTAGACGATTCTCGCCAGAACTTCATTTCCCCGATCCAAAACCGATTGCGTAGACGTCGAAGACACCGCTCATGACGGACAAGGGGTCCGACGACGGATGGACATAGGGAATCGTCCCCGCCAGCCACACGCCCACCATCACGGAGCAGGCGAGGCTTGCGGCGGGAACGAGAGCCGGCCAGCGCAGCAGGCGGCGATGCCATGGCGGCCGATGCTGCTGCGGCAGCGCGGCCAGCCTTTGCAGCACGAGCAAGCTTGAACGATCCGCTCTTTCGGTCTCGATCTCCGGGGCGACCGCAAGGAGGCCGTCGAGGCGCGCCTGCTGATCCAGGACGGAAGCTCCTTCCGCACTCGCCGCAAGTCGCCGCGCGGCCTCACGCGTTGCCGCAGGCCAGCGCTCGACATCGCCTCCCCACGTCTCGGCCAATCGTCTGAACTGATCGGGCGTCATGCGTAGCTCCCCGTGTCCTGTATTTTCTGAACATTTGCCTTGAGCGCCGTGCGGGCGCGGCCCAGCAGCGATTCGAACGCCTTGGCGCTGAGGTTCATCGCCTTCGCCGCCTCCTCGCCGCTCAATCCCTCCATGTGGAAGAGCGCGATCGCGCCGCGCTGGCGGTCCGACAATGCGAGCATTGCGCGGTTGAGAAGGCGGAATTCCTCATCGGCGATCAGCCGCTCGACCGCGTGCGGCCCCGTATCGGGCACATCACCAGCCGCATCGAGCGGCTGGAACGTACGGCGCCTCGTGCGGTCGAACGTCAGATTGAGGACGATGCGGTAGAGCCAGGTCGTGAATTTCGCAACCTGCGGATCGAACGAAGCCGCGTGAGTCCAGACGCGCATGAACGCCTCCTGGCCGATGTCATCGGCCTCGACTGGATCGCGGACGATCCGCTCGGCGACCCGCAGCGCCCGCGGCATGTGACGCCGCATGAGAATACGAAACGCATGCTGCCGCCGCGCCGAAACCTCCGCCATCAAGGCCTCGTCCGATGGCTCTTCCGTCATCTCGATCTGTTGCCCTGGCCTGCGGCCATCGTTGCTGCGGAGTGCGAGCCGGTCCCGGCCGGGAGAGATATGCCGCATTGCCGGGACGCACCGCCGCTTCAATTGAGGCACCTGCGGCAACAAGCCGCGATCGCCCCGGTCAAAATCGCCAATACACGCCGGCTCGAACGGTATGCGTATCGAGCCTGGATTCGCGCTCACCGAAAGCGGTCGCCCCGACCGTCTGTGCTCCGAGCGTCTTTGATCCGTAATTGTCATAGAGATATTCGAGCCGCAGCGACGCCGGCCGGGCGAAGCGGAATTCCGCGCCCGCTCCGATCGACCAGCCGATTCGGGTGTCGCTCCAGTTCGCAACAGTGCCGCTCGCATTGTCGAACGCCTTGCTCTCCACGCCTGCGATCGCAAGGCCGCCGCTGGCGAACAGCAGCGTCCGGTCGAAAGCGTAGCCGATGCGCCCGCGCAGATGGCTATTCCAGTTGACGGCGGATTGAAGCTGCGTGACGGCGGGGGTCGGCGCAAAGCCGGTATCGATGGTCGCGCGCGCATCGACGAAATTCACATCGCCCTCGATGCCGGCGACGATCCGGCCCCATTGCGCCGCGAAGCCGGCCGTGGCGCCTGCCGTGGCTCCCTTGGGATCGACGAAGTGAAATTCACCGGTGGTGGGAAATGAGACCTCGGAGCGGCCCGACAGATAGCCGGCCTGGACGCCGAAATAGGGCTCGGCCCAGCTCAAGAGAGCCGCCGACGCGGCCTGGGCTTGCGGCGGGGGTGAGACAGGCAGCCTCAGATCGGCCGCCGCGACGTGGCCAGCACTCATGGCAGAACCGATGCTCACTGCGGCGAGCCTCAGTCCAAATCGCGCTATCATGCTCAAATTCCCAATCCGAGACCGGCGGAAGTTCGCCGCACATGACGAATACGGCGCAAGCCACACTTTCCTTCGCTCAGCGCGCGCTTTTTTCCGGCGGGACCCCGACCGCATCGTTTCTTTGCCGTTACTTCGCCAATCGGGGCTGCTATGCCCCTGCCATGACCGATCTTGTGGATACCAAACAGCCGTACCGAGCACGCTCGGATGCGCCGCCAAGCCATCTCGCGCAAGAATTCGTCGAGACGCTGCGCCTCGCTGTGCCGTTGATGCTGACGCAGCTCGGGCAGATCGCGATGATCACCACCGATCTCGCGATGATCGGGCGGCTCGGCGAGGATGCGGTGGCTGCGGCGGCGCTGGCCCATACGGTCTATTTCGTCAGCTTCACTTTCGGGCTCGGATTGACGTCCGCCGTGTCGCCGCTGGTGGCGCAGGCGTTCGGCGCCGGCGATGTCAGGCTGATCCGCCGCTCCTTGCGCGTCGGACTTTGGGTCGCGCTGCTGATCTCGCTGCCGATGATGGCCTCGCCGCTCTATGGCGAGCAGATCCTGCTCGCGCTCGGACAGGCCCCGCATTCGGCCAGCCTCGCCCAGCACTACCTGAATGGACTTGCCTGGGGCATTGCACCGGCGCTCGGCTTCATCGCCCTGCGTGGCATGATGAGCGCGGTGAACCGGCCGCAGGCGCCATTGTGGATCACGGTGGCGGCGATCCCGGTCAATGCCGTCCTCGTCTACGTCCTGATCCACGGCCTGTTCGGCCTGCCGGAGCTCGGCCTGTTCGGCGCAGGGCTGGCGACCACGCTGGTCAACCTCGGCACCTTCATCGCCGCGCTCGCGATTGCCGCATGGCGCAAGCCGTTCGCGGACTATCATCCGCTCGCGCATCTCTGGCGGATCGACTGGCCGTTGATGCGCCAGCTAATCGCGGTCGGCGCGCCGATCTCGTTTGCGCTGCTGCTGGAATATGGCCTGTTCTCCTCGGCGGCACTGTTGATGGGACTGATCTCGACCGCCGCCATTGCTGCGCACCAGATTGCGCTCCAGGTGACGGCCGTGCTGTTCATGGTGCCGCTCGGCATCGGCATGGCGGCGACGGTGCGGGTCGGCCATGCCTTCGGCCGCGGCGATGCCGCGGCCGTGAAGCGTGCAGGGCTCGCCGCGGCCGTGCTCGGCGTCGCGCTGGTGTCGGCGCTGACGATCGCCATCATCATCGGGCGCTACCAGCTTGGCCGTCTGTTCTTCGGCGGCGGCAGCGAAAGCGCCGCCACCATCGAACTGACCGCGACACTGCTGGTGGTCGGCGCCACCTTCTTCATCGCCGACGGCCTCCAGACCATCATGGGCGGCGCGCTGCGCGGCATCAACGACACCAGGATGACGCTGCTGTTCGCGGCGATCGGCTATTGGGGCGTCGCCTTTCCGATCGGCTGGATGCTGGCGTTCCACACAGGGCTGGGCGCGGTCGGGGTCTGGATCGGATTCTCGATCGGCACGTTCGTCTATGCCGGGCTGCTGATCTTGCGCTTCCGGATGCTGACGCGCAGATTGGCGGGATGATCGGGATGGTCCGCGAAGTCACGCCGGAGGTCGACGCCAGTGCAGTGCTGGCCGGCGCCCAGTTCATCGACGCGTTTCGCGTGGAAGTCGGCGCGACGGCTGTAAATGCCCGCGAGGCCTGCACCAGGATGGTGCTGGATGGGCCGCGCTGGGTCGACGCGCTGCTGCGCCTGCGCAACATTCTGGTGAAGCCATTCGGGCTGAAGACATCGGGCGAGGGCGCGCCGGCGCCCGGCGGCATGATCGGTCTGTTTCCGGTGTTGAGTGAAACTCCCGAGCGGCTGGTCGCGGGCTTCGACGATTCTCACCTCGACTTCCGCATCGTGGTCGACGTGGAGGGCAATGCCGCGAGCCGTCGGGTGACCTCGACGACGCTGGTGCGGACACATAACCTGCTCGGAAGGACCTATCTCACCCTCATCATGCCCTTCCACAAGCTCGTGGTCCGCAGCATGATGGGACGGATCGTGGAGCCGGCGCGATGACCTTGTCAGTCGATCTCTTCTTCTCCTTCCGCAGCCCCTACAGCTATCTGGCGCTGCCCAAGACGCTGAAACTCGTCGAAGACTATGATCTCGCGGTGAACCTGCGTCCGGTCTATCCGCTCGCCGTGCGCGTGCCCGGCTTCTTCAAGAAGGCCAACCCGCAGTTCGCGCGCTACGTTGTCCGAGATTCCACCCGCGTGGCGGAATACGAGGGCATTCCGTTCCGCTTTCCCCGCCCCGACCCGATCGTGCAGGACATGACGACGCTGGAGGTCGCGGCCGAGCAGCCCTACATCCATCGCCTGACCCGTCTGGGCGCCATGGCGCAGTTCGAGGGACGCTCGCTCGTGTTCACCTCTGCGATCGCGCCCGTGCTATGGGACGGCTCGGTGGCAAGATGGAACGAAGGCGATCACCTCGCACGCGCCGCCGCAGCGGCCGGCTTCGATCTCGCGGCGATGGATGCCGCCATCACCGCCGACCCGGACCGCTACGAGCGGGTGATTGCGGAGAACGAGAAGGACCATGCGGCCTCCGGCCATTGGGGCGTGCCAACCTTCGTGTTCGAGAACGAGCCGTTCTTCGGCCAGGACCGCATCGATCTCCTCATCTGGCGCATGCAGGGCAAGGGCCTGACCAAGCGGTAGCTTACTCCGCCACCCGCGCGGACTTGCCGGCCGCCGCCTCCGACCATTCGCCGACGACGCGGTCGAGGTCGCACAGATTCTGATGCATCTGCTCAAGGGAGAAACCGAGCGCGAAGAAGCGCTCGGCGGTGTCGCCGGGCTGGCCGCGAATCAGGCCATCCTGGCGGACAGACGCGACCGCCTCGGCGTAATGCTGGAGCGCGACGTGGACGGGATGGATTGGCGGCGCGCCGGCGCCTTCACGCAAGGCGCTGGCAGCCGAACGCAGGAAGCGCGCGATCACGGTCGAGACTTCCGCCAGCGGGCCTGCGAGCCGCGTCTGCACGTCGGCCGGCAGCGGCACCACGGTGGCCCGGCCGATCATCACGACGTCATGGCGCAGCCGCAGGATGGTCCGCAGCAAGGGGCCCGTGTCCGGGCCGCTCGACAGGCGCGCGGCGCGCTCGCGCTCGGCCTCGGAGCCGATCGCGTTGAGGCTGACCATGGCGGTGCCGATGCCGTCCTGGATCCGGTGCAGCGCATCGTTGTCGCGGCCGCGCGTGAGGCCGGCGAGCAGCTCGGTGAAGGCATCCGCGATCAATTCGAGCAGAACCGCCGCGCTGGCGCGAATCTGCCGCACCGCGCGCGAGGGCAGCACCAGGAACGAGACCAGCAGCCCCGTGACGGCGCCGACCGCAACCTCGCTGACCCGGTCGATCGCCGAGGTCATGGGATCGGCATGATGCAGGGTCGGGACCAGGAGCACGATCACCGCGGTGACCGTAGCCGCGCTGAGGCTCGGATTGATCGCGGCGATGAAGGCGAGCGGGGCGACGGAGAGCACCAGAAGCCCCAGCAGACCGGCTTCGCTGGAGTAAGGGATCAGGATCGCGATGGCGCCGCCATAGACGGCGCCGCCGATGGTGCCCAGCATGTAGTCGCGCGTCGCCTTCAGCGAACGGCCGACACTCATCTGGGTCACGATCAGGGAGGTCAGCACCGCCCAGAGCGGCAGCAACAGATGCAGCGCGGTGGCGATCGCATAGGCCGCAGCCGCGGCCACCGTGACCCGGATCGCCAGCCCCAATTGCGTCCGCCGCGACCTGATATGGTCGAACAGCTCATTTTTGAGTGCCATCGAAGTCCCGGTCCGATCCTGGAAGCCAAGCAAAAGCATGGCTGATGCCCGCAGCCCCAAGGCCGCTTGAAAGGCCAAATCAGCCCGCCTAACTTGCGCGCCAAAACGAGGAAACACGATGGCCCACGAAACCGCAACGCTCGCCGCCTATGTCTTCAACCTGAAATACCGGGATATTCCAGCGGAGGTGCTGGATCGCGCAAAAGTGCTGACGCTGGACTTCCTCGGCAGCGCGATCCGGGCGCGACGCGAGGCCGAATCGACCCCGTCGATGCTGAAAATGCTGGAGGCGCTGGCGCTCGACACCAAGGGCGAATCCACCGTGTTCGGCGATACCAAGACCTGGACGCCGGCGGTCGCAGCGCTGCTCAACGGCGCGCTCGGCCATTCCCTCGACTTCGACGACACCCACGCCGATTCCTCGCTGCATCCGAGCGCACCGGTGGTTCCTGCCGCCTTCGCCGTCGGCGAGATGGTCGGCGCGTCCGGCCGTGACGTGCTGACCGCGATCGTCGCGGGTTATGAGGTCTGCTGCCGGCTCGGCAACGCGCTCGACCCGACCTCGCATTATGCGCGCGGCTTCCACCCGACAGCGACCGCCGGCACCTATGGTGCGGCCGCCGCGGCCGGCAAGCTGTTCGGCCTCAGCGAGAAGCAGCTCATCGCTGCCTTCGGCGTCTCCGGCAGCCAGGCCGCGGGCTCGCTGCAATTTCTGGTCAACGGCGCCTGGAACAAGCGTTACCAGGTCGGCGCCGCCGCGATGAACGGCGTGATCGCCGCGACGCTGGCGCGCAACGATTTCGTCGGCGCGACGGAATCGGTCGAGGGCAAGCACGGCCTGCTCGCCGGCTACACCGACGACGCACATCCGGACAAGGCGGTCGCCGAACTCGGCAAGACCTACGAGACCATGAAGATCGGCGTGAAGCCCTATCCGAGCTGCCGCTACACCCATGCCGCGATCGACGCGCTGATCGCGATGCGGCGCGAGCACAATCTGACGCCGGACCAGGTCAAGCGCGTCGAGATCGGCCTGCACCGCAACGGCATCACGCTGACCGGGGATGCAGCGACCAAGCGCCACCCGCGCTCGATCGTCGGCGGCCAGTTCTCGATGTTCTTCACCGGCGCGCTCGCGCTCGACCAAGGCTCGTTCGGCTGGGACGATTACAACCGCCTGGGCGATGCCGCGATCGACGCGCTGGCCGACAGGTTCGACGTGGTGCAGGACGATCGGCTGGAGGGCCGCACTCATCCGTTCGGCGCCCGCGTCAGCATCACGACGGATGATGGCGTGCACGAGCGGCTCTATGCCGATCCCTCCGGCGAGCCGAATTCGTTTCCGGACACGCAGGCGATGCAGCAGAAGTTCCTGACACTCGCCCGCCCCGTGCTGAACGCACGCGCGGAGAAGTTTGCGGACGCGATCATGACGCTGGAGCGGTTCGATCGCGTCGCCAAGGCGACGGAATTGGGAAGGTAGTGGATCTCTTCGCCTCTCCCCGCTTGCGGGGAGAGGCCGGAATCCAAGCGCAGCTTGGATTCCGGGTGAGGGGGAGTCTCCACGAATCCAACTCTCACCTTCCTTGCGGAGACTCCCCCTCACCCCAACCCTCTCCCCGCAAGCGGGGAGAGGGAGAAGAGATGGCGCGCGTGGCCGCCACCACATCGCGCACGAGATCGAACACGCCGTCCGCTTCCGGCGGCGCATTCGGCGAGCGTCCCATGCGCACGATCACCAGCTTCTCCGACGGGATCACGATGGTGTATTGCCCGATCGTGCCCTTGGCGAAGAAGGCATCGCGCGGCCAGCCGTGCTCCACGCGAAACTTCGCGCCAAAACTGTCGCCCTGGTTGGTCCAGAAGCCGGCGCCGATGCCGACCCACGCGTTCGGCGTGGGCGTGGCCGTGTAGCTCACCCAGCCCTCAGGAAGGATGCGCTTGCTGCCGGCGACGCCGTCATTGAGATAGAGCTGGCCGAAGCGCGCCCAGTCGCGTGCGGGGGCCAGCATCTCGCTCGACCCTTCGATCGTGCCCGAGCCGTCGAGCTGGAGCACGACATGGCGCATGCCGAGCGGCGCGAACAATTCGTGGCGCGCGAAGCGGAGTGCGTCAGCGGGATTGCCGCCGGCGGCCACGCGGATCAGATGCGAGAGAATGAGGATGTTGCCGTCGTGATAGTTCCACGCCGTGCCAAGTGCGGTCTCGAGCGGGATGGTCTCGGCATAGGCGGCCATGTCGGTCTCCACGAATTTCATCCGGTTGACCGGCTCGAACGCCGAGCCGAGCGAGGCTTGCAGCGAGCTGCCGAGTGCAAGGCCCGCGGTGTGGCGCAGCAGCTGATCGACGGTGATGGCATGGCGCGGATCATCCGGATCTTTCCAGGCCGCGACCGGCGCGGGGCCATCGAGCTTCAGCTTGCCCTGGCGCACCAGCACGCCGATCAAGGCCGAGATCACCGACTTCGTCATAGAGAAGCCGAGCAGCGGCGTCTCAGGTCCAATGCCGTCGGCGTAGCGCTCGGCGATGACACGCCCGGCCTTCATCACGACGATGGCGCGGGTGCGGCGGTGGGGCGGCTGCGAGGGCTCGGTGAAGGCACGGTCGAGCGCGGCGGCAAGTGAGGGGCTTTGCGGCGGCACGATCGCGGGGCCGGCGATCTCGGGCAGCAATGCCGGCTGCCTGTCACCTGCGGGCGGCTCGACGGCGGCAACGCCAGCGCCGTGCTCGAGCGTGCAGCCGAGGCCCTCGCGATAGACCGCGTGGCTGCGGCCGAGACCGAACAGCGTCACCGTGACATCCTTGCGCGCGCGATCGATCTGGTAATCCATCGCCCAGCTGATCAAGCCGGTACCCGGCATCGCGTCAATGGTCTCCGCGAAGGTGCGCCTGGGATCGAGGCCGGAGACGAACGTCTCGGAGCACAGGATGTCGGCCACGAAGCCGGTTGCGACCTTCGGCACGTCGCGAGCGCGGGCTGCGCCGAGCGCGAGGCCGGCATAGGCCATGGTGGTGGCAAGGAGGATGATTTTGCGGCGGCGGGTCACGGGCTTTCTTTCTCAGGCTGGGGCGTATGCCGAGGAGGAAGCCGGAGCCGGCGGAGGTGCGCTCGCCGGATCTGGAAAATGACCTTGTCGAAACCGGACCAGCCTCGCCGATTCTGAAATTTCAGTGTGATTCTAGTGGCTTGGAAACTAGGCCGCAGTCGTCTTCAGCCGGCGATACTCCGTCGGCGTCACACCCGTCACCGCCTTGAAGGCGCGGTTGAACGGTCCGAGCGACTGGAAGCCGGCGTCCATGGCGATGGTGATGACAGGGACCGCCGCCTGGGCGGGATCGGCGAGCGCGGCCTTGGCCTCCTCGATCCGGTGGTTGTTCAGGAACACATTGAAGTTGCGATAGCCGAGCTGCTGGTTGATCAGCCGGCGCAGGCGGTACTCGGGAATCTTGAGCCGGCCCGCCAGCACGCCGATGGTGATGTTCTCCTGGCGATAGATGCGTTCGTCCGCCATCAGGCGCATCAGGGCATCGATGAGCTTCCGGTCGGCGGATTCATCGGCCCTCCCGGGTTGGGCCAGAATCGCCGGCGCGGACGTTGACACCGGAAACAGATCGGCGCCGTCGACGCGCATCATCGCATAGGCAATGGCCGCAACGATGCAGGCGAGCACACCGGCATTGATCGTGTTGGCGACATCGCCTGCGCTGCCGGCAACGAGGATCTGAAGCAGCGCATTCAACCCGCCATAGAGCGCGGCGGCGCAGACGATGAAGACACGAACATTGCGGCGGCGCTCGACCAGATCAGCCGACCACGAGGCGATCGTCTGCACCACCGCGAGCGCGATGAAACCGAGCACGATCAAATCGACTGCGATCACGGAGAAGCGCATGTTCCCGCCGGGTGCGATCCAGAGACACCCGACAAGGCTGAAGGCAGTCACTGCCGCCCAGATCAACCCGTGCCACGATTGCAGGCGAAATTCGTCATCGAACAGCGCGCGCGTGAACAGCCAGAACACCACGATGTTGCCAGTCGAGAGCGCAATCAGCGGTGCATGCCACGCCGGGACCAGCGACGACACGCCGATCGAATAGCTCGCCGCATGCGCGGCCGAGCCGAGCGCGAAGGCCGCGCCGAGGCGGGCTGCCAGCACCTTGCAGAAGTCGGAGAGCAATGACGCCGCCAGCACCAGCAACAGCGCGACGCTGGCGGCGCGAAAGGCAAGCTCGGTTGCGGCAAGGGTCATCGGGTGGTGCGATCGGTCGCAGTTGAAGGCCGCCAAACATCGTTGGTTGCGCCAGGTTTTTCAAGGACCATCCGCAGGCCAGGCCTAGAGCCACCTCCACCGCTGTCATCGCCCGGCTTCGCGGGCGATGACAGCGGAGTATGAGGCCTCATTGCGACACGACGTCTTGTCCGGGCTTTGCCGCGACGATGCTGCGAAATTCTGCTACGATCAGACTCACTGAGATACAAAAAGGAGTCCCCCATGAGCTGGCAACCCTCGAACGATCCCGTGCTCGGCGATCCCATGTCCTGCGATGCGCTCGATCTCGTCATCGTGCCGCGGACGCGCGATCTCGGCGACGGATTCGCGGTGCGGCGGGCGCTGCCGCACGGCAAGCGGCAGATGGTGGGGCCCTTCATCTTCTTCGACCATTTCGGCCCGGTGCAGTTCGTCTCGGGCAAGGGCATGGACGTGCGTCCGCATCCGCATATCGGGCTTGCCACCGTCACCTATCTGTTCGACGGCGCGATCATGCATCGCGACAGCGAGGGCAACGTCCAGGAGATCGCGCCGGGCGCGATGAATCTGATGACGGCCGGACGGGGCATCGCGCATTCCGAGCGCACGCCGGACGCGCAGCGCGCCTCGGGCCAGAAGATGCTGGGATTGCAGAGCTGGATCGCGCTGCCGGCCGGATCGGAAGAGATCGCGCCGTCGTTCCAGCACTACGCCGCCGGCGAACTGCCGATGATCTCCGAGCGTGATTTTACCGCACGCGTGATCGCGGGTTCGTCCTTCGGCATCGCCTCGCCCGTCACGATGGTGTCGCCCTGGTTCTACACCGAGGTCACGGCAGTCGCGGGCGCGACCGTGCCGCTCGATCCTGATCATGAGGAGCGCGCGATTTACGTGGTGGAGGGCGAGGTGGAGATCGCGAACGAACGTTACGAGGGGCCGCGGCTCCTCATCTTCCGGCCCGGCGACCGCATCACTGTGAAGGCGCTCAAGGCGACGCGGATGATGTTTCTCGGCGGCGATGCGCTGGAAGGACCGCGCCACATTTGGTGGAATTTCGTCTCCTCCAGCAAGGAGCGGATCGAGCAGGCCAAGCAGGACTGGAAAACCGGCCGCTTCGCGGCAGTTCCGCAGGAACACGAGTTCATTCCGCTGCCGGAATAGGCTAATCGGGTTTCCGGCTGCGCCATCCGGCGCGGCCGGTTCATTGCCTGAAGGCCCTGCCTGCGAAAGCCATACCGATGTCCACCATGCTCTCCAGCGACCTGCCCCTGCCCAAGATCGGACGCGGCAAGGTGCGCGATATCTACGCCGTCGACGATGATCGTCTGCTGCTGGTCACCACCGACCGCATCAGCGCCTTCGACGTGGTGATGGCCGAGACCATCCCGATGAAGGGCGCCGTGCTGACGCAGATCAGCGCGTGGTGGTTCAATGAACTCGAAGGCGTGGTGCCGCATCACATGATCAGCGCCGACAGCGACGAGATCGTCGCGGCCGTGCCGGCGTTGAAACCGCACCGCGCCGAGATCCTCGGCCGCGCCATGCTGTGCAAGCGGACCACCGTATTCCCGATCGAATGCGTGATCCGCGGCTATCTCTCGGGCTCCGCCTGGAAGGAATATGTCGCGAGCGGCACGCTGGCCGGCGAGAAGCTGAAGGCCGGTCTCGTCGAAAGCGAGAAGCTGGAGCCCGCGATCTTCAGCCCGGCGACCAAGGCCGAGAGCGGCCATGACGAGAACATCACCATCGCCAGGATGCGCGAAGTGGTCGGCGACGAGGTCGCCTACACGCTGGAGAGCATGACGCGCGCGATCTACACGCTCGGCGAGGAGCTGGCGCGGGAGCAGGGCATCATCATCGCCGACACCAAGTTCGAGTTCGGCCGCGACAAGGACGGCCGCATCATCCTGATCGACGAGGTGATGACGCCGGATTCCTCGCGCTTCTGGTCGGTGGATGCCTACAAGCCCGGTCAGCCGCAGGCGAGCTTCGACAAGCAGCCGCTCCGCGACTATCTCGACGTCGAACGCCGCGCCGGCCGCTGGAACGGCGACGCCCCGCCGCCCCCACTGCCGGCCAGCGTCGTCGATGCAACCAGCAGACGATATCTGGAAGCGTATCGGCGCGTGACGGGGAAAGAGCTGAAGATCTAGCGCACACTATCGTCGTCCCCGCGCGACGCGCTTGCCTCAGGCGTCCGTCGGATTGCGGTCGTCGCTTCGACGTCAACGACGATGCCGTTGTCGACATCGACCATGTCGTTGGCGGAATAGGCGCAGGAACACTTGCCCACCATGGGCTCCCGTTCAGCGGCGGCCGGATCAGCAGGTGAGACGAACTTGGCTGGCGCGTGGCGCGATGCTCGTCTGCGGCATTGCCGACGAAGATGCCGGCCTTATCAGTTCGGCTCACCGGGCCAAGCAGCACGAGAAAGAATGGCAGCCATCACGCACTAGTGAAAGTTACAACAGGATAGCCGCGGCGCTTGCGGGTGAACACGAAGGCCGGCAGGTGCGACCAACATTCTACAGCGGAAGAGTTGGCAACAGCGCCTGCCTCAGCCGGCCGCATGTCAGGAGGTTCGAGGCAGCATTTTGGTATCGAAGGAGACACCATATGCAGCTGAAAGATAAAGTCGGACGGGTCGCGGCGACGGGTCGAAGCTGCCAGAACTGGAAAAAGGACCAGGAGCTGGTCATTTCGCTGCTCAACAAGATCTCCATTTCCGACGGTGGTGCTGAGAACATGCTCAAGCCGCAGCTGGTCGTGACCGGTCACGCCAGCGACAGCCTCTACACCTCGATTCTGTATTTCCAAAAGAAGAACTTTCCCGGCACGCCCGACGGTTACATCCGGCCTGCGGGCCCGACATTCAAGCGGCTCGCTGAACTGTCGACAAAGGCGGCCGCCAAGCCCGCCCCGCAAAAGGGCCAGTGGGATGCCGTCGCTACTCCTTCCGTCAATTCTGCACTTAGCAAAGGCATCGCCGACGATTTGAAGCTGGATTACGCGGAGGTGGTCGATATCATCCGGGCCACCGTCACGGACGGCATGGTCACCGCATTCGAGCTGGACGACCTGCTCACCATTGCGAATACCTCCAGAACGCTCTCCCCGACTTCGAAAAAGCTCATCAACCTCTTCGTCGGCGACGAACAGAAGAAGTGGCTTGGAATCGGACCGTACGACCTCAATTCGGATCACAGGAAACTCGCCGCAGAAATGGTCTGCGATTTCCTCAAGAACACGAGGACCACGTTCTTTCCGAAGCTCGACCCGCACCGCGTCGGCATAGGTATTCTCAGGCGCATCGCGAAGCCGAGCCTCATCGATCAGGATCAGGGAAGTCTGTGCGGGCCCTCCGCGCTGATGTTCAGCTACGCATCCGATAAGCCGGGGCACTACGCGCGGTTCGCGATCGACCTGTATCAGAAGGGACAGGCGACTCTTGGCCGCCTGCTGATCAAGCCGGGAAAGGATGTGAGGAACTACACGCCGCCCTGGTCGCTGGACCACGTCGATTGGCTGACGTGCGCCTCCATACGCGATTCAGAGAATTGGTTCCTCGATTTCGACGACACGGGCAGAATCAGCGATCTTGCCGGCGTCACCCTGCCGAGCGAGATGGAGCAATGGTTCCGCAAGGCCGGATACCGGGACGTGCGCGAGAACACCAACATTTCGCGCTTCAACAAAGGCATCGCCGATGTAAACGAAGCCAACACCCTGCTCGACAAGGGGTATCGCGTATGCCTCTTCATAAGCGCCAATATGACGGACTATGATGATCAGTCCGATAAAGGCTCCGCGTTCACGATGCACTGGGTCGTGCTGCGCGAGAAGATACAGGTCGTGAACGGGTCCGTGAAGGCGAAGGTTTTCTCATGGGGCAATGGCGACTACGAGATCCCGCACCCGAATAAAGCCGGCGCCATAAAGCCCCTCGCCACCAAGGACTTCCTCATGAATTTTTACGGGTACGTTGCTGCCAAGGCGTGATTGGCGTGAAGCCCTGGCTGATCCCCCTTCGACGGCCGCGCGTGTGCCGGCCGGCGAAAAAATGCGGGTGGTGAAAGGCGAATGTCGCGCACAAAGGCCGGGGCTACACCCCCGCCATCATCACGTATTTGATCTCGACATATTCTTCCATGCCGTGATGCGAGCCTTCGCGCCCGAGGCCGCTCTCCTTGACGCCGCCGAAGGGCGCGACCTCCGTGGTGATGAGACCGGTGTTGACGCCGACCATGCCCGACTCCAGCGCCTCGGCGACGCGCCAGACGCGGCCGAGATCGCGGGAATAGAAGTAGGAGGCCAGGCCGAACGGCGAGGCGTTGCACATCGCAATCACATCGGCTTCGTCCTTGAAGCGGATGACAGGTGCGAGCGGGCCGAAGGTTTCCTCCTGCGCCACCAGGGAGTCCGATTTGACGTCGGCCAGCACCGTCGGCTCGAAGAACGAGCGTCCGAGCTCGCTGCGCTTGCCGCCGGTGACGACCTTGGCGCCGCGCTTCACGGCATCGGCGATGTGGCGCTCCACCTTGTCGACGGCCTTCATGTTGATCAGCGGCCCCTGGGTGACGCCGCTCTCGGTGCCGTCGCCGATCTTCATCGCCGCGACCTTCTTCGACAGCTTCTGCACGAACTCGTCGTAGATCTTGTCCTGGGCGTAGAGGCGGTTGGCGCAGACGCAGGTCTGGCCCATGTTGCGGTATTTCGAGACGATCGCGCCTTCGACCGCGGCGTCAATGTCGGCGTCGTCGAACACCACGAACGGCGCATTGCCGCCAAGCTCGAGGCCGAGCCGCTTCACGCCGACCGAAGCCTGCTGATACAGGATCTTGCCGACCGCGGTCGAGCCGGTGAAGCCGACGAAGCGCACGGCCGGATGCTCGCACAACACCTTGCCGATCGGTGGGGCATCGCCGGTGACGATGTTGAAGACGCCCTTGGGCACACCCGCCTTCTCGGCGAGCGCGGCAAGCGCGAGCGCCGACAGCGGCGTCTCGTTGGCGGGCTTGAGCACCACGGTGCAGCCGGCGGCGAGCGCCGGGGACACCTTGCGCGTGATCATCGAGTTCGGGAAATTCCACGGCGTGATGGCGCCGCAGACGCCGATCGGCTGCTTGATCGCGAGCAGCCGCGCATCGGGGCGCTGCGTCGGAATAGTCTCGCCATAGACGCGCCTCGCCTCCTCGGCGAAGAACTCGACATAGGCGCCGCCGATGTCGACCTCGCCGAGCGCCTCGGTGAGCGGCTTGCCCTGCTCGGAGGTGAGGATCAGCGCAAGGTCCTCGCGATTGGCGACGATCAGCTCGAACCATTTGCGCAGGATGTTGGAGCGCTGCTTGGCGGTGTGCTTGGCCCAGGCCGGAAAGGCGCGCTCGGCGGCTTCGACCGCCCTGGTCGTCTCCTCGGCACCAAGCTGCGGAACCTTGGCGAGCTCAATGCCGGTGGCGGGATTGTTGACCGCAAAGACCGGCGTGCCGACCCAGGCGCCGTCGATGTAGCAGGCCTCCCTCAAAAGCGACGGATCCTTCAACCGGTCGCGCAGATTGGACGTGGCTTGCGGGGCGCGGGCGGCGGCGGTCTGGGTCATGGCGTTTCTCCCTGGCGATCGGATCGGCCGCAATATAGGGACAGACGATGCGCAATGCATCGCCCTGCAACGCACGTCAGATGGCAGCCAGACTGGCAGCGGCCTTACGCCGCGCCGCTCATATAGGTCTCGCGACGGCCGATCATGCGCTCGGCCGCGGCCTTGGCATCGGCCTTCGTGGACGTCGCGCACGTCCGGTATTCGAGATCGGGGACTGAAGAGGTGTCGCGGCGGCCGAACCATGACCTCGAGCCGACCGGCAGCAGCGCCAGCGCCTGGGCCAGATTGTCGACGGCGCCAAACGAATAGAGTGCGCCGGTGCCGGCGATGCGGACCTCGTAAATACCGGGCGAAATCGGCGCCTCCAGGTTCTCGCCGCGTCCCTGACGGGGATAGCGCTTCCAGTCGCTCCAGGTCGAAATCATCTGAGGTCCCCCTCGCCACCCATCCTCGGACGGCAACATTTGCATCAAGTCTTGACCGGCCCATGGATCGGACCGGGGTGCTGAACGCGGCAGCTCACGAAATGTTTCAGGCGTCCGCAAAACGGGTGAAACCTATCGCCTGGAGCCCCATCCAGGGTGAGGGCGGCGCGCGGGCATCCACCGCAGATTGCAAAGGAAGGTCGCCGCCCAGCCCCGTTGTCGTCCTGCGTGGGACCAAGACCGTCAAGTCACGACATCGCGACCGGCGCATGCGCGTAGATGCCCGCTTGCCGCGCCGGGCATGTGGGGCGACAATCAATCACTCCAACAATAATCAAACCCGAGGAAACCCCATGCAAAGCAAAGCCGAGATCGACGAGATTCTGCGTCAGAAGAGCGAGGCCAAGGAGATTCCCGGCGTCGTCGCCATCGCTGCCAGCGGTAACGACGTGCTGTATCAGGGCGCGTTCGGCCAACGCGATCTGTCCAAGCCCGATCCGATGACCGCCGACAGCGTGTTCTGGATCGCATCGATGACGAAGGCGGTGACGACAGCGGGCGCAATGCAGCTGGTCGAGCAGGGCAAGCTGTCGCTGGATACGCCGATCGGCGATGTCCTGCCCGATCTCGCCAATCCGCAGGTGCTGGAAGGCTTCGACGCCAACGGCGAGGCGAAGCTGCGCCCGGCGAAGGGACCGATCACGCTGCGCCAGCTCATGACCCACACCGCCGGCTTCTGCTACAATATGTGGAACGGCGATCTCGCGGTCTATCTGGACAAGAACGGCATCCCCGCCATCACCACCTGCCAGAATGCGGCACTGAAGACCCCGATCATGAGCGACCCCGGCACGCGCTGGGAATACGGCACCAACATCGATTTCGTCGGCAAGGCAGTGGAAGCCGTCAGCGGCAAGCGGCTGGACGCCTATCTGCGCGACAATCTGTTCAACCCGCTCGGCATGGGCGACACGGCCTTCAAGATCACCGACAGCATGCGCAAGCGGCTGGTCGGCATGCATGCGCGCGGCGAGGATGGTCAGCTCGCATCGATCCCGTTCGAGCTCGAGCAGGAGCCGGAATTCCACATGGGCGGCGGCGGCCTCTACTCGACCGCGGCCGACTACATCAAGTTCACCCAGATGATCCTCAACGAGGGCCGCGGCAACGGCAACCAGGTGCTGAAGGCCGACACGATCGCCATGATGAGCCAGAACCAGATGGGCGATCTCGTCATGACCAAGATGGCAACGGCGGCGCCGATGTACACCAACGACGTCGATCTCTATCCGGATCAGGTGAAGAAATGGGGCCTCAGCTTCATGATCAACACCGTCAAGACCGCCGAGGGCCGCAGCGCCGGCAGTCTCGCCTGGGCGGGCCTTGCCAACACCTATTACTGGATCGATCCCGCGCGCGATGTCACCGGCGTGATCCTGATGCAGCTGTTGCCGTTCGGCGACGCGAAATGCCTGGAGGCCTTCGCAGGTTTCGAGCGCGGAGTCTATGCCGGGCTGGATGCGGCTGGAAGCGGGCAGAAGGCAGCGTAGCCGCTTGGTATGAGGCGCGACTTGTCGCGCGCTCACGGTACAATGGACACTCTCGTGCCCGGAGACTCTCGCTCCGGGCATGAGAGGCAAGAACTTGAGCTGGACTTGAGTTGAAGGACTCGGGCTGGAGGGCATCGACTTGGCAGAGAAGAGCGATAGCTACGTTTGCGGCATCTCGGACGCGCCGCTGCTCGGCGACACCATCGGCCGCAGCCTCGACCGGGCTGTGCAGCGTTGGAGCGATCGCGAAGCCCTCATCTCGCCCAGCCATGGCGTGAGATGGACATGGTCGGAATTGGCCGAACGGGTCGATGCGCTCGCCGCCGGCTTCCTCGCGCTCGGCCTCGAGCGGGGGCAACGGATCGGAATCTGGTCGTTGAACCGGCCGGAATGGACGCTGACCCAATTCGCCGCCGCCAAGGCCGGCCTGATCCTGGTGACGATCAATCCGGCCTATCGCTTGAGCGAGCTGGAATTTGCGCTTCGCAAGGTCGGCTGCACGGCGATCGTCACCGCGACCGCGTTCAAGACCAGCAACTACATGGAGATGCTCAACACGCTGTTGCCGGAGCTGCCAGTCGCCGAGCCGGGGCAGTTGCAGGCGGCACGGCTGCCGGCCCTGCGCAATGTCATCCAGATCGGCGGCCCCGCCGCTGCCGGCACGATTCCTTTCGACGAGGTCGCGCGCATGGGCGGCGACCGGCACCGCCGGCAGCTTGATGCGCTCGGCCATGAGCTGCAATTCGACGATCCCGTCAACATCCAGTTCACCAGTGGCACGACGGGATCGCCCAAGGGGGTGACGCTGACCCACCACAACATCCTCAACAACGGCTATTTCACCGGCCGCGCCATGCGCCTCACCGAGCAGGACCGCATCTGCATTCCGGTGCCGCTCTATCATTGCTTCGGCATGGTGATGGGCAACCTCGCTTCCGTCACGCTCGGCGCCGCGATGGTTTATCCCGGCGAGGGTTTTGACCCGCTCGCGACGCTGCGTACGATTGAACAGGAGAAATGCTCAGCGCTCTACGGCGTGCCGACCATGTTCATCGCCGAGCTCGATCATCCCGAGTTCAAGTCGTTCGACCTGAAGTCGCTGCGCACCGGCATCATGGCCGGCGCCCCCTGCCCGATCGAGGTGATGAAGCGCGTCAACAACGCGATGAACATGCGCGAGGTCACGATCGCCTACGGCATGACCGAGACCAGTCCGGTCAGCTTCCAGAGCGCGGTGGACGATCCACTGGAGCGCCGCGTCTCCACGGTCGGACGCATCCATCCGCATGTCGAAGTCAAGGTCGTCGATCTCGAGGGCAAGATCGTCAAGCGCGGCGAGCGGGGCGAGCTGTGTACCCGCGGCTACAGCGTGATGCTGGGCTATTGGGAGGAGAGCGAGAAGACCGCCGACGTGCTCGATGCGAACGGCTGGATGCACACCGGCGACCTCGCCACCATCGACGACGAGGGCTATTGCAACATCGTCGGCCGCATCAAGGACATGGTGATCCGCGGCGGCGAAAACCTCTATCCGCGCGAGATCGAGGAGTTTCTCTATCGTCACCCCAAGATCCAGGACGTGCAGATCTTCGGCGTGGCGGATAGCCGCTATGGTGAGGAGCTCTGCGCCTGGGTCCGCGTCAGACCGGGCGAACAGATGACGGCGGACGAGGTGCGGGCGTTCTGCGAAGGCCAGATCGCCCACAACAAGATCCCTCGCTACGTCGAGTTCGTCGACGAATTCCCGATGACGGTGACGGGCAAGATCCAGAAGTTCTTGATGCGCGAGGAAGTCGAGCAGCGGCTGGGACTGAAGGCTGCGAAGACGGCGTGAGGGGTTGAGTGCTCTCCCTACACGATGGCTGTCGTTCCCCGCGACCCGGCTACGCCAAGGCTTCGCCGAGGTTTCGGTCTCAGGCGCGCCGAAGCTTTAGCGCAGGCGGCAGGCGGGGAATCCAGTACGCCGCGGCTTCTCGATCGATCACAAGCTGCTCGGAGTACTGGATCGCCCGGTCTTCGCCGGGCAATGACAGCTGAGGATGGGGCGCGACTTCGTCTATGCCGTCAGCCCGCGCTGCTGGGCCAATTCCTTCAGCGACACCTGCGGGCGGGCGCCGATGTGCTGAATCACTTCGGCGGCGGCGAGTGCGCCGAGTTCGCCGCACTGCTTGTAGGCGAGATTGCGTGCCAGGCCATACAGGAAGCCGGCAGCGAAGAGATCGCCGGCGCCGGTGGTGTCGACCACCTTGTCGACAGGAAATGCCGGCGCGGCGACGGCGTCTTCCACCGAGACCACCATGCAGCCCTTCTCGCTACGGGTGACGACGCCGAGATTGACGTCGTTGCGAAGCTGCTTCAGCGCGGCGTCGAAGTCCGAGGTCGTGTAGAGCGAATGCAGCTCGGACTCGTTGGCAAAGACGATGTCGACGGTGCCGCCCCGCATCAACAAGAGAAACTCGTCGCGATAGCGGTCGACGCAGAAGGAATCCGACAGCGTCAGCGCCACCTTGCGTCTGGCGTCATGGGCGATCTGGGCTGCCTTGACGAAGGCATCCTTGGCGTTCTTGGGGTCCCAGAGATAGCCCTCGAGATAGACGATGCCGGCAGCAGCGACCTCGGCCGGGTCGATGTCGGCGGGCGACAGGTCCTGCGCCGCGCCGAGATAGGTGTTCATGGTGCGCTCGCCGTCGCCGGTGACCAGGATGTAGGAGCAGCCGGTGGCGGGGCCGTCCGTGGCGGCGGGCGTGTTGAAGGCGACGCCGGCGGCGCGGATGTCATGGACATAGAGCTTGCCGATCTGGTCGTCCTTGACCTTGCCGACATAGGCGGCGCGGGCGCCCAGGCTGCCGATGCCGACGATGGTGTTGGCGGCCGAGCCGCCCGAGACTTCCGTGGCCGGACCCATGTCCTTGTAGATGGCGGCCGCGCGAGCCTCGTCGATCAGCGACATGCTGCCCTTGGCCATGCCATGCCTGGCCAGAAAGGCCTCGTCGGTCCTGACCAGCACGTCGAACAGCGCGTTGCCGATGCCGAGAACGTCATATTTCACGTCAGCCATTCACCTTGATCCTGTTTGCCGGATTGCGGACCTTACGGAAATCCGCTTCCTGTCGGCGTGAAATCCAAGCTCGCGGCCTATCATGACCGGGCCGGCGCGGGCAAGCAACGGTATGATAAAGGGCCGATGATCCGCTCCTTCCTCACCGTCTCGACGGGAACGCTGGCCTCGCGGCTGCTGGGTTTTGCCCGCGATTCCATGATTGCGGCGCTGCTCGGCACCGGCGCCGTGGCGGATGCGTTTCTCGCAGCGTTTCAGCTCGTCAACGTGGCGCGCCGGCTGCTCAGCGAGGGCGCGCTGAACGCGGCGCTGATCCCGGCCTGGCTGCGCATCAGGGATCGCGACGGGGCGGCAGCCGCAGCGGCGTTCGCCGGGCGCGTGCTCGGCACGGTCAGCGCGGCCCTGATCGCGATGTCCATCCTGCTCGCATTGCTGATGCCGCTGGTTATCACGGTCGTCGCACCGGGCTTCCTTGGCAGCGGCACGCTCGATCGCGCGGCCGAGAGTGCGCGGCTGATGCTGCCCTACCTCGCCTTTGCCGGCCCGGTCACCGTGCTGATGGGACTGCTCAATGCCCAGGGCCGCTTCGCGCTGACGGCGTTCTCGCCTCTGTTATTCAACATCGCGCTGATCGCCGCGATCGCGGTGCTGCTCGTCTGGCAGGCTGACGCCAGTTTCGCTGCATGGGTGTTGGCGGCCACCGTCGGCATCGCCGGCCTGCTGCAACTCCTGATGCTGCTGTCGCAGCGAAGCGCGCATCTTGCGACGCCGCTGCGCGCCAGTTTCGACAAGGAGATGCGCGGCTTCTTCGCCAAGGCGATCCCCGGCATGCTCGCAAGCTCGGGTCCGCAATGGCTGATGGTCGCGGGCGCGATCATCGCCTCCGCGACACCGTCGGCGGTGTCCTGGCTGTATTTCGCCAATCGCCTGATCGAGCTGCCGCTCGGCATCGTCGGCGTCGCCATGGGCACGGTGCTGGTGCCGGAGTTGACGCGCGCCGTCGCCAGCTCCGATCGCGACGCCGTGGCGCATGCCGAATCGCGCGCGCTGGAGCTTGCAGCCGGGCTGGCGCTGCCGGCGACGCTTGGTCTGATCGTGCTGGCCGAGCCGATCGTGCGGCTGCTGTTCGAGCATGGCGCGTTTGGCGCGCATGACAGCGCGGCGACGGCGCATGCGTTGATGTGGCTGGCGCTGGGGCTGCCGGCGCACGTGCTGATCAAGGCGTTGTCGCCGGCCTTTTATGCCCGCAGCGACACGATGACGCCGCTGCTGGCAACCGCCCAAGGCTTTGTGATCGCGGTCGTGCTTGCCATCCTATTGGGCCATCTCTTCGGCACGAGCGGGATCGCCGCAAGCATCGCCGCCGGCGCCTGGGGCAGCGCGCTCGCGCTGCTCCGCAAGGGTACGCGCGAGTTCGGTTTCTCGGTCGATGCGAGCGCCCGCAAGCGGCTGCCGCGGATCGCGCTCGCCGCCGCGACCATGGGCACTCTGCTCTGGCTGACTGCAGGCCTCGTGCCGGCCGGGGCCCATGGCTTCATCGATTTCATCGTGCTCGGCGCGCAGATCGCGGCTGGAATCGCCGTTTACGGCCTGCTGCTGCAGATCCTCGGAGCGGCGTCCTGGCGCGAAGCGGTTCACGCGTTGAAACGCCCCGCTCATTAGAGTGTGCGCCGACGGCTCTTCGCCTCTCCCATCGGGAGAGGTCGATTTGCGCAGCAAATCGGGTGAGGGGACTAGGTCCCTCGATGGAGCCCAACCCCTCACCCGCGCCTTCGGCGCGACCTCTCCCGATGGGAGAGGTGGAATTGCCCTTGACGGGGCAGCGCCGCTGTTGGAAACGACGCCCGAATACCTATTGGAAGGCTGACCATGCCATTCGTTGAACGGGTCTTTTCGGGCGTCCAGCCGACGGGCAATCTGCACCTCGGCAACTATCTCGGCGCGATCGTCAACTTCGTGAAGATGCAGGAAACCCACAACTGCATCTATTGCGTCGTCGACATGCACGCGATCACGCAGGGCGTCGACGTATGGGGCGGCCCGGCCGAGCTCACGCGCAGCACCCGCGGGGTGACCGCCGCGTTCGTCGCTGCCGGCATCGATCCCAAGAAGCACATCGTCTTCAACCAGAGCCAGGTCTCGGGCCATGCCGAGCTCGCCTGGATCTTCAACTGCGTCGCCCGGATGGGCTGGCTCGGCCGCATGACCCAGTTCAAGGAGAAGGCCGGTAAGGACCGCGAGAACGCATCGGTCGGGCTGTTCGACTACCCCGTGCTGATGGCGGCCGACATTCTGCTCTACCGTGCCACCCACGTTCCGGTCGGCGAGGACCAGAAGCAGCATCTCGAGCTCTCGCGCGACATCGCGCAGAAGTTCAACAACGACTTCGGCGATTCCATCCGCGCCCAGGGCAACAATGACGGGCTGTTCTTCCCGCTGCCGGAACCCTTGATCACCGGCCCGGCGACGCGCGTGATGAGCCTGCGCGACGGCACCAAGAAGATGTCGAAGTCGGACGCCTCCGACAATTCGCGCATCAATCTCACCGACGACGCCGACACCATCGCGCAGAAGATCCGCAAGGCAAAGACCGATCCGGAGCCGCTGCCGACGGAGGAGAAGGGCCTGGAAGCCCGCCCCGAGGCCGACAATCTCGTCGGCATCTTCGCCGCGCTCTCCGGCCGCTCCAAGGCCGAGGTGCTGCGCGATTTCGGCGGCGGCCAGTTCTCCAGCTTCAAGAACGCGCTGGCGGAGTTGTGCGTCACCAAGCTCGCGCCGATCGCCGGCGAGATGAAGCGCCTCGTCGCCGACCCCGGCCATATCGACGCGATCCTCATCGACGGCGCCGACCGGGCCCGTGCCATCGCCGACGAGACGATGAAGCTCTCCAAGGACATCGTCGGCTTCATCCGCCGGCGCTAAGGCGCGCTTCGCAACACCGGCTGGCGCCACGGCGCCCGCCGCTTCGCCTCTCCCAAACATCGCGGGAGTGTGGCAGCATGGTCCCCATGCACATTCCGGGACATGCATGACCAGCAAGCGACTTTGCTACGAGCCGGGCCACAAGCCCAAATGCCTCGTCATCGTCGATGACACCGCCGAATGGGATCGCGCCGTCTATTACGCCAGCCGCTGGGCGATCCGCGCCGGCGGCGGCGTGGTGATGCTGCGCATCATCGAGCCGGAGCAGCAGAGCCAGGAATGGCTCGGCGTCGCCGACATCATGCGCGCCGAGGCCCAGGAAGCGGCGGAGGCCGCGCTCGACCGCGCCGCCGGCCGCGCCAACGGCATCGCCGCGATCACGCCGGAACGGGTGATCCGGGAAGGCGCCGCCATGGAACAGCTGCTCGCGGTGGTCGATGAGGATCCCGACATCGCCATGCTGGTGCTCGCTGCCAATCCCGGCGCGGAAGGGCCGGGGCCGTTGGTCTCATTGCTGGCGCACGAGTTGGGCACATTCCCGGTGCCGGTGACCATCATCTCGGGCGCGCTGAGCGACGAAAGCGTGGATTCGCTGTCGTAGCGGCGGTGCCTCTTACCCTCCCCTGGAGGGGCCTGGAGGGGGAGGGTCGGCTCATGTTGAGCGAAGCGAGACATGAGACGGGATGGGGTGACGGTCTCTCCGCATCCAACAGTGCCCGAGTGGAGAGATCACCCCACCCCGCTCGCGCTGCGCGCGATCGACCCTCCCCCTCCAGAGGAGGGTAAGGCCAACCCACTGATTTTTATGAGCTAATATCCCACCTCCCCTTGATCGTGCGTTCCCCGTCGCCATCTGCTAGTGGATAGGCACGCGCCGGCCTTGAACCGGCGACGTCTGGAGAGAACCATGTTCATTCAAACTGAAGCCACCCCCAATCCCGCCACGCTGAAGTTCATTCCGGGCCGCGTCGTGGTCGACGGCAGCCCCGTGGAGTTTTCGAGCCGCGAAGCCGCAGGCCGTTCGCCCCTCGCCGAAAAGCTGTTCGACGTGCCCGGCGTCACCGGCGTGTTCTACGGATCGGACTTCATCACCGTGACCAAGGCGAACGGTGAATGGCAGCAGCTCAAGCCCGCGATCCTGGGTGCCATCATGGAGCACTACATGTCGGGCGCGCCGCTGCTTGCCGACGGCACGGCGCAGGGCGATGCCGATCTCGACGACGAGGACGAGTTCTTCGACGAGGCCGACGCCGAGACGGTCGACATGATCAAGGATCTGATCGAGACCCGGGTGCGGCCGGCGGTCGCCAACGACGGCGGCGACATCACCTTCCGCGGCTTCAAGGACGGCATCGTCTATCTCAACATGAAGGGCGCCTGCTCCGGCTGCCCGTCATCAACGGCGACGCTCCAGCACGGCATCCAGAACCTGCTCAAGCACTTCGTGCCCGACGTGGTCGAAGTCCGGCCGATGTGATTAGAGCGCGAATGGCGAGTGGCGAATGGCGAATGGAACTCCGATCGGCTAGACTGTTCGGCATTCGCCACTCGCCATTTGCTTTTTCATGCTGATCCTCGCCATCGATACTGCGCTCGACGCCTGCGCGGCCGCTGTGCTCGACACCGAAACGGCCGAACTGCGCGCGCAGGAATCACTGCTCATGAAGCGCGGCCATGCCGAGGCCCTGATGCCGCTGATCGCGCGGGTGATGCAATCGGCCAATCTCGCCTTCACCGCGCTCGACCGCATCGCGGTCACCGTCGGTCCCGGAAGCTTCACGGGCCTGCGCGTCGGCATTTCGGCGGCGCGCGGCCTTGCGCTCGCGGCCGGGCGGCCGGCCGTCGGCCTGACAACCCTGTCGGCCTATGCCGCCACCGTCGTGGGCCAGAGCGGAACGGCGCCCGTGCTCTCCGCAGTCGATGCGCGGCACGATCACGTCTATTTCCAGATCGTCGCCGGCGACGGCAGCCAGCTGGTGCGACCTAAGGTCGCCAGCATCGACGAGGCGATCGCGGCCTCGCAATTCGGCGCGCCGCATCTGGTCGGCAACGCCGCAAGGATCCTCGCCGATCGCTGGCCGAAGGATGGACCGCAACCTGTTGCGGTCGACGCGCAGCCCGCGCCCGATATCAGCTGGATCGCCTGGCTCGGTGCGGCGGCCGATCCCGACACCACGCCGGCGCGGCCGTTCTATCTGAAGGCGCCCGATGCAAAGCCGGCGACACAGAAGCCGCTCGCGGCGCAAGCCGCAACCTCATGATGGGCTGGCTGTCGAAGTGGTGGCACGGCGGCAGCGCCGTCGTCGAGCCCGCGACCTTGCGCGATGCCGCGCGGCTCGCGCAGCTGCACGGCGCCTCCTTCGCGCACGGCTGGGGCGAAGGCGAGTTCGAGAGCATGATCAGCGAGCGCAACACGCTGGTGCATCGCTTGCGTCTCGGCCGCAAGACGATCGGCTTTGCCGTGTCGCGGATCGGCGCGGACGAGGCGGAAATTCTCTCGATTGCGGTGGACGGGGCTTATCGCGGCCGCGGCTTCTCCCGCACGCTGCTGATGACCCATCTCGGCCACCTCGCCGGGCGCGGCGTGCGCACAATATTTCTCGAGGTGGAGGAAAATAACCAGCCAGCGCGGCGGCTCTACGACGGGTGCGGATTCGTGGTGGTCGGGCGCCGCGATCGCTACTATAAGCAGCCCAACGGGGAACAATTGAACGCCCTTCTGATGCGACGCGACTTGTCGTAACATCGGTGGCAGAAAGCGCCCGCCAGGCAGACAACGCTATGACCACATTGAAACCTTCCTCTGCATCCAAGGCGTCCGACATCGAGGCGCGCTGTGCCGCCACGGGCATGCGCATGACCGAGCAGCGCCGCGTCATCGCCCGCGTGCTCGCGGAAGCGATCGATCATCCCGATGTCGAGGAACTCTACCGGCGCTGCGTCGCGGTCGACGACAAGATCTCGATCTCGACTGTCTATCGCACCGTGAAGCTGTTCGAGGATGCCGGCATCATCGAACGCCACGATTTCCGCGAGGGCCGCGCGCGCTACGAGCAGATGCGCGACAGCCATCACGACCATCTCATCAATCTGCGCGACGGCAAGGTGATCGAGTTCACCTCCGAGGAGATCGAGAAGCTCCAGGCGGAGATCGCCCGCAAGCTCGGCTACCGTCTGGTCGATCACCGACTCGAGCTCTATTGCGTCCCGCTCGACGACGACAAGCCGACGAATTGATGAACAAATTTTGCGACGGCCTCTCTTCACCTCTCCCCGCTGGGAGAGGTGCCACCGCGCGCCCCGCACCAGAGTGCCATAGCCAAGTTACACACTGAATGCCCATCGACCTCATCATCTTCGACTGCGACGGCGTGCTCGTGGACAGCGAGGTGATCTCCTGTCGCGCGCACGCGGAAGTGCTGACGCGGCACGGATATCCGATCACGTCGGAGCAGGTGTTCGAACGCTTCCTCGGCCGTTCGACAAAGCAGGCCAATCTCGAGATCGAGGCCGAGCTTGGCCGCAAGCTGCCCGAGGCCTATCACGGCGATCTCCAGGACGAACTGTTTCGCGCATTCGAAGCCGACCTGGAAGCGATCCGCGGCATCCACGATGTGCTCGATGTCGCCACGCAGGCCGTCTGCGTCGCCTCGAGCGGCTCGCATCAGCGCATGCGCATGAGCCTGGGGAGCACCGGGCTCTACGAGCGCCTGGCACCGAACATCTTCTCGGCCTCGCAGGTGAAGAACGGCAAGCCGGCACCGGACCTGTTCTTGTTCGCGGCGAACGAAATGGGCGTGCCACCCGCGCGCTGCGTCGTGATCGAGGACAGCCTGGCCGGCATTGCCGGCGCGCGGGCGGCGGGAATGACCGTGTTCGGCTTTTACGGAGGCAGCCATTGCGGGGACGGCCATGCCGAGACCCTGCGGCAGGCCGGCGCCGAGCTGACCTTTGCCGACATGCACCAGCTCCCGGAGTTGCTCCGGCGGGTCGAGGCGAAGGCCCTGGCCGGCTGAGTATTGCTGTCATTCCGGAGCGATGCGCGGCATCGAACCCGGAATCACGGCCAAAACCTCTGGATTCCGGGTTCGCTCGCACTGCGAGCGCCCCGGAATGACCGTCTCGGCCCCCATTCGCTGGATTTTCGCCCCTCCAGCCTATATCTGAGGGGCCGTCCTCCACCGCCATTTTCGGGTTCCATGACGCCGCCGCGCAAGCTGCACATCAAATCATATGGCTGCCAGATGAACGTCTACGATGCCCAGCGCATGGTGGACACGCTGGCTCCGGAAGGATTCGTGGAGACGGCCAGCGCTGAGGATGCCGACCTCGTCATCCTCAACACCTGCCATATCCGCGAGAAGGCCTCGGAAAAGGTCTATTCCGAGCTCGGCCGGCTGCGCGTGGCCAAAGACGAGGCCGCGCGTGCGGGCCGCGCGATGCAGGTCGCGGTCGCGGGCTGCGTGGCGCAGGCCGAGGGCGAGGAGATCGTGCGCCGGGCACCTGTGGTCGACGTCGTGGTCGGCCCGCAGAGCTACCATCACCTGCCGGAGCTCTTGAAGCGCGCTGGCGACGAAGGTCGCGCGATCGAGACCGAGTTTCCCGCGGCCGACAAGTTCGGCTTCCTGGCGCAGCCGAAGCCCGATGCGATCCGCGCGCGCGGCATTTCCGCTTTCGTCACGGTGCAGGAAGGCTGCGACAAGTTCTGCACCTTCTGCGTCGTGCCGTACACGCGCGGTGCCGAAGTCTCGCGCCCGGTAACGAAGATCGTCGATGACGTGAAGCGGCTCGCCGACAACGGCGTGCGCGAGCTCACGCTGATCGGGCAGAATGTCAACGCCTATCACGGCGACGGGCCGGACGGAAAA
Organism: Bradyrhizobium sp. R2.2-H; assembly: GCF_004346455.1. NCBI lineage: Bacteria > Pseudomonadati > Pseudomonadota > Alphaproteobacteria > Hyphomicrobiales > Nitrobacteraceae > Bradyrhizobium > Bradyrhizobium sp. R2.2-H. The sequence goes on from NZ_SMBR01000007.1 coordinate 153,524, forward strand.
ACCTGGCCGCTCGGCCGGCTGCTCGAGCATCTGGCGAAGATTCCCGGCATCGCGCGGCTGCGCTATTCGACCAGCCATCCGCGCGACGTCGACGACAGCCTGATTGCGGCCCATCGCGATCTCGGTGCCCTGATGCCGTTCGTGCACCTGCCGGTGCAATCGGGCTCGGACCGGATTCTGGCCGCCATGAACCGGAAACATACCGCCGATGATTACCTTGGGGTCATCGACCGTTTCCGCGCCGCCCGCCAAGACATTGCTTTTTCATCAGATTTCATCGTCGGCTTCCCGGGCGAAAGCGAGCAAGATTTTCTCGCCACCCTCGCGCTTGTCACGCAAATCGGTTACGCTGCGGCATATTCGTTCAAATACTCCGCCCGGCCGGGAACGCCGGCCGCGGACATGCAGGAGACGGTGTCCCCCGCCGAGATGGACCAGCGATTGGAGCGGCTCCAGGAACTGATCGACAGCCAGCAATCGGCCTTCAACAAGGCTGCGATTGGCTCAACGGTCGATGTGCTGTTCGAGCGTCCGGCGCGCAAGGAGGGCCAGATCGTCGGCCGCACCGCGTACCTCCAGCCCACCCATGTCATGGCCTCGCCCGACATCATCGGACAAATCCTGCCGGTCCGCATCGACAGCCTCGAACGCTACAGCTTTCTCGGCGAGCTCATGACGCCGCGTGGCGCGCGCGAGCCCGCTTTATCGCAAGCCACTGGAGCCTGAACCCTTGCCCAAAAGCGCATCGGATTCGTCTTCGTTCGCTCCCAGCCGCAAATTTGACCGCGACATGCAAGTTCCGCCCGAGACCCAGGTCGTCATCGACTTCGACGACAACCGCGCCGCTTCCGCGCTGGTCGGCCCCTACGGCCAGCACCTGGCGCAGATCGAGCGGCGGCTCGGCGTGGTCGTCGATTCCAAGGGCAACCACATCACCATCGGCGGCAGCCGCGACGGCTGCGATGCCGCGCGCCGCGTGCTGGAGATGCTCTACGGACAGGCCGTGAAGGGACAGGATCTCGACCAGGGCGAAGTCGAAGGCGCGATCCGCGCCGTGATCGCGCAGGGTTCGCTGTTCGAGTTCGACGCCAAATCGGCCAAATCGACCTTCGACAGCATCAACCTGCGCAAGCGCCCGGTGCGCGCGCGCACGGCCGCACAGGACTCCTACATCCGCGCGCTGAAGCGGCACGAGCTGGTGTTCGGCGTCGGCCCCGCCGGCACCGGCAAGACCTGGCTCGCCGTGGCCCATGCCGCTCAGCTGTTCGAGCGCAAGGAGGTCGATCGCATCATCCTGTCGCGCCCGGCGGTGGAAGCCGGCGAGCGGCTCGGCTTCCTGCCCGGCGATCTCCGCGAGAAGGTCGATCCTTATCTGCGGCCGATCTACGATGCGCTCTACGACCTCATGGATGCGCGCATCGTCGAGCGTGCGCTCCAGACCGGCGAGATCGAGATCGCGCCGCTCGCCTTCATGCGCGGCCGCACGCTCACCAACGCCGCCATCATCCTGGACGAGGCCCAGAACACGACGTCGATGCAGATGAAGATGTTCCTGACGCGCCTCGGCGAGAACAGCCGCATGATCGTGACGGGCGATCCCTCGCAGATCGACCTGCCGAACGGCCAGACTTCGGGCCTGGCCGAGGCGACCCGCCTCTTGAGCGGCGTCGAGGGAATTGCCCAGGTTCATTTCAAGGCCGAGGACGTGATCCGCCACGAACTCGTGGCGCGGATCGTCTCCGCCTACGAAGGTTCGCCGCAGCGGCCGGCCACCGGTCAATCCTGACGAGGCAACACCGGACCCCAGAGGCGCGAGCACGGCGCCTTTCGTCCCAGACAACACAATGTCCCATTCCAACCTGCCCATGACCGAGGTCCTCGTCGTCGCCGATTGCTGGCAGCGCGAGCCTGATTCCGAAGCCGTGATCCAGCGCGCGGTGGCGGCCGCCGCCGAGAGCGTCGACGAAGACGTTGCCGACGCGGAAGTGGCTGTGATGCTGACCGATGACGCCGGCATCCGCACCCTCAACAGCAACTGGCGCGGCATCGACAAGCCGACCAACGTGCTGTCGTTTCCCGCGCTCCAGCCGGAGGGCGGGTGGAAGCCGGGCGATGCGCCGCGCATGCTCGGCGACATCGCGATCGCCTACGAGACCATGCGGCGCGAGGCGGACGAGGAACACAAGCCGTTCGAGCACCATTTGAGCCACCTCGCCGTGCACGGCTTCCTGCATCTGATCGGCTACGATCACGAGAACGACGGCGACGCCGAGGAGATGGAAGCGCTGGAGACGCAGATCCTGGCGCATCTCGGCATCCCCGATCCCTATGCCGACCGCGCCGGGGCGCACTGAGATGCCGGATTCCGATCCAATCCAGGACAACCCGCGCAACACGCGCAATCTGCCCGCCGTCGTGGCCCATGGCGAGGTGATGCGCCCGGCCGCCGAAGGCTGGCTCCTGCGCGCCATCCGGACGCTGTTCGGCTGGAAGGCGGGCTCGGTCCGCCACGACCTCCAAGTCGTGCTCGATGCATCGACGCCCGACGACACCGGCTTCTCCGCGGTCGAGCGCACCATGCTGCGCAACATTCTCGGCCTGCACGAGCGCCGTATCGCCGACGTCATGGTGCATCGCGCCGACATCATCGCAGTGAAGCGCGACATCCCGCTCGGCGAATTGATGGACCGCTTCGAGAGTGCCGGCCATTCCCGCCTCGTCGTCTTCAACGAGACGCTCGACGATCCCGTCGGCATCGTCCACATCCGCGACCTGCTCGCCTTCATGACCGCGCGCGCCCGCGTATCGGAAGCCACCAAGACCAAGCGCAAGAAGCCGTTGCCGGCCGGGCTCGACCTGCGCGCCGTCGATCTCGCACTGCCGCTTCATGATGCGCATATCATCCGCAAGCTGCTCTACGTGCCGCCGTCGATGCGGGCGATCGACCTGCTCGCGCAGATGCAGGCCACGCGCATCCATCTGGCGCTGGTGGTCGACGAATATGGCGGCAGCGACGGCCTGGTCTCGATCGAGGACATCGTCGAGCAGATCGTCGGCGAAATCGACGACGAGCACGACAGCGACGAGCCACCCTCGATCGTGCGCCTGCCCGACAATGCCTTCATCGCCGACGCCCGCGCCAGCCTCGACGACGTCCGCTCTGTGATCGGCGAGGATTTCGTCACCGGCGAAGCCGGCGAGGAGGTGGAGACGCTGGGCGGCTATCTCGTCAGCTTCGTCGGACGCCTGCCGGTGCGCGGCGAGGTGATCTCGGGTCCGGGCACTTACGAGGTCGAAGTGCTCGACGCCGATCCGCGCCGGGTCAAGCGGCTGCGCATCTCGACACGGAAGGAGCGCCCCGCGCCGCGCACCCAGCGCGAGAGCCGGCGCCGCGAGGCCACGCCGGAGAGCGGACAGCCATCGGCCAGCGACACGCCCACGCCGCCACCGAGCGATGGGACCGGCCCGCAGTGAGTCCATCACAGCGACTCCGGCAGATTGCGCTTGCCATCATTCTCACCTGGGGATGGAAGCGCGCCGTCATCGCCATGGCGGCCGGGGCGCTGTCGGTGCTGGCGCTGGCGCCGTTCAACCTCTTCCCGGTGCTGTTCGTCACCTTCCCGGTGCTGGTCTGGCTGATCGACGGCGCCGGCGCCGGCCGCTATGGCGGCGTCCCCGCCGCCGCTTTGACCGGCTACTGGTTCGGGCTCGGCTATTTCGTGCCTGGCCTCTACTGGATCGGCTACGCCTTCTTTGTCGACGCCGACGTGTTCGCCTGGCTGACGCCGTTCGCCGTCCTCGGCCTGCCGGCCTATCTGTCGATCTTCACTGCGATAGGCTTTGCGCTGGCGCGCCTGCTGTGGACCAAGAACGCCACGCGCGTGCTAGCGCTCGCCGCGAGCCTTACCATGAGCGAATGGCTGCGCGGTCACGCACTGACAGGCTTTCCGTGGAACGCGTTCGGCTATGCGCTGTCCGAGCCGCTACCGCTGGCCCAGACGGCGTCGCTGATCGGCCTGTGGGGCATGACGTTCCTGACGGTTGCGATCTTCGCAAGCCCGGCGACGCTGATCGACCGCACGCCCGATCGCCGCCTGCCGTGGCGCGCGCCGGCGGCCGCCGTCGCGCTTCTGGTCGTCATGAGCGTCTTCGGCGCAATCCGCCTGTCGCTGCATCCAACCACGATGGTGTCAGGCGCCAAGCTGCGCCTGATGCAGCCGAACCTCCAGCAGGACGCAAAATTCAACTACGCCGCGAAGACGGAGGTGATGAAGAAGTACCTTGCGCTGTCGGACCGCGCCTCCGGCCCGCAATCGACCGGCGTACGCGATGCCACCATCCTGATCTGGCCGGAATCCGCCTTTCCGTTCTTCCTGACCCGCGAAGCCGACGCGATGGCGCAAATCGCCGACCTCCTGCCCAAGGGTACAGTGCTGATCACGGGCTCGGTCCGCGCGCCCGACCTGCCGCGGGGCACGCCGATCACACGCGCCTATAACTCGATCTACGTGATCGATCACGACGGCAGCGTGCTCGCTGTGTACGACAAGGTGCATTTGGTCCCGTTCGGAGAATTTCTCCCCTACCAGACGTTGATGGAGAAGCTCGGTTTCGAGCAGCTGACGCGTGTGCGCGGCGGCTTTATCGCCGGCAGCGTGCGGCATGTGCTGCCGGTCCCGGGCGTACCACCGGCGCTGCCGCTGATCTGCTACGAAGCCATCTTTCCCGGCGAAGTGGCCGGACGCAACGAACGTCCGGGCTGGATCGTGAACCTCACCAACGACGGCTGGTTCGGCATCTCGACCGGCCCCTATCAGCATCTGGAGCAGTCGCGGATGCGCGCGATCGAGCTCGGATTGCCGTTGGTCCGCTCCGCCAATACCGGCATCTCCGCAGTGATCGATCCGGTCGGACGCACGGTCGCGAGCCTCGGCCTCGGCATCGAAGGCATTTTGGATGCAAACCTTCCGGCTGCGATCCCGCCGACCGTCTATGCACGGGTGGGTGATGTACCAGCAATCATGCTCGTCGCGCTCGCCGTGATTGTGGCCGTCCGCCGCCGTGTCGCCAAACGACATCCCTGATTGCTTCTCATCGGCGTAGCCGGAAACCTTTGACAACCGTAGTCCCACGGTTGACAGACTGCACGCGGGCTCCCCATTCTGCACCAGCTGCGAAAGACAGAGGTGCGTTGCTAAATTTCTCCGCAATGTTTCCCAATAACAGGGTTTGGTTTTGACGATGCTGCACCCGAGGCATGCTTGATCATTGCGCCGAAGGTGATGTTTGGAGGGCTGAGGAAATGTCGAAAGCGCCCAACCCTGTTGACAAATATGTCGGCAGTCGCGTGCGCATGCGCCGCATCATGTTGGGCATGAGCCAGGAAAAGCTCGGTGAAGCTTTGGGCCTGACTTTCCAGCAGGTCCAGAAATACGAGAAGGGCACCAACCGGGTCGGCGCGAGCCGCATCCAGCAGATCGCCGAGATTCTCCAGGTGCCGGTGTCATTCCTGTTCGAAGGCGGCCCGAGCGGCGTGCCGGGTCCGGATGGCTTCAGCGAAGGCGCCTCGCCCTCTTATGTCTCGGACTTTCTCGCGACCTCCGAAGGGCTCGCCTTGACCAAGGCGTTCACGCGAATCACCGACTCGAAGATGCGCCGCTCCATCGTCGATCTCGTCGAGCAGATTGCGGCCCGCGAAGGTCCCGACAAGCGCTGAAGCGCCATCGCGATGGCGATTTGAGACGGCGTCAAATCTGGCCTATGTCGTCATTTAGGACCGCGCTTTGATGCGCGCCCGCTTCGATGATGCGATTCAAAGGCACAGATGCGCTCATGACCGGCTCCAATTGGTTCGATTCCCAAACCATCCTCGATGGCATCCGCCGCTGGGTGGAAATCGAGACGCCGACCGAAGCGCCTGAACAGGTCAACAAGCTGGTGTCTCTGGTCGCGGAGCAATACCGCGACCTGCCGGTCACGCTCGAGCGCGTCGCCGGCGTGGATGGCTGCGGCGATCATCTCGTGGCGCGCACGAATTGGGGGCAGGATCGACCGGGCATCCTGGTGCTGAGCCACCTCGATACCGTTCATCCCATCGGATTCATCGAGCGCCTGCCGTTCAAGATCGAAGGCGACGTCGCGTTCGGCCCCGGCATCTACGACATGAAGGGCGGTGCCTACATCGCCCATCATGCCTTTCGCGCGCTTTGCGCGACGGCCGATCGCTCGCCGCTCGGCATCACACACCTGTTCACCTCCGACGAGGAGATCGGCAGCCCGACCTCGCGTGCGCTGATTGAGAAGGAAGGGCGCAAGGCCAAATATGTGCTGGTGACCGAGCCGGCGCGCGACGGCGGCAAGATCGTCACCGGACGCAAGGGCGTCGGGCGCTTCCAGGTATCCATCAAGGGTGTGCCCGCGCATGCCGGCTCCCGGCCCGAAGATGGCCGCAGCGCCGTCCGCGAGCTCGGCAATATCATCCTGGCGCTGGAAGGAATGAACGATCTGACGCGCGGCGTCACCGTCAATGTCGGAGTGGTGCGTGGCGGCACGCGCCCCAACGTCACGCCGGAAGAGGCCTATGCCGAAGTTGATCTGCGCGTGGTTAGCCTCAAGGACGCAGACGAGTTCGTCGGCAAGATTCTCGGGCTGACATCGAAGACGGACGGTGTCACCTTCACGGTCACCGGCGAGCTCAATCGTCCGCCTTACGAGAAGAGCAATGCGGGCGCCTCGCTGTACGAGCATGCGAGGACGCTCGCCGCGGAGATCGGCTTCGAGCTGATCGACACGCATACAGGCGGCGGCTCGGACGGCAATTTCACCGCCGCGTACACCGCGACGCTCGACGGGCTTGGCGTCGACGGCAAGGGCGCGCACACCCACTATGAGCAGCTCTATGTCTCGTCGCTCGCGCCGCGCGCGCGGCTGCTCCATCGCCTGTATCAGACGCTGCGATGAGCGAACGCAAATCAGACCCCGATCGCGACGACAGCGACCGCGCCTTCTTCGGGCGCCGCAAGGGCCACAAGCTCAGGCAACACCAGGCCGGGCTGATCGAGCAGCTGCTGCCGCATCTTGCCCTCGACATCGACAGTGAGGCGCCGGCGGATGCCCGCGCGATCTTCGCTCCCCCAGCCGAAGACGTCAGGCTCGAGATCGGCTTCGGCGGCGGCGAGCATCTCGCTGCCGAGGCCCAGAACTTTCCCGCCACGGGCTTCATCGGCTGCGAACCCTACGTCAACGGCATGGCGAAAATCCTCGCGCAGATCGAGGCCGCCAACATCGGCAATATCCGCCTGTTCGCGGGCGATGCCGCCGAACTCCTGGCCTGGCTGCCGAAGGATTCGCTATCGCGGATCGACCTGATTCACCCCGATCCCTGGCCGAAGCGGCGACACTGGAAGCGGCGCTTCGTCCAGGACCGGACGATCGCCGCAATGGCGCGCGTGCTCCGAAGCGGCGGCGAGTTCCGTTTCGTCTGCGACATCGACGATTACTGCGCCTGGACGCTGTCGCATCTTGCGCGCTCGCAGGACTTCGTCTGGCTCGCCGAACGCGCCGACGATTTCCGCCAGCCGTGGCCGGGCTACACCATGACACGCTACGGCCGGAAGGCCGCGCGCGAGGGACGCAAGGCGGCTTATCTGCGGTTCAGAAAAGTGTAGTCGTCATTCCGGGGCGATGCGCAGCATCGAACTATGGTGCGCAATTGCGCACCTGAGAATCTCGAGATTCCGGGTTCGCGCTTCGCGCGCCCCGGAATGACAAGAGAGAGAAACTTTAAATCGTCCGCCGGTTGCGCCAGAAATTCACGACGCGTTCGGCGGTCGTCGGCATCAGGCGCGTGAAGTTCACGCGCGCGGCCTCGAGGTCGGCATCGGCAGGCGTGCGTTGCGGACCGTACCAGAGCAGGATGAGCGCACGCACCGTGGGCCAGCCGAGATTGAGCACGCGGCCCAGGATCAGAAGCGGATCGTAGCGGTCGCCCGCGATCAGGCGGTCGAGGGTCGAGAGGCGAACGCCGGACATCGCCGAGAGCGAGGCGATCGATTCCTCGTATTTGTGCGCCTTGGCGAAACCGAGCAGCGCGCTTTCGCCGAGATGGCCCTCGCGATGCAAGGCGAGCACCGTGCGCTGCGCGTCCGAAAAATCGCGGCGCGGCCCCGGCGGGCGCGCGGCCTCCTCGATCGCCGCCATCGCGCGATTGATCTCGGCCTTGCGCGCGGGATTGACCACGCTGGAGAGGCGGCGACGGATGACGTCGAGCGTCCCGTCGAGCAGCTGTTTCAGGTGCTCGCCGGAAAGGTCGTTGCGCTGGCCGATCTTGAGCGTCAGCACACCGTCCTGGGCCGCGCGCCTGATCATCTCGGAATAGCTGCCTGGCGAGAACACCGCACCGGCATTGCCTGCGGCGCGGCGCACCACGTCGCGATCGCCGCGCTCGACCAGCACGTCGGTGACGACGGGAGACAAGGCTGGGCGCTCCGTCATCGCCAGGAGATGACCCTGGCCTTTGAGGCGCGCGATCTCGGCAAGAGCCGCGTCGTCGAGCACGGGCGAGCGGCGCAGCACGGGACCGGCCACCACGATCTCGTTTTCGCGCGCGAGCTGATTGACCAGGTGCGGCGGCGCGTTGTTCAGGTGCGAGAAGCGCTCGGCCAGATCGACCCGCGAGGACAGCTCGGCATGCGGGACGAGATCGATCAGGAGATTGTCGAAGAGATCGATCAACTCGGGGCGAAGCTTCTCCGCATCCTGGAAGAACAACTGGGCGATGGCCCGCGCGATCTCGCCGCGTCGCCGCGGATCGCCGCGTTTGACGATATCGTCCAGTCCAGGAATGAGCGACGTGGCAACGGTCATGAAAACGCAACTCGAACGGGGCACGCCGCGGGTGCGCCCTTGGTTCAAGCCGCCCCACGATCGCGGAAGTTAGGCCTGCTTGATGAAAGAAGCGTTGCGCAGGGTCCGCAGATCGGCGCAAAAAGGCCCCGTTCCCGCTGCAATGGGCCTTGTCCGGGAGGGCGGAAAGCGCTATATCAGCGCCAATTCATCTTCTCATACGATCCGCGTAGTGAGAGTGGGCCCGCAAGGACCCGCTCTTTTTTATTACCTGAACGCGGCTTGGCGGAAGATGCGGCCCGACGCGCCGTCGGGAAAGTTCCGAAGCGGGCTTTGAAGTCGTAACCAAGCCTTAACCCAAGCCTTAACCAACGAGCGCCCTGACCCTGGACATGACCGAGCCGAACCCTGGTTCCACGGATGCCGAATTGCTGGCCGAGCCGCGGCTCGTGGTCGAGCCCGGCGTCGCGGCACGGGTGTCGGCAGTCGCAGCCCCCGTGCTCCAAGGCATGGGCTATCGGCTGGTGCGGATCCGCATTTCCGGGGAAGCCGGCTGCACCGTGCAGATCATGGCCGAGCGACCGGACGGCTCGATGCAGATCGAGGATTGCGAGGCGATCTCGCGGGCGCTGTCGCCCGTGCTCGACGTCGCCGATCCCATCGATCGCGCCTATCGGCTCGAAATCTCCTCGCCCGGCATCGACCGCCCGCTGGTTCGCCGCTCCGATTTCGAGCGCTATTCCGGGCATCTGGTGAAGATCGAGATGGCCGTCGCACATGAGGGGCGCAAGCGCTTCCGCGGCACGCTCGGTCCGGTCGAAGGCGATCGCGTGCATCTGCATCGCGACGACGTCAAGCCGGGCGACGAAGCCGACGTTCTCCTGACCATGGAGGATATCGGCGAGGCGCGCCTCGTGCTGACCGACGAGCTGATCGCGGAATCCATGCGCCGCGGCAAGGCCGAGGAGCGCAAGATGCGCAGGGATCTCGGACTGGAGCCGCCGGCTGCACCGCACGCGGAGATCAGTGCGAAGATCACCAAGAACACCAAGCCGAAGAAGAAGCCGGCCCCGACCAATACGAAGAAACATCGCCTGGCCGCCGAACGCGCGCGGCGGGGCGAGATCGAGCCTGACCAAGGAGACTAGCCATGGCAGTCAGCGCCAACCGACTTGAATTGCTTCAGATCGCGGACGCCGTTGCACGCGAGAAATCGATCGACCGCGGCATCGTCATCGCCGCGATGGAGGACGCCATCGCCAAGGCGGCGCGGGCCCGTTACGGCAGCGAAACCGACGTTCATGCCGAGATCGACCCGAAGAAGGGCGAGTTGCGGCTGTCGCGCCACATGCTGGTGGTCGACAAGGTCGAAAACCATTCCAACCAGATCTCACTGGTCGACGCGCAGCGCGCCAATCCCGGCGCCCAGGTCGGCGACACCATCGCGGACACCCTGCCGCCGCTGGAATATGGCCGCATCGCCGCGCAATCGGCCAAGCAGGTGATCGTGCAGAAGGTGCGCGAGGCCGAGCGCGACCGGCAATACCAGGAATTCAAGGACCGTATCGGCGATATCGTCAACGGCGTCGTCAAGCGGGTCGAATATGGCAGCGTGATCGTCGATCTCGGCCGCGGCGAGGCCATCATCCGCCGCGACGAGATGCTGCCGCGCGAAGTGTTCCGCAACGGCGACCGCGTCCGCGCCTACATCTTCGACGTCCGCCGCGAAACCCGCGGCCCGCAGATATTCCTCTCCCGCACTCATCCGCAGTTCATGGCGAAACTGTTCGCGCAGGAAGTGCCGGAGATCTACGACGGCATCGTCGAGATCAAGGCGGTGGCCCGCGATCCCGGCTCGCGCGCGAAAATCGGCGTGATTTCCCGTGATTCCTCGGTCGATCCGGTCGGCGCCTGCGTCGGCATGCGCGGCTCGCGCGTGCAGGCCGTGGTGAACGAACTGCAGGGCGAGAAGATCGACATCATCCCCTGGTCGCCCGACATCGCGACCTTCGTGGTCAACGCACTGGCGCCGGCCGAAGTCTCCAAGGTCGTCATCGACGAAGACCGCGAGCGCATCGAGGTCGTGGTGCCCGACACCAACAACCAGCTCTCGCTGGCGATCGGCCGCCGCGGCCAGAACGTGCGTCTGGCCTCGCAGCTCACCGGCTGGGACATCGACATCCTGACCGAGCAGGAGGAATCGGAGCGCCGTCAGGCCGATTTCGAGAACTCCACCCGCGTCTTCATGGAATCGCTCAATGTCGACGAAGTGGTCGGCCAGCTGCTGGCGTCCGAAGGCTTCACCTCGGTCGAGGAACTCGCGATGGTGGACGTCAAGGAACTCGCCGGGATCGAAGGCTTTGACGAGGAGACCGCGCAAGAGCTCCAGAACCGCGCCCGCGAATATCTGGAGCAGCTGGAAGCCGAACTCGAGGCCAGGCGCAAGGAGCTCGGTGTCGAGGACGCGCTCAAGGACGTGCCCGGCGTGACCTCGAAGATGCTGGTGAAGTTCGGCGAGAACGACATCAAGACGGTCGACGACCTCGCCGGCTGCGCCACCGACGATCTGGTCGGCTGGACCGAACGCAAGGAAGGCAGCGAGCCGACCAAGCACGCCGGTGCGCTCGACGGCGTCGACATCTCCCGTGACGATGCCGAAGCGATGATCATGCAGGCCCGCGTCAAGGCCGGCTGGATCACCGAAGCCGATCTCGCCAAGCCTGCCGAAGAGGCTGCGGCGACCGAAGACCAGCCGGCGTAAGGGCCAGGGAGGATGTCATCCGGATGCTCGCCAGCATTGACAGCGAACTCGATCATGGGCCGCGGACCGAAAGGTCCGCGACCATGCGCATGTGCGCGGTCAGTCGCGAGGTCCGTCCGATCGACGAGCTGGTCCGCTTCGTCGTATCGCCGCAAGGCGAGGTGGTTCCCGATCTCAAGCGCAAGCTGCCCGGACGCGGCATGTGGATCACGGCCTCACGCAAGGTGGTTGCGGAAGCCGTCCGGCGTCACCAATTTAGCAAGGCCTTCAAGCGCGATCTGCGCATCCCTCAGACGCTTCCCACCGACATCGAGGCGCTCCTGGTTCGGAGCGTGACGGAAGCCCTTGGGATCGCCGCCAAGGCGGGCCAGGTTGTGGCCGGCTTCGGCAAGGTCGAGAGCGCGCTTCGGGAGGGCACGGTCGAGGTCCTGATCCATGCCAGCGACGGGGCCGCGGACGGAATCCGCAAATTGGACATGCTGGCACGTCAAAATACCGGAAATCGCGGCGCTGAGCCGCAGATTCCGGTCGTCACCGCACTGAAATCGGTAGAATTGGATTTGGCACTCACCCGGTCAAATGTGATACATGCTGCGCTGCTCGCGGGCCCGGCGAGCAGGTCATTCCTGTCACGTAGCCAGATGCTGGTCCGATACCGGATGGCGGACGCTGACAAGACTGCCGAAAAGCACGGCCAGGATTTCTGAGAGACAACGACGACCCATTGGACGGTGCGGCAACGCACAACACCGATAAATCAGGATTAGGACTGCTGAATGGTTGATACCAAGACCCCTGGCGACAAGAAGCTGAGCGTTCCGAGCAAGACGCTATCGCTCAAGCCGCGCGTCGAAACGGGGACCGTGCGCCAGAGCTTCAGCCATGGCCGCAGCAAGCAGGTCGTGGTCGAGAAGCGCGGCAAGCGCCGCATTGGCGATGGTCCCGAGCCGCACGCGCCTGAGGTGGCTGCAAAGCCGGCGCCGGCCGCACCCGCCGCGCCGTCGCGCCCGGCTCCGCCCGCCCCGCCTCGCAACGCCGGTTCCGGCGTGGTGCTGCGTACCCTGACCGAGGACGAGCGTTCGGCCCGTGCCAGCGCGCTGGCCGATGCCAAGCTGCGCGAAGTCGAAGAACGCCGCCAGGCCGAGGAAGAGGCCCAGCGCCGCGCCGTCCGCGAGGCCGCCGAACGCGCCGAGCGCGAAGCCGCCGAAGCCCGCCGCAAGGCCGAGGACGAGCGCCATCGCCACGAGGACGAAGCCAAGCGGAAGGCCGAGACCGAAGCCAAGAAGCGTTTTGGCGAAGGCGAGCAGCCGGCAGCGGCCGCGCGCCCCGCAACCGCCGCACCGACCGCGCCTGCGCCGCGGTCCGGCGCCCCTGCGGCCCGGCCCGGAACCACCACGACCCGCCCTGGAACCACGACGGCGCGTCCCGCAACGACGACCGCGCAGCGTCCGGGTGCACCGGCAGGTCGCGGCCCCGCAGTTGCAGCCGAGCCTGACGAGGACGAGGCTCCGCGCCAGATCCGTCGCGGTCCCGGCGGCGCCGCGCGTCCCGCGCCTCCCCCGAAGACCACCCACAAGCCCGGCCCGCAGAAGGAGCGCGGCCGCCTCACCGTGGTCACCGCGCTCAACGCCGACGAGGTGCGAGAGCGCTCGATCGCCTCGTTCCGCCGCCGCACCCAGCGCCTGAAGGGCCACGCCTCGAACGAGCCGAAGGAAAAGCTCATCCGCGAGGTGGTCATTCCGGAAGCGATCACCATCCAGGAGCTCGCCAACCGCATGGCCGAGCGCGCGGTCGACGTCATCCGCATGCTGATGAAGCAGGGCGCGATGCACAAGATCACCGACGTGATCGACGCCGACACCGCGCAGCTGATCGCCGAAGAACTGGGCCACACCGTCAAACGCGTTGCCGCGTCGGACGTCGAGGAAGGCCTGTTCGACACCGTCGACGATTCCACTGATACCGAAACGCGCTCGCCCGTCGTGACCGTGATGGGCCACGTCGATCACGGCAAGACTTCGCTGCTCGACGCACTCCGCCACGCCAACGTCGTCTCCGGCGAGGCCGGCGGCATCACACAGCACATCGGCGCCTATCAGGTGGTGTCGCCCGAAAGCGGCAAGAAGATCACCTTCATCGATACGCCCGGCCACGCCGCGTTCACCGCGATGCGCGCCCGCGGCGCCAAGGTCACCGACATCGTCGTGCTGGTGGTCGCGGCCGATGACGGCGTGATGCCGCAGACGGTCGAGGCCATCAACCACGCCAAGGCGGCGCGGGTGCCGATCATCGTTGCCATCAACAAGATCGACAAGCCCGACGCCAAGCCCGAGCGCGTCCGCACCGAGCTGCTCCAGCACGAGGTGCAGGTGGAATCCTTCGGCGGCGAGGTCGTCGACGTCGAGGTGTCCGCCAAGAACAAGACCAATCTCGACAAGCTGCTCGAGATGATCGCGCTCCAGGCCGAACTCCTCGACCTCAAGACCAATTCGCAGCGTCCGGCCGAGGGCACCGTGATCGAGGCCAAGCTCGATCGCGGCCGTGGTCCGGTCGCGACCGTGCTGGTGCAGCGCGGTACGCTCCGCGTCGGCGACATCATCGTCGCCGGTGCCGAAATGGGCCGTGTCCGCGCCTTGATCTCGGATCAGGGCGAGACGGTGCAGGAGGCCGGTCCCTCGGTGCCGGTCGAAGTGCTCGGCTTCAACGGTCCGCCCGAAGCCGGCGATCGTCTCGCGGTGGTCGAGAACGAAGCCCGCGCCCGTCAGGTCACCAGCTACCGTGCGCACCAGAAGCGCGAGAACGCGGCCGCTTCGATCTCCGGCATGCGCGGCTCGCTCGAGCAGATGATGTCGCAATTGAAGACGGCGGGCCGCAAGGAATTCCCGCTGATCGTCAAGGCCGACGTTCAGGGCTCGCTGGAAGCCATCCTCGGCTCGCTGGAGAAGCTCGGCACCGACGAAGTCGCCGCCCGCATCCTGCATGCCGGTGTCGGCGGCATCTCGGAATCCGACGTGACGCTGGCCGAAGGCTTCAACGCCGCGATCATCGGCTTCTCGGTCCGAGCCAACAAGGAAGCCGCTGCGGCCGCCAAGCGCAACGGCATCGAGATCCGCTACTACAACATCATCTACGACCTCGTGGACGACGTGAAGAAGGCGATGAGCGGTCTGCTCGCGCCGACCTTGCGCGAAACCATGCTGGGCAATGCCGAGATCCTGGAGATCTTCAACATCTCCAAGGTCGGCAAGGTTGCCGGCTGCCGCGTCACCGACGGCACCGTGGAACGCGGCGCCAATGTGCGCCTGATCCGCGACAACGTCGTGGTGCACGAAGGCAAGCTGTCGACGCTGAAGCGCTTCAAGGACGAAGTGAAGGAAGTTCAGTCGGGCCAGGAATGCGGCATGGCCTTCGAGAGCTATCACGACATGCGTGCCGGTGACGTGATCGAGTGCTATCGCGTGGAGACGATCCAACGCTCCCTGTAAGTCCAAATCTTACCGAAGCGTTCGGATCTTTTTTGAACTGAAATTGCGGGAGTGCGATGGCCGGATCTTTCCGGCCATCCACCCCTCTTCGTTTCAACAGGAAAACGACAATGCTCGTGTCCCAAGCACGGGCATGACGAGGTGATTTTCGAGAATGCCACGCCACCATCAGAAGAAAAGTTCCGCGCCCGGCGGAGGCTCGCAGCGTCAGTTGCGCGTCGGCGAGCAGGTTCGCCACGCGATGGCCGATATTCTGGCGCAAGGCAATGTGCATGATGCGGATCTCGAAGGTCACATCATCACCGTGCCGGAGGTGCGGATGTCGCCCGACCTGAAGCTCGCAACGGTCTACGTGATGCCGCTCGGTGGCCGCGACACCGAGATCGTGATCGCGGCGCTCGAGCGCAACAAGAAATTCCTGCGAGGCGAGGTCGCGCGGCGCGTTAACCTGAAATTTGCACCTGACATTCGCTTCCGCGTCGACGAGCGATTCGACGAAGCGGAACGGATCGAGAAGCTTTTGCGAACACCTGCGGTGCAGAAGGACCTCGAACAGGACTTGGAACAGAATCCGGCTTCGGATCGGGAAGAAGAGCAATGACCATGGACCCGGCTCACGGCACGATCGGCGGCAACGATGCCGATCAGCGCGAGGTGCAGAAAAATAATTTCGCGGATCTGGGAGGCGATGCCCGGCCGCATCAGGAGGCGCGCCGCGTCAACAACGATCCACGCGCCAAGCAGCAGAAGGGCAACCAGCCGCGCCGGGACCGCCGCGACGTCCATGGCTGGGTCGTGCTCGACAAGCCGATCGGCATGACCTCGACGCAGGCGGTTGCGGTGCTCAAGCGCCTGTTCAACGCCAAGCGCGCCGGCCACGCCGGTACTCTCGATCCGCTCGCCTCTGGCGGGCTGCCGATCGCACTCGGCGAAGCCACCAAGACCGTTCCCTTCGTGATGGACGGCCGCAAGCGATATCAGTTCACGGTCTGCTGGGGCGAGGAGCGCGACACCGACGACATCGAGGGCCGGGTGACCGCGACCTCCGACCAGCGCCCGACCCGGGAGGCGATCCTGGCGCTTCTGCCCCGCTTCACCGGGGTGATCGAGCAGATCCCGCCGCGCTATTCCGCGATCAAGATCCAGGGCGAGCGCGCCTATGACCTTGCCCGCGATGGCGAGGTCGTGGAACTGGCCCCCCGGCCGGTCGAGATTCACCATTTAACCCTTGTAGATCAACCGGATAAGGACCGAGCCGTATTCGAGGCCGAGTGCGGCAAGGGCACCTATGTCCGGGCGCTAGCCCGCGATATGGGCCGGATTCTCGGCACTTACGGCCATATCTGCGCCCTCAGGCGGACCCTGGTCGGCCCGTTTGGCGAAAACGACATGATTCCGCTGGATCAGTTGGAGGCTTTGTGCGATAGAGCCGCGTCCGGCGAGGGCAGCCTCGCCGACGCGCTTTTGCCCGTTGAGACCGCGCTGGACGACATCCCGGCACTGGCCGTCACTCGGGCTGATGCGGCAAGGCTCCATCGGGGCCAGGCCGTTTTGTTGCGCGGACGGGATGCGCCCACTTGTAGCGGCACAGTCTATGTCACGGTGGCAGGCCGGCTTCTCGCGCTTGCTGAAGTCGGCAATGGCGAAATCATCCCCAAGCGTGTGTTCAACCTGACCGGCCTGACTGCCAGCTCCGGTCGCAACGAGAGAAATTGACGATGTCGATTGCCGCAGAACGCAAAGCGGAAGTCATCAAGACGAATGCCACCAAGGCCGGCGACACCGGCTCGCCCGAGGTTCAGGTCGCGATCCTGTCGGAACGCATCAACAACCTCACCAACCATTTCAAGACCCACGTGAAGGACAACCATTCGCGTCGCGGCCTCTTGAAGCTGGTCTCGACCCGCCGCTCGCTCCTCGACTATCTCAAGAAGAAGGACGAGGCGCGGTACAAGGCGCTGCTCGAGAAGCACAATATTCGTCGTTAAGTGTTCCTGCGCGCGCCACTGGCGCGCGTTTTCGTGCGTGGTTTCGAACGAAAGCGCTTCCTTAAAGGTTTTTGATCGAGGCTGCGTGCGCGTCGGATGCGCGTCTTTGAGGATTCGCATCCGGGCATGAAGAGTGAAAACCGCGGTTCGGTGTTCGCCTTTGTGCCGACTGACAGTCCAGCAGCAATCCGGCGGCTGGGCACAACGGGCAAGGCGCCCGTATGACCCGAAAGGATGGACGCCATCCGAAATCCAAAAACCATGGCAGGATCGCAGGACGCTGATCATCCGCTCCGATCAGCGTCCCGCAATCTTGCGCATGGTTTTTGTTTTTCGAGCGCCGTCCCTTCTTTCGAGAACCCATGAAAGAAGACCACTATGTTCAATAAGCATTCAGTCGAGATCGACTGGGGCGGACGCCCACTCAAGCTCGAAACCGGCAAGATCGCCCGCCAGGCCGACGGCGCCGTCGTCGCCACCTATGGCGAGACCGTGGTGCTCGCCACCGTCGTCGCGGCGAAGGCGCCGCGCGAGGGCGTCGACTTCCTGCCGCTGACCGTCGACTACCAGGAGAAGACCTACGCTGCGGGCCGCATCCCCGGCGGCTATTTCAAGCGCGAGGGCCGTCCGACCGAGAAGGAGACGCTGGTCTCCCGCCTGATCGACCGTCCGATCCGCCCGCTGTTCGTCGATGGCTGGCGCAACGAGACCCAGGTGATCGTCACCGTGCTGTCGCACGACATGGAGAACGACCCGGATATCGTCGCGCTGGTCGCGTCGTCGGCTGCGCTGACCCTGTCCGGCGCCCCTTTCAAGGGCCCGATCGGCGCAGCGCGCGTCGGCTTCGCCAATGACGAGTTCATCCTCAACCCGACGCTCGACGAGATGGTCGACACCCAGCTCGACCTCGTCGTCGCCGGCACCGCCGACGCCGTGCTGATGGTGGAATCGGAAGCCAAGGAGCTGAACGAAGACATCATGCTCGGCGCCGTGATGTTCGGTCACCGCCACTTCCAGCCGGTGATCAACGCGATCATCGAACTCGCCGAGAAGGCCGCCAAGGAGCCGCGCGAAGTCACCGTGATCGACAACGCCGCGCTCGAGAAGGAGATGCTCGGCCTCGTCGAGCAGGAGCTGCGCGCCGCCTATGCGATTCCCGTCAAGCAGGATCGCTACGCCGCGGTCGGCAAGGTCAAGGAAAAGGTGATCGCCCACTACTTCCCCGAAGGGCAGGAGCCGAAATACGACAAGCTCCGTGTCGCCGGCGTGTTCAAGGAGCTGGAAGCCAAGATCGTTCGCTGGAACATCCTGGACACCGGCAAGCGCATCGACGGCCGCGACAGCAAGACCGTGCGCAACATCATCGCCGAAGTCGGCGTGCTGCCCCGCGCCCACGGTTCGGCGCTGTTCACCCGCGGCGAGACCCAGGCGATGGTCGTGACCACGCTCGGCACCGGCGAGGACGAGCAGTACATCGACGCGCTGTCGGGAACGTACAAAGAGACGTTCCTGCTGCACTACAACTTCCCTCCCTATTCGGTCGGCGAGACCGGCCGCCTCGGCGGCACCAAGCGCCGCGAGATCGGCCACGGCAAGCTGGCCTGGCGCGCGATCCATCCGGTGCTGCCGCCGCACCACGAGTTCCCCTACACGGTGCGCGTGGTCTCGGAGATCACCGAATCCAACGGCTCGTCGTCGATGGCGTCGGTCTGCGGCGCCTCGCTGGCGCTGATGGATGCGGGCGTGCCGTTGAAGCGGCCGACCGCGGGCATCGCGATGG
This sequence comes from Bradyrhizobium sp. R2.2-H, assembly GCF_004346455.1. Lineage (NCBI taxonomy): Bacteria > Pseudomonadati > Pseudomonadota > Alphaproteobacteria > Hyphomicrobiales > Nitrobacteraceae > Bradyrhizobium > Bradyrhizobium sp. R2.2-H. The sequence goes on from NZ_SMBR01000007.1 coordinate 172,382, forward strand.
GCCTGATCCTCGAAGACAAGCGCTTTGCGGTTCTCTCCGACATCCTCGGTGACGAGGACCATCTCGGCGACATGGACTTCAAGGTCGCCGGCACGGAAGCGGGCATCACCTCGCTCCAGATGGACATCAAGATCGAGGGCATCACCGAAGAGATCATGCGCGTCGCCCTTGGCCAGGCCAAGGAAGGCCGCATCCACATCCTCGGCGAGATGGCCAAGGCGCTGACCAACGCCCGCGCCGAGCTCGGCGAATATGCGCCGCGCATCGAGACCTTCAAGATCCCGACCGACAAGATCCGCGAAGTGATCGGCACCGGCGGCAAGGTGATCCGCGAGATCGTCGAGAAGACCGGCGCCAAGGTCAACATCGAGGACGACGGCACCGTGAAGGTCGCCTCCAGCGACGGCGAAGCCATGAAGGCCGCGATCAAGTGGATCAAGTCGATCGCCTCCGAGCCTGAAGTCGGCCAGATCTATGACGGCACCGTCGTCAAGGTGATGGAGTTCGGCGCCTTCGTGAACTTCTTCGGCTCCAAGGACGGCCTCGTCCACATCAGCCAGCTCGCTTCCAGCCGCGTGCAGAAGACCTCCGACGTCGTCAAGGAAGGCGACAAGGTCAAGGTCAAGCTGCTCGGCTTCGACGACCGCGGCAAGACCCGCCTGTCGATGAAGGTGGTCGACCAGACCACCGGCGAGGACCTCGAGGCCAAGGAGAAGGCCGCCGAGGGCGAGAAGGCCCCGCGCGAAGCGGCGGGCGAGTAGGCTCTCGCACCACAGCCAGAAACACGAAGGGCGGCCGAGAGGCCGCCCTTTTTGTTTGTGCCGTTTTTCATGCTCCGGCCGATATGCGCTCCCTCTCCCGCTTGCGGGAGAGGGCTGGGGAGAGGGTGTCTCCTCAGAGAGACTTCCAATGCGGAGAGAACCCTCACCCGCCGCGCTTCGCGCGTCGACCTCTCCCGCAAAGCGGGAGAGGTGTCACGCTCACGCCACGATGTCGTACCGGTCGAGGTTCATCACCTTGGTCCATGCCTTGGCGAAGTCCTTGACGAACTTCTCCTTGGAGTCCGAGGTGGCATAGACCTCGGCGAAGGCGCGGAGCTGCGAGTGTGCGCCGAAGATGAGATCGACACGCGTGGCGGTCCACTTCACCGCGTTGGTCTTGCGGTCGCGCCCCTCATAGGAGCCGTCGGCCGACGGCGTCCACTGCGTGCTCATGTCGAGCAGGTTGACGAAGTAGTCGTTGCTCAGCGAACCCAGCTTCGAAGTGAAGACGCCCTGCTTCGAACCGTTCGCATTCGCACCGAGCACCCGCAGGCCGCCGACCAGCACCGTCATCTCCGGACCGGTCAGCCTCAGCAGCTGCGCACGATCGACCAGCGCCTCTTCAGGATGCATGAACTGATGCCGCTTGCCGATATAGTTGCGGAAGCCATCGGCCCGCGGCTCCAGCGGCGCGAAGGAGGCCGCATCCGTCTGCTCCTGCGAGGCGTCCATGCGCCCCGGCGTGAAGCCGACCTTGACATCGACGCCGGCGTCCTTGGCGGCCTTCTCGACCGCGGCGGTGCCGCCGAGCACGATCAGGTCCGCCAGCGAGACCTTCTTCGCGCCGGATGAGGCATTGAAGTCCTTCTGGATCGCTTCGAGCTTGCCGAGCACCTTCGAAAGCTGAGCCGGCTCGTTCACCTCCCAGTCCTTCTGCGGCGCGAGACGAATGCGCGCGCCGTTGGCGCCGCCGCGCTTGTCCGAGCCGCGGAACGTCGAGGCCGACGCCCAGGCGGTCGAGACCAGCTCGGACACCGAGAGACCGGAGCCCAGGATCTTGGTCTTCAGGGCGGCGATGTCCTGATCGCTGACCAGCTCGTGATTGACGGCTGGGATGGGATCCTGCCAGATCAGCGTTTCCTTCGGCACCAGCGGGCCGAGATAGCGCTGGATCGGGCCCATATCGCGATGGGTCAGCTTGAACCAGGCGCGGGCGAAGGCGTCAGCGAACTGATCCGGGTTCTCCAGGAAGCGACGCGAGATCTTCTCATACACGGGATCGAAGCGCAGCGAGAGGTCGGTCGTCAGCATCGTCGGCCGATGCTTCTTCGACTTGTCGAAAGCATCGGGGATGATCGCCTCGGCGTTCTTGGCCGTCCACTGCTGCGCACCAGCCGGGCTCTTCGTCAGCTCCCATTCGAAATTGAACAGGTTCTCGAAGAAGTTGTTGCTCCACTTGGTCGGCGTCGTCGTCCACGTCACCTCGAGGCCGCTGGTGATGGAATCAGCACCCAGGCCCGAACCATGCTTGCTCTTCCAGCCGAGCCCCTGATCTTCCAGCGCGCCCGCTTCCGGCTCCGGACCGACCAGCGATGCATCGCCGGCGCCGTGAGTCTTGCCGAAGCTGTGGCCGCCTGCGATCAGCGCCACGGTCTCTTCGTCGTTCATCGCCATGCGGGCGAACGTCTCGCGGATATCCTTGGCCGCAGCGACTGGATCCGGCTTGCCGTTCGGCCCCTCCGGATTGACGTAGATCAGGCCCATCTGCACCGCGCCGAGCGGCTCGGCGAGCTGACGCTCACCGCTGTAGCGCTCGTCGCCGAGCCAGGTGCCTTCCGGACCCCAATAGAGCTCTTCCGGCTCCCAGACGTCGACGCGACCGCCGGCGAAACCAAAGGTCTTGAAGCCCATCGATTCCAGCGCGACGTTGCCGGCGAGCACCATCAGATCGGCCCAGGAAATCTTGCGGCCGTATTTCTGCTTGATCGGCCAGAGCAGACGGCGTGCCTTGTCGAGATTGGCGTTGTCCGGCCAGCTGTTGAGCGGCGCGAAGCGCTGCTGACCGGCTCCGGCGCCACCACGTCCGTCGGTGATGCGATAGGTGCCCGCGCTGTGCCAGGCCATGCGGATCATGAGGCCGCCATAGTGACCGAAATCGGCGGGCCACCATTCCTGCGAATCCGTCATCAACGCGGTCAGGTCCTTGATGACCGCATTCAGGTCGAGCGACTTGAACTCCTTGGCGTAGTCGAAGTCCTTGTCCATCGGATCGGACTTGTCCGAGTTCTTGTGCAGGACCTCGATGTCGAGCTGCGTTGGCCACCAGTCGCGGTTTGAGCGCGCGGGTTTTCCGCCCGAAAACGGGCACTTCGAAGTGTCGTCCATGAATACCTCCTCTGGCGGCGTCGAACTCGCGCCCTTGACCAGGTAGAAGCACTCTAAGCGCCGCATCCCATCAGGGGAAGTTGACTTTAGTGATCGCTGCGATAGGATTTTCTTATGATAAATCTGACGCTGCGCCAGCTCCGGTATTTCGATGCACTGGCGCGCCACGGCCATTTCGGCCGCGCGGCCGAATCCTGTTCCATCTCGCAGCCGGCCCTGTCGATGCAGATCAAGGAGCTGGAAGAGACGCTCGGCGGGCTGTTGCTGGAGCGCAGCGCGCGGCAGGTCGCGCTGACCCGGTTCGGCGAGGAACTCGCCCAGCGCGTCCGTGACATTCTGCGCTCGGTCGACGAACTCGGTGATTTCGCCCGGGCCTCGCAGGACCGCTTCGCCGGCCGCCTGCGCATCGGCATGATCCCGACCATCGCGCCCTACCTGCTGCCCAAGATCACCAAGAATCTCACGCGCATGCATCCAGAGCTCGATATCCGCGTGCGCGAGACCATGACCCCGCGGCTGATCCAGGAGCTGGTGGAAGGCCGGCTCGACACCGCCATCGTGGCGCTCCCGGTGTCGGAACCCTCGCTCACCGAGGTCGCTCTGTTCGAAGAGAAATTCTTGCTGGTCCGGCCGGGCTCCGACGAGGGCACGCCGGTGCCGTCGCGCGAGATGATGCGCGAGATGCGGCTTCTGCTGCTGGAGGAGGGGCACTGCTTCCGCGACCAGGCGCTGTCGTTCTGCAACATGCAATCGGCGCCGCCGCGCGAGATGCTGGACGCCAACTCGCTCTCGACGCTGGTCCAGATGGTCAGCGCCGGCATCGGCGTGACGCTGATCCCGGAGATGGCGGTGCCGGTGGAGACGCGATCTGCCTCGGTCTCGCTGGCGCGCTTCCGCGACCCCGAGCCGTCGCGTACCATCGGTATGGTCTGGCGCAAGACCAGCCCGCTGGCACGGCAGCTGCTGCAAATCTCCGAGGTGGTCTGCCTGTCGGCCGGCAAGGTGCGCGCGCGTCAGAGCGTGCGCAGCCAGCGGGCCTAGCTCCGATGCCGCATCCCGTCATCCGCCCTGCCCGCGCAGACGAGTATGATGAGGTCGGCCGCGTCTGGATGGAGAGCTGGGCCTCGACCGGGCTTGCCGAGACGAGCGACTTCCTCCTGGCCAACCTGCGCGCGCGCATCAGGCGCGAGATCGCGAACGGCTGGAGCCTGTTCGTCGCCGATGACAACGGCACGGTCGCTGCGATGCTGGCGCTGCATGTGCCGAAGCTCTATCTCGACATGCTCTTCGTCGCGTCCGCCTATCAGGGCCAATCGCTGGGGCGGAAGCTGCTCGCCTTCACGCGCACGCAGTTGCCTGACGAGATGCACCTGCGCTGCGTTCGCGAGAACGAGAAGGCCTGGCGCTGGTACGAGCGCGAAGGCTTCGTGTTCGAGAAGGAAGAGATCGAACCGTCGAACGGCTTCGTGATGAAGTGTTACCGGTGGAAGCGGCCCACGGGGTAAGCACCGAACTCCGGGCGCAGCTTGCGGTTGTCACGATCCCCACCTAGTGTGATGAGATCGATGACCTCCTGCCTTCTGATCCCCCGGAATCCATGCTCCGCATTGCTGTCTCGTTGATTGTGCTCTCGTCCATTTGGACCTCGGCGGTCGCACAAACGCCTCCAACACCCGCCGCGCCTTCTGCTCGGACTGCGGCGCCGGCCAGGCCGGCGGTCAAGAAGGCCGCACCGAAGGCCAAGCCGGCTGCACAACAGCCGGTCGCGGCGGAGAGCGGCCCGTGTCAGATCGGCGTCATTTCCGCGATCGGAGACCGTTTCTCGGTGCAACATGTCGGCCTTACGATGTTCGGCAACGAGTATTTGGAAGCGCCGATCGAGAACTGGGGCATCGATGATCTGTTCGTCGCGAAGGTGCGAGCCGCGGCTCCCGGCACGGCCGTCCGAAAAATCGCTTACGCAAGCGGAGCCTTCAAGCCTTACTATCAACCGGAAGCGAAACTGTTCCGCAATGACCGCAACGACCTGACGGCCCTGGTGCGGCAGATCGCCGGAACTGCAAATTGCGAACGCTACGTCGTAGCCACGAAAGCCCGCGTTTCGGTTGATGGCACCAATCAGTCAATCGAGGGCCTCGGAGTCTACAAGAATTGGGCGAGCCCTTCCGGGCGTGGCGTCGTGGTTGCCCATTACCTTATCAACGTTTTTGACGGACGGACCTTCGACATCCATCGAGCGCCCACCCGGAGCTTCGGAGATGTGCTTGCTTCGAGTTTTTCCAACAAGAACGACAATATGCAAATCCTCAACAATCTCGAGTTTCCCAAGACTCCTGAACAGGTGACCAACAGTGCATTGCTGCGTGACAGCACACGCAACCTGCTCACGGCCCAGCTGGAAAAGTATCTGCCCGCATACATCAAGGGCGAGTAAGCACCCTTGGCGACAGGACGCGACAAAGAATACCGCTCGTCCGCATCCTGTAGCTGGGCCATATTCGACGTTCCGGCCCGACTGGTCGCCATTGCGGCTGTCCTGTGGTGCTTTTCAACATATGCTTCGGCGCAGACTCAATCACCAGGGACGCAGACGGCAGGACCAGCCGTCAAGCAAGCCAAAAGCAAGTCGACCGCGGGGCGTGAAGCGAGGGGCAGGCCCGTTCCCGTGGCCGGCAACTCGTGCGACTTCGGTGTCGTGGTCACCACCGGCGGCGAGTTCACCGTGCAGACGACCGGCCTCACCATATTTCAGAACAAGAAGACGGTGGTCCCGATCCCAGGCTGGGGACTGAGCGATCTGATCTTCGCGCGGACTCGCGCCGCGATCCCTGCCGGCGCGTCCGTTCTGAGAATTCCCGACAACCCGGCTAAATCTCCTCCCCGCGATGAGTCGAAGGACACGTTGAAAGACAGGTTGGCACGCGATCTCAACGCGGAGCTAGCGGCATACATGCGCGAGGCCGCGAGGGGAACGAATTGCCGCCACTACATCCAGATTCTCAATGCAATCAGTCCGATCGGGTCATCAAGCTATACGGTCCGCGGCTTCGGCATCCTCAACCAGGATGTGGTGCTCGGGCGTCGCATCTTTCTCCACGCCCTGGCATTTATCCGTATCTTTGACGGGCGCGACTTTTCCATCGTCAGACAGAGCTCTGCGCTGATCAACCTGGATCATTCGCTGGCGGTACAGAGGTTTTTGGGCAAGCTCGTCGGCGGCCCCTATCGCGAATTACCCGCTGAATCGTTTCCAACGCGTCCCGAAGATGCCGCCGGCAATCCCGCACTGCGCGACGGCGTGCGCGCCATGCTGACGGAAAGCCTCGACAAGACGCTGCCGCTCTTGCTCGGGGCTCGACCAGCAGCGCGTCAAAGCGACGCCAGAGAACGTTGACCCACATCTCGTTCACGCCGCTTGCCTTCCTCCTAGGGTTAGTGCGTTGCGGATACGCGGCAAACGCGGCATGAATTGCGCGCTATTCGCCGCTCGTCTCCGGAAGGTTCCGCCCCATGATCAAGCTCTATTGGTCGCCCCGCTCGCGCTCGTTCACGACGCTCTGGCTGATGGAGGAGAGCGGCCTGCCCTATGAGCGCGTGCTGACCGACATCTCGACCGGCGCGCAGAAGGCCCCAGACTTCCTCAAGATCAACCCGATGGGAAAGGTGCCGGCTCTGACCGACGGCGAGGCGGCGCTCGGCGAAGCCGCCGCCATCTGCGCCTACATCGCCGACCGCTATCCCGAGACGAAGCTTGCGCCTGCCGTGACCGACCCGCGCCGCGCGCGCTACCTGCAATGGCTGTTCTTCTCGCCGGGCTGCATCGAGCCCGCCATCATCCAGATCTTCACCAAGATCGAGATCCCGACCTCGACCGCGGCGTGGGGCAGCGCGACGCAGGTGTTCGACGTGCTGGAAGCCGCGCTTGAGAAAGGACCGTGGATTCTCGGCGAAGAATTTTCCACCGCCGACATCACGGTCGGCTCCGGCCTGAATTTCGCGGTGCGCCTGTTCAAGATGGTGCCGTCGCGCCCGGTCTTCGACGCCTATCTGGCGCGCTGCATGGCGCGGCCGGCGTTCCAGCGCGCGGAGAAGATCGCGGCCGGTTAGATGGGAGATTCACAGGATGGGCGAAGGCGCTCTTGCGCCGTGCCCACCGTCTCGACGAGAGTGAGGGAAGAGGTGGGCATGCTTCGCTTTGCCCACCCTACGAAAGCATCCTATTCAGCCTTCAGATCGTCCGGCCGCGGCATCAGGATGACGTTGTAGCCGGAATCCACGTAGTGGATCTCGCCGGTCACGCCGCCGGAGAGATCGGACAGCAGATACAACGCCGAGCCGCCGAGATCGTCGAGCGTGACGCCGCGGCGCAGCGGCGCGTGCTTCTGCATGTAGGCGAACATCGCCCGTGCCTCACCGATGCCGGAGCCGGCGAGCGTACGGATGGGACCTGCGGAGATGGCGTTGACGCGGATGCCGCGCGGCCCGAAATCGGCGGCGAGATAGCGCACGGAAGCCTCCAGCGCCGCCTTCGCCACGCCCATCACGTTGTAGTTCGGCATCGCGCGCTCCGAGGCGCCGAAGGTCAGCGTGATCATGCTGCCGCCTTCCGCCATCAGCTCGGCGGCGCGCTTTGCGACCTCCGTGAAGGAGAAGCAGGAGATCACCATGGTGCGCGAAAAATTCTCGCGGCTGGTGTCGGCATAACGGCCCTTCAGCTCGTTCTTGTCGGCAAAGCCGATGGCGTGGATGACGAAGTCGAGCCCGCCCCATGTCTCGCGGAGCGCCGCGAAGGTCGCATCGACACTGGCGATGTCTTCGACGTCGCAGGGCAGCACCAGATCGACGCCGAGCTGCTCGGCCAGCGGCTTGACGCGCTTGCCGAGCGCCTCGCCCTGGAAGGTGAAGGCGAGCTCGGCGCCGTGGGCATGCAGCGTCCGCGCCATGCCCCAGGCGATGGAATGATCGTTGGCGATGCCCATGATCAGACCGCGCTTGCCTTTCATCAAACCTTCCATTGCCTCACGGCTCCTTATCATTCCGACGTCATCGCCCGCGTAGGCGGGCGATCCAGTATTCCGAGACAGTCGTGGTAGTCGTGAGGGCGCGGCGTACTGGATGCCCCGCCTGCGCGGGGCATGACGGCGTCGCTGAAATTACGCATCCAGCCGGCTGAACACCAGCGTGGCGTTGGTGCCGCCGAAGCCGAAGGAGTTCGACAGCACGGTGCCGATCTTGACGTTGTCGATGCGCTTGCGCACGATCGGCATGTCGGCGAATACGGGATCGAGCTCCTGGATGTGCGCGCTCTCACAGACGAAGCCGTTGTTCATCATCAGCAGCGAATAGATCGCTTCCTGCACGCCGGTGGCACCGAGCGAATGGCCGGTTAGCGCCTTGGTCGCCGAGATCGGCGGGCACTTCTCGCCGACGCCGAACACCTTGCGGATCGCCTCGATCTCCGGCGGATCGCCGGCCGGCGTCGAGGTCGCGTGCGGATTGATGTAGTCGACCCTGGTCTTCACCGTCGACATCGCCATGCGCATGCAGCGCTCGGCGCCTTCGCCCGAAGGCGCCACCATGTCGTAGCCGTCCGAGGTCGCGCCGTAGCCGACAATCTCGCCATAGATGCGCGCACCGCGCGCCTTGGCATGCTCGAGCTCTTCCAGCACCAGCACGCCGGCGCCGCCGGCGATGACGAAGCCGTCGCGATTGATGTCGTAGGGACGCGAGGCCGTGGCCGGTGTGTCGTTGTACTTCGAGGACATCGCGCCCATGGCGTCGAACAGCACCGACAGCGACCAGTCCAGCTCCTCGCAGCCGCCGGCGAAGATGATGTCCTGCTTGCCGATCTGGATCGTCTCGTAGGCATTGCCGACGCAATGGTTCGACGTCGCGCAGGCCGAGGAGATCGAATAGTTCACGCCCTTGATCTTGAACCAGGTTGCAAGCGTCGCGGAGGCCGTGGAAGACATCGCCTTCGGCACCGCAAACGGGCCGACGCGCTTGGGTCCCTTGGAGCGGGTGATGTCGGCGGCTTCGACGATGGTGCGCGCCGAGGGACCGCCGGAGCCCATGATGATGCCGGTACGGATGTTGGAGACTTCGTCCGGCGACAGGCCGGAGTCCTGGATCGCCTGCTCCATCGCGACGTGATTCCACGCCGCACCCTGGCCGAGGAAACGCATCGCGCGGCGGTCGACCACCGTCGACGGATCGAGCGTGGGCTCACCTTGCACCTGCGAACGGAAGCCGAGCTCGGCATATTTCCCCGCCCGCGAAATGCCAGACTTCGCCTCGTGAAGGCTCGCAAGCACTTCCTGGGTGTTGTTTCCGATGGACGAGACGATGCCCATTCCGGTGACCACAACCCGCCTCATGACAGCCTCGCCTCAATCGTTGTCTTCTTGGTGATGCGCTCAGCCCAGGCTCGCGCCCTGCTTGAACAGGCCGACCTTCAGATCCTTGGCGCGATAAATAATCTGGCCATCGACCGAAAGCCACCCGTCGGCGATGCCGAGCACCAGCTTTGCCCGCATCACGCGTTTGATATCGACGTTGTACACAACCTTGCGGGCGTCGGTCAGCACCTGGCCGCCGAACTTCAGCTCGCTGAGGCCGAGCGCCCGGCCGCGGCCTTCGCCGCCGACCCAGCCGAGGTAAAAGCCGACCATTTGCCACAGCGCATCCAGGCCGAGGCAGCCGGGCATCACCGGGTCGTTCTTGAAATGGCAGCCGAAGAACCAGAGATCAGGCTTCACGTCGAGCTCGGCGCGCACCAGCCCCTTGCCGAATTCACCGCCATTGTCGGTGATTTCCGTGATGCGGTCGAACATCAGCATCGGCGGCAGAGGCAGCTGGGCATTGCCCGGACCGAACATCTCGCCGCGGGCACAGGCCAGCAGATCTTCGTAATCATAACCGTTGCGCCTGTTCAGCATTCACGAGCCTCTGTTCAATCCCGATTGAGCGGCGTTCTTTGGCGAAAATGGCCCCGTCTCGATCGGACAGCAACGCCAATTGCCACCATCGGCCGCGACTCGCGCAAGCCCCGGATGGACTGCGAACCAAGCCTTCATGCTCGGCTGCACCAAAATCGGCTAAGCGGAACCGCGCGCTCTCTAACACAGGCCATTTCGGGTGGCAAAGCGCATCCATGAAGGTAAAATGACGCGCTCACCACGCGGTTCCAAGCCTGATTAGAACCTCTCTAGTTGCGAGAAACTTGCATCTGCATCTTTCTGTTCTTATAGTAACAAAGAGATATTGTTCACGCGTGCCCGAAATCTGGAAATGACCGAGAATACCGCGTCCCACTACGACGACGACGCCCATGCCGCGGCCCTCCTGTCCGGCCGCCAGCCGGCCTTGACCGGCTGCCCGTGGCACGACGTCAACGAAATGCTCCAGTCCGCGGGGCTCCGTCCGACGCGCCAACGCATGGCGCTCGGCTGGCTGCTGTTCGGCAAGGGTGCTCGTCACCTCACGGCTGAAATGCTCTACGAGGAAGCGACCCTGGCCAAGGTTCCGGTATCGCTGGCGACCGTCTACAACACGTTGAACCAGCTCACCGATGCCGGCCTGCTCCGCCAGGTCAGTGTCGACGGCACCAAGACCTATTTCGACACCAACGTCACGACTCACCATCACTACTACCTCGAGAACAGCCACGAGCTGGTCGACATCGAGGACCCGCATCTGGCGCTGTCGAAGATGCCGGAGGTGCCCGAGGGCTACGAGATCTCCCGTATCGACATGGTCGTGCGCCTGCGCAAGAAGCGCTGAGATCGTCCTACATCGCTGATCTGATCGTCATGGCCGGGCTTGTCCCGGCCATCCGCGTTCTTGGGCTAAGCGTGAAAGTACGTGGATGCCCGGGACGAGCCCGGGCATGACGTTGGGGTAACGGTTTCGCCGCGCCTGCGGCGTCAGTTGACCTGCTCGTCCGAATAGACGCCCCAGAGGCGCTCCTGCTGGATCCAGCCGTCAAAGCCGTTGCCGATGACGCGGCACCAGTTTGCGGTGCACTTCTTAACCTGCGTGACGACGCCGGCCTGGAGCTTTGCTGCAACCGCGCTGTCGGGATCGGGCCGGTCGTAGATCGGGGCGAGGTCGTCCTTGTGCTTCATGGTGACGACCGCGGTGCGGCGGCCCGACAGCAGCGAGTGATAGACCCAGCCCTCGGCGCCCTCGGAATCGCGGACCCGGCGCCAGTTCTCGAACTCGGCGGTGATTTCGACCGGCAGGCCGGCGCGGGTGTAGACCCAGGCGACGTCATTGTCCTTGGTTGGGCCGGCGCGGACGTTCACGTGATCCGACTTGAGGCTGACATAGCGCGGCACCGGCAAGCCGCTGGCGGTCTGCGGGGTATTGTCCTTCGCCGAATGCGAGGGGCCGACCGAGGCGCTCAACCAGGTGCAAACGAGCGCCATCACCGAACAAAAACGCCCCAACGCCATCAACCCGTCTCCTGTCGAAGACCCGGCCGAACCGGATCCTCACCCCAAATTCCAAAACCCTGCCGCGTCTGCCCCTTATCCCGCCCCACGCGGGTTCCAAGCCTCGGCCAGTGGTTCTTGTCTTGGCCCGGCCTTCTGCTAGAGAGGACGGGCACTTGAACAACCAGTTTGCCCCGATTTTCCGGCCGGAAATGTCGGGAGAGCTTGGAGGAAGCGCCGGGGACGGACACGGCAAGGGCAGTGTCGAACAACCGGGTTAATGAGGCCTCAACGGCCGGCCTTTGGCGACAGAGGCGGACCGCGACGCCTCATGAGAGCAGGACATGTCGGTGAAGAAAAAGCCCCTCGTCGTGGTGACGCGCAAGCTGCCGGATTCGATCGAGACGCGGATGCGCGAGCTGTTCGACGCGCGCATCAATCTCGAGGACACGCCGATGTCACCCGACCAGATCGCGGAAGCCGCGCGTACCGCCGACGTGCTGGTTCCGACCGTCACCGATCACATCAGCGCCGATGTCGTGAACCAGCCCGACTGCAAGCTCCGCCTGATCGCCAATTTCGGCAATGGCGTCGACAATATCGACGTTGCGGCCGCCCATGCCCGCGGCATCACCGTCACCAATACGCCGAAGGTTCTGACCGAAGACACCGCTGATATGACCATGGCGCTGATCCTCGCGGTGCCCAGGCGGATGATCGAAGGCGCCTCGATCCTGACCGAAGGAAAGCCCTGGGCGGGCTGGTCGCCGACCTGGATGCTGGGCCACCGCATCGGCGGCAAGCGTCTCGGCATCATCGGCATGGGCCGCATCGGCCAGGCGGTGGCGCGCCGCGCGCGCGCGTTCGGCCTGCAGATCCACTATCACAACCGCCGTCCCGTCGCTCCTGTCATCGCCGAAGAGTTAGGGGCGACCTACTGGGAAAGCCTCGACCAGATGTTGGCGCGGATGGACATCATCTCGGTGAACTGTCCGCACACGCCGGCGACCTATCATCTGCTCTCGGCGCGGCGGCTGAAGCTGATCCGCAAGGACGCCTACATCGTCAACACCGCGCGCGGCGAGGTGACCGACGAGGACACGCTGATCAAGTTGATCGAAGGCGGCGAGATCGCCGGCGCCGGCCTCGACGTCTACGAGCACGAGCCCGCGGTCAACCCGAAACTGGTGCGGCTCGCCAGGGCCGGCAAGGTCACGTTGCTGCCGCATATGGGCTCGGCCACGATCGAAGGCCGCGTCGAGATGGGCGAGAAGGTGATCATCAACATTCGCACCTTCCTCGACGCCCACAAGCCGCCGGATCGCGTGCTGCCGAGCATGCTGTAAGATCTAACTGCCGCGCGTCTCGCGCTTGCGCCAATCCGCGGCGAAATCGACGAACGCGCGCAGCGCCGGCGGCGTCTGGCGCCGGCTTGGGTAGTACAGGAACGGGCCTGGAAACGGCTCGCACCAATCTTCCATCAGGCTGATCAGTGCGCCCGACTTCACGGCATCGCCGACATAGCCGTCGAGCGTGGCCCAGATGCCGACGCCGTCGAGCGCGGCGCGCATCGCAAGGTTCATATTCGTCGAGATCAGCTTCGCCGGCGGATCGACCTTCACGACCTGCCCGGCTCTCTCGAATTCCAGATCATTCATGACGCCGCTCGAATAGCGGGCGCGAATGCATTCATGGTCGAGCAGGTCCTTCGGATGCTCCGGCCGGCCGCGGCGCGCGACGTAGTCGGGCGAGGCGACGACGGCATAGTGCTGCGGACCACTCAGCGGAATCGCCACCATGTCCTGCGCGAGGTGTTCGCCATAGCGCACGCCGGCATCAAAGCCGGCGCTGACGATGTCGACGAATCCGCTCTCGGAAACGATGTCGAGATCGACCTGCGGATGCGCCGCCAGAAACGGCCCGACCATCGGCGCCAGCACCAGATCGACCGCCGGCGGGGGCGCGTTGATGCGGAGGCGGCCCGAGGCGACCTCGCGCAGTCCGCGCACCTGGTCCAGGGCATCGCCGACATCGCGCAAGGCCGGAGCGACGCGCGACAGCAGCAGTTCGCCCGCCTCGGTCAGCGCGACGCTGCGCGTGGTGCGGTTCATCAGGCGGACGCCGAGGCGCTCGTCCAGGTCCCGGAGCCGCTGGCTGAGACTAGACACTGACACACGGATTTCGACCGCCGCACGCCGGAAATTGCGGGTGCGGGCGACCGCCATGAAGACATCGAGATCTCGCAGGTCAGGCTCGGCCATTGTTCGCTAGTGTGAACAAGCTATTCCGGATTGTCCAGCTTATCGGCTCAATCGGCCGGGCGCATATCTGCCTCGTCACGCGGCGCTCAGCCGCCGCCCTTCGAGGAGAGCCATCATGGAACAACGAAAACTCGGTTCAACCGGCCCCACCGTCTCGAGCCTCGGTCTCGGGTGCATGGCCATGTCCGACGCCTACGGTCCTTCCGATCGCGGCGAAAGCATCGCCACGATCCATGCGGCGCTCGATGCGGGCATCACGCTGCTCGACACCGGCGATTTCTACGCCATGGGCCATAACGAGATGCTGATCCGTGAGGCGCTCAAGGACGTCTCACGCGAAAAGGTGCGGATCAGCGTCAAGTTCGGCGCGCTACGCGGCCCCGCCGGCGAATTCACCGGCATGGACTGCCGGCCGGCGGCAAGCAGGAACTTCCTCGCCTATTCGCTCCAGCGGCTCGGCACCGACCATGTCGACATCTATCGTCCGGCGCGGCTCGATCCGAACGTTCCCATCGAAGACACCATCGGCGGCCTCGCCGATCTCGTGAAGGCGGGCTATGTCAGGCATATCGGCCTGTCCGAGGTCGGCTCCGACACCATCCGCCGCGCGCATGCGGTGCATCCGATCGCCGATCTTCAGATCGAATATTCGCTGATCGAGCGCGGCATCGAACGCGACATCCTCAAGACCTGCCGCGAGCTCGGCATCGGTATCACCGCCTATGGTGTCCTGGCGCGCGGCCTGATCAGCGGTCACTGGTCGAAGGATTCGGGTAAGTCCGGCAAGGACCACCGGCTGATGACGCCGCGCTTCCAGGGCGCGAACCTCGATGCCAATCTCGCGCTGGTGGATTCTCTGCGCGCGATCGCGAATGAGGTCGGCGCGACGCCTGCGCAAGTCGCGATCGCCTGGGTGGCGGCGCAGGGCCGGGAGATCGTGCCACTGGTCGGCGCCCGGACCCGCAACCGTCTGGCCGAAGCGCTCGGCGCAACCAAGGTGACGCTGACGCAAACTCATCTCGCAGCATTGGCGAAAGCTTTCCCGCCGGATGTCGCTTCGGGCACGCGTTACGCGGCCGAGCAGATGGCCCATCTCGACAGCGAGAAACCGGCCACCAGGTAACGGCGGCAATCAGGTGCGATGGGCGCTGAGATCGCTGATCACAGGCCCGTCGCCGTTGAGCGGATTGGCCGGATCGCGCCCGTAGCGCAGCGTCTCGAAGCGCATCGCGCGCGCATCGATCATCAGGAGACGGCCGACGAGGCCGTCGCCGAAGCCGACGATCTCGCGGATCGCCTCCAGCGCCATCATCGAGCCGAGCACGCCCGCCAGCGCTCCCATGACGCCGGCCTCCGCACAGGCCGGAACGATTCCGGGTGGGGGCGCTTCCGGAAACAGGCAGCGATAGGTCGGATTGAACTCGCCCTGCTCGTTCGTCTCGTGCGCGCGGATGGTGGTGAGCGAGCCGTCGAAGGTGCCGAGCGCCGCCGTGATCAGCGGCCGCTTGGCGAAGAAGCAGGCGTCGGAGACGAGATAGCGCGTCGAAAAATTGTCGGAGCCGTCGAGCACGAGGTCGTAGTCGCCGATCAGGCTGAGCGCGTTGTCGGCGTTGAGCCAGGTGGCGTGGCCGACGAAGCGGACATGCGGATTGAGCGCCGAGATCCGCTCGGCGGCGCTCTCGACCTTGTGGCGGCCGATGTCGGGCGTCGTATGGATGACCTGGCGCTGCAGGTTGGACAGTGAGACCACGTCGTCGTCGACCACGCCGAGCGTGCCGACGCCGGCGGCAGCCAGATACATCAGTGCGGGGGCGCCGAGCCCGCCGGCGCCGATCACCAGCACGGAGGCCCGCTTCAGCGCAGCCTGGCCCGGCCCGCCGACATCGCGCAGCACGATATGACGGGCATAGCGTTCGAGTTCGTCCGGACTCAGCATCGTCCTACATTCCTCTCACTCCTCATGGTGAGGAGCGCGGAACGCGCGTCTCGAACCATGAAGGGTCCCGATCTCGCCTGTGGCCATCCTTCGAGACGCGGCCTTTGAGCCGCTCCTCAGGATGAGGACCTGAGGTCGTGGCCGCTCAGCCATCTGAACCACCGCAACATTGTTCGCGACCAACGAGATGTGCTTCAATGACACTGCGTTCAATGGGCTGGCTGGATTTGTCATGAGATCGATGCTTGCGGCAACACTGATGTTTGCGGCCGCCACAGGCGCGAACGCCCAGATGACGGCGCCACAGGTCCCGGGCACCAAGCCCAAGACGGTCCAGACCGTACCGATCCAGCCTCCCGCAATGCAGACGCCGTCGGCGACGGCCGATGCCATGTCAAGAGCGGAGCGGCTGTCGCTCCAGTCCGACCTCGCCTGGGTCGGCCAATATAACGGCGCCATCACCGGCGACGTCAGCGAGCGCATGGTCAACGCCATCAAGGCGTACCAGAAGGCCAAGGGCGGCAAGCCGACCGGTGTGCTCAATCCGCAGGAACGCGCCGCGCTCGCCGAGGCGGCGCGAAAGAAGCAGGAGAGCGTCGGCTGGAAGATCGTGACGGAGCCGACCAGCGGCGCCCGGCTCGGCATTCCCGGCAAGCTGGTGCCGCAGCAGGCCAGCGACGCCAACGGCTCGAAATGGACCTCGCCGACCGGCACGGTGCAGGTGCTGCTCAGCCGCCGCAAGGAGGTGAACCCGACCTCGGCAAAGCTCGCCGACCTGGAGAAGGAGCCATCCGGGCGCAAGGTCGATTACACCGTGGTGAAGCCCGACTTCTTCGTGCTGTCGGGATTGCAGGGCCTGAAGAAATTTTACGTGCGTGGCACCTTCAAGGGCGACGAGGTCCGCACCATGACGATCCTCTACGACCAGGCGACCGAAAACACGGTCGAGCCGGTCGTGATCGCGATGTCGAGCGCATTCAATGCATTTCCGTCCGGACCGCAAGCCGGGCCGCCGCCGCGCAAGACCGTCGAATATGGCACCGGCATCGTCGTCAGCGAGGACGGTGCGATCGTCGCCGACCGCCTCGTCACCGATGGCTGCCTCGCGATCACGATCGCCGGTCATGGCAACGCCGACCGCCTCGCCGAGGACAAGGAGCATGATCTCGCGCTCCTGCACATCTACGGCGCCCGCGGCCTGAAGCCGCTCAGCCTCGCCGGCGGCGCAGCGAAGGTGAATGTCGACATCGTCGGCATCGCCGATCCGCAAAGCCAGGGCGGCGCGGCCGCCGTGTCGAGCGTCAAGGCTGCGCTGGCGGCGGTGACGAGCAGCAATTCCGCACTCTCTCCGCCGCCCGCGGTCGGCTTCTCCGGCAGCCCGGCCGTCGACGCCGACGGCAAGTTCGCCGGCATCGCGCTGCTGAAGCCGGCCATGGTCGCAGGTCCTGCGACATCGGTCCCGGCGTCACAGGCTTTGATGGTCTCCGCAGAGGCGGTGCGCGGATTCCTGAAGGCGAACGGCGTCGCTGCGAACGGCACGTCGACGGACACCAAGGCCGCTGTCGTGCGCGTCATCTGCGTCCGGAAGTAGGCCGCTGCCCACTCCAATCTCGTGTCCCGGACGCGGTGCGGCATGAAATGCCGCTCCGCTGAGCCGGGACCCATGCTTCCTCAAATTCCGTGCAAGTGGCTCACGGGGCCCCGGCTCAGCAGCGCATCACTGACGTGCTGCGCTTTGTCCACGGTCAACCATCACACGTACGACTACGGAGCCGGTAGTGGTACGGATTCGCTGGCATTCCCTATTCCGCCATCATCGTTACCGTTGATTCGGACCCCCGCGATCCCCTTTGGATCGGGCCGGCACGTCCTGAGCGAGAAGAGCTCAGCATCGCGAAGCGGTGCACGTTCGCGTGGCGTATTCCTGACCCAGCCCTCCAAAGGATTGAACTTCAATGCACACGATCGTACTGGCCACCCAAAAGGGCGGCAGTGGCAAGAGCACACTCGCAGTCGGCCTCGCGCTGGCGGCCAAGCAGTCCGGCTTCACCGTTCGCCTGATCGAGACCGACCCACAGGGCACCCTGTCCAACTGGCAACGCCGCCGCACCACCGACGATCTCATCGTCGAGCCGATCTATCACGCCGCCGATATCCAGCCACGCCTGAAGATGCTCGCCGACAGCGGCCTCCAGCTCGCGATCGTCGACACCGCGGCCGGTCTCAGCGCCGCGACCACGGCCGCAATCCGCCATTCCGATCTCTGCCTGATCCCGGCCCGCCCGAGCGTCGCCGACATCGAGGCCACCGTCTCGACGCTCAGCGTCGCCCGCGCCTGGAAGCGGCCCTACAGCTTCGTGCTCAACCAGACGCCGATCCGCGGCCAGCGCATCGACAACGCCGCGGGCGCGCTCGCCGAGGAAGCTGCGCTCGATCTTGCCGACGTGCTCGCGCGTCCGCTGATCGTGATGCGCAACGATCACCAGGACGCGCTCGCCAGCGGCCTTGCCGTGAGCGAATTCGCGCCGAACGGCAAATCGGCGGACGAGATCCGCGGCCTCTGGCGCTGGATCCAGACCCGGCTCGAGCTCGAAGCCACCACCAATGTCCTGATCGACCAGGTCATCTCGGCTGCGCACGGCATGCTGCAGATCGCTGCAGAACAGGGGGCGGACGAGATCACGACACTGGCGTCCTGAGCGGGGCGATCGCTCGGACGACAGTCGGGCTCTCGCCATCCAGTGAACGAGCCCAAGCGACGAGGCAGTCCGGCCACCAGCCCGGCCGGATTGCTTCGCTGCGCTTGCAATGACGGCGTGGTGGGTCATCGCCTTCGCCGAGACTCAGGGCCTCTCGGTGACAAGCCTGAGGTCACTTCTGACATTTCGGGCACCAGAAGGTCGAGCGGCCGTTCTGCACGAACCGCTTGATGATGCCGCCGCAGCGCGGGGTCGTGCATTTTTCGCCTTCGCGGTCATAGACCTTGAACGAATGCTGGAAATAGCCGAGCTCGCCGGTGGTCTGGCGGTGATCGCGCAAGCTGGAGCCGCCGGCCTTGATCGCGTCGTTCAGCACGGTGTGGATCGCACCGACCAGTCTCTTGGCATGGTCCGTTGCCTCACCCTTCTTCGTTGACAAGGTCGCGGCAATCCGGCGCGGCGACAGATGCGAGCGGTGCAGCGCCTCGCAGACATAGATGTTGCCAAGCCCTGCCACGACGCGCTGGTCGAGCAGCGCGGCCTTCAGGCTGGTGGTCTTGCCGGCGCAGGAGCGCGCCAGCATCGCGGCGTCGAATTCGTTGCCGAGCGGCTCGGGTCCGAGCCCACGGAGCAGCGGCTCGTCGTCGATCGCATTGCGCGCGATCACCTTCATGTAGCCGAAGCGGCGCGGATCGTTGAACACGATGTCGGCGCCGGAGGACATCCGAAACAGCACGTGATCGTGGGTGGAATCCTTGGCCCGCGGATAATGAAACTCGCCGGGCCGGATGTCGTCGTCCGGCTTGATGACACGGAACGAGCCCGACATGCCGAGATGCATCAGCAGAACATCGCCGGAGCCGAGATCGGCCATGAGATATTTTGCACGGCGGCCGAGCCCCGTGACGACCTGCCCCTTGAGCCGGGCCACGAAGTCCGGCTGGAACGGAAAGCGCAAGTCCGGCCGGCGGGCCTCCGCGACGAGGATTTTCGCACCCTCCATCACCGGCTGAAGGCCGCGGCGGACGGTCTCGACTTCTGGCAATTCAGGCATGGTCAGGCATTCACCTTATGAGGGCGGTGTGATAGCGCCATTGCGGCGGGCGCGCTATGGTCCGCCTCGCGGAGTAGAGTAATGGATCGGCCGGGCGAAACCACGCATTTTGGCTTCAGGGACGTCCCCCTGGGCGACAAGCAGACACTGGTGAACGATGTGTTTCACAGCGTGGCGTCGCGCTATGACTTGATGAACGACCTGATGTCCGGTGGCCTGCACCGGGTCTGGAAGGACATCATGATCACGGCGCTCGACCCGCCCCGGGGCGACCGGCCGTTCGCGCTGCTCGACGTTGCCGGTGGCACCGGCGACATCGCGTTCCGCGCCGCCAAGGCCGCAGGTGCGGGTTTCCATGCCACCGTCTGCGACATCAACACCGATATGCTGGCCGTGGGCCGCGAACGCGCTGCCAAGCAGCATCTCGACACCCGGGTCGACTTCGTCGAAGGCAATGCCGAAGCGCTCGCCTTCGCCGATCGCAGCTTCGACGCATATACGATCGCTTTCGGCATTCGCAACGTGCCGCAGATCGACCTGGCGCTGCGCGAGGCCTATCGCGTGCTCAGGCCCGGCAGCCGCTTCCTCTGTCTCGAGTTCTCCACCGTCGAGATGCCCGGGCTCGACAAGCTCTATGATCTGTTCTCGTTCAAGGTGATCCCGCCACTCGGCCGCATGGTCACGGGCGACGCCGAATCCTACCAATATCTCGTCGAATCGATCCGCAAGTTTCCGAGGCCTGCCGCTTTCGCCGACATGATCCGCGAGGCCGGCTTTTCCCGCGTCAGCTGGCAGACACTCTCCGGCGGCATCGTGGCACTGCATTCGGGCTGGCGTTTGTGATTTCTGCCATCACCCACATGACGCGCCTGATCCGCGCCGCGTTCGTGTTCGCGCGCGAGGGCGTGTTCGGCTCGGTCGATCCGAGCCTGGTGCCGCCGCCGGGACAGCTCGCGCTGAAACTGGCGCGCATCATTGAGCGCCGCGGCACCAAGCACGGCCCGCGGATAGCGCGCGCGCTGACGCGGATGGGCCCGGCCTATCTCAAGCTCGGACAATTCCTGGCGACGCGTCCCGACGTGGTCGGCGTCATCATGGCGCG
The DNA here is from genome assembly GCF_004346455.1 of Bradyrhizobium sp. R2.2-H. Lineage (NCBI taxonomy): Bacteria > Pseudomonadati > Pseudomonadota > Alphaproteobacteria > Hyphomicrobiales > Nitrobacteraceae > Bradyrhizobium > Bradyrhizobium sp. R2.2-H. Next base: position 193,015 of record NZ_SMBR01000007.1, read on the forward strand.
CGACCTCGAAAGCCTGCAGGACCGCCTGCCGCCGTTTCCTCAGGAAGAGGCCGAGGCCGCCATCGCGACGTCGCTGGAACGGCCGCTGAAGGACATTTTCGCGAGCTTCGGCCCGCCGGTCGCAGCGGCCTCGATCGCGCAGGTGCATCGCGGCGAGGTGCTGCGCGACGGTATCCGCAAATCGGTCGCAGTGAAGGTGCTGCGGCCCAACGTCGCCGCACGCTTCCGCCGCGACCTCTCCGATTTCTTCTACGTCGCGCACAAGGCCGAAGCCTATTCGTCCGAGGCGCGGCGGCTGCGCCTGATCGAAGTCATCAACACCATGTCGCGCTCGGTCGCGATGGAGATGGATTTGCGGCTGGAAGCCGCCGCGCTGTCGGAGATGGCAGAGAACACGCGCGACGATCCTGATTTCCGCGTGCCGACCGTCGATTGGGACCGCACCACGCACAACGTGCTGACGATGGAGTGGATCGACGGCATCGCGCTGAACGACCACAAGCGCCTTGCACAGTCGCAGGTCGACCTGCCCGACCTCGGCCGCAAGGTGATCCAGAGCTTCTTGCGGCACGCGCTGCGCGACGGCTTCTTCCACGCCGACATGCATCCGGGCAATCTGTTCCTGGACGATGCCGGCCGGCTCGTCGCGGTCGATTTCGGCATCATGGGCCGGCTCGGCATGAAGGAGCGGCGCTTCCTCGCCGAGATCCTGCTCGGCTTCATCACCCGCGACTATCGCCGCGTCGCCGAGGTGCATTTCGAGGCGGGCTACGTGCCCGCGCACCATTCCGTCGAGAATTTCGCGCAAGCCATCCGTGCCATCGGCGAGCCCATTCACAACCGCACCGCCGAGGAGATCTCGATGGCGCGGCTCTTGACGCTGCTGCTCGAGGTCACCGGCCTGTTCGACATGACCACGCGGCCCGAACTGATCCTGCTGCAGAAGACCATGGTGGTGGTCGAGGGCGTGGCCCGCGGCTTCGATCCCAAGCTCGACATCTGGAAGATCGCCGACCCCGTGGTACGCGAATGGATCGAGCGCAATCTCGGGCCGATCGGCCGGGTGCAGGGCGCGCTGGCCGGGACCGGCGACATCGCGCGCGTGCTGATGCGCCTGCCGGAGATCGCCGAGCGGTCGGTGAAGGTCCTCGAGCAGTTCGAGACCATGACCCGCGAGGGCATCAGGCTGTCGCCGGAGAGCATCGTGGCCATGGGGCGCAGCGAAGGCCGCAAGAACCGCTGGCGCACCGTGGCGCTGTGGATCATCGCCGCGACATTCATCGGCATCCTGATCGCCGTCCGGAATCTATGATTGCACTGCAATCACGAAAGTGATAGCATCGCTATCATTCCGTGCTGGAGGGGCGTCATGGCAAGCCTGACCATCCGCAAGCTCGACGACGGCGTCAAAACCTATCTGCGGCTGCGCTCGGCCAAGAACCGCAGGTCGGTCGAGGAAGAGGTCCGGGTCATCCTGCGGGAGCTGATCGAGGGCCGCGAGGAGCCGCTGACGCCGCTTGCGGTGCCGCCTGCCCCATCCGCCACACCGGCGCCGCAGCGCACCGGCGCCCTCCCCGAGGCCAGCATCACCCTGATCATCGGCGGCGGGATCGCGGCGTACAAGTCGCTCGACCTGATCCGCAGGCTGAAGGAACGGCGCATCGAGGTCCGCTGCGTGCTGACCAAGGCGGCCCAGCAATTCGTGACGCCGCTGGCGGCGAGCGCCCTGTCGCATGAGCGCGTCTATACCGACCTGTTCGACCCCCAGAGCGAGTTCGACGCCGGACACATTCGTCTCGCGCGCGACTGCGACCTGATCGTCGTGGCGCCGGCGACGGCCGACCTGATGGCGAAGATGGCGAACGGCCACGCCGACGACCTCGCCAGCGCCATCCTGCTCGCGACCAACCGCAAGGTGCTGCTGGCGCCGGCGATGAACCCGCTGATGTGGAGCAACGCGGCGACGCGCCGCAACGTCGCTCAGCTCCAGCGCGACGGCGTGGCGCTGATTGGCCCGAACGCGGGCGAGATGGCCGAGGCCGGCGAAGCTGGAACAGGCCGCATGTCGGAAGCCATCGAGATCGCCAACGCCGCCGAGCGGTTGCTGCGACCGCCGGTGCCGCGCCCGCTCGCCGGCAAGCGCGTGCTGATCACCGCGGGTCCCACGCACGAGCCGATCGACCCCGTGCGCTACATCGCCAACCGCTCCTCCGGCAAGCAGGGCTTTGCCATTGCCGCCGCCGCGCAGGCCGCCGGCGCCGAGGTGATCCTAGTGAGCGGCCCGGTCGACCTCGACGATCCATCCGGTGTGACGGTGAAGCACGTCGAATCGGCACGGCAGATGCTGGAGCAGGTTCAGGCCGCGCTTCCCGCCGATATCGCGATCTTCGCGGCCGCGGTCGCCGACTGGCGCGTCGCCAACGAGGGCGAGCAGAAGCTGAAGAAGACCGCGGCCGGCATGCCGCCGCTTCAGCTGGTCGAGAATCCCGACATCCTCGCCACGATCTCGAAGCTGACCGACAAGCGCCCACCCCTGGTGATCGGCTTTGCCGCCGAAACCGAACATCTCATCGACAACGCCAAAGCAAAACTCGCGCGCAAGGGCTGCGACTGGATCGTCGCCAATGACGTGTCGCCGGCCACCGGCGTGATGGGCGGCGACCGCAACACCGTCCACCTCCTCAGCCGCAAGGACGGTGCGAAGGACGGCGAGATTGCAGTTGATTCCTGGCCGGTGATGACCAAGGAACAGGTCGCCATCGAACTGGTCGCGCATGTCGCCAGAAGCGTGGCCGACAAATCCCTGGAGACGACATCTTGAGCACGAAGGTCACGGTTGAACTGCAGCGCCTCGCCCATGCCGAAGGTCTGCCGTCGCCGGCCTATCAGACCAGCGAGGCCGCCGGCCTCGACCTGATGGCAGCCGTTCCGGACAGCGAGCCGATGACGCTCGCCCCGGGCCAATACGCGCTGGTGCCGACGGGCCTTGCGATCGCGCTGCCGCCGGGGCACGAGGCGCAGGTGCGGCCGCGCTCGGGGCTTGCCGCCAAGCACGGCGTCACCGTGCTGAACTCGCCGGGCACGATCGACGCGGACTACCGCGGCGAGATCAAGGTGATCCTGATCAACCACGGCGCGGCGCCCTTCGTGATCAAGCGCGGCGAGCGCATCGCCCAAATGGTGATCGCACCCGTGGTCCAGGCTGCCCTGGTTCCCGTCGCGACGTTGTCGCCGACCGATCGCGGCGCCGGCGGTTTTGGTTCGACCGGGCGCTAACGCACGGCAATCTCAGCGAAAATCATCTGCAAAATCACGCGCCTTGGAACCGCGCGCTCCGCATTTTTGTTGGCCCGTCTTTACGTTCACGATCTGGACTCTTACCGGCGGAGTCGCGGTGGGGGTATTGTCTTTTGATTCGCGCGCGACGGGGGTCGCCGCGCGCAAATTCGTGCGGTCTTGGGGCAACTATGTCAGGCGTGATCGTGTCGATGCGTCGGACGCTGCTGTCGTGCACGTCGCTGGCGCGCAGCGGCTTGATTGGGAGCGCTCTTGCGGCGCTGCTGCCGGCTGCGCCGGCCAGGGCCGCCGATCTCATCGACACTCTCTCCACCATGCTGGATTTCAACCGGCAGGAACTCGCCGTCCTCGCCACTGCGCTGGCGCTGCTCGGCTTCTCGGTGGTGGCCGCGATCCTGTTGATGCGCACGCGGGTGCGCCTGGTCAAGAACGAGGCGCGGCTGCGCACCCGGATCGGGGAACTTCAGCTCCAGGCCGACCGCTTCGGAGCGCTGCTGTTCGCCGAACCGCAGATCCTGATCTCCTGGCCCGCCGGCGACAACCGCGTTCAGATTTCCGGCGACATCTCCATGGTGCTGCCGCGCGACTCCTCCCCGCAGCGCGTGCTGGCGTTCGGAACCTGGCTGCCCCCGGAGCCCGCGCTGCAGATGGACCAAGCCGTCGACGCGCTGCGCGATCGCGGCGACGGGTTCCAGCTGACCTTGACCACCGCGCACGGCCATACGCTGGAAGCGATCGGCCGCGCCATCGGCGGCCAGGCCATAGTCCGGATTCGCGAGCTCTCAGGACTACGCCGCGATCTGGCCGAGACCCATCTGCGCTACAAGGCGCTCTCCGACGAGACCGAGATGCTGCGCGGCCTCGCCGCCGCCGCACCCTGGCCAATCTGGGCCAAGGGCGAGAACGGCGCGCTGACCTACGCCAATCCGGCCTATGTGCGCGCCACCGAGGCAATCAGCGCCATCGATGCCCAGGAGCGCAAGCTCGAGCTGCTCGACAGCGCCGACCGCACTGCGATGGAGCGGGGGCTGAAGGACGCCGCCAGTTTCACGTCGCGGCTGCCGATCGTGGTCGGCGGCGAGCGGCGCATCTACGATGTGCGCGCCGTCAATGTCGGCAGCGGCAGCGTCGGCATCGCAATCGATGCCAGCGAGGCGGCTGCGCTGAGCTCGGCGCTGGTGCGAATGGCGGAGGCACACCGCCGCACACTGGACCAGCTCTCCTCCGGCGTTGCCGTGTTCGACGGCCAGCGCCGCCTCGCCTTCTACAACGATTCCTATCGGCGGCTATGGGACCTCGACCGCACCTTCCTCGACGCCAACCCTGACGATTCCAGCGTGCTCGACCAGCTCCGCGCCGCACGCAAGCTGCCGGAACAGCCGGATTTCCGCGCCTGGAAGGCCAAGCTGCACGAAGCCTATCGCGCGGTCGAGACCGCCAAGGACACTTGGTTCCTGCCTGACGGCCGCGCGCTCTCGGTCGTCACCACGCCGAATCCCGAGGGCGGCGTCACTTACCTGTTCGACGACGTCACCGAGAGCCTCGACCTAGCCCGCCGCTTCGACGGCCTGATCCGCGTTCAGCGCGAGACGCTGGACAGCCTCGCCGAGGGCGTGGCGGTGTTCGGCAGCAACGGCAAGGCGCAGCTGTTCAATCCGGCCTTCGTCCGGATGTGGAAGCTCTCCAGCGATGCCATGCGCGACGAGCCGCACATCCAGACGGTGGAAGGCTGGTGCCATCAGCTCTACGACGATCCCGTGGTCTGGCGACAGATCCGCGAGGCCATCACCTCGATCGAAAACCGCGCCGACGTGCCGCTGAAGCTGGAGCGCAAGGACGGCAGCGTGCTCGACGGCATGATCCGGCCGCTGCCCGACGGCGCCACCATGCTGACGTTCCAGGACATCACCGACACCGAGAATGTCGAGCGCGCACTGCGCGAGCGCAACGAGGCGCTGGAGGCCGCCGACCAGATGAAGGTGGATTTCGTCCACCACGTCTCCTACGAGCTGCGCTCGCCGCTCACCACCATCATCGGCTTTGCGCATTTCCTCAGCGATCCCTCGACCGGGCCGCTGACGCCGAAGCAGGCCGAATATCTCGACTACGTCACCAAATCGACCAATGCGCTGCTCGCGCTCACCAACAACATCCTGGATCTCGCCACCATCGACGCCGGCGCGATGAAGCTGGAACTCGGGCAAGTCGACGTCAGCAAGGCCATCGAGCTCGCCGCGGAGGGCATCCAGGACCGGCTCGCCACCGACCGCATCCGCCTCAAGGTCGAGATCGCGCCCGACGTCGGCAGCTTCGTCGGCGACGAGAAGCGCGTGGTGCAGGTGCTCTATAACCTCCTCGCCAACGCCGTCGGGTTTTCTCCACAGGATTCCACCGTCGGTATCAGCGCGCGCCGCACCGAACGCAGCGTGGTCTTCACCGTGACAGATTCGGGACCTGGAATACCTGCCGACATGAAGGACAAGGTGTTCAACTGGTTCGAAAGCCGCTCGCAGGGCTCGCGTCACCGCGGCGCCGGGCTCGGCCTGTCGCTGGTGCGCTCCTTCGTCGAGCTGCATGGCGGCAAGGTGCGGGTGGATTCGATCGTCGGCCGCGGCACGGTCGTGATCTGCGATTTCCCGACCGACCAGGCGGCGCATCGCGACGCCGCCGAATGACTGATACGACCACATTCTCCGTCGCGCTCCACAACGAGACGGCCACTGCGCAATTGATGGCCGACCTCGCGCTGCTGGTCGGCCCCGGTGACGTCATCACCCTCACCGGCGATCTCGGTGCCGGCAAGACTGCGGCAGCACGCAGCCTGATCCGCTACCTCGCCGGCGACGAGACGCTGGAGGTGCCGAGCCCGACCTTCACGCTGGTGCAGGGCTACGAGCAGCCGCCCTTTCCGGTGATGCATGCCGATCTCTACCGCGTCGAGGACGAGAGCGAGCTCGAGGAGATCGGCCTGTCGCCGCTCCCGGATGCCACCCTCGTCCTGATCGAATGGCCGGAGCGCGCACCGTCGGCGATGCCCGAGGATCGCATCGACATCGCGCTGACGCATCGGCCGGCGCTGGGCTCGAGTGCGCGCGCCGCCGACATCACCGGTCACGGCAGGGCCGCCGCCATCGTCGCGCGGCTGAAGGCGCTGCGCGAATTCCTCGACACCTCCGGTTACATCGATGCGACGCGCAAGCGCATGGCCGGCGATGCTTCGACGCGCTCCTATGCGCGGCTGCTGCGCGACGACGGTATCGTCATCCTCATGAACTTTCCGCAGCGGCCGGACGGCGCGGCTCTCTACAACGGAAAGTCCTACAGCGCCGCGGTGCATCTCGCGGAGAACGTCAAACCCTTCGTCGCGATCGCCGAAGGCCTGCGCGCGCAGGGAATCTCCGCACCCGCGATTCATCATTCCAACCTCGACCATGGCTTCCTGATTACCGAGGACTTTGGCAGCGAAGGCGTGATCGAGGGCGATCCGCCACGCCCGATCGGCGAGCGCTACGAAGCCGCGACCGACCTGCTGGCGATGCTGCACGGCAAGGCGCTGCCGGAGACGCTGCCGCTCGACGGACAAACCTACGAGATCCCCGTCTTCGACGTTGAGGCGATGCTGATCGAAATCGGACTAATGCCGGAATGGTACCTGCCCGATCGCAACGCGCCGTTGAGCGATGAGAGGCGTGCGGAATTCTTCGCGATGTGGCGCGAACTGCTCAGAACACCGCTGGCGGCGCCGAAGACATGGATCATCCGCGACTATCACTCACCCAATTTGATCTGGCTCGCGGAGCGCACCGGCATCGAACGCGTCGGCGTGATCGACTTCCAGGACACCGTGCTCGGGCCGCAATCCTACGACGTGGTGTCGCTGCTGCAGGACGCCCGCATCGACGTGCCCGAGACCGTCGAGCTGACGCTGCTGTCGCGCTACATCAAGGCGCGGCGCGCGCAGGACACGAATTTCGATGCGGCCGGTTTCGCCGAGCTTTACGCCATCATGTCGGCGCAGCGGAACACGCGCCTGCTCGGCACCTTCGCCCGCCTCAACCGCCGCGACGGCAAGCCGCATTATCTGCGTCACCAGCCGCGGATCTGGACCTACCTGCAGCGCTCGCTGGCGCATCCCGCGCTCGGCGCCTTGCGCAACTGGTATCTCGCCAACGTCCCGCCGCCGCAAGAACCGCCCCAAGGGGCGTCTCGAGGGGCGTCTCAAGCCTGATTTGCGGCGCGATTTACCGGCCGTTAGCCAAGGCGTCGGTATTCTGGCGGCGAGGCAGCCGGATGATTGCGGGGCTGGAGCGGGACAGATGGCGGTACAGACGGACCAGCGCGGCAACGGCCGGGTGGTTTTCGAACGCGGGATTCCGGCCCAGATCATGGGAATCGACGGCACCTGGCGGCGCGACTGCACCATGGAGGACGTCTCCGAGAGCGGCGCCAAGCTGACCATCGACGGCTCGGTGGAAGGGCTCCATCTGAAGGAATTCTTTCTCCTGCTGTCGTCCACCGGGCTGGCGTACCGGCGCTGCGAGCTTGCCTGGGTCAATGGCGACCAGATCGGCGTCAATTTCCTCAAGCTCGGCGACAGAAAGAAAAAGGCGCGTTCCGCGACCATTGGGGCGTGACGGCAACACCCGTCGTACAACCGTCACGGCGGGTGGTTAAGGCGGTCGAGATGCAATGCGGCTGATCGGGCCTCGTGGTACGATTGTTGCGAACGCGAAAGGTCTGAGAAAGCGAAGGATGCCCGTCAAACCGACCAAAGCCATGGTGCTCGCCGCAGGGTTTGGCCTGCGCATGCGCCCCCTGACGGACACGATGCCGAAGCCGATGGTGCCGGTAGCCGGGCAGCCGCTGCTCGATCACGTGCTCGACAAGCTCGGCCGGGCCGGCGTGACCGAGGCAGTGGTCAACGTGCACTACCTGCCCGACCAGATCATCAATCACGTCGCTTCGCGCCAGCATCCGCGCGTGACCATCTCCGACGAGCGCGACCAGGTGCTCGGCACCGGCGGCGGCGTGGTCAAGGCGCTGCCGCTGCTCGGCGACGCGCCGTTCTTCCACGTCAATTCCGACACGCTGTGGATCGATGGCGTACGCTCGAACCTGACGCGGCTCGCTGAAAATTTCGACCCTGATCGCATGGATATCCTGCTGCTGATGGCGCCGACAGCAACCAGCATCGGCTATGGCGGCCGCGGCGATTACGGCATGCTGCCCGATGGCGCCCTGCGCAAGCGCAAGGAAAAGGAGGTCGTCCCGTTCGTCTATGCCGGCGCGGCGATCATGTCGCCGTCGATCTTCGAAGGCGCCCCGAAGGGCGAGTTCTCTTTGACCAGGATGTTCGATCGCGCCAACGAGCAGGAGCGGCTGTTCGGCCTGCGGCTTGACGGTGTCTGGATGCATGTCGGCACGCCCGATGCCGTTCACGCCGCGGAAGAGGCGTTTCTGGAGAGCGTGGCGTAGGGCCACGCTGTCGTGCCCCGCGAAGGCAGGGCATCCAGTACGCCGCGGCCTCTCGGGTCAAACTCCATCGCCTCTGGAATACTGGATCATCCGCCTTCGCGGATGATGACACCTGTCCAGCCTGGCGAACAACGGGGAAGACCTCGCTCCCGCGCATGACCATTCGACCCCATCTCCCTATATTGCCCTGATTCTCGAATCAGGCGGCTCATGCGCGTTTTCAGTGTTCCCATCTCAGTTCCGTTTCTGCGCACGGTCGTCACGGCCCTGCTCGACGGCCGGCTGGTCGAGGGGTTCGAGGCCCGCAAGGAACCGGCGCGGCTGGCCGACGCCACGCTGTACCTGCCGACCAGGCGTGCGATGCGCGTCGTGCGTGAGATCTTTCTCGATGAAATGAAAGCGGACGCGGTCGTGCTGCCGCGCATCGTCGCGCTCGGCGACATCGACGAGGACGAACTCGCTTTTGCCGGCGAGAGCGAGCAGTTTTCCGGTGCAGCGCCGCTCGACATTCCGCCGCGACTGGGCGAGCTCGAACGGCGGCTGACGCTGGCGCAGCTCGTCGCCGCCTGGGCCAAGGGCCCGGTGCTGTCACCGCTGGTGGTCGGCGGGCCGGCCTCGACGCTGGCGCTTGCATCCGATCTCGCTCGCCTGATCGACGACATGGTCACGCGCGGCGTGGACTGGAGCGCGCTCGATGGACTGGTGCCCGACCAGCTCGACCGCTATTGGCAGCACTCGCTCGAATTCCTGCGCATCGCGCGCATCGCCTGGCCCAATCATCTCGCGGAGATCAACCGGATCGAGCCGGCCGCACGGCGCGATCTCCTGATCGCGGCGGAAGCCAAACGGCTGACCACGCATCCGAACGGGCCGGTGATCGCGGCGGGGTCGACCGGCTCGATGCCAGCCACCGCGAAGTTCTTGCACGCGGTCGCGTCGCTGCCGCATGGCGCGGTGGTGCTGCCAGGCCTCGACACCGATCTCGACGACGCCTGGCGCACCATCGGCGGCGTGCGCGACTCTCTCGGCAAGTTCGTGGAGCATCCGGCCTCGAACCATCCGCAATATGCCATGCACGCGCTGCTGGATCGCTTCGGCATCAAGCGCAGCGATGTCGACATTCTTCGGCTCCCAGCGGAAGACGGCCGCGATCTGCTCGCGTCCGAATCGATGCGACCGTCCGCCAGGACGGAAGTCTGGCATGACCGCCTGAAGCAGCCTGACGTCGCTGCGAAGATCGCCGGCGGCATGAAGAACCTCGCGGTCGTCGAAGCCCCCAATCCTGAAATGGAGGCGCTCGCGATCGCCATTGCGATGCGCGAGGCGCGGCATCTCGACAAGTCGGCGGCGCTGGTAACGCCCGACCGCGCGCTGGCGCGGCGGGTGATGGCGGCGCTGACCCGATGGGACCTCGCCTTCGACGATTCCGGCGGCGATGTGCTGATGGAAACATCCGCCGGCACTTTCGCGCGTCTCGCGGCAGAGGCAGCGACAAAGGGGCTGGAGCCGCCGACATTGCTGGCGATGCTGAAACATCCGCTATGCCGGCTCGGCCGCGCACCCGGCGCGTGGAAGAAGGCAATCGAAGGCCTCGAGCTCGCAGTCCTGCGCGGCACGCGCCCGCCGGCGGCCACCGCAGGCCTGTTGCGCGAATTTAACCGTTTCCGCGAGGAACTGGCGAAGCTCTGGCGCCGCGAGGTCTCCGCGCTGCACCGCGCCGAGCCGCGGGCGCGTCTCAAGACGGAGGATCTCGATCGCATCCAAATTCTGATCGATGCCCTGCAAAAGGCATTGGCGCCAATCGAGAGCCTGCCGCCCGCGAAACCATATGACTTCGCCGAGCTCGCGCATCGGCATCGCGAGATCCTGATCGAGCTGTCGCGCGACGAGCAGGGCGTCCCGCTCGCCTTCGAGGATCGCGATGGTCTCGCGCTTGCCAGCGCCTTTGACGATCTCCTGCGCAGCGGCACGGCCAGCGGGCTGATGGTGCCGCTGCCCGACTATCCCGACGTCTTCCAGACGGCGTTCGGCGATCGCGCGGTGCGGCGGCGCGACAGGCCCGGCGCCCGCTTGCAGATCTACGGTCCGCTGGAATCGCGGCTGATGCAGGCCGACCGCATCATCGTGGGCGGGCTGATCGAAGGCGTCTGGCCGCCGGCGCCGCGCATCGATCCCTGGCTCAGCCGGCCGATGCGGCACGAGCTCGGGCTCGACCTGCCGGAGCGCCGCATCGGCCTCTCCGCCCATGACTTCGCGCAGCTGCTCGGCGGCGACGAGGTGATCCTCACCCATTCCGCCAAGGCCGGCGGCGCGCCGGCGGTCGCCTCGCGCTTCCTGCACCGGCTGGAGGCGGTCGCGGGCGATGATCTCTGGAGCGCGGCTATCCGTGCCGGCGAGAAATATGTGCAGTTTGCGGCCGCCCTGGACCAGCCCGACGAGGTCAGACCGATCAAGCAGCCGGAGCCTCGGCCGCCGCGCGCAATGCGGCCGCTCAAGATGTCCGTCACCGAAATCGAAGACTGGCTGCGCGATCCCTACACGATCTACGCCAAACGCATCCTGCGGCTCGATGCGCTCGATCCCGTCGACATGCCGCTCTCGGCCGCCGACCGCGGTTCGGCGATTCACGATGCGCTCGGCGAGTTCACCGAGACATATGCCGCACATCTGCCCGACGATCCCGCGCGCGTGCTGCGTGCGATCGGCGAGAAACATTTTGCGCCGCTGATGGAGCGCCCCGAGGCGCGGGCGCTGTGGTGGCCACGCTTCCAGCGTATCGCGCGCTGGTTCGGCGAATGGGAGACGGCGCGGCGCGACGCGATCGAGGTCATCACGGCCGAGACCCGGGGCGAGATCACGATCCCGCTCGACAATGCGCGCATTTTCCATCTTGCCGCGCGCGCAGACCGCATCGAGCGCCGCCAGGGCGGCAGCTACGCCATTCTCGACTACAAGACCGGGCAGCCGCCGACCGGCAAGCAGGTCCGCATGGGCCTGTCGCCGCAGCTCACGCTGGAAGCCGCGATTCTGCGCGAGGGCGGCTTCCCTGATATCGACGCCGGCTCCTCCGTGAGCCAGCTCGTCTATGTCCGCCTCAGCGGCAACAATCCACCGGGCGAGGAGCGCATCCTGGAGCTCAAGTTCAAGCAAGGCGACGAGCCGCAACCGCCGGACACCGCGGCGGCCGAGGCGCGGGCCAAGCTGGAAGCGCTGATCCGCGCCTTCGAGGACGAGAACCAGGCCTACACCTCGCTGAACCTGCCGATGTGGGCGAACCGCTACGGCACCTATGACGATCTCGCCCGGATCAAGGAATGGTCCGCCGCCGGAGGATTGGGGATCGAGGAATGGTGAAGGCGCCGCGGCCCATCCCCGACGAGGTGCGCGCGCGGCAGGCGCGTGCATCGGATCCCACCGCATCGGCCTTCGTCTCGGCCAATGCCGGCTCGGGCAAGACCCATGTGCTGGTGCAGCGCGTGATCCGCCTGTTGCTGTCGGGCGTGCCGCCGGAAAAGATCCTCTGCATCACCTTCACCAAGGCCGCCGCGGCCAACATGGCCGAGCGCGTGTTCACCACGCTCGGGCATTGGGTGACGCTCGATGACACCGCGCTCGATGCCGCGATCCGCGCCGTCGGCATCCCGCATCCGAGCGCGAAGCTGCGGCGCGAGGCACGGAAGCTGTTCGCCTGCGCGCTGGAGACCCCGGGCGGGCTGAAGGTGCAGACCATCCATGCGCTGTGCACCCGCCTGCTGCAGCAGTTTCCGTTCGAGGCCAACGTGCCGGCGCGCTTTGCCGTGATCGACGAGCGCGACCAGACCGACATGATGGAGCGCGCCAATCTGAAGGTGCTGCTGGAGGCAGCGCGCGCCCCCGAGAGCGTGACCGGACGCGCGCTCCTGACCGCCATGGCGAGCGCCGCCGATGTCACCTTCAAGGAGGTCGTGCGCGAGGCGTGCCTCAGTCGCGATCACTTCATGGCCTGGACCGACGAGGCCGGCAACGCGGAAGCCGCAGCGGCGCAGATGGCTGCGGTGCTCGGCGCTGACGCGAGCGACCGCATCGAGGACGTCGAGACGGAGATTCTCGACGGCCCGTTCCTGCCGCGCTCGCGCTGGGACGACATCGCCTTCGCGCTGGAGGACGGCAGCAAGTCGGACAATGACCAGGCCGGGCGGCTGCGCGCGGCAAAGGCTTTTTCCGGCGGCGACCAGGTCGATGCTTATCTGTCCGTCTTCCTCACCGACGACAAGCTACCGCGCAAGGCGGTGCTGACCAAGAAATTCTGCGATCACAACCCATCCGTTGCCCGCCTGTTCGAGGCCGAGGCGCAGCGTCTTGCAGGGCTGATCGAAAAGCGCCGCGCCGTCACGGTTCGCGACCGCACCGCCGCCCTGCTGCACATCGCGACCGCCGCCGCCGCGAACTACCGCCGCGAGAAGCAGGAGCGCGGGCTGCTCGATTATGACGACCTCATCGACAAGACGCTGGCGATGCTAGATCGCGTCGCCTCGGGCTGGGTGCATTACAAGCTCGACCGTGGCGTCGACCACGTGCTGATCGACGAAGCCCAGGACACGAGCCCCCGGCAGTGGGACATCGTCGCGCACATCATCTCCGAATTCACCGCCGGCGAAGGCGCGCGCGAGGGGCTGAACCGCACCATCTTCGCGGTCGGCGACGAGAAGCAGTCGATCTTCTCGTTCCAGGGCGCAGCGCCCCACGAGTTCGATGCGCGCCGGCGCGAGCTGCATCGCAAGTTCACCGCGGCCGGGCTGAAGTTCGACCCGGTCGCCTTCACCTATTCGTTCCGCTCGGGCGCGACGATCCTGCATTCGGTCGACCACGTCTTCCGCGATCCCGCGATCTACAAGAGCATCCATTCGGTCGAGATCGGCCATCCCCTGCACAACGCGCTTGCCGATGCCGGGCCGAGCGTGATCGAACTGTGGGACCTCGCCGAGGCAGACGACAGGCAGGACATCGAAGGCTGGCGCGCGCCGTTCGACGGCGTCGCCGTCACCAGCCCGGAGGTGAAGCTTGCCCGCCGCATCCAGGCCGAGATCAAGCGGCTGGTCGAGAGCGGCACGCTGACGGGGCACGAGGGCGAGCGCCGCCCCATGCGCTATGGCGACATGCTGATCCTGGTGCGGCGGCGCGGCAACGCCTTCGACGCCGTGATCCAGGCGCTGAAGCACGCCAATATCCCGGTCGCCGGCGCCGACCGCCTCAAGCTCACCGAGCATATCGCCATCATCGATTTGATGAACCTTGCCGACGCGCTGCTGCTGCCGCAGGACGATCTCGCGCTCGCGGTGGCGCTGAAGAGCCCGCTGTTCGGGCTCGATGACGATGACCTGTTTCAGCTGGCCCATGACCGCAAGGGATCGCTGCGCCGCGCGCTCGCCGAGCATGCGGCTGGAAGCGAAAAGTTCGCCGCGGCATTGCGGCGCCTGGAAGCCTGCGAGATTCGTGCGCACGAGGAGACGCCGTTCGCGTTTTACGCATGGCTGCTGGGCGGTGATGGCGGGCGGGCGCGCATCCTGCGCCGGCTCGGCCATGAGGCGAACGACGCGCTCGACGAATTTTTGGAGCTCGCGCTGAACTATGAGCGCAAGGCACCGGCCTCGCTGCAGGGCTTCATGGCCTGGCTGCGTTCGGCCGACACCGAGGTGAAGCGCGACATGGAGATCTCGCGCGACGAGGTGCGGGTGATGACCGTGCACGGCGCCAAGGGGCTCGAGGCGTCCGTCGTGTTCATGGTCGACACGACATCGTCGCCTGCGGACTCGCAGCGGGTTCGGCTGATTCACGTGCCGCGCGGCAACGGCGGCGAGGTGGTGGTCTGGGCCGGCCGCAAGGCGGATGATCCGAGGCCGGTTGCCGAGGCGCGCAAGGCGATGCTCGAGGAGACCGAGGACGAGTATCGCCGCCTGCTCTACGTCGCGATGACGCGGGCGGCCGACCGGCTGATCGTCGGCGGCTGCATGCCCGGCAACATGAGGACGGTCCGCAAGCTGAGCTGGTACGACCTCGTCGACACCGGGCTCAAAGGCTCGGGCCTGGACAAGCAGATCATCGAGACGCCGCTCGGCAAGGTGACCCGGTTCGCCCGGCCGGAGGATGTCGCGGCGCTGGGCACGCCGGCCGCGACCCGGGACCAATCGGTCGTGCTGCCGGACTGGCTGCGGACGCCGGCGCCGTGCGAGCCCATCGACGACGATCCCGTGCGCCCCTCGGGCCAGTCTGCCGACGAGGGCCGCAGCGTGCGGACCGGCGAATCGATCCAGTCGCGGGCTCTGGCGCTGCAACGCGGCACGCTGGTGCACCGTCTGCTGCAATCCCTGCCCGACATCGCCATGGAGCGCCGGCGCGAGGCGGCGCTGGGCTTCATGGCACGCAATGCCTCGGACTGGCCGGAGGCCGACCGCATTGCGCTGGTCGATAAGGTGCTCGCCTTGATCACAGAACCGCGTTTCGCGCCGGTCTTTGCCGCCGGAAGCCGCGCGGAGGTTGCCATCGCCGGGCGGCTGGAGCGAGCGGGCCGCACCCCGGCGCTGGTGTCGGGGCAGATCGACCGGCTGGTGGTTCGCCCCGAGGAGGTCCTGATCGTCGATTTCAAGACCAACCAGGCGGCCCCCAGAAGCCCCGCAGAGGCGCCTGCAGCCTATGTCCGCCAGCTTGCGCTGTACCGGGCGGTGCTGGCGCGGCTTTATCCCCGAAAGCCCGTCAGGGCCGTCCTGCTCTGGACGGAGGCCCTTGAATATATGGAGATTTCGGCCCCCGCGCTGGACGCGGCGCTGGCATCCCTTCATCTCGGTGTGAGCGTCCTTGACCCGGCAAGGACCCGTTCATAGGTTGGCCACATGATCCCGGGCGCGATTCCAGGTCGCGCCGATTCTCTTTCAACCGAGTGAGGTACTCCCAATGGCCGTTAGCAAGGTTTCCGACGCCGATTTCGAAGCCGAAGTGCTTAAGGCGAACGGCCCCGTGGTCGTCGATTTCTGGGCCGAATGGTGCGGGCCCTGCCGCATGATCGCGCCCGCCCTCGACGAGATCGCCGGCGCGATGGGCGACAAGGTCAAGATCGTGAAGCTCAACGTCGACGAGAGCCCGAAGACCGCCTCCAAGTATGGCGTGATGTCGATCCCGACCCTGATGATCTTCAAGGGCGGCGAGATGGCCTCGCGCCAGGTCGGCGCGGCGCCCAAGGCGAAGCTGCAGCAGTGGATCACCTCCGCGGTCTGATCCGCCTCGAAGATTATTTTCGAAACGGCCGGCCAAAGCCGGCCGTTTTGCGTTGATGGGACGTGTTCAGCGTATGACGAGTCTCGCCCTTGCCGACCCCGCCCCCAAAGCGTGCGCGAAGACCGAGCTCTCTCGTTGCGATGGAGGCGCGCTCGGTCGATGAGATCCCGCGCGGCAAGGAGTGGCAATATGAGCCGAAATGGGATGGCTTTCGCTGCCTGCTCTCGCGGAATGGCGATGATGTCGACCTGCGCTCGAAGTCGGGCGAAGACCTCGCACGCTATTTTCCGGAAGTCGTCGCCGCAGCCTTGAGGCTGAAGGCGGACCACTTCACGCTCGATGGCGAGCTCGTCGTGCCGCAGGGCAAGAGCTTTTCCTTCGACGCGCTGCTGCAACGGATCCATCCGGCCGCGAGCCGCGTGAAGAAGCTCTCGGTGGAGACACCGTCGCTCTACCTCGCCTTTGATCTGCTGGCGACATCCGGACAGAAGAGCCTGGCTGGGAAGACGTTGCGCGAGCGGCGGCCGGCGCTGGAGGCTTTCGCGAAAGCCAACATCAAGAACAGTCTGTTCCGCCTCTCGCCGGCGACGCCGAGTTACGCCACGGCCAGGAAATGGCTCGCGCAATCCGGCGGCGGCTCGGATGGCGTCATCGCCAAGCGCGTCGACCTGCCTTATCAGGCGGGCAATCGCGACGGCATGCAGAAGATCAAGAAATTCCGCAGCGCCGATTGCGTGGTCGGCGGCTTCCGCTACGCCACCAACGAGATCGCCGGCTGCAAGGTGGTCGGCTCGCTGCTGCTCGGACTCTACGACGATAACGGCCTGCTGCACCATGTCGGCTTCACCTCGGCCATCAAGGCGGAGGAGAAGCCCGACCTGACCGACCGGCTGGAGGCGCTGATCGGCGAGCCCGGCTTCACCGGGAACGCACCGGGCGGGCCGAGCCGCTGGTCGACCGAACGCTCGGCGAAATGGTGTCCACTGAAGCCGAAGCTCGTCGTCGAAGTCTGCTACGACCATTTCAGCGGCGAGCGCTTCCGCCACGGCACCTCGATCCTGCGCTGGCGCCCCGACAAGGCGCCGCGGCAATGCCGCTTCGAGCAGCTGAAGCAGAAGGTGGCGGATCCCATGAAGCTATTGAAGTAAGCGGCGCTCGTGCCCCGGACGCAGCGCAGCGCCTCTTCAGCGATGCGCTGCAGAGCCGGCGCCCATGTCGCGGCATTCTGGGTCCCTGCTCTGCGTCGCGTCCGGGACACGAGCGTGACTACCCGATCCACCCCGTCGCAAGCGCGTTCGCAAGCTCCGGCTGACCATTGCGACGCGCCAGCGCAGCCATGGCCTCGTGATCGTATGCGACGTGACGGAACGTCACCTGCCAACCGCTATCAGCGATTTCGAGGATCGCGTAGCGCGCGTGGGGGCTGCCCGCCTCAACGACATGCGGGAATGGATGCTTGTCGCGATAACCAGGGCTGCCGACACTGCCGGGATTGACGATCAGCCGGCCGTCGCGCAAGCGCACGGCGCGGGCGAGATGGGTATGGGCGCAGAGGATCAGCGACTGCGTGATCCCTTGCGCGAATTGCTCGATGCGATCGAGCGGCGACAGTGCGACCGTGCCGTCGGGATGCACGGTGTCGAGCCAATAGACTTCATCGTTGCCGGGCGTCGCGTGGCAAAGAAACACCCGCTCACGGAAGACGCGCGTCATGGGATGCCCGCGCAGCCAGTCGAGCTGCGCGGCATCGAGCTGTGCGTGGGCGGGCCGGTCCCACGAGCCCATCTTCTCCGGCGGACGGTCGAGCAGATAGCGGTCGTGATTTCCGAGCACATGCACGGCATCGAGCCTCATCAGGATCTCGATCGTGCGGCGCGCATCGAGCGGGCCGCTCAGCATGTCGCCGAGATTGACGATGTCGGAGATGCCGTGCGCGCGGATGTCGGCAAGCACGGCCTCCAGCGCGAGGTAATTTCCGTGGACGTCGGCGATCGCGGCGAAACGCATCGGCATTTCTCTCTCGTTCCCCGGACGCAGCGCAGCGCCTCTTCAGCGGTGCGCTGCGTCCGGGGCCCATGTTGCGGCATTCTGGGTCCCGGCTCTGCGGCTCATCGCTTGCGCGATGCGCCTTGTCCGGGACACAAGACCGTCTATGCAGGAGGCGTGCCGTTGATCGCCAGCACGTGGCCGGCGAGATACAGCGAGCCTGATATCAGGATGCGCGGCGGCACGTCGTAGGCGAGCTTCGCCAAGGCGCGCAGCGCGGCTTCGACGCCGGAAACGGTTTCGACGCGCATGCCGAGACTGCGTGCGGCATCCGCGAGGCGATCGACCGGCATTGCGTTCTCGGTGTCGGGAATCGGCACCGCGATGATATGGCGGGTGAGGCCGGCGAAATTGGCGAGGAATCCCTGCGCGTCCTTGTTGGCCATCATGCCCGCGATCACCACCAGCGGCCGCGACACCCGCTCCTCGAGATCGCCGAGCGCCGCAGCAGCGACACGCCCGCCCTCCGCATTGTGGCCGCCGTCGAGCCAGATCTCGGAGCCCTGCGGACCCCAGGACAGCAGTTCGCCCGAGGTGAGGCGCTGCATCCGCGCCGGCCATTCGGCACCGACAATGCCGGCTTCGAACGCGGCGTGATTGACCTTGATGGCTGGAAGCGCACGCAGCGTCGCGATCGCAAGCCCGGCATTGGCGAATTGGTGGCGGCCGAACAGACGCGGCGCCGGAAGATCCATCAAGCCGCGATCGTCGGAATAGACCAGACGCCCGCGCTCGACATTGACGTGCCAGCTCTCGTTCGCGGCAAACAGCGGCGCACGCATGCGTTTGGCCTGTGCTTCGATCACGGCCATCGCCTCCGGCATTTGCTCGGCGCAAATCACGGGCACGCCGTGCTTGATGATCGCGGCCTTCTCACCGGCAATCGACGTCAGCGTATCGCCGAGGAAATCCATGTGGTCCATGCTGACAGGCGTGATCACGCAGGCCGCCGGCGCATCGACCACGTTGGTCGAATCGAGCCGGCCGCCGAGGCCGACTTCGAGCAGCACCACCTCGGCCGGGTTCTGCGCGAACAGGTGAAACGCGGCAGCCGTCTTCAGCTCGAACACGGTCGCCGGCTCGCCGGCATTGACGCGCTCGACCTCTTCCAGCGCGGCGCGCAACTCGTCGTCACCGACGAGCCCGCCGCCGCCCGCACGGCCGAGCCGGAAGCATTCGTTGATACGGACGAGATAGGGCGAGGTATAGGCGTGGACCCGCAAGCCCGCAGCTTCCAGCGTCGCGCGCAGATAAGCCAGCGTCGAACCCTTGCCGTTGGTGCCGGCGATGTGGATTACCGGCGCAAGCTTGCGTTCGGGGTGGCCGAGCCGTTCGAGCAGGCGGTGCATCCGCTCGAGCCCGAGATCGATGCGCTTCTGATGCAGAGCCGACAGCCGCCCGATCAATTCGACGAGCGGAGTCTTTGCACTGTCAGAGGAGGCGTTCACGCGTGGGGCGCAGCCGGCGCCGTCTCGGCCGCCGATACGATCTGCGCCGGGCTCGCGACCGGCTGCACTGATTTCGATACGCCTTCCAGCGCCGGCGCCTTGGTCAGCAGTCGGCAGAGCCGCGCCAGCGTCGGGCGCAACTCGTGGCGATGCACGACCATGTCGACCATGCCGTGCTCCTTGAGGTACTCGGCGCGCTGGAAACCTTCCGGCAGCTTCTCGCGAATGGTCTGCTCGATCACGCGCGCGCCGGCGAAGCCGATCAGCGCACCGGGCTCGGCGATCTGCACGTCGCCCAGCATCGCATAGGACGCGGTGACGCCACCGGTGGTCGGATTGGTCAGCACGACGATGTAGGGCAGTTTTGCCTCGCGCAGCATCTGCACCGCGACCGTGGTGCGCGGCATCTGCATCAGCGACAGGATGCCCTCCTGCATGCGCGCACCGCCCGAGGCGGCGAACACGATGAACGGCGACTTCTTCTCGACCGCGAGCTCCATCCCGCGCACGATGGCCTCGCCCGCGGCCATGCCGAGCGAGCCGCCCATGAAGTCGAAATCCTGCACGGCGACGACGACGGCGGAGCCTTCGAGCTTGCCGTAGCCGACCTTGATCGCGTCATTCAGATTGGTGCGCGCCCGCGCATCCTTGATGCGGTCGACATATTTCTTCTCGTCGCGGAACTTGAGCGGATCGGGCGTGACCTCGGGCAGCGCGACGTCGAACCAAGTCTCGTTGTCGAAGATCGACTTCAGACGCGCCACCGCGCCCATGCGCATGTGGTAGTTCGAGCCGGGAATGACGAACTGGTTGGCCTCGACGTCCTTGTAGAACACCAGCTGTCCGGAATCCGGGCACTTGATCCACAGGTTCTCCGGCGTCTCCCGCCGCAGCATGTTGCGGATCTTCGGCCGGACCACATTGGTAAGCCAGTTCATGGTTTGCTCCGATGTGCGACCCCGCTTCGCGGATCGCCTGAAGGATATATGGCGGCCCGGCCTCTGCCCGGCAAGCCGCCGTCTCGCCCGCGTTAGAGCATGATCCGGAAAAGTGTGAAGCAGTTTTCCGACCAGATCATGCTCAACTAAAGAGCTACAGCGGAATTATGGCCTATTCCGCCGCCTGTTGTGCGCCCTTGACGCCCTGGGCCAGGGCGGCCGTCAATTCCGCGACGGCGTTAACGGTTTTGGCGGTCGCCCGCCCTTCCGCGTCGAGGCTGTTCTTGAGCGCATCCACCAGCGCGGTGCCGACCACCGAACCATCGGCCTTCTCGGCAATGGCGCGCGCAGCCTCCGGCGTGCGGATGCCAAAACCAACGCAGATCGGCAGCTTGGTATGCCGCTTGATGCGCGCGACCGCTTCCCCGACGACATTTGCGTCGGCCGCCGCAGCACCGGTGATGCCAGCGATGGAGACGTAATAGACAAAGCCCGACGTGTTCGCGAGCACCGCGGGCAGACGCTTGTCGTCGGTGGTCGGGGTTGCGAGGCGAATGAAATTCAGGCCGGCCTTCAGCGCGGGAATGCAGAGCTCGTCGTCTTCCTCCGGCGGCAGGTCGACGATGATCAGGCCGTCAACGCCCGCGCTCTTGGCGTCCGCCAGGAACTTGTCGACGCCGTAGATGTAGATCGGATTGTAATAGCCCATCAGCACCAGCGGCGTGACGTTGTCGTCCTTGCGGAAGGCGCGCACCAGTTCGAGCGTCTTCTTCAAGGTCATGCCCGCCTTGAGAGCGCGCAGGCCTGCAGCCTGGATCGACGGACCATCGGCCATCGGATCGGTGAAGGGAATGCCGAGTTCAATGACGTCGGCGCCTGCCTTGGGCAGCGCCTTGACGATATTGAGCGACGTCGTGATATCAGGGTCGCCAGCCATCACATAAGTGACGAAGGCCGAGCGGCCCTGCTTCTTCAGCTCGGCAAAACGGGTGTCGATACGCGTGGTCATGATCCGGCCGCCGCTGTGCTATACCTCTCCCCTCCGGGGAGAGGTCGGCTGCGAAGCAGCCGGGTGAGGGGGATGGAGAGGTTCAAGTCCAGAGCGCGAAGGCTCCGCGAGTCGCAGACGAGTGCCGAAGCGAAGCTTTGGCAGGCGCTGCGCAACCGGCAGCTTGCCCGCTGGAAGTTTCGTCGCCAGCATCCGGTCGATCGGTATGTCGTCGATTTCGTGACGCTGGACGGGAAGCTCATCATTGAAGTCGACGGGGTCACACATTCCAGCCCGTCCGAGATCGAACGCGACGAAGCAAGGACCAAGGTGCTTGAGGCCTGCGGTTTCCTCGTCATTCGGGTCTCGAACACGGATGTGTACGAGAATCTCGAGGGCGTGCTTGAGCTCATCCAGACATCACTAAGGTTCGAGTGAGCGGAGAGACCCCTCACCCGGCTGCTACGCAGCCGACCTCTCCCCGACGGGGAGAGGTGCAGAGAGAGCGACGCCCGCCTCACTTCTTGTCCTTCAGGATGTCGCCGACTTGCGGGACGTCCTTGTCGCCGCGGCCGGAGAGATTGACGACCATCAGGTGATCTTTTGCGCGCTTCGGCGCGAGCTCCATCACCTTGGCGATGGCGTGCGCGGGTTCCAGCGCGGGAATGATGCCTTCGAGCTTCGACAGCAGCTGGAACGCTGCGAGCGCCTCGTCGTCGGTGGCGGAGAGATAGTTCACGCGGCCGACCTCGTGCAGCCAGGAATGCTCGGGCCCGATGCCGGGATAGTCGAGGCCGGCCGAGATCGAATGCGCGTCCTGGATCTGGCCGTCCGCATCCATCAGGAGGTAGGTGCGGTTGCCGTGCAGCACGCCGGGACGGCCGCCCGCAATCGAGGCCGCATGCAGTTGCGTCAGCCCATGGCCTGCGGCTTCCACGCCGAAGATCTCGACCGTGGGATCATCGAGGAAAGGATGGAACAGGCCCATCGCGTTCGAGCCGCCGCCGATGCAGGCGACCAGCGAATCCGGTAGGCGTCCCTCGACCTCCTGCATCTGCGCCCTGGTCTCGTTGCCGATGATCGACTGGAAGTCGCGCACCAGCGTCGGATAGGGATGCGGACCCGCGACCGTACCGATGCAATAGAATGTGTTGTGCACGTTGGTGACCCAGTCGCGCAGCGCCTCGTTCATGGCGTCCTTGAGCGTGCGCGTGCCCGACTGCACCGGCATCACCTTCGCGCCCAGCATCTCCATGCGGATGACATTGGGCTGCTGACGCTCGACGTCGACGGCGCCCATATAGACCACGCATTCCAGGCCAAAGCGCGCGCACAGCGTCGCAGTGGCGACGCCGTGCTGGCCGGCGCCGGTCTCGGCGATGATGCGCTTCTTGCCCATGCGCCGCGCCAGCATGATCTGGCCGAGCACGTTGTTCACCTTGTGCGAACCGGTGTGGTTCAGCTCTTCGCGCTTCAGGTAGATCTTGGCGCCGCCGAGATGCTCGGTCAGGCGTTCGGCGAAATAGAGCGGCGAAGGCCGGCCGACATAGTTCTTGAGGTAGCCGTTCATCTCGGCCTGGAACGCCGGATCGTCCTTGGCGGCGGTGTAGGCCTTTTCCAGGTCGAGGATCAGCGGCATCAGGGTTTCGGCGACGAAGCGGCCGCCGAAGATGCCGAAATGGCCGCGCTCGTCGGGGCCGCTGCGGTAGGAATTGGGTTTGGCGACGGTCATCGAACACTCAACTCTTGGCTTGTATCTTGGCTGGCGCGCGCGGCGCGAATGAAGGCCTTGATCATTTCAGGGTCCTTGACGCCGGGGGCACTCTCGACACCGGAGGACACGTCGACGCCGCCGGCGCGGGTGACGCGGAGGGCCTCGGTGACGTTGTCGGCGTGAAGCCCGCCCGAGACCATGTAGGGCAGTTTCAGATCGAGATTTTCCAGCAGGTGCCAGTCGAAGGGCTCCCCCAGACCGCCGGGCCGCGTCGCATCCTTCGGTGCGCGGGCGTCGAACAAAATGCTGTCGGCGACTGCGGCGTAGCCCGGCAGCGCGGCGAGATCGGCCGCTGTCGCGACCGGCACCGCCTTCATCACGGGGCGGCCGA
Source organism: Bradyrhizobium sp. R2.2-H (assembly GCF_004346455.1). Taxonomy (NCBI): domain Bacteria; kingdom Pseudomonadati; phylum Pseudomonadota; class Alphaproteobacteria; order Hyphomicrobiales; family Nitrobacteraceae; genus Bradyrhizobium; species Bradyrhizobium sp. R2.2-H. The sequence goes on from NZ_SMBR01000007.1 coordinate 216,560, forward strand.
AGCGCTGCTTGATGTCGCGCAGCCGCGCCACGCTCTCCTTGCCATGGAGCTGGAAGATGTCCGGCGACAGCGCATCCATGATGTTGTCGAGCGTGGCGTCGTCGGCATCGACCGTGAGCGCGACCTTGAGCGCGCGCTGCTTCGCCTGGCGGCCCAGCTCGCGCCCGGCCTCCAGGGAGAGATGTCGCGGCGACGGCGGAAAGAACACGAATCCCACCATGTCGGCACCGGCGTCGAGCGCCGTTTGAAGCGTCTCCCGCGTGGACAGGCCGCAGATTTTGACGAGCAGGGACATGATCTCAAAGCAGATGGAGGCCGCTGGTCCGCGGCCGGAAAACGGGGCTTTCGGTCGGGGCCGCTTCTACAACGTCGCGCGCTGCTTGTCTCGCCCGACGGGCCCGTACAGGCCCACCCCGGAGGGAGAGGGAAGGCGCTGGGGCTCGGGCCTGGCCGCAGCCGCCTGGGCCCGAAGATCGGCCAGTTCGGCCCTGGCGGTCCGGGCCTCCGCGTCATTCCGGCGCGCCGCGCGCCGCCAGCGCCGCTGGCCGAACCAGACGGCTGAGCCGCCGACCACGACGCCCAACGCAGCCACCAGGATCAGGAGCAGGAACAGCGGCAACGTCAGCGACAGCGACGGGTCGTCGGAAATGAAGGGATCGAAGGAGACCGTGACGAAGTGCCGGTTGGCGACGGCGAACGCGACCAGGATCACGCCCAGCGGAAGCACGATCAGCGCGGTCAGGAACTTTCGCATCTGGCTTCGCTCGCCTTGAATCAAGCTTGCGGCCGCACGCTGTGCGACCGCGAAAAACCCTAAAGCGCGATCACATCGCGCCTTAGTCTGCCGCGCCGGGATCCGGATGGTCGCGGTTCAGCCGCTCGCGCATTTCCTTGCCGGTCTTGAAGAACGGAACGCTCTTCTGGTCGACGGGCACGTGGGCGCCGGTGCGTGGATTACGCCCTGCGCGTGCAGGGCGGTGCTTGACCGAGAAGGCACCGAAGCCGCGCAACTCGACGCGATCACCGCGCGCAAGCGCCGCTACGATCTCTTCGAGAATCGCATTCACAATGTTCTCGACATCCCGCTGGTACAGATGCGGGTTGTGCTCGGCGATACGCTGAACAAGTTCGGATTTGATCATCGAGAGATAGGACCCGGGAGCGTGCGGATGACCATTTCCGTGAAAATACCGTGATCTGTCAAGACGCTAAATCAAGGCTGGGCATCGCGAAAATACGTGACAAATGCCGAAAAAGCGTGCTGCGCCGGCACTCGCAGGGCGAGAAAACCTCGCGAAACTCGCCTGTTCCAGTCAGTTTGATGCGGCCGGTTGCCACAAGGCCAGCATGCCATCCATTCCGAGCCGGTCGACCGCCTGCGCGACGCCGGTTTGGCCGATCTGATGCGCAATCGAGCTCAAACCGAGCGCTTCCAGCGTCACGGCGGCCGCCGTCTTGAGGAAAGTCAGATCGCCAAAGCGCGGCTGAAGCTTGTAGTCGCGGACTGGAAGCCCCTTCTTGACGCCCTTGTGCTCGACCAGCCAGGTCACCGCCGTCTTCTCGTCGCCGATCTGGTCGATCAGCTTGAGATCGATCGCCTGGCGCCCGGTGAAGACACGGCCATCGGCGACTTTTTCGAGCTGCGTGTCATCCATGCCACGCCGTTCCTTCACCATCCCCTTGAACCAGGCGTAGGAATCCTTGACCAGCGCATCGAGCGCGGCCCGCGCCTCGGGACTGGTCGGCTCAAAACCGTTGGGTGCCGCCTTCAGCGGCGAGGACTTCACCTCCTCGACCTTGACGCCGATGGTCTTCAGCAGCTCGGAGACGTTGGGGTACTGGAACAGCACGCCGATCGAGCCGACCAGCGAGCTCTGCTGGGCGACGATGTGGTCGCTCGCGATCGCCGTGATGTAGCCGCCCGATGCGGCGAGACCCTCGACGACGACCACCAGCGGCTTCTTCGCCTTCAGGCGGGTGAGCGAGTCGTAGAGCTGCTCGGAGCCGGCCGTGGTGCCGCCCGGCGAGTTGATGTGAACGATGACGGCGGCGGCGGCCGAATTCTCCAGCCGCTCCAGCGCCTGGGTGCGCTCGGAATCGCTGCGGATCAACCCATCGATATGCACGCGCGCGATCGAGCCGACGGATGCGAAGCTGCCGCGCGCCCCGGGTGTCGCGATCAGCGCGAAGCTCGCGATCGCCGCGATCGCGATCAGCGCGGCCATCACACGCCAGAACGTCAGCTTGCGGCGGATCCTGCGGCGATCGACGATGATGTCCGAATCGAGCGACATCGGAATATCTCCAAATGAAAGGCTGGGCGCGTTGTGCCGTCACAGCGTGACCATTGGCTTATCTGGATACATCAATTGCGGCGCAATTTGAAGAAAACAAGGCCTGGTGAGGGGCGAGCAAGCCGCCGCAGACTCAGTCGTCATCCCCGCGAAGGCGGGGATCCATAAGCACAGGGAAAAGTTGTCGCGCGAGCTGGCAACCGCGAATCTTCGCCAAACTCGATCCGGTGGTTATGGGTCCCTGATCTGCGCTCTGCTCCAGACAACGCTGCGCGTTGTCCAGAGCTGCGCTTGGCAGGGACGACAGCGGAGTATGAGACGCCAAAAATAAAAAAAGCCCCGGCTCGCGCCGGGGCCTTGATGTCAGCGAAACGTACGATTCGCTTACTTGCTGTCGCGGTTCTTGAGCGCGGTGCCCAGAATGTCGCCGAGCGTCGCGCCCGAATCGGAAGAGCCGTACTGCGCGATGGCTTCCTTCTCCTCGGCGACTTCGAGCGCCTTGATCGACACCTGGACCTTGCGGGCCTTCTTGTCGAACTGGATCACGCGGGCATCGACCTTCTCGCCGACGGCGAAGCGTTCGGCACGTTGGTCGTTGCGGTCACGCGCGAGCTCGGAGCGCTTGATGAAGGTCGAGAAGTCGGTCCCGGCGATCTTCACCTCGATACCGCTCTCCTTCACTTCGAGCACTTCGCAGGTCACGACCGCGCCCTTCTTGACATCGCCCGGCTCGGCGAAGGGGTCGCCTTCGAGCTGCTTGATGCCAAGCGAGATGCGCTCCTTCTCGACGTCAACGTCGAGCACCACGGCCTTCACCATGTCGCCCTTCTTGTAGTTGTCGATCACCTGCTCGCCCGGAAGCTTCCAGTCGAGGTCGGAGAGGTGGACCATGCCGTCGACGTCGCCCTCGAGACCCAGGAACAGACCGAACTCGGTCTTGTTCTTGACCTCGCCCTCGACCACCGAACCGGTCGGGTGAGCTTCGACGAAGACCTCCCAGGGGTTGCGCATGGTCTGCTTGAGGCCGAGCGAGATGCGGCGCTTGACGGAATCGACTTCCAGCACCTGCACGTCGACTTCCTGCGAGGTCGACACGATCTTGCCGGGGTGCATGTTCTTCTTGGTCCACGACATCTCGGAGACGTGGATCAGGCCTTCGATGCCCGGCTCGAGCTCGACGAACGCACCGTAGTCGGTGATGTTGGTGACGCGGCCGGTGAAGCGGGCACCCAGCGGGTACTTGGCTTCGATGCCCTGCCACGGATCGTCCAGCAGCTGCTTCATGCCCAGCGAGATGCGGTGCGTCTCGTGGTTGATCTTGATGATCTTGACCTTCACGGTCTGGCCGATCGAGAGCACCTCGGTCGGGTGGTTGACGCGGCGCCACGCGATATCGGTGACGTGCAGCAGGCCGTCGATGCCGCCGAGATCGACGAACGCACCGTAATCGGTGATGTTCTTGACCACGCCGTCGATGACCTGACCCTCTTCAAGGTTCTGCACCAGCTCCTGACGCTGCTCGGCGCGGGTCTCTTCCAGCACCGTGCGGCGGGAGACGACGATGTTGCCGCGGCGGCGGTCCATCTTCAGGATCTGGAACGGCTGCGAGTTGTTCATCAGCGGCGCAACGTCGCGGATCGGGCGGATGTCGACCTGCGAGCGCGGCAGGAACGCCACGGCACCGTCGAGGTCGACCGTGAAGCCGCCCTTGACCTGGTTGAAGATGACGCCGTTGACCTTCTCGTTGTTCTGGAACGCCTTCTCGAGCTTGCCCCAGCTCTCTTCGCGGCGCGCCTTGTCGCGGGACAGCACGGCTTCGCCGAGCGCGTTTTCGATGCGATCGAGGAACACTTCCACCTCGTCGCCGACCTTGAGGTCGCTTTCACGGCCGGGGCCGGAAAACTCGCGCAGCGCGACGCGGCCCTCGGTCTTCAGGCCGACGTCGATGACGGCCATGTCCTTTTCAATTGCAACCACCTTGCCCTTGATGACGGAGCTTTCCTGCAGGTTGCCGCCTGCGAAGGACTCGTCGAGCATCGCGGCGAAATCGTCACGCGAAGGGCTATAGGTATCAGCAGAAGTCGAAGCCATTTGTTCTCCAGTTGCGGAAGTCTTGCCGGCCGTTGGGTTCATAGGCGCATCGCACGCGCAGTGTCGGAAGGTCCGCAAAAACCTTCGAGCGACCGCTCGCTACCCCGGCTCGGCGCCGGAATAGCGGAAACGGGCCGGCAGAGGCCCGCGCGTTCGATACGTGGAATCTTTGTCCGGAGCCTGGATTGCGCCGGCCCCGAAACGAGGGGACCGAAGTATCGACATCAAAAAGGCGGGAGCGGGCGCTTCCTCCAATGACGGCTGCGGCTTAGCCCCGCGACCGGCCCGCTCGGACGGCCTCGATAATGTCGATGGCGGCCCGGACGCCGCCTTCTATATCCAGTTGGGAGTTATCTAGCAAGTAAGCATCCGGGGCGGGCTTTAAAGGCGCAATCGGCCGGTTCTTGTCGCGTTCGTCGCGCTGGATGATGTCGGCGAGCACGGCGGCCTCGTCGGCCTCCTCGCCCCTCGCCCTCGCCTCCATGGTGCGGCGGCGGGCGCGAACCTTGGGGTCGGCGACGACGAAGATCTTCACGTCGGCATGCGGGCAGATCACGGTTCCAATGTCCCGGCCGTCCAGCACCGCCCCGGGCGGATCGGCGGCGAATTGCCGCTGGAAGTTGACCAGGACCTCGCGGACCCTGGGGATCGCCGAGACGATCGAGGCGCCCTCGCCGGCCTTCTGGGTCTTCAGCGCGGGATTGCCGAACTTTTCGGGGTCGAGCTCCAGTGCGGCCTGCACCGCAGCCGCCTCGTCGCGAAGATCGTGGCCGGACTCCATGAGAGAATAGGCCACCGCGCGGTAGATCACGCCGGTATCCAAGTGGCGATAGCCGTAATGGTGGGCGAGACGCTTGCCGAGCGTCCCCTTGCCCGAGGCCGCCGGCCCGTCGATGGCGATGATCATATCACTCAACCCTTGACTGTCTGTGGCCCGCGGGCGCGTCGCAAGGGCCGCTCTTCGGTGAAAATGTTGCGAGACGCGAATTCTGCAGGACTCGCAAAGGTGAGATATTCGCGCATCGCGTCGGATGGCGACGACGTGGTGAACCATGGTTCGGCAAGGCGTCGCGCCGGATCGCAAACCCATGCAGGTACCCGGCCGAGACGGCGTTGCTTTGCCAGATATTCGGCAATAGCGCCGACCAAGGCGTCGAGCCGGTCGTTTCGCGTCAACGCGGGTTCGTCCTTTATCGCCTCGTATTGGGCGTGGCTGGTCCCTGCCAGATCGAACGTGTCGATGAATTCGGCCAGCGTGGCGTCCTGCGGCGCCCCGGCGCGAATGCGCCCGACGGCCTCAGCGAGGGTATTTGGGCGCATCGGCTCCTCCCCCGAGGTCCATGTGCTTCAGCAGGAATCGCTGTTTTTCCGAGGACGCCGCGCTCACCGGAAAGTACCGCCCAAGCAGCGCGATGGCCTGCTCCGCGGTTGAGACTCCAACCACTTTCATCAGGTTCAAGATGTCCAGCCGCTCCGCCTCTCCGCGTACGGGATCCGTGATCCGAAACGCCTTCAACTTCAGTGCCAGAAGATATTCCGCGGAGGGCACGGAAACCTCAAGTCCAGGCGGTGTCCCGTCGCGCGGGAAAGTACCAAATTCGAGATGATCCGCGGCGCGATCGGCCAGCGGGCTGAGGTGGAATGCGACTTGATCGTTGAACCAGTCAGCACTCCATCCGTTCTTGACGGCAATTTCGGCCGTCACTCTATCCAGCCAGCCGGGCAGTGGGCGCTCGAGCTTCGATACGTCGACATCCTCGGTCGCAAAGCGAAAATTGCTGGCGAGCATGAGCGCAGAGCCCCCATAGACTGCGATCCGAAGCCTGGTTCCCGCGTCGGCTGCAGCACGGCCGATCGCATCGAAAGCATCCAGCAGGGCATCGCGGTCGAAGGCAGCACTCATGGCCGCAGCCTCATGAAAACTCGGCCCCTAGCGAACGCATCATCGGAATGAAGTCCGGGAAACTGGTGGCGATGAAGGCGGTGTCGTCGACCGTCACCGGCTGGTCGGAGGCGCAGCCCATCACCAGCGCGGACATCGCTATGCGATGGTCCATGTGGGTGGCGACGGTCCCGCCACCGGGGACATGGCCGCGGCCCTCGACGATCAGATCGTCGCCTGAGACCTCGACCTTGACGCCGTTGACGCGGAGCATGGCGGCGGTCGCCTCCAGCCGGTCGGATTCCTTGACGCGCAACTCCTGCAGCCCGCGCATGATCGTCGTGCCTTCGGCGAAGGAGGCTGCGACCGCCAGCACCAGATATTCGTCGATCATCGAGGGCGCGCGCTCCGGCGGCACCTCGACGCCGCGCAGCTTCGAGGCGCGCACGCGCAAGCGCGCCATCGGCTCGCCGGCATCGCCCCGCACCTCGCTCTCCTCGATCGAGGCGCCCATTTCGCGCAGCGTGGTGAACAGGCCGGTGCGCAGCGGATTGGTCATGACGTCGGACAGCACGATATCGGAACCCTCGACGACCAGCGCCGCAACAATCGGGAAGGCCGCCGAAGAGGGATCGGCGGGGACGACGACATTGGCGCCATGCAGCTCGGGCTCGCCCACCAGCGTGATGCGGCGGCCGTGCCGGCCTTCCTGGACCGAGGTGATGTCGGCGCCAAAATGCTTCAGCATCAGCTCGGTGTGGTCGCGGCTGGCCTCGCTTTCGATCACCGTCGTGGTGCCCGGCGCAGCCAGGCCCGCCAGCAGCACGGCCGATTTGATCTGGGCCGAGGCGACCGGGGTCCTGTAGGTGATCGGCAGCGGATCGCGCGCGCCCTGGAGGGTCAGCGGCAGACGGCCGCCCTCGCCCCCGGACACGACCCTGGCGCCCATCTTTTCCAGCGGATCGAGGATCCGGCGCATGGGGCGGCTGCGCAGCGAGGCGTCGCCGTCGAACACCGCCGAGATCGGGCAGCCGGCAACGGCGCCCATGACCAGCCGGCAGCCGGTGCCGGAGTTGCCGAAATCCAGCGGCGCCTTGGGCTGGGCGAAGCCCCCAACGCCCACGCCCTGCACCTTCCACGCGAAATCGCCGGTACGCTCGACCGTGGCGCCGAGCGCCTGCATGGACTTGGCTGTGTTGAGGACGTCCTCGCCCTCCAGCAGGCCTGAAATCCTGGTCTCGCCGACCGCGAGCGTGCCCAGGATGAGGGCGCGGTGGGAGATCGACTTGTCCCCGGGCACCCGTACTTTCCCGGTCAGGGGACCGCTGGCGCGGGCCTGGAGCGGCCTCGGTTGGTCGGAATGGGTCAAGATTGTGTCCTTGGATGCGCCCTCACCGGGCTGCGGCGCAGGTACCACATGGTCCGCGCCTCGTCACGGGCATGTCGTTCTCTTGTAATGCGCTATTGACAGCGGGCCGCCAACTAGCCAAGTGAAGCACCGCTTTTCAGACATTCCCAGGATTCCTGCCGTGGCCAAGTCCGAACTCGGAACCAAACGTATTTGCCCGACCACGGGCAAGAAGTTCTATGACCTCAACAAGAATCCGGTGATCTCGCCCTATACCGGCGAGGTGGTGCCGATCGCCCCGGTGGCACCCGCTCGCGTCCCCCGCGGCGCCGAAGCCCGGCACGCGGCGACGGCGGATGCCGCGCCGGAGCCGGCGGAGGCCGAAGAGCTGGTCTCCCTCGAGGAGGCGGATGCTGAGGAAAACACCGGCAAGGTCAAGGCCGTCGTGCCGGAATCAGAGGACGATATCGAGGTTGATGAGACCATCGACGACGACGATGACGATGATTCGACCTTCATTGCCGACGAGGAAGAGGGCGATGAGGACGTGACCGACATCATTGGTGACGTCGGAGGTGATGAAGAGACTTGAGATCAGCCCTGATCTGTGAAAAAGGGTGCACCGCGCGAGTCGAAAGGGCTCGCCGGTCCGGGTGATCGACCAGGTTCATCCCGGTGAAGGACTAAGGGGCCATAGCTCAGCTGGGAGAGCGCTTGCATGGCATGCAAGAGGTCGGCGGTTCGATCCCGCCTGGCTCCACCACGCTTCACCCTTCGGGCTACGCGTGGCGCAGCCGCGCAGAGCCCGAAGGGTGAGGCGTGGTGTCCGGCGTAGCCCGAAGGGCGAAGACGGACAGGTGAGACACCAGCCTAATGACGACCCACGCGATAGCCATCAATGTGGTACGTCTACATTCTCAGAAGCGTTGAATTTCCCGACCAGGAATACATCGGCGCCACGGAAGATCTGAAGCGGCGAATCCAGGAACACAATGCCGGCAAATCCAGCCACACCGCTAAGTACAAGCCTTGGAAGTTGATTTGGTACTGCGCCTTTCCCGACAAGTACAAAGCTCTGGCGTTTGAAAAGTACCTGAAATCTCATTCTGGCCGCGCGTTCGCCAAGAAGCGGCTTTCCTGGATTTTACCCCTACTCCCCGATCACCGCATTCAGCCTGTCGCGCAGCGCGACGATTTCGTCCTTCATCGCGACCAGTTCCGACACCGAGCAATCCGACGCCGCCAGGATCGACTGCGGCACGGCGCGGGCCTTTTCCTTGAGCGCGTATCCCTGCGGTGTCAGCGCGATCAGCACCTGACGCTCGTCCTCGTTGGAGCGCGTGCGCTTGACGAGATGGGCGGCCTCGAGCCGCTTGAGCAGCGGCGTCAGCGTGCCCGAATCCAGGAATAGCTTCTCGCCGATGTCCTTGACCGGCACGTCGTCGCGCTCCCACAGCACCAGCATCACCAGATATTGCGGATAGGTCAGGCCGAGCCGGTCGAGCAGCGGCTTGTAGACGCGGTTGAAGGCATGCGCTGCGGAATAAACCGCAAAGCAGATCTGGTTGTCGAGCCGCAGCGGCGCGTCCGCTGCCGATGGTTTCCGGGCCATTGCAGAATCTCACGAGGTTCGGCCGCATTGTGGGGCCGGTCGGCGGCACATTCAATTGCGAACAATTAAATGTGAGACGGCGCAATTTCAATTGCGTACAATCTAATTGCCTGCAATAAATATCGCACCCTACCCCCAAACCCCAGGGAGACCACAATGTCCGTGAACGTCCTCTACAAGACCAGCGCCAAGGCCACCGGCGGCCGCGACGGCCATGCCGCGACCCTCGACGGCGCGCTCGACGTCAAGCTCACCACGCCGAAGGAGCTCGGCGGTGGTGGCGGCGCCGGCAACAATCCCGAGCAACTGTTTGCGGCCGGCTATGCCGCCTGCTTCATCGGCGCGATGAAGTTCGTGGCTTCGCAGGGCGGCCCGAAGGTTCCGGCCGACGCCTCCGTCACCTCCACCGTCGGCATCGGCCCGCGCTCCGAAGGCGGCTTCGGCCTCGACATCGATCTGGCCGTCTCGCTGCCGGGCCTTGCCCGCGCCGAGGCCGAGGCGCTGGTCGAAAAGGCGCATCAGGTGTGCCCTTACTCCAATGCCACGCGCGGCAATGTCGACGTTCGCCTGACGGTCGTCTGATCGAAAGTGCGGATGGGCTGGCCCCGGGACCTCCGCGGGCCGGCCTCCGTCGTTTTGCCACGCCGCGACATTGACGCGCGACCGCGCATGCGGCCCTACGCCGGGAGCCATTGCTGCTCCTGGCAAACCTCGCTAGGCCTGTGACCGAACCTCGACACAGGAGAAGCGAAGGCATGAGTTCTGAAGCCGCCCCAGGTGCCATGAGCGGACTGCGCGTCATCGATCTTACGCGCGTGCTCGGTGGTCCCTATTGCACCCAGATCCTCGCCGACCATGGCGCCGACGTGATCAAGGTCGAGCCGCCCGCGGGCGACGAGGTGCGCGAATGGGGCCCTCCGTTCCACGAGGAGGACGCGGCCTATTTCGTCGGCATCAACCGCAACAAGCGCTCGATCGGCCTCGACCTCGCCTCCGAGGGCGGGCGCGTCGTGCTGCTGAAGATGCTGGAGACCGCCGACGTCCTGATCGAGAATTTCAAGCCGGGCACCCTGGAGAAGTGGGGCATCGGCAACGAGAGCTTGCGCGAAAAATTCCCGCGCCTCGTGCATTGCCGGATCTGCGGTTTCGGTGCCGACGGCCCGCGCGGCGGCAATCCCGGCTATGATGCCATCATCCAGGCCATGACCGGCATGATCGCGGCGACCGGCTCGCCCGAGAGCGGGCCGATGCGGATCGGCGTGCCGCTGGTCGACATCACCACGGGACTCTATGCGGCGATCGGCATCCTGATGGCGCTTTCGGAGCGGCAGCGCTCCGGCAAGGGCCAGTTCCTGGAGACGACGCTGTACGAGACCGGCCTTGCCATCATGCATCCGCACACCGCCAACTATTTCATGCATGGCAAGCCGCCTGGTCTCACCGGCAACGAGCACCCGAACCTCGTGCCCTACGCGATCTTCCCGACCAAGACCGACAACATCTTCATCGGCGTCGGCAATGACGGCACCTTCCGCAAGCTGGCCAAGGAGATCGGCAAGCCCGAGCTCGGCACCGACCCGCGCTTTGCCCGCAACAAGGACCGCATCGCCAATCGCGAGGCGCTGCGTGCCGAGCTCGCCGCCGTGTTCAGCCAGCACGAGGCCGAGCCGCTGTGCAATCGCCTGCTCGCGGCCGGCCTGCCCGCTGGCCCCGTGCAGAAGATCGACCAGGCGTTGACCAACCCGCACACGATCGCGCGCGGCGATATTATCGAGAAGGATTGGTACAAGGGCGTGGCCTCGCCGATCCGGCTCGATCGCTCAAAGCCGAGCCTGCGCCGCCTGCCGCCGAAATTCAGCCAGCACGCGGCCGAGGTGCTCGGCGAGTTCGGGTATTCCAAGGCCGAAATCGAGGCGATGGTCGCGAAAGGCACTGTCTGCGGCCCCGAGCGCAAGCGCTGAGTGGCGCGATCAAATAAGATCGCGAGCGTCGCCGGAGGTGCGCTCCCTCCCCCGCTTGCGGGGGAGGGCTGGGGAGAGGGTGTCTCCGCGAAGGGACAATCCCCCAGAGGATAAAGCCCTCACCCGGCGCGCGGGACGATGCTTCGCATCGCCCGGAGCGCGCCGACCTCTCCCGCAAAGCGGGAGAGGTTTGGAGCCCGCGGCTGGTTGCCGACCTCACATCAACCGATGCCGCACTGCGGCGCGACCCACACGCGTGCAGCGCGAACGGCTGCGGCTGTCCGCGCACGTCCTCGCCTATTTTCCGGCTTCCCTTTTCCAGCGCTTGCCGCTTTCGTTTCGGCCGCTTACACAGTCATGTGAACGTCATATGGTGCTGCTAGCGCAAGCGCTTCTTTAGTGACGGGCAAGGGAGGATTCTTGATGGCTCTTCGACATTTTGGTGCGGCCGCCGCATTTGCACTCACGGTCGGCTTGTCGGCTTCGCCGGCGCTGGCTGTGACCGAAATCCAGTGGTGGCACGCGATGACCGGCGCCAACAACGACGTCATCGTCAAGCTCGCCAACGACTTCAACGCTGCGCAGAGCGACTACAAGGTGATCCCGACCTACAAGGGCAACTACGCCGACACGATGAACGCCGGCATCGCGGCGTTCCGCGCCGGCAACGCGCCGCACATCATGCAGGTGTTCGAGGTCGGCACCGCCACCATGATGGCCGCGACCGGCGCCGTGAAGCCGGTCTACAAGCTGATGGCCGAGACCGGCGAGAAGTTCGATCCGAAGGCCTATCTGCCCGCGATCACCGGCTATTATTCGACCTCGAAGGGCGAGATGCTGTCCTTCCCCTTCAACTCGTCGTCGACCGTGATGTGGGTCAACCTCGACGAGCTGAAGAAGGCAAATGTCGAGATCCCGAAGACCTGGCCTGAGGTGTTCGATGCCGCCAAGAAGCTGAAGGCGGCCGGCCACGCGACCTGCGGCTTCTCGAACTCGTGGGTCACCTGGGTCAATCTCGAGCAGCTCTCCGCTTGGCACAACGTGCCGCTGGCGACCAAGGCCAACGGCCTCGACGGTTTCGACACCGTGCTCTCCTTCAACGGCCCGCTGCAGGTCAAGCATCTCGAAAATCTGGTCGAGCTCCAGAAGGACAAGACCTACGACTATGCCGGCCGCACCAATACCGGCGAAGGTCGCTTCACGTCAGGCGAATGCCCGCTCTACCTGACCTCCTCGGCCTTCTTCGGCAACGTCAAGGCGCAGGCCAAGTTCGCCTTCACCGCGGTGCCGATGCCCTATTATCCCGACGTGAAGGGCGCGCCGCAGAACTCGATCATCGGCGGCGCCTCGCTCTGGATCATGGGCGGCAAGTCGGCGGAAGAATACAAAGGTGTGGCGAAGTTCCTGACTTTCCTCTCCGATACCGATCGTCAGGTCTACATCCACAAATCGTCGGGCTATCTGCCGATCACCAAGGCGGCCTATGAGAAGGCCAAGGCCGAAGGCTTCTACAAGGACCAGCCCTATCTCGAGACCCCGCTGCTCGAGCTGACCAACAAGGAGCCGACCGAGAATTCGCGCGGCCTGCGCCTCGGCAACATGGTCCAGCTCCGCGACGTCTGGGCGGAAGAGATCGAGCAGGCGCTGGCCGGCAAGAAGACCGCCAAGCAGGCGCTGGATTCGGCCGTCGAGCGCGGCAACACGATGTTGCGGCAGTTCGAAAAGACCGCCGTGAAGTAAGGCGACAAGCGGCAGGCCGGTGAAGCCGGCCTGCCGCTGCTGCGGGCATCATGCAAAAGCAAGCCATTTTCCAATCCAAGCTGTTGCCCTACGCGCTGGTTGCGCCGCAGCTCGCGATCGTCCTGATTTTCTTCTATTGGCCTGCCTTGCAGGCGGTGATCCAGTCCTTCCTGCTCCAGGATGCCTTCGGCCTCTCGACCAGCTTCGTCTGGTTCGAGAACTATATCGACCTGTTTAGGGAGCCCGCCTATTTCGAGGCGATCCTGCGCACCTTCTTCTTCTCGTTCGCGATCGCGGTGTCGTCGCTGTCGTTCGCGCTGCTGCTCGCCGTGATGGCGGACAAGCCGCTGCGCGGCTCGATGCTCTACCGTACGCTGCTGATCTGGCCCTATGCGGTGGCGCCGCCGGTCGTCGGCGTGCTCTGGATCTTCATGCTGCATCCCTCGCTGGGCGTGCTCTCGCGCTATCTACGGGCCCTCGGCATCGACTGGAATCCGCTGCTCGACGGCGACCAGGCCGCGGCGCTGATCATCCTCGCCGCCGCGTGGAAGCAGATCTCCTACAATTTCCTGTTCTTCCTCGCCGGCCTCCAGAGCATCCCCAGAAGCGTGCTCGAGGCTGCCGCGATCGACGGCGCACGCCCGATGCGGCGGTTCTGGACCGTGACCTTCCCGCTGCTGTCGCCGACCATCTTCTTCCTCCTGGTCGTCAACATCGTCTACGCCTTCTTCGATACGTTCGGCATCATCGACACCATGACCCGGGGCGGCCCCGGCAAGTCGACCGAGACGCTGGTCTACAAGGTCTATACAGACGGCCTGCTCGGCGGAAACCTCGGCAGCTCCGCGGCGCAATCGGTGATCCTGATGTTCATGGTCATCGTGCTGACGGGCATCCAGTTCCGCTTCGTCGAACGCAAGGTGACCTACTGATATGGTCGAGGAAGAAGGCTTTCGGCGCTACATTGCCCACATCATCCTCTGGATCGGGATCGCGATCGTCGCCTTCCCGGTCTATCTCGCCTTCGTCGCCTCCACCCAGGACAACGCGGTGATCGCCAACGGCCAGATGTCGCTGCTGCCGGGTGGTCATTTCCTCGAGACCTACTACCAGACGATCTTCGTCGGCACGAGCGGCTCGACCCGCGAGCCGGTCGGCAACATGATGTTGAACTCGCTGGTGATGGCGCTCCTGATCGCGGTCGGCAAGATCGCGATCTCGATCATCTCGGCCTATGCGATCGTGTATTTCCGCTTTCCGTTCCGGATGGCGCTGTTCTGGCTGATCTTCATCACCCTGATGCTGCCGGTCGAGGTCCGCATCTATCCGACCTACAAGATCGTCGCCGACCTGCACATGCTCGACAGCTATGCCGGCCTGTCGCTGCCGCTGATCGCCTCGGCCACCGCGACGCTGCTGTTCCGCCAGTTCTTCATGACGGTGCCGGACGAGCTGCTGGAGGCCTCACGCATCGACGGCGCAGGTCCCTTCCGCTTCTTCTGGGATACGCTGCTGCCGCTGTCGCGCACCAACATGGCGGCGCTGTTCGTGATCCTGTTCATCCTCGGCTGGAACCAGTATCTCTGGCCGCTGCTGATCACCACGCGCGACGACATGCAGACCATCCAGATCGGCATCCGCAAGATGATCACCACCACCGACGCGCTGACGGAATGGCCGATCGTGATGGCGACCGCCGTGCTGGCCATGCTGCCGCCGGTGTTCGTCGTCGTCGTCATGCAGAAGCTGTTCGTGCGCGGACTGGTCGAGACGGAAAAGTGAAGATGGCGAATAGTGAGTGGCGAGCAGCGAATGGGGTCGCTGCGTCCGCCTTGCGTACCAACCTGTCCCCATTCGCCACTCCCTATTCGCTATTCCCCGGAAAATCCCATGGCTAACGTCACCCTGCGCAACGTCCGCAAGACCTATCCCGGCGGCTTCGAGGCCATCAAGGGCGTCTACGTCGATGTCGGCGACGGACAGTTCTGCGTGCTGGTCGGTCCTAGCGGCTGCGGCAAGTCCACGCTGCTGCGCATGGTCGCGGGACTCGAAACGGTCACCGGCGGCGAGATCGACATCGGCGGCCGCATCGTCAACCAGATCGAGCCCGCCGATCGCGACATCGCGATGGTGTTCCAGAACTACGCGCTCTATCCGCATATGAGCGTCTACAACAACATGGCCTATGGCCTGCGCAACCGCGGCATGGCGGAAGCCGAGATCAAGACCCGCGTCGATGAGGCCGCGCGCATCCTCGAGCTCACATCGATGCTGGAGCGCAAGCCGCGCCAGCTCTCCGGCGGCCAGCGCCAGCGCGTCGCCATGGGCCGCGCCATCGTGCGCCAGCCCAAGGTGTTCCTATTCGACGAGCCGCTCTCCAATCTCGACGCCAAGCTCCGCATCGCGATGCGGGTCGAGATCCGCAAACTGCAGCGCCGCCTCAACACCACGTCGATCTACGTCACCCACGACCAGCTGGAGGCGATGACGCTCGCCGACATCCTCGTCGTGATGAACGGCGGCCAGGTCGAGCAGGTCGGCAATCCCCTCGCGATCTACGAGAAGCCGGCGACCACCTTCGTCGCCTCCTTCATCGGCGCGCCGCCGATGAACCTGATGTCGACGCGGCCCGAGGAGATCCGGTCGCAGCTCGCCGGCAGCGCTGCGGCCGACGCCGGCATTCTCGGCATCCGCCCGGAAGATTTCGTCATCACCGACCAGACCCCGGACGGTGGCGTCGCCTTGCCGCTCACGGTCGAGGCGATCGAGCGCGTCGGCGCCGAAACCTTCGTCTATGGCTCGCGCGAGCAGGAGGAGCAGCGCGTCGCCGCCACGCCCGGCGAGCTGCCGCCCGGCGAGATCATCGTCCGCATTCCCGGAACCGAGGCGCCCGCCATCGGCGCGAAAATCCGCGTCGCGGCGGTGCGGGCCAAGCTGCATCTGTTCAGCGGCGACGGCCGGAAGCGGATCGAGGCCTGACCGGTTCCGCAGAACCAAACACCAAAGTGCGAAAACAACCCCATGCACAGTAGAAGGGGGTTTGTTTTCGTTGGAGAATTTCTCGGACATTGATCGGCCAAGACCTCATTCAGGTCCCGCTGGCGGCGTTCGGAGACATCGCTGACACAGCGATGGCAAAATGAACGGGCGCGGCCGACATCGGCTCACCCACAGCCTCCCCGGCTACGTCCTTGAACCCACAAGGGAACATGCCCATATTGCTGATCAAGGGGTGCCTTGACGGGCCCTGAAACACCAAAGTCGCTTCTGCGAGGACTTTGTAAACTATGTCTCGTGTTCCAACGCTCTCCAGTCCCTTTCTGCTGGGCTTCGACGAGATCGAGCGCGTGCTCGACCGCGTCGTCAAAGGCGCCGACGGCTACCCTCCCTACAATATCGAGAGGTGCGGCGGTTCGGACGGCCAGCCCGAGCGTTTGCGCATCACGCTGGCGGTCGCCGGATTCACGCGCGACCAACTCGATGTAACCATTGAGGAAAACCAGCTCGTGATCCGCGGGCGGCAGCAGGACGACAAGACCCGGCAATACATCCATCGCGGCATCGCCGCGCGCCACTTCCAGCGCACCTTCGTGCTGGCGGAAGGGATGCTGGTGCTGGGTGCGGATCTGAAGAACGGGCTGTTGTCGATCGATCTGGCCCGGCCAGAACCGGAGAGGATCGTTAAGACAATCGCTATCAATGAGCACGAATAATGGAACGAGTAGCGGACTCGACCGCTTAGTGTTCCAGAGGAGTCGAGACCATGAGTGAAGGTCACGTTGCGTTCGAATACGAAGCCAAGAACGTCTCTCCGGAGACGCTGGCAACCCTGGGCGAAGGCCATATCGCCTATGTGAAGCAGATCCGTTCCGAGGACGTGCCGGACCTGTTCCCCGAGGCGCCGAAGATTGCGCCGGGCCTCAAGCTGTTCGCACTCCACGCCGCCGACGGCACGCCGATCATGCTGACCGACAGCCGCGAAGCCGCGGTCGCCAACGCCTGGAGCAACGAGCTGCAAGCGGTGAGCGTGCACTAGAGCACGCGCGCGTCGCACGAATAGGGTTTCAAACGGGCATGCCTTCGCGAGAAGGCGTGTCCGTTTTCGTTTGGCGTGACGTTTTCGCGTCGCCATCGCCAGCCAACGGGAATTCCGCGATGTCCCCGCCGCGTGCGGCAGGGCAATCGCATATTAGATGCGGCTATGGGCACCAACTGTGTCCACGGCGTCATGGCCGGGCTTGTCCGGGCCATCCACGCCTTTTCCGCGCAGCACAAAGACGTGGATGCCCGGGACAAGCCCGGGCATGACGACCTCTGCAAAATTCGAATGCGATTGCCTGGCGTGCGGTTGGCGCTTGCGCGCACGAGACCGTCATCAATCCGTGATTTGACATTTCATTCGTGTTTGTCAAATCTGACAAAATGCAGGCCAAGGCCCCTCCACAGGACCGGATCCTCGACGCCGCCTTGCGCGTGTTCCGGCGCCACGGCTTCCGCCGCTCCTCGATCGAGCTGGCGGCGGAGGAGGCCGGACTGACGCGGCAGGCGCTCTATCATCACTTCGCCTCCAAGGAGGCGCTTTTTCGCGCCGTGCTGGAGCGGATCTACGAGCAGGGGCTCGCGGCCGAAATCGCGGCAGCGAAGTCGGCGGAAGACGCGGGCCTCGAGCTTGCCGATATCCTGGTCGCCGAGATCGGCGCGCGGATGCAGTCGCTGCTCGCTTCGCTCAAGGACTCGCCCCATACCGAGGAGCTGTTTTCCGAGCATCTCGCGCAGGCGCGCGACATCTACCAGAGCTATTCCAACCGTTTCGCCGACGAAATCGCAACCACGATCGCGCGGGTGTGCCGCAAGCGAAAGCTCAAGCTCGAAAGCGGCGTCAGCGTGCGCGAGCTCGCGCGCTGCGTCGAGATGGCGATCCACGGCACCAAATCCGCCTTCCCGTCCATGCAGCCGGTCGACGCGTTCCTGAAACAGCTCGAGACCATGCTGCGCATGCTGATCGCCGGCGCGATGGCGCCGTCCGCAAGGAAGTCCCTGCGCAAAACGGGAGTTCGCAAATGACCACCACGACCATCAATGGACGGCCTCTGGTGCTACCCGACGATCCGGATGCGCTCCTGATCGACGTGATCCGCGATGGCGGCCTCACCGGCACCAAACTTGTCTGCGGCTCCGGCGTCTGCGGCGCCTGCACCGTGCTGCTCGACGGCACACCCGTCGTGAGCTGCCTGTTGCCGGCGCAGGCGGCCGCCGGCAAATCGCTGACGACCATCGAGGGCGTCGGAGCCGCCGGATTGCATCCGGTGCAGAAGGCGTTCATGGCGCAAGACGCCCTGCAATGCGGCTTCTGCACGCCCGGCTTCGTCGTCGAAGCCACCGCCTTCCATGACAGCTGGCGCGCGAGCAAGGGCGCGGCGATACCCTCGCGCGAGGAGATCGCCGCCGCGCTATCCGGACATCTCTGCCGCTGCGGCGCCTATGAGGGCATCTATCGCGCCGTCGCCGAAGCCTGCGCGGGCCGCTTCGACGGCATCGAGCCCATCGCGCCGCGGCTGGAAGCCCGCGACAAGGTGACGGGCCTCGCCCGCTACACAGTCGACATCCACCATGACGGCCAGCTCGAAGGCGTCATCCTGCGCGCGCACGTCGCGCATGCGAGGATCACCGGGCTCGATCTGGCGCCGGCGCGCGCCATCGCCGGTGTCGCCGCGGTCGTTCCGCTGCTCGGCGATGACAACATGGTCCGCTTCGTCGGCGCGCCGATTGCAGCCGTCGCGGCCAGGGATCGCCGCACCGCACTGAAGGCAATCGCCGCGATCCGCTTCAAGCCCGAGCCCTTGCCCGCGGTGATCGGGCTCGATGCAGCGCGACGCGACGATGCGCCCATCGTGTTCGAGAAGAAGGACCGCAAGCGTGCCGGCAACGTGTCCGAGGGCGCCGGCGGCGCTCCGGTGTCGTGGAAGGGCAATGTGCGCGGGCCTTCGGCGCCGTTCTCGCAAAAAGCCAAGCAGGCCAGGAGCTGGCTCGACGAGGCGCGGGCGCAACGCAATCCGCTGCTGGTCGAGGAAACGTTCCGCGTCTCGACGCAGCAGCACGCAAGCCTCGAGCCACATGCCGCCGTGGCCAGTTTCGATGGCGATCAGCTCATTGTGCACATCTCGACCCAGGCCATTCACGAGAACATGGAGAAGATCGCCAAGCGCTATGGCCTTCCGCACGACAAGGTGCGTGTGATCGCCGACCATGTCGGCGGCGGGTTCGGCTCCAAGGGCAGCGTCGGGCTGGAGACCATCGCCGCCATCGAGCTTGCGCGCGCCGCCAAGGCGCCGGTGCGTGTCGCCTTCGATCGTGAAGAGGAGCTTTCCGTCGCCGGCTATCGTCCGGCCGCCGAGCTCAAGCTGTCCTTGCTGCCTTCGGCGGAAGGCCGCCTCAAGGCGCTGTCGCTCACCGCCCATGCCGACACCGGCGCCGCCGTGAACTCGCTGATCGCGGGCCTCGCGCGGCTGATCTATCCGGCCGAAGCCAAAGAGCTCGTCGACTTCGACGTGCTCAGCAATTTGCCGCCCGGCGCACCGTTCCGTGGCCCCGGCGGTCCGCCGATGTCGTTTGCGCTGGAGCAGGCGGTCGACGAAGCGGCGCTGCGCATGAAGGTCGATCCGATTCAGCTGCGCAAGCTCTGGGACCCCGATCCCAACCGCCAGCGGCTGTACGACTGGGCGGCCGGCCTCGATGTCTGGAAGAGCCGCCAGCCGGCGGCCTCGCAGACCGGCCGCTACCGGCGCGGCGTCGGCGTCGCCACCGGCTACTGGCTCTATCTCTGGCAGACCGGCTCCTCGGTCGAGCTCGCGATCAAGGGCGGCCGCATCGTCGCAAGCTGCGCGGTGCAGGATATCGGCACCGGCACGCGCAGCGTGATCGCGAACACCGTCGCGAAGGCGTTCGATCTCGAGCCGCAGGATGTCGAAGTTCGCATCGGCCGCTCCAACCTGCCGCCCGGACCGGGCTCCGGCGGCAGCCGTGTCACCGCCTCGGTGGTGCCGCCGACCTTGCTCGCCATCGACAAGCTGAAAGCGGAGATCAGGCGCACCGCGTCTCGCACACCTGCTCCGGGATCGAACGCGCCGTGGCGCGAGATGATCGCGGCTTCCCCCGATATCGCCGTGTCGGCGAGACGCCAGGAGGACGGCAAGCCGCCGCCCGGCGTCAGGCCCGCGCTGCACGAGGCCGGCATCATGGGCCGGGTGTTCGGCTGGGTGCTGCGTCTGATGAACCACATGGTGGTCGGCGCCGGCGTGCCGAGCTCGGTGCAGGTGATGGAAGTCGAGGTCGATACCTGGCTCGGCCATGTGCGCGTACTCAACGCCTATACGGGCCTCGCGATCGGCAAGCTCGCCGCGCCGATGCTGGCGCGAAGCCAGGCCGCAGGCGCGGTGATCCAGGGCATCGGCTACGCACTCTATGAGTCGCGGGAGACCGATCCCTCGAGCGGCCACATCCTGAGCGGCAGCATGGAGGATTACCGCATTCCGGGGATGGCCGACATGCCGAAACTGGACGTGCATTTCGACGAGGCCGGTTTCGAGCACGTGCCGGGCGGCAGCGTCGGCATCGGCGAGGTCGCGACCGTGCCGACCTCTCCCGCGATCGCCAACGCCATCCGCGATGCGATCGGCGTGAGACTGACCGAGATTCCGTTCCGGCCCGACCGTCTTGTGGCCGCGTTGAAAGGGAGGGATGCCGCATGAGTGTCGCCGTCATGACCGCCAGTGAATTCCGCGCCGGAGGCACCGATTTCAGCGAACGCCGCCGCAGCGGCGTGTCGCAGGGCATGCTGATCGACATCTCGGCCACCGGCGACAAGACGATTACCTGGGATGCCGACGGAACCGCCCGGATCGGTGCGCTGGCCACCATCGCCACGATCGCGACCGACGCGCGCATCGCCGCTGCCTATCCCGGCATTGCGGCGAGCGCGCAAGGCCTCGCCACGCCGCAGGTGCGCCACGTTGCAACGCTCGGCGGCAATCTCGCCCAGCGTTCACGTTGCTGGTATTTCCGCCGGGCCGACATCGATTGCCTGAAGAAAGGCGGCAGCACCTGCCCTGCCCGGTCCGGCAATCATCTCTATGGCGTTGCCTTCGATCTCGGCGACTGCGTCGCGCCGCATCCCTCGACCATGGCGGCGGCTCTGCTCGCCTATGATGCGACCATCACCACGGACCGGCGCAGCGGATTGACGATTGCCGGCCTGCTCGGCGACGGCTCGGTCTCGAACGCCGACCATACACTCGCAGCCGGCGAGATGATCGAGAGCATTGCGCTTCCTGCTCCGCTTCAAGGCGAGCGCGCGACCTACAAGCGAGCGATCAGCCGGACCCATGCGGAATGGCCGCTGGTGGAGCTCTGCGCTCGCGTCGTGATCGCCGGCGGCAAGTTCCAGCTCGTGCGTCTCGCTGCCGGCGGCGTCGCGCCCGTGCCGCTTCGCCTCACCACCGTGGAAGCCCAGCTCAGCGGCAAGATTGCCAATGCGGCATCGATCGCAGAGGCGGCGACAGCGGCGAGCTCGGGTGCCAAGCCACTGCCGATGACGGCCTACAAGCTCGATCTTCTGCAAGGGCTGGTGCGCGACGTGCTGGAGCGGCTTTCGGACTAGCTGGTCGCGCAACGCGGGCATCGTTCTTGTGGGGCACGCCGCTGCCACGAGTCATGTGCAATTGCTCGGCCCGCAAAGCGCACCTTTGTCGAGGTCATCGATAAGGCGCATGATCGTCCCGCAACAGCCCGCGGGTGGCGCGCGACCCGCGCCACCCGCGATCCTGCTCAGTCGTGCACGGTGAGGATCGGTTTGCTGACCAGCCCGAAGCTGCGCAGCTGGCCGAGCAGCTCGTGGTGACCGAAGGCCTGGCAGCCGGAGGCGAAGCCCACGCGCTTGGGCGGCTGCTGCAGCAGGTGCGCAGCGGCATAGGCCTGCAGCAGGCCGGTCTGCTTGTAATTGCTGTTGCCGTTGATGACGCAATGCGCGCGCCCGAGCGGGCCGGAGGCATGCACCGAATCCAGCGACTTGTTGACGCGCGGGTTCTCCCGCGGCGGCATGGTGTTCATGACACCGGCGGCGGTCTGCGCCAACGCGGCGTAGCGGTCGTCGGGGTTCATGTCCTTGGTCGCGTCCAGCGCGGCGGCGACGATCTGCGGCACGCCCAGCATCAGCGCGCGGTTGAACACGCCACCCAGCACCTTCACGTTGGCCACGCGCGGATCGCGCTTGAACCACACCGGGTGCGAGGTGCCGCCCCAAGGCAGCGCCAGCGCGAGCTCATGCTGGCCGGGGATGGCGAGGCTGGTGAGGCCGGCATCCACCTGGTGCTCGACATACTTGTTCTGCTCCAGATAATAGGCCTTTGCCATCGCGGCGTTGACCAGGATGGTCTGCGTCGAGGCGATGGTCGGGCTGCCGCCCCAGAACACGGCGATATCGAGCGTGTCGAGGCCGGGCGTCTCCAGGCACAGCTGCGCCGCGATCTCGCCGGTGGTGTACATCTGCGCGATGCCCGGCGCGAGCAGCAGGCCGGCATTGGCGAACTTCGTGCCCCACTCCTGCTCGAGCGTGATCAGCCAGTCCTGCTCGCCTGTGGTGTCGGTGTAGTGGCATCGGGAGGCCCAACAGGCCTGCACAACCTCGCCTCCGAACCTGGCGAAGGGACCCACGGTGTTGAGCACCACCGAGGCGCCGTTGAACAGCTCCGTCAGGGCGCTCACGGTGTGCGGCACCTCCACCACCTCGTAGTCGGCGGTCTCGATGCCGGCCACGTTCGCCTTCATTGCGGCGTCGAGCTTGTCCGCGCTGCGGCCGGCGGCGATGAAGGGGATGTTGTACTCGCGCAGGTATTCGCAGACCAGCCGGCCGGTGTAGCCGGACGCGCCATAGACGATGACGGGCTTCTTCGCGCTCATTGTCGTTCCTCCGAATGGTCGTTATCAGGCTTGCAGCTCACATTCCCATGCCGCCATCGACCGGCAGTCCGATGCCGGTGATGAAGCGCGCCTCGTTCGAGCACAGGAACACCGCGGCGTTGGCGATGTCGCCGACCTCCGCGAGCTTGCCGAGCGGCGTCTGCTCCACCACCGAGCCGACCGCGGCGTTGACGTCGGGCGCGAGACCGATTTTCACGATGTCGTTGGCCAGCTGCAGGCCCATGTCGGTCGGGATCAAGCCGGGATAGATGCAGTTGACGCGCACGCCATAGCCGAGCTTGCCGGCCTCCATCGCAGCGACCCGCGTCATGCGATCGACCGCGGATTTCGTGCCGGAATAGACCGCGATGCTCGGGAAGGCGATCGTCGCCGCGACGGAGGCGATGTTGACGACCGCGCCGCCTTTGTCCGCCGCTCCGCCCGGCCGCATCGCGCGGAAGGCGTGCTTCATGCCGAGCACGGTGCCGACGATGTTGACGTCGCACATCCGCCGCGCGTCCTCGGCTCTGATCTCGCTGACCAGCGACGTGATCTCGATGCCGGCATTGTTGATGAGGATGTCGTAGCCGCCGAGCGTGGCAATCGTTGCAGCGGTGGCTTTCTCCCACTGCGCATCGTCGGCGACATCGAGATGCACGAAGCCGGTCTTCACACCGAGCCTGGCGATCTGGCCGGCGCTGTCCTTGCCGACGTCATCGAGAATGTCGCCGATCATGACCGCCGCACCGGAACGCGCCAGTGCTTCTGCAATGGCGGCGCCTATCCCGCGGGCTCCGCCGGTGACCAGGGCTTTGCGGCCGTCAAGACTCTTCTCACTCATCGCACGTCCTCCCTTTGCTTGGACTGATCTGTTGGACTGATCTGTTCGCTGATGATGGTGCGTGCTGCGATCGCCGGCACCGTGCCGGCGCGGCCTGCGCAGCGGCATGCGAATCCGTTCCGGCGACGCGGCGCCGGCGGGTGCGTTTCCTCCATTTGCGAGCGTCTTGACGACTGTCCAAATTTCTTGGCGTGCACACTCCTCCCGGAACTTGACAGTTGTCAAGGCAAAAATTTGACAGTTGTCAAAGAGGATGGTCTGTAGACGACGGCCGATGTGATCGCGGCGACCTAGAGACGGGAGACAGCGCGACAATGGCGCGGCAAGCGACAGGAGCGGCGAAGCGAGAGGCCGTGGCGGAGATCGTGCGGGACGACAAGTTCAACGCGCGGCGCATCGAGCTTGCCGAGGCCGCGCTCGAAACGCTCGGAGAGCTCGGCTTCGCCCGGACCAGCCTGCGCGAGATCGCGCAGAACTCGGCGTTCACGCACGGCGTGTTTCACTATTATTTCAGCGACAAGCTCGACCTGATATGCTGCTGCGTTCGCCACTACAAGGCGAAGTGCGTGACGCGCTATGACGAGGTCGTCGCGACGGCAACGAGCCGCGACGAATTGACGGAGGGCTTTCTCGCCAAGCTCGCCGCAACGCTGCAGAACGAAGCCCGCATGCACCGGCTTTGGTACGATTTGCGCGCGCAAGCGATGTTCGAGGCGGCATTTCGCAAGGATGTGCTCGAAATCGACAAGAGCCTGGAAGCGATGATCTGGCGCATTGCCTCTCGCCATGCCGAGTTCGCCGGCAAGCGGCCGGCGTCGTCGCCAGCCGCGCTCTATGCGCTGTTCGACGGCCTATTCCAGAGCGCGTTGCTGAGGCACCTCGCCGGTGACAGGACGGCGATTCCCGAACTGCTCGACGAAGTCCGGCGCCTGCTGCCGACGGTCTGCTGAAGCGCACGAGCGGCGAGTGCAAGCGGCGGGCGCGCACAGAGCACGCACGTTGCAGAGTTGGGTTTTGAGCCGGCACGCCTTCGATGCCGGTTTCGTTTGGAGCGAAGAAGCTTCGTATCGTCAGAGCGATGACGGCGTGCGGCACGATCGTGCGCGTCGCTCACCTCGCGAGCGCTTCCCGCCTCACCGCGCCGCCGGGATCAGCGCCCGCATGATGTCCGGCTTCCAGGCTTGGCGGGTGCTGTCGAAGGCCGCGAAATCGTGGTCGAACTGCCAATAGGCCCACGCCCAGCCGAGCCGCTCCGCGCTCCGCGCCATGAACGACAGATATCGCGTCCGGGCTTCGGCGGGGGCGGCCTCGTAGACGCCGAACTCGCCGAGATAGATCGGACGTCTCTCCCGTTCCGACCAGATGCGCACCTTCTCGAAATCGGCGTGCGCCTTTGCTTCGTCCTCCGGCGTGCCCCAATCGAGCGGCCCCACCCGCGAAAACGTTTCGGACCACGGCGCGCCCTGATGGGTGAAGCGTAACGGGGCGTAATAGTGAAACGTCACGATCAGGTTTCTGTCATCCGACGGCAGGGACAGGTCCTCGACCGGTATCTCGTCGACGTTGAGAACGGCGGCAATGACGGTCCGCGTGGGGTTGGTGGCGCGGATGATGCCGAGACACTCGTTCAGCAGGGTGTTCCAAGCGGCGGAGGTCATCTGCCCGCCCGGCTCGTTGAGGACCTCGAAGACAAGCCTCGGATACTTTCCGGCATAGCGCTCGGCGATCTGCCTCCAGAACGCTTTCAGCTTCCCGGTGCACTCGGAGACATCGCGCTGGCAGACATGGGTATCGTGCTCGTCCAGGATGGGGATGAGCTTTCGGGCGAGCACCTCCTCGATGACCGCATCAAGCCGCCTCAACACCGTTTCATCCAGCAGATTCCCCGGGCCCATGAACTTGAAGCCGAAGAAATTGATGCGAACATGCGAGAATCCGGCGCGCCTGATCGCAGTGAGGTTATCCAGCCGAAATGGCGCGTTCCGGCCTCCCTCCCAGATGCCGTCGTAACCGAGGATGTTGATGCCGCGTCCCAATTTCGAGGAGGACGGCGCGGTGCCCTGGCCGGCTGCGTCGGCCCGGGATCCGATTGCGAGGACGGCGATCGCCAGAACGAGACCGAACGCCAGCGGCCGGCGAGCGCAGATCGCCTTCATCCGTTCCTCCTTCATCACTGCAGGGATTGCTGCGGCACCGGCCTGCACACCGCAAAGAAGAATGCGACCAGAAGCACCGACGTGAACATCGTCGAGCGGAGAAACATCGTCTCCGTAAAATTCGATTGGAAACTCAGGACGACGAATCCGATGATGAGAGCGCAATGGCCGCGATCGATCGACCGGGTGGAGATCAAATACTGGACCTTCTCTGAAAACAGATAAACGCTGGCGGTGAACAGCAGATATCCCAGGAATCCCGTTTCGATCGCCACCGCGATGTAGCCGCTGTGATAGTTGTCGAGCACCCAGCCATGGTTCTGGTTGAAATAGTCGTAAATCGCAGGGCGCGTCCAGAATCCGTTGATGCCGAAGCCCAGCAGCGGCGCATCGTTGAAATGGCTGATGGCGTACTGCCAGATGAAGGTCCGCTCGGTCAAATTGATCGTTGTTTCGCCGAGATGGATGGAATCGTACCCCGTCACGTAGAAATACAGGATCAGCAGGGCGGCCAGGATGCACATGACGAACGGCAGCACCGCGTAGACTCTCATGCAGCGGATCGACCACATCGAGGTAAAGAGCAGTGCTCCCGCGGCAACGGCAACGGCGCCGGCGCCACGCGATTCCGAGGCGATAACGCAGGTCGATGCCAACAGGAACATCGCGAGGAAGGCGATCCATCCCTGCCCCGTCATCTTCCGATAGCAGGCAAAGAACATCAGATATGCGCTGATGAAGCCGAGCGTCTGCTTCGATTCATAGATTCCTTGCCACTGGCCATTGTGCATCCAGCTCTGGTCCACGCCGATCTCGGGCACGAACACCGCGCACAAGGCCGAGGCCGCGACTAGGATGAAGAGCCCCAGCGCCGTCGACCCGACGATCTCGTCGATGTCGATACGCGTGATGAGGCAGTACGCACCGAAAGTCGTCACCGCGAGTGCCGCGCTCTTCATGAACGCCGCACTGGCGAGGCTGGTCCAGAGAACGGAAACGACGGCAAGAGCATAGAATGCGACCAGCGCGATGAGATCGGGATTGCACTGCACGCGCACGCGCGGACGTACGAAGGCACTGGCGTAGATCAGGATGATCCACATCAAGAGCGCTACGGCCTGTTGCACATAGCTCCACTCTGCGCGAAGCAGCGCGGGATTGAAGACGCCCATCGACGCGATCACGTTGACGGTGATCGACATGCGGATCACGTTTCTGGCAAGCGTCTCCACGCCGACCCCGCGCGCTTTCCAGATCGCGCTGTCGTATGCCTCGGAATCCGCCGCGGTGTGCAGGCTGGTCATGAGCGACCTTCCCGAGGCACGGTTAATAATTGCTTACCGCGCAGCGCGACCGCGTTCGCGGACGGGTTGCCTCGGGCGTTGGGTTTCAGTTTCAACCGGGGCGGCTGACCCAGCACGCCCGGGAGCGCGCCCTAAGCCGCGGTCGCCGGCGGCAGGGCCAGCACCGAATAGATCGCCTCGGCGTCGCGCGAGGCGCGGAGCTTCTTGGCGATGTCCTGGTCGCGGAGCAGGCGGGCGATGCGGGCGAGCGCCTTGAGGTGATCGGCGCCGGCACCTTCGGGCGCGAGCAGCAGGAAGACGAGATCGACCGGCTGACCGTCCATCGCCTCGAAATCGATCGGGCGGTCGAGGCGCGCGAACAGGCCGAAGATCTTTTCCAGCTTGGGCAGCTTGCCGTGCGGAATGGCGACGCCGTAACCGACGGCGGTGGTGCCAAGCTTCTCTCGCTGCAGCAGCACCTCGAACACCGCGCGCTCGTTCTGCCCGGTCAGCTCGGCGGCCTTGGCTGCGAGCTCCTGCAAGGCCTGCTTCTTGCTGTTGACCTTCAATGCCGGGAGAATCGCCTCGGGTGCGACCAGATCGGTAATCGGCATGGAGGGTTTCCGAGGTGAATTAAACCGTCAGGTTCCGATTTGGCCAACTTGATAGACCAAGCTGAGCCGGCGTCAATAACATGAAGCAGGAGGCGCACTTAGCCCCGGTCGAGATGTGGGGGGCTTCTACTCCAACGCAATCCCGGTGCCAACTCCCGCGTGTGGCTTTGCCACTGTCAATGTTAAGGGCCGGGATGGTACGGTGCCCAAATCCCGGGCCTAGCCCTGCGACTGGCCGTCCACTTTCGTTCCCGGCGGGTCAATCCAGCCCACATTGCCGTCCGCGCGGCGGTAAATGATGTTCACCCGGCCTGACGAGCCATGCTGGAATACCATGCAGGGCGCCCCGCTGAGGTCGAGTTCCATGACCGCTTCGCTGACCGAGAGCCGCTTCAGCGCCGTGGTTTGCTCCGCGATAATGACCGGACTGTAGCCGGTGACTTCCTCTTCGCCCTCTCCGGGCGCTTCCAGCACGTAAGCCGTGGCGTCGAGCGCAGCCATCGCTTCGGAGGCGACATGGGCCTTGCGCGCGGAGCGGTCCTTGAGCCGGTTCTTGTAGCGCCGCAGCCGCTTCTCGATCATCAGCAGCGCCTGGTCGGCGCTGGCATAGGCATCCGGTGCGTTCGAATCGGCCTCCAGCGTGATTCCCGAATCGAGATGCAGGGCGCAATCGGTGCGGAAACCGAAACCGTCCTTGCTCAAGGTGATGTGACCGGAATAGTTGCCGTCGAAATATTTGCGCAGCACCTCGTCGGTGCGGTCGGCGACGCGGCCGCGCAGGGCGTCGCCGACGCTGATGCTCTTTCCCGAAATCCGGAGAGTCATTGGATGCCTCGCTTGGTTTGTAGCCCCAGTTGCGATGACGAATCATCGCAGCTGAAGTCGCTCCCTGCGCACGATCTTCGCGCAAACGTGTTCCGCGTATGTCGCGAGGAGAACCGCTGCACATCTTTCCGGATCATGCGCATGTCTGGATCGGTCTCGAAGGGAAGACGAGAGTAGCGCGATTCCGCGCCGGCGCAATCAGGCCGGCTCCGGGTTGCGGGAGCGATCGGACAATGCGGTGGAGAGAACGTTACCAAGAGCGCTCTGCTTGTCGCGGCGGCGTTGCACCGAGGAGGGTATGCGCATGGCTTCGCGGTACTTCGCGACCGTGCGGCGGGCAATATCAATGCCCGAAGCGCGCAAGCGTTCCACGATGGTGTCATCCGACAGGATCGCGGAGGGCTCCTCCGAATCGATCAGCTGCTTGATGTGGTGACGCACGGCTTCGGCCGAATGCGCCTCGCCGCCGTCGGCCGAGGCGATCGAGGCCGTGAAGAAATATTTCAGCTCGAACGTGCCGCGATTGGTCGCCATATACTTGTTGGCGGTGACGCGCGACACTGTGGATTCATGCATCTGGATGGCATCGGCGACGGCCTTCAGATTGAGCGGCCGCAGGTGCGCCACGCCATGGGTGAAGAAGCCGTCCTGCTGGCGCACGATCTCGGTTGCAACTTTCAGGATGGTGCGGGCGCGCTGGTCGAGCGCGCGCACGAGCCAGGTCGCGTTCTGAAGCGCGTCGGTGAAATAGGACTTGTCGCCGTCCTTGCCGACCTTCTTCGACAGCTCGGAATAGTAGGTCTGGTTGACCAGCACACGCGGCAAGGTGTCGCTGTTGAGCTCGACATGCCAGCCGCCGTCGGGACCCGGACGGACATAGACATCGGGCACCATGGTCTGCAGGCGCGCCGAGCCGAACTTCATGCCGGGCTTGGGATTGAGGCGGCGGATCTCGCCGATCATATCGGCGATGTCCTCGTCGTCGACGCCGCAGATCTTGCGCAAGGCAACGATGTCGCGCCTGGCAAGCAGGTCGAGATGCTCGACCAGGGCCTGCATCGCCGGATCGTAGCGGTCGAGCTCGCGGAGCTGGATGGCCAGGCATTCGCTCAGATTGCGCGCGAAGACGCCGGGCGGATCGAATTTCTGCAGCACGGCGAGGACGCCGTCGACGTCGGCTTGCGATGCGCCGAGGCGCTCGGCGGCCTGGCCGAGATCGGCCGGCAGATAGCCGGCCTCGTCGACGAGGTCGATCAGGTACTGGCCGATCATGCGCTGGGCGGGGGCGGTGAAGGCGACTGCGAGCTGCTCGGCGAGATGGTCCGACAACGTTGTCTCGGCCGCGACAAAAGCTTCGAGATTGTAGTCTTCGGTCCCAGAGGCACCGCCGCCCCATTCGGTATAGGTGGTCGGCGCGGCGTCCTGGGCGTTGCGCGCCGCAGCCTCGGCGGGCTCCTCGGAGAAGACGTTGTCCAGGCCCGTATCCAGGGTCTGCTCGATCTCGGCGCGAGTGCCGAGATCCTTGCTCATCCATTCTTCCTGGCCCGGCTCGAAACCCTCGGCGCCGCCGCCGAAGCCGTCCTCACCCTGACCATCGCCTCGACCGTCGGAATCGCCGTAACTCCCGGCCTCGGCCGGAGCCTCCCCCGCCGGGCCCTCGTCACTGGCCCGTTCCAGCAGCGGATTGCGCTCGAGCTCCTCTTCCACGAACGTCGTGAGATCGAGATTGGACAATTGCAGCAGCTTGATCGCCTGCATCAGCTGCGGCGTCATCACCAGCGACTGCGACTGCCGGAACTCTAATCTCTGCGTGAGCGCCATGAAGCAAGAACCGTTCCCAAGAAATTGGTCCGATTTTTGCTTATCCTAGTCCGAGCCCGATGTACACGTCTTGACGAAACGCAAAAAAGGGCTAGAGGCGGAATTCCTCGCCAAGGTAAAGGCGGCGCACGTCCGGATCGGCAACGATCTCATCCGGGGTTCCCTCAGTCAAGATTTCCCCGGCATAGACGATATAGGCACGGTCGGTGAGGCCGAGCGTCTCGCGGACATTGTGGTCGGTGATCAGCACGCCGATGCCGCGGTTGGTGAGATGGCGCACGAGGTCCTGGATGTCCCCGACCGCGATCGGGTCGATGCCGGCGAAAGGCTCGTCGAGCAGCATGTAGTTCGGCCGCGTCGCCAGCGCGCGCGCGATCTCGACGCGGCGGCGCTCGCCGCCGGACAGCGCGATCGACGGCGATTTGCGCAGGCGCGTGATGTTGAATTCGTCGAGCAGCGAATCGAGCTGCTGCTCGCGCTTCTTGCGCGAGGGCTCGACCACTTCGAGCACGGCGCGGATGTTCTGCTCGACGGTGAGGCCGCGGAAGATCGAGGCCTCCTGCGGCAGATAGCCGATGCCGAGCCGCGCGCGCTGATACATCGGGAGCTTAGTGACGTCGTGGCCGTCGAGCTCGATCGCGCCGCGGTCGGCCTTGATCAGGCCGGTGATCATGTAGAACACGGTGGTCTTGCCGGCGCCGTTCGGCCCGAGCAGGCCGACCGCTTCGCCCCGGCGCACATAGATGCTGACGCCGCGCACGACCTGACGGCTGCCGAAACTCTTTTCCACGCTATGCACAGCCAGGAAGCCGGGCCGGTTCAGCAGCTGAGGGCCGCCCGCGCCGTTGGAGCTCGCGGCGGCCCTGACCGGGTGAACGGCCTGCGGACGCGGCGGCTCGGCTTGATAGTCGGCCTGGTAGTCACCCCGGAACTGGTCCGGCGCGCGCATCGGCTGGTCGCGGGCGACCGGCTGCGCGTCCCTGATGGGACTGGCCACGAGGCCGCCGAGCGCGGTGATGTCCTGACGCGCAAATCCTGGCCGGCCGCGCTTGGCGGGGCGCCGACGGAACATGCTGAAGAGATCGACCATCCCCGCCTTCTAGCCTTTTCGCGACGATCCTGCGCGAATTCGCGCGATCTGCCGCACCGGCCTTGCGATTCGCCGAGGCAGCATGAGTGAAGGGATGTCTCATGCCCAGTGAAACACGCCCGAAAAGCGGCGGATCCCGCTTCGAAAGCCCTGCGCGCTAGATACAGTCTCGCCGGGCAAGCTTCAACCTCGGATCGCGAGGATCCGAGACAAGTGATTGAATTTACTTTTGTTTACTTGCGCCGGGCAATTGCAGGGGCGGTCCCGCGCCGGGTTTGGCCCCTTGTCCCGCTTGTCCCCCTTGGCCGCAATCGTTGCTGCCGCCCTGCGGCAGCAGCGCCTGCACCCGGCCGTTGTCGGCTTCGACACGGGACACCCCGGTCGTCATGTCGACCATCAGGCGGTCGCCGCGCAGCACGTTCTTGCACTGGGTCAGAACCACCTGGCCGCCCGCGCCGCCGAGCATGGTGATGAGGTTGGTCCTGGTGTCGAACACGGCGGTCTCGCCGGTTACCACCTGGTCCTTCTGGGTGACCACGACATTGCCGCGCGCCTCCAGCCGCTTGATCGAGGAGCTGCCGCCCGGCCCCGGCGTCGCCGACTGCATCGGCGCCGATTTCGTGCCCTTCGGCGCAGGTTGCGGCGCGGCGGGCTTGTCGCCCGAGTCATAAAACACAACCAGCGTCTTCGAGGTCATGGTGGTGTCGCCCTGCACGACCTTCACATTGCCGGCGAAGGTCGCCTCCTTTTTCTTGTCGCGCATCTCCAGGGAGGCGGCTTCGATCTGGATCGGCTGATCGCGATTCTGCGAAAAACCCTGCATCGCGTTGGGCACACCTTGCATCGTGCTCTGTGCAAGGGCCGCACCCGTGACGAGCAGCGCGAGACCGACGGCGAGCGCGGCCTTGCTGGCGACAGCGTCGCGCGGAAAACAGTTCATCATGAAAATCATCTTGAATTGGCAGACTTGTTCTGAGGCGTACGCGGCTTCGCAGGCGGCGCCGGTTCGGGCGGCGCAGGCTGGGCGGCGGGCTGCTCGTCCAGCTTGTCCAAATGCATCACCACATTGCCCTCGAAGCGGATGACTTCACCGCCCTCGATAATTCGCAGGCGATCCGCACTCAGCGTGCCATTGGTCAGCGTGACGTCGACGCGCTCGTCCGAGGAAACCGTGCCCTTGCCCATGTCGACGAAGGCCGAGTTCAGCCGCGCCTCGTAGCCGGTCGAGGTACGCAGGAAGATATCTTTGTGCAGCTCGAGCTGCTGCTGCTTGTTGTCGAAGCGGCCGGTGCGGGCATCGAGGAAAAGCGTCGATCGATCCTCCATCAGTACCTTCGCGCGCAGGTCCGACAGATCGACATGATCGGGATCGGTGATGTCCTGCGTCGCCGTCTTGGCCCAGAGCTCGTAGGGCCGCTGATCCGGAGTGAAGCCGGACAGATGCGGCGATTCCATCGTGATCTTGGTGCCCGACACCACCATGTTTCCGGAATCGAGCGGCAGCTTCGGCATCAGCATGCGGAACGGATTGAAGACCGAGACGCCGACGATGGCGGCCATGGACAACAGCACCGCACCCGGAACCGCGATGCGCAGAATCCGCACCAGGCGGCTGTGGCGCGCCGCGCTGGCGAACTTCGCCGCAAGCGCGGCGTCGTAGGTGGGATTCTGGGCCGAATTCACCTGGGCTCCTGAAGTCCTGGGCTCCTGAAATATCGCTAGCCTCGTCCGGTCGACGGGCGGCCCCATTGTATCCGGCGCCGCCCAAATATGCAGCCGGCGACAGGCCGTTACGAAAGTGTCCGAAACGGGGCGGCAACCTCAGGGTAACCGCCGCACAGGGCCTCAGGAATGCGCGAAAATGTCCTCTTCGGACCAGCCCTGGAGGTCCAGCAAGGCGCGGGTCGGCAGGAAGTCGAAACAGGCCTGCGCCAGCTGGCTGCGGCCTTCCCGGACCAGCATGGCATCGAGCCGTTCGCGCAGGGCGTGCAGATGCAGCACGTCGGAGGCGGCGTAGGCGAGCTGCGGCTCGGTCAGGCTGTCGGAACCCCAGTCGCTCGACTGCTGCTGCTTGGAGAGGTCGATGTTGAGCACCTCGCGCACGAGGTCCTTGAGGCCATGGCGGTCGGTATAGGTGCGGGTCAGGCGGGAGGCGATCTTGGTGCAATAGATCGGCCCGGTCATGACGCCGAAGGTCTGGTACAGCACCGCGATGTCGAACCGCGCGAAGTGGAAGATCTTGGTGACGGCCGGATTGGCCAGGAGCGCCTTCAGGTTCGGCGCATCGGTGTGCCCCCTGGGGATCTGCACCACGTCGGCGCTGCCGTCGCCGGGCGAGAGCTGCACCACGCAGAGCCGGTCGCGGTGCGGGTTCAGCCCCATGGTCTCGGTGTCGATCGCCACCGCTCCGGTGTAGCGGGACAGGTCGGGCAGGTCGCCGCGGTGCAGACGTACGGTCATGGCGTGTCAAAACCTCGGGTCGAATCGGTGCGTCGATATCGTAGGCTAAACGGATGGACCGCGATGTAGCCACTGGCGAGAGGCCACGCAAGCGGCAGCCGTGGCCTGACGGGCGGTCAGATCGCGGCGATGGCGTGCAGATCGGCGATCCCTTAGTCGGGATTGGAGGGATCGGCTGGTCCTGCACTCTCCTGCATGCTGGGCGCTGCGGCGCTCGATCAGCCGCGGCACAATCAAGGTGATTCACACCCTCCACGGCGCGCGAAATGATGGGCCGCCGCTCTTTCCGGCAGGGCAGGTCTTCAGGCCGGCCCGCTGCAATTCGCCCCGGCACACCCTATTTGTTGCCGGCCTCTCCGCCCGCTCACGACGAATGAAGTGCCAATGACCGAACAGACGCTCGCCGCGCCGATCGACGACCACGGGAAACGCCAGCGCGGCTTCTCGCGCTACCAGGCGCTCCTCATCGCGCTGCTGACGTTCACGCAGTTCACGATCATTCTCGACTTCATCATCATGTCGCCGCTCGGCGCCATCCTGATGCCCTCGCTCGGCATCACGGCGGGGCAGTTCGGCATCGCGGTGTCGGCCTACGCGTTCAGTGCGGGACTATCGGGGATTCTCGCCGCCGGCTTCGCCGATCGCTTCGATCGCAAGCGGCTGCTGCTGTTCTTCTATGTCGGTTTCACGCTCGGCACTGCGCTCTGCGCGGCCGCGCAGACCTACCATGTGCTGCTGCTCGGCCGGATCGTGACCGGATTGTTCGGCGGCGTGATCGGCGCGGTCGTGCTCGCCATCGTCACCGACCTGTTTCCGCTGCACCTGCGCGGCCGCGTCATGGGCTTCCTCCAGACGGCGTTCGCCGCGAGCCAGGTGCTCGGCATTCCGGCCGGACTGTTTCTCGCCAATCACTGGAATTGGCATGTCTGCTTCGCGGCGATCGTCGTGGTGTCGATCGCAGCGATCGCAATCATCGCCCTCGTGATGGAGCCGGTCGATGCGCATCTGAAGCTGAAGCAGGACAGGAACCCGTTCCACCATCTGATCGCGACGATCGGTGAGCCGCGCTATACGCTGGCCTTCGCCGTCACGACGCTGCTGGCGACGGGCGGCTACATGCTGATGCCGTTCTCCAGCGCCTACACCGTGCACAATCTCGGCATCGACATCACGCATCTGCCGACGATCTATCTCGTCTCCGGCCTGTTCAGCATCGTCACGGGGCCGCTGGTCGGACGGGCCAGCGATGCGTTCGGCAAATATCCGACCTTCGTGTTCGGCTGCGCGATGACCGTGGTCATGGTGCTGATCTACACACATCTCGGCCACGTCTCGCTGGCGACCGCGATCCTCGTCAACGTCCTGATGTTCGTCGGCATCTTCTCGCGGATGATCCCGTCGCAGGCGCTGATGTCGGCGATCCCCGACGCGAGCCAGCGCGGCTCGTTCAGCGCGGTCAGCGCCTCGCTGCAGCAGCTCTCCGGCGGTCTCGGCTCGGTGCTCGCCGGCGCGATCATCGCGCAGGCGCCCGACGGCTCGCTGGTCCATTTCGACCGGATCGGCTACGTCGTCGTCGCGACGACGATCGTCACGCTGGTGATGATGTATTTCGTGCAGAAGGCGGTGGCGGAGCGGATGGGGAAGCAGGTCGTGTGAAGGGTACCTTGCCGCAACAGCAGTCCGGCTCCCAGATCAGCCGCCACCGAACTTGGAGGGATCGTCATAGGCGGGAGGGTCGTCGTGGTCGGTCCGCAGACCGCCGGGAACGGAGTCGTCGCGATAGATGCGCACACCATTCGGAGTGACATAGACTGGAGCCGTGGCCTGGCCCGGCCGAACGATGACAGGTCGCAGCTTGTGATGCCCTCTTGCGGCGGCGTTCGCAAAAGCACACGCACCGATCAAGAGGCACAAGCCCAAAGCACACGATCCCAAGCCACAGCGCATTGCACTTTCTCGGCTCATGGCCCCGATGCCAACGCAACATTCGGAAAGGGCTTATCTATCTGGATTTGTTTGCGATCCAGAAAAGCATGGTGCCCAGGAAAGGACTCGAACCTTCACGGCCGTTAAGCCACTGGCACCTGAAGCCAGCGCGTCTACCAATTCCACCACCTGGGCATGCCGTTTGGGGCACGGAGGCGGTTACTACGGTTCGGTGACGCCGTTGTCAATTCATGCGTGAGGCCCGGTTCGGGATGCCGATTGCGCATCGCAAACCGGCTCGATAAAAGCCTGACAAGACGCACTCTTTTCCGCAGGAACGGACACCCCCATGGCATCGAATCTGGACACGCTCGTCACGGTTTTCGGCGGATCGGGGTTTTTGGGCCGGAACGTCGTCCGGGCCCTGTGCAAGAGGGATTACCGGGTCCGGGTTGCGGTACGGCGGCCGGAACTCGCCGGATACCTGCAGCCCTCCGGCAAGGTCGGTCAGGTCCACACCGTGCAGGCGAATCTGCGCTATCCGGCCTCGGTCGAGGCGGCGCTGCGTGATTCGCATGTCGCCATCAACCTCGTCGGCGTCCTCACCGAAGGCGGCGCGCAGACCTTTGACGCCGTCCAGGCCAAGGGCGCCGAAACCGTCGCCAAGGCGGCGGCCGCGGTCGATGCCGGCCTGGTGCATGTCTCGGCGATCGGCGCCGACGCGGAATCGCCCTCGCGCTATGCCAGGGCCAAGGCGGCGGGCGAAGCCGCGGTTCTGGGCGCGGTTCCCTCCGCCACGATCTTCCGCCCCTCCGTGATGTTCGGCCCCGAGGACCAGTTCACCAACCGCTTTGCCGCGCTGGCCCGGATGTCGCCGGTGCTGCCGCTGATCGGCGAGACGACCCGGATGCAGCCGGTCTATGTCGGCGACGTCGCCACTGCGATCGCGGATGCCGTCGACGGCAAGGCCAAGGCGGGCGCTGCTTACGAGCTCGGCGGGCCGGAAGTGCTGACCATGCGCGAGATCATCGAGACCATTCTGGAGATCACCGACCGCAAGCGGATGCTGATCCCGCTGCCGTTCGGCCTCGCCCGCTTCCAGGCCGCCTTGCTGCAATTCGCGCCGGGCGCGTTCAAGCTGACACCGGACCAGGTCACACTGCTCGAGCGCGACAACGTCGTATCGGAGGCGGCGAAGGTGGCCGGCCTGACGCTGGAAGGCCTCGGCATCACCCCCGATTCGCTGGAAGCGATCGCCCCGCAATATCTCTGGCGCTTCCGCGCCGCCGGTCAGTTCCAGCGCATGAGCGTGTGAGCTCTCTCTTTCACTCTCCCGCTTGCTTGCGGGAGAGGGAGCGCAGCCTCGCCGGAGTTGGCTTCAAAACTTCAGCAGCTCCTACTGCCCCAGCGCCAGCGCGATCAGGCCGAGCGTGCCGACGATGACGCGCCACCAGGCGAACACCACGAAGCCGTGCCGGGTGACGTAGGTCAGGAACGTCTTCACCACGATGATGGCGGTGATGAACGACACCACGAATCCGATCGCGACGATGCCCATGTGGTCCATCGTCATCTCGGCGCGGCTCTTGTAGAAATCGTAGGCGAACGCACCGATCATGGTGGGAATGGCGAGGAAGAACGAGAACTCCGCCGCCGCGCGCTTGTCGGCCCCGAGCAGCATCGCCGCGACGATGCTGGCGCCGGAGCGCGACACGCCGGGGATCATCGCCACGCACTGCGCGATGCCGATATAGAGATACATCAGCAGCGGAAACCTGGTGGCGTCATGCTCGCGCGGCTTGAGATCGAGCTTGTCGACCCAGAGCAGGATGGCGCCGCCGACGATCAGCGTGAAGCAGATGACCCAGGGATTGAACAGCAGGCTCTTGATGTACTTGCCGGCGACGAGGCCGACGACCACGGCGGGCAGAAACGCCACCAGCACGCCGATCACGAAACGGCGCGCATCCGCATCGCCGGAGAAGAAGCCGATCACGACATCCCAGAGCTTCCGGAAATACAGCCCGACGATCGCGAGGATCGCGCCCAGCTGGATCAGAACGGTAAACGAATCCCAGAAGGCGCCTTCGCCGAGATGAAAGAAGCGCTCCGCGAGCAGGAGGTGACCGGTCGAGGATACGGGAAGGAACTCGGTCACACCCTCGATGATGCCGAGGATCACTGCCCGTATTACATCTGACATATTTACGGTCCATTTCGGCTGGAAAAGCGGGGCTCTTCTCGCCTATTCGTTCCCATGCCGCAATCGCAAAATGCGCGATCACGACCTTGCCTCGCGGTTTTGAGGGACTAGTGTGGCGCCGCACAAACATTGATGGATTCTTAAGCACCATCAAATAGTCAAAGGCTTCATGTTTACGCTGTTTCATCATCCCTTCTGCCCGCATTCGCGCTTCATCCGCCTGATCGCGGGCGAATACGGGCTCGATCTGAAGCTGGTCGAAGAGCGCAGCTGGGAGCGGCGCGAGGCGTTTCTGCTTCTCAATGCGGCCGGCACCACGCCGGTGTTGGTGGACGAGGAACAGCCGCCGATTCCCGGCGCGGCCATCATCGCCGAATATGTCGACGAGGCCTATGGTGCCGAGATGGGCCCGAAACGCCTGATGCCGCAGACGATCGGCGAACGCGTCGAGGTGCGCCGGCTGATGGCCTGGTTCAACGAGAAGTTCTTCGAGGAAGTCTCGCACCCGCTCGTCACCGAGCGCATCTACAAGCGCTTCATGAGCGAGGAGAATGGCGGCGGCCCGCCTTCGGCCGACGTGATGCGCGCGGCGAAGGCCAATGTGCGCTATCATCTGGCCTATATCGGCTGGCTGGCGCAGACGCGCAATTTCCTCGCCGGCGACCGGCTCAGCTACGCGGATCTCGCCGCCGCGGCGCATCTCTCGGCGATCGACTATCTGGGCGACGTGCCATGGAGCGAGGACGACGCAGCAAAGGCGTGGTACGCGCGGGTGAAATCCCGCCCGTCGTTCCGTCCGCTGCTCAGCGAATGGCTGGCCGGCGTGCCGGCGTCGCGGACCTACGTGGACCTGGATTTCTGATGAGGATCGTCATGCCCGGGCTCGTCCCGGGCATCCACGTTCCTTCTTTTATCATGAGCGCGACGCAAGGACGTGGATGGCCGGGACAGGCCCGGCCATGACGAGCGTGGATCCGACGGTGATCAAATCTGCCCCCGACATGGATGGGCTGCGTTCCGCACTCGAGGAGCAGGCGCGCGCGCTTGGCTTCGACTGCATCGGCATCACCGCGCCGGGCACGATCGAGACTGCCGGCAAACACTTCCTCGAATTCATCGCATCGGGCGGCCATGGCGACATGGACTGGCTCGCAGCTCAGCCGGAGCGCCGCGTCGATCCGCGCGGGCTGTGGCAGGACGTGCGCAGCGTGATCATGCTCGGCGTCAATTACGGTCCCGACTCCGATCCGCTGACGATCCTCGAGCAGCCGACGCGCGCTGCGATCTCGGTCTATGCGCAGGGCGACGACTATCACGACCTCATCAAGAAGCGCCTGAAGTCGCTGGCGCGCTGGCTGGTCGCGACCGCGCCGTCGGACGTGAAAGTCTTCGTCGACACCGCGGCGGTGATGGAGAAGCCGCTGGCGCAGGCGGCGCATCTGGGCTGGCAGGGCAAGCACACCAACCTGGTCTCGCGCGAGTTCGGCTCGTGGCTTTTTCTCGGCGCGATCTACACCACGCTGGAGCTGCCGCGCGATGCCGCCGAGATCGATCATTGCGGCTCGTGCCGGGCCTGTCTCGACATCTGCCCGACCGCGGCGTTCCCCGCGCCCTACAAGCTCGATGCGCGACGCTGCATCTCGTATCTCACCATCGAGAACAAGGGACCGATCCCGCGCGAATTTCGCAAAGCCATCGGCAATCGCATCTATGGCTGCGACGATTGCCTCGCCGCGTGCCCCTGGAACAAGTTCGCGCAGGAAGGGCGCGAGGCCAGGCTCGCGACGCGCGACGAATTGCGCGCGCCTTCTCTCGCTGAGCTCGCACGGCTCGACGACGCGGCGTTTCGCGCGCTGTTCACGAAGTCGCCGGTCAAGCGCATCGGCCGCGACCGCTTCTTGCGCAACGTGCTGATTGCGATCGGCAACTCGGGCGAGGCGGCGCTGGCGGAGGAGGCGCGGCGGTTGCTGGGTGATGCGAGCCCGATGGTGCGCGGGGCTGCGGTGTGGGCGCTCGAGCAATTGGTGGCACGGGAAGAGTTTCAGGCGATGAAGCTGCATGCTCTCGATCGCGAGCCCGACGAGAGCATTCGCGAAGAGTGGAAAGCCGCTCTCTGACCCTCATCCTGAGGAGCCGCGCGAGCGGCGTCTCGAAGGATAGAGGCCGAGCTGCCGCAGCGCGGCCTGCATGGTTCGAGACGGCGCTTCGCGCCTCCTCACCATGAGGATTGAACATCTTGATTTCCCCGCGCGTTCCAGCAATCTCGCGCGTCATGACAAACATGCCCTTCTTCACCCGCGACGGCGAGACATTCCACCCGACGGAAGTTGCCAATGGCCCCTGGGATCCGAAGTCGCTGCACGGGCGCGTCATCATCGGCCTGCTCGGCTTCGCCATCGAGGAACGCCATTCCGGGCCCGAGTTCGTGCCGGCGCGGCTCACCGTCGACATGTTTCGGCTGCCGACCATCGACAAGCCGATTGAAGTGACGACGCGGCTGGTGCGCGATGGACTACGCATCCGCGTGGTGGAAGCGGAGTTCGTCTCCGGCGGCGTCAGCATGGCGCGCGCCTCGTGCCAGCTGCTGCGCAAGACGCAGAATCCTGATGGCAATGTCTGGTCGCCGCCGAACTGGGACGCGCCGAAGCCGGCCGACATTCCCAAGCCCACGGATCCCAGGCTCGGCATGAACGGCAAATGGACGACGCGGCCGATCGTCGGCCAGATGGGCTCGCTCGGGCCGCGCCGGCTGTGGATGAGCGAGGTGCGCGAGCTCGTTGCGGGCGTGCCGATGACACCGTTCGTCCATGTCGCAACCGGCGCCGATTTCGCCAGCCCGTTTGCCAATGCCGGCGACAAGGGGCTCGGCTACATCAACAGCGACGTCACAATCTATCTGCACCGCCTGCCGGTCACGGAATGGATCGGCTTCGAAGTCGTGAACCACCACGCCACCGACGGCGTCGCGATCGGCGAATGCTGGCTCTACGACGAGCAGGGCCCGATCGGCACCGCCACGGTCGCCGCACTGGCGCAGCGCAAGCCGATGGCGAATCCGTCGAAGCGGTAGGAGCGTGCGCCTCTCTCCGGTCGTCATTCCGGGATGCGCCGTCAGGCGCAGACCCGGAATCCATCGGACCGCAGGCCAAAAGGCGAAATGGATTCCGGGTTCGTGCTTCGCGCGCCCCGGAATGACGGTCAGGTGATATGCCGCTGCATCTCCGGCCGCGCCTTGAGCTCGGCGCCCTGCCTGGCGACGATCTTCGCGATGCGCTCCGGCGCGAACTTCAGATCGACGAACGCCGGCGCGGTGTTGGCGACCTCGTGATAGCTCGCGATCCTGCCGTCCTTCAGCGCCATGATCGCCACGCCCTCGAACATCGCCCGCGCGCCGTTCGCTTCCGGCAGGGTCGAACGATAGCTGAAGGTGTAGCGCGCATAGAGCGTGGTGCCGTCGCTGACGGGATCATGCATGTCCCAGCGGAAATCGGTCGCCGTGCGGTAGAACCAGTCGTCGATCATCGCGGCGATTTTTTCGCGGCCTTCGAAGGCGCCGTAGAACACGTCGTGATAGACGCCGTCCTCGGTGAACAGTTTGGCGAAGGCGCGGCCGTTGCGCTGCTCGACCGCGTCGCAGAAGGCGCGCAGCATGGCGGTGGTGGTCATTGGCGTTGCTCCTTCCCCGTTCTCTGTCATGCCCCGGCTCGACCTAGGCATCCAGTACGCCGTGACTTCTCGGCTCTATCTCTGCCGTTTCTGGAATACTGGATTGCCCGCCCCTGTGCGCAATTGCGCACTAGGCGGGCAATGACAGCGAGTATTACAACATCACCCGATCTCCGCCACCGCCGCAAGAATGCGCGCGATGTCCTGCGGGCGGGAGAGGCGGTGGTCGCCGTCCTGGATCATGGTCAGCACGACGTCATCGGCCGGAAGGCGGTGCGTCAGCGCGAACGCGTGCTGCCACGGCACATCGGGATCTTTCGCGCCTTGCAGGATTCGGACGGGACAGCCGAGATCGATGGCGCTGCCAAGCACGAGGTGGTTGCGGCCCTCCTCGATCAGGTTCCGCGTGATCGGATAGGGCGAGCCGTCGCCGTATTCCGACGGCCGCATCCAGACACCCTTGGTCTCGATCTCCTTCTTCACCGCGGGCGGAAAATTCTTCCACATCAGCTCCTCGGTGAAATCGGGCGCG
Organism: Bradyrhizobium sp. R2.2-H; assembly: GCF_004346455.1. NCBI lineage: Bacteria > Pseudomonadati > Pseudomonadota > Alphaproteobacteria > Hyphomicrobiales > Nitrobacteraceae > Bradyrhizobium > Bradyrhizobium sp. R2.2-H. The sequence goes on from NZ_SMBR01000007.1 coordinate 258,859, forward strand.
GGCGCGATCAGGACGAGGCCGGCCAGCGACGCCTTGCCGGGACGCTTCTTGATCTCGCGTGCGAGCAGCAGCGCGATCCAGCCGCCCATGGATGAGCCGATCAGGACTTGCGGGCCATCGCAAAACCGCTCGAACACCGCAACGCTCTCCTCCAGCCAGCGCCCGATGGTTCCGTCAGTGAAGTCGCCGCCGGACTCGCCGTGGCCGGAATAGTCGAACCGGACCATCGCGCGGCTGTGATCCCGGGCGAAGGCGTCCAGCGCCAAGGCCTTGCTGCCCTGCATGTCCGAGTTGAATCCGCCCAGCCAGACCAGTCCGGGCCCCTGTCCGCGCCGACTGCGTACCGCGATCCTGCGTGCGGACGGGCCCTCGCCTACATCGGTGAAGTCGAGCATGGCATCAGGAATTATATCGGTCATGGAACATTTACTCTGGCTGTGCGGTTTGAGCTGTCCGGGCGCGTCCCACGATGCGACCCGATGGCTGCATTGGCCGCCCTTTGGGACGCTTGCGGAACAGAAGCAAGGTGTCTATGTCGTCTGCGTGCTCAGGCGTGACCAAAATGCCTCGCATTTGAGGGTTTTTCGCACGCCGCATGAGCGACTTGCTTGCCGGCAAACGCATCTTCCTTCAAGATAGCCGCTTCTTTCACAACTTTGGAGAACCACCCATTCGCCGTCCTAATAAAGCTCCGCCCGCTGCCAGCAAAGACGGGCCGCGCATCAATGATGATATCCGCAATGCGCAGATCCAGCTGATCGACCAGACCGGTGACAACAAAGGCACGGTCGAGACCGTCGTCGCCATCCGGATGGCTCAGGAAGCCGGCATGGATCTGGTCGAGATTTCGCCGAATGCCAGCCCTCCCGTCTGCAAGATCATGGACTACGGGAAGTACAAGTATTCCGCTCAGAAGAAAGCCGCGGAAGCCCGCAAGCGGCAGAAGACCGTCGAGATCAAGGAGATCAAGCTCCGCCCGATGATCGACGACCATGATTACGACGTGAAGATGCGCGCGATGCAGCGATTCTTCGAAGAGGGCGACAAGGTCAAGATCACGTTGCGCTATCGTGGCCGTGAAATGGCGCACCAGGAGATCGGCACCAAGCTGCTGGACAAGATCAAGACCGACGTCGCCGAGCTCGCCAAGGTCGAGCAGGACGCGCGGTTCGAAGGCCGCCAGGTCGTCATGGTGCTGGCGCCGCGCTGACGCGAAGCGCTTTGGCTCAGGACTGAGTTTTCAACGGCCCGTCCGGATCTCCGGCGGGCCGTTTTGTTGTGGCGAGGTGCAAGCCGCGGACGCTGCTGCACCCTCCCCCGCAGGCGAGGGAGGGAGCCGACCACCGCCGTTGCGCCAGCTACGTCCGCGTCGCCTGCCAGGTGCCGCTGCACGGGTCGCCGGAGATGACACCTCTCCACGAGCCGGCGCCGTTCATGCCGGCGAGCCGGCCGCCGCCGCTGGCATGGGAGGCGCCGACCGAGACGTGGACAGCCACAGCGCCGGAGCGGTTGACCTTGCCCGAGACCCGGCCGCCGCCGGCGGACGAGACGCGGCTGCCCGTCACGGTGAAGGGGACGCTGTAGCCTGAGCTGCAACTGCCCCTCGTGGTGGCGAAGGTGACGTTCCAGATGCCGTCATAGCCGCCGATTCGGGCATCGGCAGACGACGGCAGCATGGCGGCCGCGAGCGCGGCAAACACCGCCAGATGACGCGGGCGGACGAAACCAGTCAAAGACGAAGGCGATTGGGACAAATGGGCCATTTTGGTCCTGCTCCGGGCGACACGGCTGGGGACATGAGGGTGGCAACACCGGATAGTCTCCGCGCCTGTTCCGCCGGTTCATCGTTGCCATTTGGCTCCCGCTCTGTCATAAGCCCAGCCTTCATCGCCCGGCTGATTAAGGGCTGCCGTGGCGGTGTTTCGTGCGGGTTTCGCGCTCGTTCGCAAAACCTGAGCACAATCAACGCTCTAACGAGCAATTTAGACGGCCAGCCGCCTTCACGGGCGGATTTCTGTTGTGGCCATAGGAGAGCCAAATGCCCAAGCTGAAGACCAAATCGGGCGCTAAAAAGCGCTTCAAGGTGACTGCCACCGGCAAAGTGATGCACGCCCAGCGCGGCAAGCGTCACGGCATGATCAAGCGGACGAAGAAGCAGATCCGTCAGCTCCGCGGCACCCGCGTCCTGTTCAAGACCGACGGCGACAACGTCAAGAAGTACTTCTTGCCGAACGCCTGATCGCGTCCACGATCACTGCCACCTCGCGCCGCCTTCGCGCGGCGATCCGAAAACCAAGTCATCTCTGAAGGAATTTTGTCATGTCTCGCGTCAAACGCGGTGTGACCGCCCACGCCAAGCACAAGAAAGTCTACAAGGCCGCCAAGGGCTTCTATGGCCGCCGCAAGAACACCATCCGCGCCGCCAAGCCGGCGGTCGAGAAGGCGATGCAATACGCCTTCCGCGATCGCAAGCGTAAGAAGCGGACGTTCCGCGCGCTCTGGATCCAGCGCATCAACGCAGCCGTCCGTCCGTTCGGCCTGACCTACAGCCGATTTATCGACGGCATGGCCAAGTCCGGGATCACCGTGGACCGCAAGGTGCTGTCGGATCTCGCGATCAGCGAGCCCGCCGCGTTCCAGGCGATCGCCGAGAAGGCCAAGGCTGCGCTCGCCGCCTGAGGCCTGCGCTAGCGGGCCTTTTGGCCCGCAGCCTTCAAAGCTTGTTGCGAGTAGCGCTGGGCGACCTCCGCCCGGCAGAATGCTGTCGCCGAAATATACATGGTGCCGGACTTGTTCCGGTACTTGCGATCGCACGCCTGCAACTCGCGCTGATAGCTGAGCTTCTGCGGCGGCTTCTGCTGGCCGACGAAATCAGCTTCGCATTTCTTCTCGACCACTTCACCGAACTGTACGTCGCCGCTGGCGCCATATGCGCAGGCCTCGAACAGCTTCATGGCAGGGCCGCAGCCAGGCGCCGCATTGAGGACTGCGATGACGTCGTCCATCGACGTCGATTTGGCCGGGCATTCCTCGGCGTAGGCCGCGCCACTCAAAGCACCTTCCAACACAAGCAGGGCCAGACCGACCAGACAGGATCTCGAAAGCATCGCAAGACTCTCCTCATACCCCCATTGGTGCCGGGTCCCCGCGCAGCGTTCAACCCGGCCGGCCGCAAGCCCGAAATGACCGGCTTTTTGCTTGACGTTACGGCCTTCGGGCGGCGACAACCCAGCCGAATTTAGAGCCAAGGATTTGCCTGTGTCCGACCTCGCAACGCTCGAAACGTCCATCCTCGACCAGATCGCCGCCGCCGGCGATGAAGCCGCTCTTGAAGCCGTGCGCGTCGCAGCCCTCGGCAAGAAGGGCTCGATCTCGGCGCTCCTCGCCACGCTCGGCAAGATGTCGCCGGATGAGCGCAAGACGCAAGGTGCTGCGATCAACCAGGCGAAGGACAAGGTCACCGAGGCGCTCGCCGCCCGGCGCGACCTGCTGAAGTCGGTCGCGCTCGATGCGCGACTCGCCTCCGAGACCCTCGACGTCACCCTGCCGCTGAGCGACGCACCGGTCGAGGCCGGCCGGATCCATCCGCTGAGCCAGGTCTGGGACGAGCTGACCACGATCTTCGCCGACATGGGATTCTCGGTCGCCGAAGGTCCCGATATCGAGTCCGACGACTACAACTTCACCAAGCTGAATTTCCCGGAAGGCCATCCCGCGCGCGAAATGCACGACACCTTCTTCTTCCATCCGAAGGAGGACGGCTCGCGCATGCTGCTGCGGACCCACACCTCGCCGGTGCAGGTGCGCACCATGCTGAGCCAGAAGCCGCCGATCCGCGTGATCTGCCCGGGCCGCACCTACCGCATCGATTCGGACGCGACCCACACGCCGCAATTCCACCAGGTCGAAGGCCTCGTCATCGACAAGACCTCGCATCTCGGCCACCTCAAATGGATCCTGCACGAGTTCTGCAAGGCGTTCTTCGAGGTCGACCACATCAACATGCGCTTCCGCCCCTCCTTCTTCCCGTTCACAGAGCCGTCGCTGGAAGTCGACATCCAGTGCCGCCGCGACAAGGGCGAGATCCGCTTCGGCGAAGGCGAGGACTGGCTCGAGATTCTCGGCTGCGGCATGGTGCATCCGAACGTGCTGCGCGCCTGCGGCATCGATCCCGACGAGTACCAGGGCTTCGCCTGGGGCATGGGCATCGACCGCATCGCCATGCTGAAATACGGCATCGCCGACCTGCGCCAGCTGTTCGACAGCGACGTCCGCTGGCTGAGCCACTACGGCTTCAAGCCGCTGGAGGTGCCGACGCTTGCGGGGGGATTGAGCTCGTGAGGGTTGTGAGTAGTCGTACAAAGACTCTCTCCGTTCCCTCCCCCCTTGTGGGGGAGGGTCAGGGAGGGGGGTAGCCGCGGATGCCGCACGCAGTTGTAAGCGAGCGACAGCGCAGCCGGGCGAAACAGCTTCGCCGAACGATGACGCGCGCCGAAACACTGCTGTGGCGGCACCTGAAGGCTAACCGCATGGATGGTGTTGGCATCCGTCGCCAATCGCCAATCGGAAACTACATTGCTGACTTCGTGTGCTTCTCCTCAAAGCTCATCATCGAGCTCGATGGGGAATCCCATGATTTCGAGGAACGTCAGAAAAAAGATGAGCGTCGCGACGCTTTCTTCGCAGCCGAGGGCTTTCAGGTTCTGCGCTTCACCAACGATCAGGTGATGACGAACCTTGAGGGAGTTGTTGAGGCAATTCGCCAGGCAGCTTCCGCCGGAGCCCGCGGCTCACCCCCCTCCCTGACCCTCCCCCACAAGGGGGGAGGGAACGCCGACACCGACCAAGATCAATTCGTTAACACCGACAAGAACCGAGGCACACAGCCATGAAATTCACCCTCTCCTGGCTGAAGGATCATCTCGAGACCGACGAGCCGCTCGACAAGCTCGCCGAGAAGCTCACCATGATCGGGCTCGAGGTCGAGAACATCGAGGACAAGGCGAAGGCGTTGAAGCCTTTCACCATCGCGAAGGTGATCTCGGCCGAGCAGCATCCGAATGCGGATCGCCTGCGGGTCTGCATGGTCGACACCGGTGACGGCGGCGCGCCGGTGCAGGTGGTGTGCGGCGCGCCGAATGCGCGTGCGGGGCTCGTCAGCGTGTTCTCAGCCCCGGGCACCTACATTCCCGGCAAGGACATCACGCTCGGAATCGGCACCATCCGCGGCGTCGAGAGCCGCGGCATGCTGTGCTCGGCGGCCGAATTGCAGATCTCGAACGATCATGACGGCATCATGGAATTGCCGGCGGACGCCCCCATTGGTGCGGCCTACGCCGAATGGGCCGGCCTCGGCGATCCCGTGGTCGAGATCAACCTGACGCCGAACCGGCAGGACTGCACCGGCGTGCACGGCATCGCGCGCGACCTCGCCGCCGCCGACATGGGCAAGTTCAAGGACCCGACCATCAAGCCGATCAAGGGCGAATTCCCATGCCCGGTGAAGGTCACGGTCGAGGACGCCACGTTGTGCCCGGGCTTCGCGCTCCGCCTCGTGCGCGGCGTCAAGAACGGACCGTCGCCGGAATGGCTGCAGAAGCGGCTGACCGCGATCGGTCTGCGCCCGATCAACGCGCTGGTCGACATCACCAACTTCATGACATTCGACCGCGCGCGGCCGCTGCATGTGTTCGACGCCAAGAAGGTGAAGGGCAATCTCGTCGTGCGTCGCGCCCGCGAGGGCGAGAGCCTGCTGGCGCTCGACGGCCGCACCTACAATCTCGATCCCGCGATTTGCGTCATCGCGGACGAGCACGGCGTCGAATCGCTCGCCGGCATCATGGGCGGCGAGGCTTCGGGCTGCGACGAGAACACCACCGACGTGCTGATCGAATCGGCGCTGTGGAACGAGATCAACATCGCCCAGACCGGCCGCAAGCTCGGCATCAATTCCGATGCGCGCTACCGCTTCGAGCGCGGCGTCGATCCCGCCTTCATGGTGCCGGGGCTCGAGCTCGCGACCAGGCTGGTGATGGAGATGTGCGGCGGCACACCGTCCGAGACCGTCGTGGTCGGCAAATCCTTCGGCGATGACCGCTTGATCGAATTCCCGGTCACCGAGGTCAAGCGTCTCTCCGGCATCGAGGTGCCGCAGCCAGAGATGAAGCGCATCCTGACCCATCTCGGCTTCATGATGGCGGGCCCCGGCCCGATCGTGAAGGTGGCGGTGCCCTCGTGGCGCTCCGACGTGCACGGCAAGGCCGACATCGTCGAGGAGGTCGTCCGCATCTTCGGCGTCGACAAGGTGCCGATGACGCCGTTCGAACGCGGCGAGGACGCGCGCAAATCGGTGCTGACGCCGCTCCAGCTGCGCACCCGCCGCGCGCGACGCGGGCTCGCCAGCCGCGGCATGGTCGAAGCCGTCACGTGGTCGTTCATTGCCAAGCCCGCGGCCGAATTGTTCGGCGGCGGCCAGCGCGAGCTCGAAGTGGCCAACCCGATCGCGTCCGATTTGTCGGACATGCGCCCGACCTTGCTTGCGGGCCTGATCGCGGCCGCGCAGGCCAATGCCGACCGCGGCTTTGGCGATGTCGCGCTGTTCGAGGTCGGCCAGATCTTCAAGGGCGATCGCCCGCAGGACCAGTTCATGGCGGCAAGCGGCGTGCGCCGCGGCTTTGCCTCCTCGGAAGGTCTCGGACGGCACTGGACCGGCTCGACGCAGGCGGACGTGTTCGACGCGAAAGCCGATGCGCTGGCGGTGCTCGCTGCGGCCGGTGCGCCGATGCAGGCGCTTCAGGTCGTGGCGGGTGGTCCTGGCTGGCTGCATCCGGGGCGTTCCGCCACGATCCAGATCGGCCCGCAGAACGTGCTCGGCCATTTCGGCGAGATGCATCCGCGCGCGCTCGAGGCGCTCGGCGTCGATGGTCCCTTGATGGTGTTCGAGGTCATTCTCGACCGCATCCCCGAGGCCAAGAAGAAGCCGACCCGCGCCAAGCCGCTGATCGAGCTGTCCGCCTTCCAGCCTGTTACGCGCGACTTCGCCTTCATCGTCGACCGCGACGTGAAGGCCGGCGACATCGTCCGCGCCGCGCAAGCCGTCGACAAGAAGCTGATCACCGGCGTGAACGTTTTCGACGTCTACGAGGGCAAGGGCATCGATGACGGCAAGAAGTCGATCGCGATCGCGGTGACGATCCAGCCGCGCGAGAAGACCCTGACCGACCAGGAGATCGAGGCCGTCGGCGCCAAGATCGTGGCCGAAGTCACGAAGAAGACCGGCGGTACTCTGAGAGCATGATGCCGAAAAGTGTGAAGCGGTTTTCGGACGACATCATGCTCGAGAATCGACGAGCATGAGTCTCGCCGACTTTCTCCCGAAGGATGTCAGCCTCACCATTGCGATGGCGCTCTGCGCCGTCGCTTTCGTTTCAGGCACCGCGCGCGGCTTCTCCGGCTTCGGCTCGGCGCTGATCTTCATGCCGCTGGCGAGCAGCATCGCAGCGCCGCGGCTCGTTGCGGCCCTGCTGCTCGTCATCGATTTCGTCGCGGCCGCGCCGCTGCTGCCTGACGCATGGCGGAAGGCCGACCGCAGGGCCACCGCCGTGATCGTGCTCGGCGCGCTGGTCGGCGTGCCCGTCGGCACGTATTTCCTGAGCGTGCTGGAGCCCGTCACCACGCGATGGATCATCTCCTGCTTCGTCGCCGCCCTCCTGCTCCTGCTGCTGTCGGGCTGGCGCTATCGCGGCAAGGACCACGCCTGGCTCTCGGTCGGCATCGGCGGTCTCTCGGGCTTCTGCAGCGGCCTCGCGCAGACCGGCGGCCCGCCGATCGTCGGCTACTGGCTCGGCCGCCCGATCGCACCGATCGTCGCCCGCGCCAACATCGTGCTGTTCTTCGGCGCCTCGGATTTCTTCTCGATGCTCAGTTACGCAGCCACGGGACTGATCAGCCGGGAATCACTGGTGCTGTCGATGATCGTTGGCCCGGTCTACGCGATCGGCGTCGCCTTCGGCGCATCGCTGTTCGGCCGCGCCAGCGAGAGAATGTTTCGCGGGATCTGCTATGCGCTGATCGCGGTGGCGGTGATTGCCGGGCTGCCGGTGCTGGACGGGATTCTGCGGTAGCTCCCTCCGCGAGTCGTCCCTGCGAACGCAGGGACCAATACCGCGTGATCTATCGAGTAGGCACGGGTGACAGTGCCGACGCAGATCTCCTGACTGCCAGTCTTCGCCAAACTTCTCCCTGTGGATATGGGTCCCGGATCTGCGCTTCGCTTGTCCGGGACGACAGCGGAGATTGTTGGGGCTTGGTTGCCCTATTGCCGCGGCACGCGCCGCCTCTTCTTCGATTGCGTCGGCACGTCGGCCGGCTCGACCTTGAGCGCGCCGATCTTGCGCAAGGCGGCATCTGCGGCGCGTTCGCCGCTTTCCCAGGCGCCGTCGACGGTGCCCCAGAGCGTCTCGTGCGTGGCTTCGCCGGCGAGGAACATGTTGCCGATCGGCTCGCCCAGGGTTTTTCGCGAAAGCTGGCCGCCGGGCGCGGATGCCGACATCGCGCCCAACACGTAGGGCGCGGCATTCCAGCGCGTGGCGCTGGTCTTCTGCACGGCCGAAGCGGCCTCGCTGCCGAACAGCTTGGTGATCCACTCCTTCGCGAAGGCGGCCATGGCCTTCTCGCCCTGCTCGGAGAGATCGCGGCCGAAGGAGCCGCCGACATCGATCGAGCACAGCGAGGAGCCGCCGATATTGGCGAACATGAGCGCCGTGCGCGTCGAGTTGCTCTGCTCGATGAGGATATCGTCGCGCGACAATCCGAGCGGATTGCCCGGCAGCTGCAGCACGATGCGATCGTAGCTGCCCAGGGTGAGCTTCGAGGCCGCGTCCAAGGTGCGCTTGGGGATGTCGGGTGCGAACTTGAGCGCGCCCGACATCAGCACATTGGTCGAAACCGTGAGGATGGCGGCGCGTGCGACGATCTTGCCGGCTTGCGTCTCCACACCGACGTCGCGGTTGCTCCAGACGATCCGGCTCGCCGGCGTCGACAGCACCATCGGCACCTGCTCGCCGAGCTTGGTGATCAGAGTGCCGAGGCCCTGGCGGCAGGCGATCGCCGCATTGCGGTCCTGCGCGCGTCCCTTGTCGATCGCGGACAGCTCCTTCAGGTCCTTGCCGGCGAAGCTCGGGCCGAGCATGAACTCGGCCGCGCCCGCCCAGTCGCCGAGATCCTTCGGCAGCACGGACGCGCAGGAGGTATCCAGCTTGCCGCGCGCGGCCTCGTCGATGGCGCGGTTGGCGCGCACCAGCGCCGCCAGGAACTGCTCGGTCTCGCCTGCGCGCGCGTTGCGGCGGCCGATGCGCATCTTCTGGCCCGATGGCGCCGGCAGCGCGTCCAGCCCGACACTGCGCGCCAGCCGGATCATCGGATTGGTGTCGGGATTGTACATCCAGCGCGCGCCGCGGTCGAACGGCGTGTCGAAGGTCGTGCGATCGGTGATGCAACGGCCGCCAACGTGCGGTGCCGCTTCCACCACGATGACCTTGCGGCCGGTCGCCATGATGCGCCGCGCCGCGGCGATTCCGGCAGCTCCCGCCCCGATCACGACGATGTCGGCCTCGCGCGGCAGGGGCGCGGCGGATGCGCGCAGGACCGGCATCGCCGCAAAGGACGCCGACGCGACAAGGAAACCGCGGCGCGTGATTGTCATGTCATGGTTTCCGGGGACTTGCGGCGTATGGGAACAGCCCGCGAACCTTGCTGCATCTGATGTTGCACGGCAACCATCATGGTGAATCAATCGTGCTTGATCTCACAGAGTGATGAACCGAATTGCAACACGTTTCGACCATGATAGAGAAGGGAAAAAGACGGCCGGAAAAGGCCGTGGGGGGAGTTTGACATGGGGACGGTCCTGGATTCGGTCGGCAAGCTGATTGCCGCGTACCTCTCGAAGGAGGTGCCGGGCTACGAGCCGTTCACGCCGAGCGACCCGGAGCATCTGCGCGGCGTCATCGAGCCCGGCGACGTGCTGCTGGTCGAGGGCAACAACCGCATCTCCGGCATCATCAAATATCTGACGCAGTCGACCTGGTCGCATGCGGCGCTCTATGTCGGCCCGGTCGCGGGTGCGGAGGAGGCTGACGGCGAGCCGCATGTGCTGATCGAGGCCAATATCGGCGAAGGCGTCACCTCGGCGCCGCTGTCGAAATATTTCCCCTATCACACCCGCCTCTGCCGCCCGGTCGGGCTGTCCTATGAGGACCGCACCACGGTCTGCCGCTACGCCATCAACCGCATCGGCTTCGGCTACGACACCAAGAACATCGTCGACCTCATGCGCTATCTGTTCCCGATGCCGATACCGCAGCGCTGGCGCCGGCGCATGATCGCGATCGGCTCCGGCGACCCGACCAAGATCATCTGCTCGGCGCTGATCGCACAGGCGTTCGACGCCGTGCGCTATCCGATCCTGCCGAAGATCACCAAGGCCGGCAGCCGTGCCGCGCGCCGCGAGATCCTGCACATCCGCGATTCCTCGCTCTACATGCCCCGCGACTTCGACATCTCGCCCTATTTCGAAGTCGTCAAACCCACCATCGTGCACGGGTTCGACTACACAGCCCTGCACTGGGCCGACAAGCAGAAGCCGCTCGAGGAGGTAGCGGGCTCATTCAGTGTGTTTCCAGAAACGGTCCTGGCGCCGCCGCTCATTCCTGAGGCGATTGACGAAGAGGCGCCGGCTGAGATTCCGGCTGAAGAAGTGAAGGCGCAGGCCGCGGGGATGGCTGCCGGCGTTCCCGTCTTCGCGCATGTCCCGTTTCTGAAGAAGCTCGCAATGTACCGCCCGAGGCGGCGGCGTGCGAGAGAGATTGCGGCGTAACCGCTGTCGTCCCTGCGAACGCAGGGACCCATACCGCGTGATCTATCGAGTCCGAACGGTAGAAGTACCGAACAACCAGCCTTCGTCAAACCCCTCCCTTGGATTATGGGTCCCTGCGTTCGCAGGGACGACAGCTGTGAGTGTGGCGCGACCTCTCCACAACAGTCATTGCGAGCGCAGCGATTCTGGATTGCTTCGCCGCTACGCTCCTCACGATGACGAGAATTACCGTTCCGCCCGCCCGATCACCGCCATCAGCTCCGCGATCTTCTCGCGCTGATCGGCCTTGTCGCCGCTCGCAATGGCGTGCTCGACGCAATGGGCCACGTGGTCCTTCAGGACTTCCTCCTCGACCCGGCGCAGTGCGGCACGCACGGCCGAGATCTGCGTCACGATGTCGATGCAGTAGCGGTCTTCCTCTACCATTTTCGACAGGCCGCGAACCTGGCCTTCGATCCGGCCGAGACGTTTTCCGACAGATGCCTTGATGTCCTTGCGCATGGGGTCTATATACCCCTACCGGGTATGGGTTGCAAGACCTGGGACAGGACCGGAGCATGGCAATGAACAGCAGCGAGCATCGTCACGACGCGGAAGCACATTCCGGATGCGGCTGTTCCACGAAAGCTGCACCGCCGACAGCGAAGCCCGCGGCATCCTCATGCTGCGGCGGCCGCGGCGATCATTCCAGCCATGCCCATCATCACGGCCACGACGACCACAGTGAGGCCGCGACCAAGGTGAAGGACCCCGTCTGCGGCATGACGGTCAATCCCGCGACCTCGAAGCACCACTTCACACATCACGGCGACACCTTCCATTTCTGCTCGGCCGGCTGCCGTACCAAGTTCGCCGCCGATCCTGCCAAATATCTTGCGAAGGAGAAGGCGCCCGAGCCCGAGATGCCCGCGGGCACCATCTACACCTGTCCGATGCACCCCGAGATCCGCCAGGTCGGTCCTGGCAGCTGCCCGATCTGCGGCATGGCGCTGGAGCCTGAGCTCGCAAGCCTGGAGACCGGACCCAACCCTGAACTCGCCGACATGACGCGTCGGTTCTGGATCGGCGGCGTGCTGGCGCTGCCGGCCGTGGTGCTGGAGATGGGCGGCCATCTCGCGGGCCCGCACAACTGGATCGATCCGACGCTGTCGAACTGGATCCAGTTCGTCTTCGCGACGCCGGTGGTGCTGTGGGCGGGCTGGCCGTTCTTCGTCCGCGGCTGGCAGTCGCTGCTGACGCGCAACCTCAACATGTTCACGCTGATCGCGATGGGCACTGGCGTTGCCTATGTCTACAGCGTGCTCGGCACCGTCGCGCCGCAGATCTTCCCCGCCACCTTCCGCGGCCATGAAGGCGCGGTCGCGGTCTATTTCGAGGCGGCTGCCGTCATCACCGTGCTGGTGCTGCTCGGCCAGGTGCTGGAGCTGCGCGCCCGCGACGCGACCTCGGGCGCGATCAAGGCGCTGCTCCAGCTTGCGCCGAAGACGGCGCGCCGCGTCGACGCTGACGGCAGCGAGCACGAAGTCGAGATCGACACGCTCCATGCCGGCGACCGCTTGCGCGTTCGTCCCGGCGAGAAGGTGCCGGTGGACGGTATCATCCTGGAGGGACGCTCCTCGCTCGACGAATCCCTGGTCACAGGCGAATCCATGCCGGTCACCAAGGAGACCGGCGCGAAGGTCATTGCCGGCACGCTGAACCAGTCCGGCAGCTTCGTGATGCGTGCGGACAAGGTCGGGCGCGAGACGCTGCTGTCGCAGATCGTGCAGATGGTCGCGGACGCGCAGCGCTCGCGCGCGCCGATCCAGCGCCTGGCCGACCAGGTCTCCGGCTGGTTCGTGCCGACGGTGATCGTCGTTGCCCTCGCCGCCTTCGGCGCCTGGGCCTGGTTCGGACCGGAGCCGCGGCTGGCCTTCGGCCTCGTCGCAGCCGTCAGCGTGCTGATCATCGCCTGCCCCTGCGCGCTCGGACTTGCGACCCCCATGTCGATCATGGTCGGCGTCGGCCGCGGCGCGCAAGGCGGCGTGCTGATCAAGAACGCCGAGGCGCTGGAGCGCATGGAGAAGATCGACACGCTGGTGGTCGACAAGACCGGCACGCTGACCGAGGGCAAGCCCAAGGTGGTCGCGATCGTGCCGGCGGCCGGCTTTGCGGAAGACGACATCCTTCGACTCGCGGCCAGCGTCGAGCGGGCGAGCGAGCATCCTTTGGCTGACGCCATCGTGCGCGCGGCCAAGGAGAAGCAGCTCTCGCCTGGCCAGGTCGAGCAATTCGATTCGCCGACGGGCAAGGGCGCGACCGGCAAGGTCGACGGCAGGACCATCGTGCTCGGCAATGCAAAATACCTGACGTCGATCGGCATCGAGACCAGAACGCTCGACACTGAAGCCGAACGGCTGCGTGGCGACGGCGCGACCGTGATCAACATGGCCATCGACGGCCGGCTGGCCGGCCTGTTCGCGATCGCCGATCCGGTCAAGGCCTCGACCCCGGAGGCGCTGAAGGCGCTCGCGGCGGAAGGCATCAAGGTGATCATGCTGACCGGCGACAACCGCACGACGGCCGAGGCCGTGGCGCGCAGGCTCGGCATCGCCGATGTCGAGGCCGAGGTGCTGCCGGACCAGAAGAGCGCGGTGGTCACCAAGCTGCAGAAGGCCGGCCGCAGCGTCGCGATGGCCGGCGACGGCGTCAACGACGCACCGGCGCTGGCGGCAGCCGAGGTCGGCATCGCCATGGGCACCGGCACCGACGTGGCGATGGAGAGCGCTGGCGTCACGCTGCTCAAGGGCGATCTTGTCGGCATCGTGCGGGCGCGAAAGCTGTCGCAGGCGACGATGAGCAATATCCGCCAGAACCTGTTTTTCGCCTTCATCTACAACGCCGCCGGCATTCCGATCGCCGCCGGCGTCCTCTATCCCACCTTTGGCGTGCTGCTCTCGCCGATCATCGCCGCAGCGGCGATGGCGCTGTCCTCGGTGAGCGTGGTCGGCAATGCGCTGCGCCTGCGCACGACGCGACTGTGAGCTGCCGGCACACTCTCTCGCCTCGCCTTGGCGGAAAGGCTACAACAGCCCGGTAGCCCGATGGAGAGGACCCGATGCAGCGGATAACGATCACGATCGAGGACGATCTCCTGGCGGAGATCGACGCCGCGGCGGAGGCGCGCGGCTATCAGAACCGCTCCGAGATCATCCGCGATCTCGCCCGCGCCGGCCTGCAACAGAGCACGGAGGGCACGTCACAGACCGGCCAATGCGTGGCCGGTCTCGTCTATGTCTACGACCACGCCGCGCGCGATCTCTCAAAGCGCCTGGTGCAGGAATTCCACGGCCATCACGACCTCGCGCTGGCGACGCTGCACGTCCATCTCGACGACGACAATTGCATGGAGATGACGGCGCTGCGCGGCAACGCCTCCGAAGTCAGGCACTTCGCCGACCACATCATCGCCGAGCGCGGCGTGCGCTACGGCCGCGTGGTGATGATCCCGACCGGCGATGGCAAGCCGGCGAAGGCGCGCAAGCACGGGCACAAGCATGGGTAGCTGCTCTAGGAAAGAGTAGCGGCTCTTACCCTCCCCTGGAGGGGGAGGGTCGATCGCGCGCAGCGCGGGCGGGGTGGGGTGACGGTCTCTCCGCGTCGAACAGTGCCCGTGGGGAGAGATCACCCCACCCCGTCTCACATTCGCTGCGCTCAATGTGAGCCGACCCTCCCCCTCCAGGGGAGGGTAAGCAAGAGCTCGCGCCGCATTCGCGGCCAAGGGCAGCTCCCGCCCTTGCCGAAGCCGCATTCGGTCTCTACCTCTCGCGAAGTGTTGATCTCAGAGGGTGCCTCCCATGCTGGATGCCGCCATCAAGGCGCTGTCGCAAATGATCTCGCCGCCGATGCGCTCGATCCTGTGGCGATCGGTCGGCTTGGCGCTGGTGCTGATCACCGTGCTGGCGATCGGCCTGCAGCGGCTCCTCAGCTGGTTTGCGACCAATGGCGGGGTCTGGCTGGAAGGCCTGCTCGGACCGGGCTGGCATTCATCGATCGAAGTCCTGTCCTGGATCGTCTCGATCGCGGCGGGCCTCGGGGTCGTGTTCGGCGGCATCTTCCTGATGCCCGCGATCACCTCGCTGGTGGCGAGCCTGTTCGTCGACGACGTCGCCGACATCGTCGAGCGCGAGCATTATCCGGCCGAGCGGCCCGGCGTGGCGCTGCCGTTCAGCCAGGCGATCCTCGAGGGCATCAAGACCGCCCTCTTGACGATCCTGGTCTACCTCGCCGCCTTGCCGCTGGTGTTGTTCGCCGGCGCCGGCTTCCTGATCTTCTTCATCGCCGCCGCCTGGCTGCTTGGCCGCGAATATTTCGAGCTCGCGGCGATGCGCTTCCGGCCGCCGGAGGAAGCCAAGGCGATGCGGCGTGACAACGCCGCCACGATCTTCACCGCCGGGCTCTTCATCGCCGCCTTCGTCTCGATCCCGATCGTCAATCTGGCAACGCCGATCTTCGCCATGGCCTTCATGGTCCACATGCACAAGCGCCTGTCAGGTCCGCGGCCCGAGTTGATCGAGCCGGCGCGGCAGGTGCGGTGATTGTGCGCTCCTCTCCCGCAAGTTTGCGGGAGAGATGACCGCCCCCGTGGCGCGAGCGAACGAACCAACCATCACCGCATTCAGGCGGCCCGCACACCACACTTTCGCAGCAGCATCCTGGCGAAGCCGAACGGCGCCGGCGTAAAGGGACCCGTCGGCGCGCGGGTGACCAGCGCGACGATTGCGAGCGCGGCTATCGCGAGCCAGAAGCAGAGCCAGAAGCCGTCGATATAGGCGAGCACATTGGCCTCGCGCTGGACGATGCCCGCCAGCGTGCCGACCGCGCGCGGCTGCGCCGATCCTGTGCCATGGGCGGCGAAGTGGTCGGCGAGCTGCTTCAGCCTCTGCACCACATCGACATCGCCGACCGCAAGGTTCTGGCCGAGATAAAAGGAATGGACCTGCTCGCGTACGCGCAGCCAGGTGCCCATCAGCGCCACGCCGATCTCGGCGCCGCCGAGCCGCATGATCTGGATATAGGCGGCAAAGGAGGTGGCGCGGCTGGGATCGGAGTTGGAGAGCAGCGTGATGATCAACGGCAGCAAGGTCAGCGACTGCCCGATCGCCTGGAGCAGGACGATGCCGGCGAAGTCCTCGCGCGCCCAGACGTGGCTGAGCCGGGTGCCCCAGAGATTGGCCGCGGCGAAGCAGGCAAAGCCCATGACGACCACCGTCCGCGTATCGAAATGCCGCAGCAGCCAGATCGAGACCGGCACCAGCACGAACATCGGCAACGCGCCACAGGTGAGCAGCAACAGGCCGCTCTGCTCCGGCCTGAGCAGCGCGATGGTGGCGAGGAAGTTCGGCACCAGCGACGCATTGGACAGGCTGGTCAGCGTGTAGAGCAGGATCAGCACCAGCCCCAGGCCGATGTTGCGCGAGAACAGCACGTTCACATGCGCCCAGGGCTGCCTGACCAGCGATTCGTTGACGAGGAAGGCCAGAAACAGCACCGCGCCCGCTGCCAGCAGTGCCATCACCGTGCCGGAACCGAGCCAGTCCAGCCGGTTGCCCTGGTCAAGTCCCGCATAGATCATCGACACCGAGGCGCCGAGCAGCAGCATGCCGCCCCAATCGGCCTCGCGCAGCAGCGCGCGGTTCACCGGCTCGTTCGGCGTGCCGAGATAGACCATCAGGCCCATCAAGGGCGCGATCACGACGCCCTGCCAGTATAGCCATTGCCAGCCGAGATGGTCGACATAGAAGCCGACCAGCGAGGTCGAGGTGTCCAACGCGAAGCCGACGCGGATCGAATAGATCGAGATCGCCGGCAGCCACCAGCGGATCGGCAGATTGCGGAACACGATCATCAGCGTCGCCGGCACGAACGTGCCGAGCAGGAGACCATGCACGACGCTGAGCGCGAGCAATGTCGGATAGTCGTGCACGAACGGAATGATGAACGAGACGGCGGCATAGACGAGGCTGGGGATGCCGAGCACGCGGCGCAGGCCGAACACCGTGGCAAGCCAGGCCACCGCAGGCGCGATGAAGATCTGCGAGCCGATGCCGGCGGTCGAGAGCCAGGCGCCCTCGTCGAAGCCGAGCGAGAATGCGCCGCGCAGGTCCGGCAGGCCGACCGTGGTCAGCCGGCTGTCGAAATTGGCAAGGAACGAGCCGAGCAGCACCGCCGCGACGGCGAACAGGGGCTGCGGCGCGACGCCGCCGCGCGAGAGCGGTTCGCGGCTGGCATCGTCATTTTCGGCCATTCGCGGCCTTCGTATCGATGCTGGTGACCACCGACATGCCCGGCACCAGCCTCGCCAGCAGCGGCTGGTCGTCATCGAACTGAATGCGCACGGGAATGCGCTGCACCACCTTGGTGAAATTGCCCGTTGCGTTGTCGGGCGGCAGCAGCGCCACCTGCGCACCGGTCGCCGGCGCAATGCGCTCGACCCGGCCGCGCAGCTTCTCGCGCGGGAAACTGTCGACGGTGATCTCGACCGGCTGGCCCGGCGCCACGTGCGTCAGCTGGGTCTCCTTGTAGTTCGCGATCACATACACCTTGGGCAGCGGCACCACGTTGATGAGGTTGGTGCCGATGTTGACGTAATCGCCGGGCTGCACCTGGCGCTCGCCGACAACCCCATCGAACGGCGCGGTGATCCTCGTATATCCAAGCTTGAGCTTCGTACCCGCCAGCGTCGCCTTGGCCGCCTCGACATCGGCGGCGCGCTGCTTCCTGGTGCCTTGCAGGACTTCGAGCTGATGCTGCTGGGCCGCGATCACGGCGCGGCTCGCGCGCACGTCGGCCTGTGCCTTGGCGTAGGCGGCCACCGCCTGCTCGAGACGTTGGCGCGTGCCGGACTCGCTCTGCGACAGCGATTGCTGACGCTCCTGCTCCTGGCGTGCCTCGACCTCCATGGCCTCCGCAGACAGCCGCGCGGCCTGCGCCTGCGCGATCGTCGCATACTGCAGCTCGATCTGGTTGGCGAGATTGTCGAGCGCGGCTTGCGCCGCGGCGACCGCAGCTTCGGCCTGCGCGACTTGCGCTTGGTAATCGGCGGGATCGATCTGGATCAGGAGGTCGCCGGCCTTGACGCGCTGGAAATCGGTGACCCCCACGCTGAGCACCTCGCCCGAGACGCGGCTCGACAGCCGCGTCAGCTCGGCGCGCACATAGGCGTCATTGGTGGTCTGTATCACGGCATTGCCGACCCATTCGTCGAAGCGCAGCGTTGCCAACGCGACGAAGGCGAGCGCGACGATGACGGCAAACAGCGGGATCGCGAGCCGGCTCCAGAGCGGCGTGGCCGGCCGCTGCGTCGGCTTCGGCGGTGGGGCCGGTGATGCGGGTGGCGCGTTCTGTTCTTGTTGACTCACGAGATCACCTCAACCCGGCGCTGCTAAAACACAAATCCCGCCTTGTCATTAGATCACACCGTCTTCTCCGGCCACCGGCAGAGATCGTTGATCAGGCACACCTCGCAGCGCGGTTTGCGCGCGAGGCAGGTATAGCGCCCGTGCAGGATCAACCAATGATGGGCACGCAGCATGAACTCGGCCGGGATGACCTTTTCGAGACCGAGCTCGACCTCGAGAGGCGTCTTGCCGGGCGCAAGTCCGGTGCGGTTGCCGACGCGGAAGACATGCGTGTCGACCGCCATCGTGTGCTCGCCGAAGGCCATGTTGAGCACGACGTTCGCGGTCTTGCGCCCGGCGCCGGGCAGCGATTCGATCTCGGCACGCGTGCGCGGCACCTGGCCGCCGAATTCGCTGAGCAGCTTCGCCGACAGCGCGATCACGTTCTTCGCCTTGGTGCGGTAGAGGCCGATGGTCTTGATGTATTCGCGCAGACGCTCCTCGCCGAGATCGAGCATCTTCTGCGGGGTGTCGGCGACCTCGAACAAGGCGCGCGTCGCCTTGTTGACGCCGGCGTCGGTCGCTTGCGCCGACAGCACGACGGCAACCAGCAGCGTGAACGGATTGACGTGCTCGAGCTCGCCCTTCGGCGCCGGATTGGCCTTGCGGAAACGGCTGAAGACCTCGTGGATCTCGGCCGGCGTCCAGGGCTTCATGGCTTTGAGCGATTTCTTCGCGGGCGCTTTCGGTTTGGTCGCGACCGGTTTTGCCTTTTTCTTCGGCACCGCCGCTTCACGCGGAGCCGGCTTGCGGGTGATTTTCGCCATGATCGGGATATACTGATGGACGATGAGCACAGGCAACGAAATTGAGCGCGCGCGATCCGAAAGGGAGGATGAGCCTCAGATCTTCTCCGCGCGGCTGACGCCGCACCGCTCGCTGAACCGCACCGGCTTCCTCGCCGTGATGCTGTTCCTGAGCGTCGTCAGCTTCGTCACCGGCCTCGCCTTCCTGATGATGGGCGCCTGGCCCGTGTTCGGCTTTTTCGGTCTCGACGTGCTGGTGATCTGGTGGGCCTTCAAGGTCAATTTCCGCGCGGCGCGGGCCAGCGAGGAGATCTTGGTGACACCGTCGGAACTGCGCGTGCGTCGCGTCAGCCATCGTGGCCAGGTTGCCGAATGGACCTTCAATCCGCTCTGGGTCCGGCTCGACCAGGAGGTCGACGAGGAATACGGCATCGAGCACCTCTATCTGATCTCGCGCGGCCGCCGGCTGATCATCGCCGGGTTTCTCGGGCCAGAAGAAAAGGCAAGCTTTTACAATGCGCTGGTCGGGGCCCTGAACGCCGCGCGGCGTGGCCCGACGTATAATCCGGTGACCTGAGCACAGTCGGAAATCGGGTGGTTTCGAGCCACTCCTTCTCCTACATTCCGGCCATGATGACCCTCGCAATCCATGACCAGCGCCTGGCCAAGCCGGGCACCCAGAACGCCGCGTTGCGCGACTATGATTCGGTGCGCCGGGCGATCGCCTTCATCTCGGCGAACTGGCGCGCGCAGCCGACCATCGAGGCGATGGCGGATGCCGCCGGCGTCACGCCGGACGAGCTGCACCATCTGTTCCGCCGCTGGGCTTCGATCACACCGAAGGCCTTCATGCAGGCGCTCACCCTCGACCACGCCAAGAACCTGCTCAGGGATTCCGCCAGCATCCTCGACGCGGCGCTCGACTCCGGCCTGTCGGGCCCCGGCCGGCTGCACGATCTCTTCGTCACCCACGAAGCGATGTCGCCGGGTGAATGGAAGAACGGCGGTGCCGGCCTCACCCTGCGCTACGGCTTCCATTCCTCGCCGTTCGGCACCGCGATCGTGATCGCGACCGATCGCGGCCTGTCAGGACTTGCGTTCGCCGATCACGGCGAGGAGACGATCGCACTCGCCGACATGACGCGGCGCTGGCCGAACGCCACCTATGTGGAAGATCACGAAGGCACCGCGCCACTCGCAGCGCGCGTGTTCGACCCCAAGCTGTGGCGGCCGGACCAGCCGCTGCGCGTGGTCCTGATCGGCACCGATTTCGAGGTGCGGGTGTGGGAGACGCTGCTGAAGATCCCGATGGGGCGTGCGGTGTCCTATTCCGACATCGCCTGCAACATCAACAGCCCGAAGGCCTCGCGCGCCGTTGGCGCCGCCGTCGGCAAGAACCCGGTGTCCTTCGTCGTGCCCTGCCACCGCGCGCTCGGCAAGAGCGGCACGCTCACCGGCTACCATTGGGGCATCACGCGGAAACAAGCGATGCTGGGCTGGGAAGCCGGGCAGCTGGGGATGCAGTAGGCAAGATGCAATAGGGTGGGTTAGCCGAAGGCGTAACCCACCTCTTTGGTTTCCGAGATGACAGAAGTGGTGGGTTACGTCGCCGACTGCGCTTCGCGCAGTCGCCGTCTAACCCACCCTACGGCACCGCGCGTGTGGCGAAATTCAGCCCGCCAGGTCCAGCTTCGAGGCCACCGTCGAATCCGCATTGAGCCGGTAGATGATGGGCACGCCGGTGGCGAGCTCGCGCTTGAGGATGCCCTCGGGCGAGAGCTTTTCCAGCACCATGATCAGAGCGCGCAGCGAGTTGCCGTGGGCGGCGACCAGGGTACGCTTGCCGTTGAGCACGGCGGGCAGTATCTCCTGCACGTAATAGGGCAGCGCGCGCGCGAGCGTGTCCTTCAGGCTTTCGCCCCCGGGCGGCGGCACGTCGTAGGAGCGGCGCCAGATCAGCACCTGGTCCTCGCCCCATTTCTTGCGCGCATCGTCCTTGTTGAGACCGGAGAGATCGCCGTAATCGCGCTCGTTCAACGCGAGGTTCTTCGAGGTCGGAAGACCGGTCTGGCCGAGCTCGGCGAGGATGAGATCCAGCGTGTGCTGCGCGCGCGTCAGGACCGAGGTGAAGGCGACGTCGAACACGAGACCCTGTGCCTTCAGCTTGCGGCCGGCTTCCCTGGCTTCGTTCACACCGAGCTCGGTGAGATCGGGGTCCTTCCAGCCCGTGAACAGGTTCTTCAGATTCCATTCGCTCTGGCCGTGGCGGACGAGCACGAGAAGACGTTCGCTCATTGACTGCTTTCCGTTTGCTCAATCAGAAATCGGCGAGGCCGAGCACGTCGGCCATCGAGTAATGCCCCGGCTTCTTGCCGTGCGCCCACAGGGCCGCCTTCAGCGCGCCATGGGCGAACAGCATGCGGTCCTCGGCCTGATGCGACAGCGTCAGCCGCTCGAACGGGCCGAGGAAGGTGACGCTGTGGTCGCCGGCGACGGTCCCGCCGCGCAGGGAGGCGAAACCGATATTGCCCGGCTTGCGCGCGCCGGTGATGCCGTCGCGCCCGCGCTCGGAATGGTCATCGAGGGTGACGCCGCGGCCGCTGGCTGCGGCCTGGCCCAGCATCAGCGCCGTGCCCGAGGGCGCGTCGACCTTCATGCGGTGATGGGTTTCGACGATCTCGATGTCGAAGCTCTGGTCGAGCGCCTTGGCGACGCGCTTGACCACGGCGGCGAGCAGGTTGACACCAAGGCTCATATTGCCCGACTGCACCACCACCGCGCGATTGGTGACGCTCTTGATCACGGCGTTGTCGGAGCCGGACAGCCCGGTCGTGCCGACGACGTGCACGATGCCGCGCTCGGCGGCGATCGCGACATTGGCGATGGTCGCCGCCGGAACGGTGAAGTCGAGGATGCCGTCGGCATCCCTGGACATCGCCCAGAGATCGGCGGACAGCTTGATGCCGTTGGCCGGCAGGCCTGCGAGCACGCCGGCATCCTTGCCGAGCAGCTCCGAGCCCGGCGCCTCCAGCGCGCCGGCCAGCACCGCGCCCTTGCTCTCGGCGATCGCCCGCGTCAGCGCCCGGCCCATCCGGCCGCCGGCTCCCGCAACAATCAAGCGCATGTCGGACATGGTGTGATCCTCTGAGCCGCCGTTGTAGCGGGGGGATGCAGTTCCGGCAACCGAGGGGGATCATAGGCCGTCATTCCGGGATGGTCCGAAGGACCAGACCCGGAATCTCGAGATTCCGGGTTCGATGCTGCGCATCGCCCCGGAATGACTGCAGCCTCAGCCGTCCTGTGGCTGCGGGCCGTCATAGCCTTCGATGATGATGAGGTCGGCGACCGAGTGCGGCTGGCGCACCTTGATGTTGGCCTGGTATTCCGGCGAGTTGTAGCAGGCGAGCGCGGTCTCGTAGTCCGGAAATTCGATCACGACGTTGCGGGTGCGGCTGGCGCCTTCGACGGTGGTGAACTTGCCGGCGCGAACGACGAAGCGGCCGCCCCATTTCTTGAAGATCGGACCGTTGGCGACGGCGTAGGGCTTGTAGCCCTCGTCACTGCTCACATCGACACGCCCGATCCAGTAGCCCTTTGCCATTGCTCTTCTCCCTTGTTGATTAGCTGAGCGCTTGCACGATCTCGGCCTGGATTGCGTCGGCCGCCGCCTTGGGATCGGAGGCCTCGAGGATCGGCCGTCCGACGACGAGATAGTCGGCGCCCGCCGCGATCGCACGACCCGGTGTCATGACGCGCTTCTGGTCGCCGGTCGGTGCGCCCGCCGGACGGATGCCGGGCGTGACGAGGCTCATCTGATGGCCGACGATCTTGCGCAAGGCACCGACCTCTTCCGGCGAGCAGACGAGTCCATCGATGCCGAGCACCTGTGCCTGCTGTGCGCGCGCTTCGACCAGATCGGAGACGCCGAGCCGATATCCGGCCGCGTGCAGGTCGTCGTCATTGTACGAGGTCAGCACCGTGACCGCGAGAATCTTCAAGCTCGATCCGCCACGCCCTTCGACTGCCGCCTTCATGGTCTGCGGATAGGCGTGGACGGTGAGGAAGGTCGCCCCCAGCCTGGCGACACTCTCGACACCGCGCGTCACGGTGTTGCCGATGTCGTGCATCTTGAGATCGGCAAACACTTTCTTGCCCTCGCCGGCGAGCTTGCCGATCAGCGGCAGGCCGCCGGCATAGGCCAACTGATAGCCGATCTTGTAGAACGTGACGCTGTCGCCGAGCCTTGCGACCATCGCCTCCGCAGCCTCCGGGCTCGACACGTCGAGCGGAACGATCAGGCGGTCCTTGGGGGCGATCTCGGCTGGCGTCATGTCACCTCACATCATGCGTTGGGAAACGTCGATCAACTGCGCTACCAGCTCCTTCAACGCGGCGATATCGCCCTCGTTCTTCAGCCTGTCCATATCGTCATAGGCCTGGTCGGCAAAGGCGAGCGTGAGCTGGCTGGCAATCACATTGGCGTGGCACGAGGAGAGGATCAGCCGCAAGGCCTGGAGCGCGCGGGCAGCACCAAGCCGGCTCTGCGAGGCGCCGGCAAGCGCGAAGACGCGGTTGCGGAACACCTCGCCGCGCGCCTCGTGCAGCTCGTGCACGCGGCTGACCCAGTCGATCGCGTTTTTGAGCAGCGGCGGCACCGAGGCGTTGTATTCGGGCGAGACGATGAGGATGCCGTGATGGGCGCCGATCATGCGCTTGAGATTGATGGCGTGCTTGGGCACTCCGGATTTGGCCTGGAGATCGCCGTCGTAGATCGGCAGCGGAAAATCGGCCAGCGAGATGCGGGTGACGTCGACGCCGGCCTGAGCGAATTCATACGCGGCGAGCGCTGCCAGCTTCGCATTGTGCGAGCCGGTGCGCAGCGAGCCGGGAATGATCAGGATTTTGGGCGCGGACATCCAATCCCATGCGTTCGGCGAAACGGGCCCGCCGCGCTAAAGGAGGAGCCGGCGGAATTAATCCTTGCGATACACCCAGACGCGGGCTGGCGGAAGGTTCATCCAGATCCGTTCCGAAGCCTCTGTGGACACGCCGTGCAGCGATTTCGGGATCGGCGGCACCACCGCATAGGTGAACTGGATGAAGGGCGCGCCGGGCGCGAGCGCGGTGAAGGCGTCGCGAATGAGCCGCAGCCGCGTCAGCATCGGTTTTGTGACGAGCGGCAGGCCCGAGACGACAGCGCTAGCCGGCGCGCTCAAGACATTCCAGAGCGTGTCGCGGAGGCGATAGGCATCGCCCTGCACCACCTTGGCTTGTGGGTAGCGATCGCGCAGCAGCGCGCAGAAGCCGGGATTGTATTCGACGAGGACAAGACGCTTCTGATCGACGCCGCGCTCGATCAAGGCCGAGGTGATGGCGCCGGTGCCGGGTCCGAGCTCGACCACCGGTGCGTCCGAATCGACATCGACGTAATGAGCCATGGTCCGCGCCAGCAGCTTGCCAGACGGCATGACCGCGCCCATGTGCAGCGGCTTTTCGATCCACGACCTGAGAAAGCGCACCTCGTCATCGAGTCGAGGCTTCTTCAACGCACGCGCGGACGATGGCAATGGCATGTTGGGACCGGACGGGACCGCGGGACCGCGGCGTGTCAGAAAATGGTCATAAAGACGTATAGGCCGAAGACGGTACGGTCAAGACAAGTCAACTCGCCCGATTACCGAAGAAGTCCTTGACCTTGGCGAAGAAACCCTCGGATTCCGGCTGGGTGTTGCCGGAGGAGAGCTTGTCGAACTCGGCCAGCAATTCCTGCTGCTTCTTGGTGAGATTCTGCGGGGTCTCGACCACGACCTGGACATACATGTCGCCCATCTGGCGCGAGCGCAGCACCGGCATACCCTTTGATGCAATGCGGAATCGGCGGCCCGACTGGGTTCCGGCGGGCACCTTCACCTTGGTCTTGGCCTTCTCGATTGTCGGCACCTCGAATTCGCCGCCGAGCGCGGCCGTCACCATCGAGATCGGCACGCGGCAATGCAGATCGGCGCCGTCGCGTTGGAAGAACTGGTGCTGGGTCAGCGACAGGAAGATGTAGAGGTCGCCGGGCGGTCCGCCGCGGACTCCGGCCTCGCCCTCGCCGGCGAGCCTGATCCGTGTGCCGTCCTCGACGCCTTGCGGAATGTTGACCGACAGCGTGCGCTCGCGGGTGACCCGGCCCTGGCCAGCACAGGCCGGGCAGGCGTCCTCGATCATCTGGCCGCGGCCCTGGCAGCCGGGACAGGTGCGCTCGAGCGTGAAGAAGCCCTGCGACTGCCGCACGCGGCCGGCGCCGCCGCAGGTGGAGCAGGTCTTCGGCTTGGTGCCGGCCTTGGCACCGATGCCCGAGCAGGCCTCGCAGGTGACCGAGACCGGGATCTCGATTTGCGCGGTCTTGCCGCCAAAGGCCTCCTCGAGGGTGATTTCCATGTTGTAGCGCAGGTCCGCCCCGCGCTCGCGGCCGCCGCGGCCGCGCTGACCGGCCATGCCGAACAGGTCTTCGAAAATGTCGGAGAAAGAGGAGGCGAAGCCCGCACCGAAACCGGCAGCGCCACCAAAGCCGCCGCCCTGCTCGAACGCGGCGTGGCCATAGCGGTCGTAGGCCGCGCGCTTGTCCTTGTCTTTCAGGACCTCGTAAGCCTCGTTGATTTCCTTGAACTTGACCTCGCTGGTCTCATCCCCGGGATTGCGGTCGGGATGGAATTTCATGGCCAGCTTGCGGAACGACGATTTCAGCCTGGATTCGTCGGCGTCGCGTTCGACTTCGAGGGTCTCGTAATAGCAGCGCTTGGTGGACGTGGACATGCTGAGCTCGGTCTATCCAATCGCGATTCAAGTTGGCGCGGAACAACGCTGACATACGGCGATATAAGCGCCCTTCGACCTTGCGGCAGAGGGCAGCATGGCAGCGCTGAGAATAACGGCTGGGAATTGATCGATCGTAACGGGGCCGACTTCGAGGGAGTCTTGGCCCGCCTGCCCCGACGCGACGGCCTCCCCCGCGAGGGAGGAGGCCGGTAGCGCGTGTGGGGTCCAGGTCGCCCGCATCGTCACCCTCTCGGGGCTTAAGCGGACTTCTTGTTGTTCTTGTCGTCGTCGACCTCGGTGAATTCCGCATCGACGACGTCGTCCTTGGCCGCATCCTTCTTGGCGTCGGCCTCGGCCTGCTGCTTGTACATGGCCTCGCCGAGCTTCATCGAAGCCTGCGCCAGCGTCTGGGTCTTGGCCTTGATCGCCTCGGCATCGTCGCCCTTCAGCGCTTCCTTGAGGTCGCTGACGGCATCCTCGATGGCGCGGCGCTCGCTCTCGGCGACCTTCGAACCGTGCTCGGCCAACGCCTTCTCCGTCGAATGCACCAGGCCGTCGGCCTCGTTCTTGGCGGTCACGGCCTCGCGGCGCTTCTTGTCCGCCTCGGCATTGGCCTCGGCGTCCTTGACCATCTTCTCGATGTCGGCTTCCGACAGACCACCCGAGGCCTGGATGCGGATCTGCTGCTCCTTGCCCGTGGCCTTGTCCTTGGCCGAGACGTTGACGATGCCGTTGGCGTCGATGTCGAAGGTCACCTCGATCTGCGGCATGCCGCGCGGAGCCGGCGGGATACCCATCAGGTCGAACTGGCCGAGCATTTTGTTGTCGGCCGCCATTTCACGCTCGCCCTGGAAGACGCGGATGGTGACGGCATTCTGATTGTCTTCAGCCGTCGAGAACACCTGGCTCTTCTTGGTCGGGATCGTGGTGTTGCGGTCGATGATGCGGGTGAACACGCCGCCCAGCGTCTCGATGCCCAGTGACAGCGGGGTCACGTCGAGCAGCAGCACGTCCTTGACGTCGCCCTGGAGCACGCCGGCCTGGATCGCGGCACCGATCGCCACGACTTCGTCCGGATTGACGCCCTTGTGCGGCTCCTTGCCGAACAGCTGCTTCACGACTTCCTGGACCTTCGGCATGCGCGACATGCCGCCGACCAGCACGACTTCGCCGATCTCACCGGCGGTGACGCCGGCATCCTTCAGCGCCTTGCGGCAAGGCTCGACCGTCTTCTGGATGAGGTCGTCGACCAGCGCCTCGAACTTGGCACGGGTGAGCTTCATCGTCAGATGCTTCGGGCCGGTCTGGTCCGCCGTGATGAACGGCAGGTTGATCTCGGTCTGCGTCGTCGAGGACAGCTCGATCTTGGCCTTTTCAGCGGCTTCCTTCAGGCGCTGCAACGCAAGCTTGTCGTTGCGCAGGTTGATGCCCTGCTCCTTCTGGAACTCGTCGGCCAGATAGCCCACGAGGCGCATGTCGAAATCTTCGCCGCCGAGGAAGGTGTCGCCGTTGGTCGACTTCACCTCGAACACGCCGTCGCCGATTTCGAGAATGGAGATATCGAACGTGCCGCCGCCGAGGTCGTACACGGCGATGGTGCCGGCCTTGGTCTTGTCGAGGCCGTAGGCGAGCGCGGCCGCGGTCGGCTCGTTGATGATGCGCAGCACTTCGAGGCCCGCGATCTTGCCGGCGTCCTTGGTCGCCTGGCGCTGGGCGTCGTTGAAGTAGGCGGGAACGGTGATGACGGCCTGATCGACCTTCTGACCGAGATGGGCTTCCGCGGTCTCCTTCATCTTCTGCAAGATGAACGCCGAGACCTGCGAGGGCGAGTAGGTCTGGCCGTCGGCCTCGACCCAGGCGTCGCCGTTGGAGGCTTTCACGATCTTGTACGGGACGAGCTTCTTGTCCTTCTCGACCATCGGGTCGTCGTAGCGGCGGCCGATGAGGCGCTTCACTGCGAAGAAGGTACGCTCGGGATTGGTGACGGCCTGGCGCTTGGCCGGCTGGCCGACGAGGCGCTCACCGTCGTCCGTCACGGCGACGATCGAAGGCGTCGTGCGCATGCCTTCGGAATTCTCGATGACTTTCGCGTTCTTGCCATCCATCACGGCGACGCACGAATTCGTGGTGCCGAGGTCGATCCCAATGACCTTTCCCATGGTCCTGATACCCTTCTTTTTGCGGCAGGTTGGCTGGGCCCAGAAGGCACCCGAACCGAAACCCCCTAAGATCAAACATCCGCGATATTGCGATGATTGAGGCTCATATAGGAGGGGGGGAGGGGCCCGCAAGGACCGAAGCTACGTTTCTGCCGCGAAAACATTGGGTTTTGAAAGATGATGTCGGGCTCAGCCGCCCTTGCGGGTGTGGAATTATTGACAGGTTCGGGCCTCGGCAAGCCCCCGCCACCCGCAACAGGCCCCGCCCTGTTGCGGCAAGGCCAAACCCGCTAAAAGGCGAACCGGCCGGACAGCCGGCGCAGCTGCTTCGCGCGACAAAGCGGCCCGGCGGCCGACCATCGAACGGCCTCAATGTGAACCAATCAGAGTGCCCATGAAGCTGATCCGACCCCTCGCCGCGCTGGCCCTCCTCACCGTAACAGCGTTTCCGGCCCTTGCCGCCGACGCCGTTTTCCCACCTGGCTTGCGCCTCGGCATGGTGCCGCTGATCGGCCTCAGCACCGCCAAGACCTTTCCGGGCTTCGAGAGCGAGGATGGCAGTGTCAAGGTACTGGTCACCGAGCTGCCGCCGGCGGCCTATGGCGAGGTCGTGAGCGCCTTCAATGCCAATCCCGCCGGGACCAATGGCGTCACACAGGACAAGATCGAGACCCCCGCGGGCCTCGCCTATTTCACCACCGAAAGCGGCAAGGCCGGCGATACCCCGGTGAAGCGCTATTCGATGATCGTGCCCGGCGCCGGCTTCTCCGGCTATGTCGCGGTGCAGATCCCGGAGAATGCGACCAAGATCTACACGGATGAGGCGGTGCGGCAGATGTTTGCGAGCACAGTCACCCGCAGGCAGGTCTCGGCTGAAGAGCAGATCGCGCTGATGCCGTTCAAGATCACCGATCTCGCCAATTTCAAGGACATCCGAACGCTCGCACCGGGCAGCAGCATCATCCTCGCCGACGGCGATGAGAGCACGGGTTACGAATCGAAGCCGTTCATGATTCTCGGCGTGATCGGCGCCACCCCGCAGCAGGCCGACGACCGCGCCCGCTTCGCCCAGGAGGCGGCGCTCCAGATTCCCGGCGTGCGCGAGTCGCGCATCACCATGTCCGAGCCGATTCGCATCAACGGCCAGCAGGGCTTCGAGACCCGGATCGACGGCGTCAGCGGCAAGGACAAGGTCCCCGTGACCGTGGTGCAGTGGATCCGCTTCTCGACCGGCGGCGCATCACTGCGCATCATCGCCAGCGCCCCACGCGACCAGTGGCTGCCGGCCTTCACGCGCTTCCGGGCCGTCCGCGACGGCATTCAGCCGAAGGGATAGCTGTATCCGCAAGCGAGATGCGCTCCCTCCCTCGCTTGCTTGCGGGAGGCTTGGAGAGCGCTGTCGCACCAGCGAAGACTCTCCCAGAGGAGAGCTCAACCGGCCGCTTTGCGAACCATGAGGTTCAATCAGTTCGGCGCGCCGTTCGATTCATTGTTGTTGGCGGCGGGGGCTGCCTTCGCACCGCCCTTGGCGACACCGACCAGCGCCGGGCGCAGCACGCGCTCGCCGATGGTGTAGCCGGCCTGCATAACCTGCACCACGGTGCCTGACGGCACCGACGCATCGGGCACTTCGTACATCGCCTGGTGGAAATTCGGGTCGAACTTCTGGCCCTGCGGATCGAGCTTTTTCACGCCATGCTTCTCGAGCGCGCTGTGCAGCGAGCGCTCGGTCAACTCGACACCCTCGATCAGCGCCGTGAGGCCGGGATCGGCCGCAGCACGCGCTTCGGCCGGAACGGCATCGAGCGCACGCTGGAGATTGTCGGCGATGTCGAGCACGTCGCGGGCAAAGCCGGTGATGCCGTAGAGGCGCGCGTCGGCGACCTCCTTCGTGGTGCGCTTGCGCAGATTCTCCATCTCGGCCAGCGTCCGCAGCATGCGGTCGCGCGCCTCGGCCGCTTCCTTCTGCAACGTTTCGACCGAGCCCGGCTCGGGATCGTCGGGCATGATGTAGGGCTTTGACACCACGGGCTCGGGCGTCGGCGCGGTCGTGTCTTCGGGTTGCCGGTCTCGATCGGTCATCGGCTCTAATCTCGAACTCGTTTCCAGGGATTGTTGGCCCGGATATCGTGCCTAAGCTTGCGAAAATCAAGCGCCCGTGATCGGTGGAGGCGCCGGTCAGCCCCCCAAGAGGCGGCTGACGATGCGGGCGGCGTAGTCCACGGTCGTGATCACGCGGGCATAATTCAGCCGCGTCGGCCCGATCACGCCGAGAACGCCGACGATGTGGCCGGCGGCATCCCGATAGGGCGAAATGATGGTGGAGGACCCCGACAGCGAGAACAGCTTGTTCTCGCTGCCGATGAAGATGCGCACGCCCTCGGCGGTCTCGGCCCGGCCGAGCAGGTCGATCACGCCGCGCTTGGTCTCGAGGTCGTCGAACAACAGGCGAACACGCTCCAGATCCTCCAGCGCATGCAGATCTTCGAGCAGATTGGCATGGCCGCGGACGATCAGCTGGCGATCCTCGTTCTCGCCGCCGGACCAGCTGGCGATGCCGGCCGAGATCACCTTCTGCGTCAGCTGATCGAGCTCTGCGCGGGCCTCCGCAAGGGCCGTCTCGAGCTCGAGCCGCGCCTCCGCCAGCGTGCGGCCGCGGATGCGCGCATTGAGGAAATTGCCGGCCTCGGTGAGCGCCGAGGAGGGAACCCCGGGCGGCAGCGTCAGCACGCGGTTTTCCACCTGGCCGTCCTCGCCGACGAGGATGACCAGCGCTTTCTCGGGTTCCAGGCGGACGAATTCGATGTGCTTCAGTCGCGCATTGGATTTTGGCGTCAACACGACGGCAGCGGCCCGGGTGAGGCCGGAGAGCCGCATCAAGGCCTCGTCCAGCGCCGCCTCGACCGACTGCGCCTCGCCGACCGAGGAGAGCTGGCTCTGGATCGACTGCCGCTCGGCCTCGTTGAGGTCGCCGACCTGCATCAGGGCATCGACGAAGAAGCGCAGGCCGAGTTCCGTCGGCAACCGCCCGGCGGAGGTGTGCGGGGCATAGATCAGGCCGAGTTGTTCCAGATCCGCCATGACGTTACGGACCGAGGCGGGCGAGAGCGGCATGGCGATCAGGCGGGAAATGTTGCGCGAGCCGACAGGCTCGCCGGTCGCGAGATAGCTTTCGACAATTTGACGAAAGATGTCGCGGGAACGCTCGTTGAGCTGGGCAAGGCCTGCGCGCGGCGCGATCAGATGGATCGGATCGTGATGGGCCACAGACGGTAACTCCTCTCAGATACTCGTAATTTGTCTATCCCGGGCGCTTCTGACAAGCGTGGCGTTTGCGGCCGCGGGGTGAAAAAGCCTTGCCGCCCATCCCCGCCGCACCTACAAGCACCGCGAGCAGCCTTTTCCCGTGAGTTTTGGAGGATTTCCCATGCGGCCAAGCCGCCGTGCGCCCGACGAATTGCGCCCCGTGACGCTGGAGCGTGGCGTGGTGAAATATGCGGAAGGTTCGTGTCTGGTGAAATTCGGCGACACCCATGTGCTGGTCACCGCCACGCTGGAGGACCGCCTGCCGCCGTGGCTGAAGGGCCAGGGCCGCGGCTGGGTCACCGCCGAATACGGCATGCTGCCGCGCGCGACCTCGGAACGGACCCGCCGCGAGGCATCCGCCGGCAAGCAGAGCGGCCGCACCGTCGAGATCCAGCGCCTGATCGGCCGCTCGCTCCGCACCATCATCAATCTCGAAGCCCTCGGCGAGCGCCAGATCACGGTCGATTGCGACGTGCTTCAGGCCGACGGCGGCACGCGCACGGCCTCGATCACGGGCGCCTGGGTCGCACTCGCCGACTGCGTCAACTGGATGAAGGCGCGGAACATGGTCAAGGCCAACGTGCTGCGCGACAACGTCGCCGCGATCTCCTGCGGCATCTACAACGGCACGCCGGTGCTCGACCTCGACTACGCCGAGGATTCCGAGGCCGAGACCGACGCCAATTTCGTCATGACCGGCGATGGCCGCATCATCGAGGTGCAGGGCACCGCGGAACGCGAGCCGTTCACCGAAGCCGAGCTGCTGGCGCTGATGGCGCTGGCCCGCAAGGGCGTCGCGCGTCTGGTGGACTTGCAGAAACTGGCTGTGGCGTAGTCAATAAGCCATGCACCGCCGAATCACGGACAAGCTGGTCATCGCGACCCACAATCCGGGCAAGCTCGCCGAGATGCGGGAGCTGCTTGCGCCGTACGGCATCGAGGCGGTGTCGGCGGGAGAGCTCGGCCTGTCCGAGCCGGACGAGACCGGCAGCGATTTCCGCAGCAATGCCGCCATCAAGGCGATCGCGGCGGCGCGAGCAGCCAGGCTTCCCGCCTTCGCCGATGATTCCGGCATCGTGGTCGACGCGCTCGACGGCGCGCCCGGCATCTACAGCGCGCGCTGGGCTGGCCCTTCCAAGGATTTCAGCGCGGCGATGGCGCAGATCGAGCGCCTGTTGCAGGAGCGCGGCGCCACCACGCCGGACAAGCGCAGAGCCCATTTCGTCTCGGCACTCTGCGTCGCCTGGCCCGACGATCATCTCGAAGAGGTCGAGGCGCGCGTCGACGGCACGCTGGTCTGGCCACCGCGCGGGACTGCCGGCTTCGGCTACGACCCGATGTTCCTGCCCGACGGCCACAACCGCACCTTCGGCGAGATGGAGAGCATCGAGAAGCACGGCCTGCCGCCGCTCGGCCTCGGCCTGTCGCATCGCGCCCGCGCCTTCGTGAAACTGGCGGAGATCTGCCTTGAGCCGCGATAGAGCGTTTTCGAGCGAAGTGAATACCGGTTCGCGCAAGGAAAACGCGTCGAAACAAGACTTCGGCGTCTACGTGCACTGGCCGTTCTGCCTGTCGAAATGTCCCTATTGCGACTTCAACAGCCACGTTCGCCACGCCGCGATCGACGAGGCGCGCTTCGCTTCCGCCTTTGCGCGCGAGATCGCAACCACCGCAGGGCGTGCGCCGGGCCGCGAGGTCACCTCGATCTTCCTCGGTGGCGGCACGCCATCCCTGATGCAGCCCGCAACCGTCGGCGCCGTGCTCGATGCGATCGGCAAGCACTGGACCGTCGCAGGCGACGTCGAGGTCACGCTGGAAGCGAACCCGACCAGCGTCGAAGCCACGCGCTTCGCCGGCTATCGCACCGCCGGCGTCAATCGCGTCTCGCTCGGCGTGCAGGCGCTCGACGATGCCTCGCTGAAGGCGCTCGGCCGCATGCACAGCGCGCGCGAGGCGCTCGATGCCGTCGCCATCGCACGCCGCTCGTTCGACCGCTATTCGTTCGACCTGATCTACGCCCGCCCCGACCAGACGCCGGCGATGTGGGCCGACGAACTGCGTCTGGCAATCGATGAAGCGGCCGAGCATCTGTCGCTCTATCAATTGACGATCGAGGAAGGCACGCCGTTCTTCGGCCTGCACCAAGCCGGCAAATTGAAGACGCCGGATGAAGCGGTCGCGCGCGCTCTCTACGACGTCACGCAGGAGACCTGCGACAGGCTGGGTCTGCCCGCCTACGAGATCTCCAATCACGCCCGGCGCGGCGCCGAGTGCCGGCACAATCTGGTATACTGGCGCGGCGAGGAATATGCCGGCATCGGCCCCGGCGCGCACGGCCGCCTCGACATCGACGGTATCAGGCACGCCACCGCCACCGAGAAGCGTCCCGAGGCTTGGCTGCTGCGCGTCGAGACCAACGGCCACGGCGTCGTCACCGACGAGCGCCTCAACAGCGAAGAGCGCGCCGACGAATTCCTGCTGATGGGACTGCGCCTCGCCGAGGGCATCGACCCCGAGCGCTACAAAGCACTCGCGGGCCGCCCGCTCGACCCCCGCCGCATCGCGCTGCTGCGCGAGGAAGGCGCGATCACGGTGGACCCGACGGGCCGGCTGCGCGTGACCAGCAGCGGATTTCCGGTGCTGGATGCGGTGGTCGCGGATCTTGCGGCCTGAACTCTCTCCCATCGTCGTCCCGGACAAGCGCAGCGAAGCGGAGCGCCGATCCGGGACCCATAACCACAGGGAGAAGTCGCGGCACGAAGCTGACAACCACGAGTCTTCGTCAAACCCCTTCCTGTGGTTATGGGTCCCGGATCGGCGCGCGCTTAAGGCGCGCTTGTCCGGGACGACGGAAGATGTAGCTACGCCCCAAAACTCTTCGGCGAGCCCGCGACCGCAACGCCGCCACCCTGCGTCACCTTCATCACCGCGAGCCCGCGTTCATTCGTGCCATCGGCGCGGAAGCGGAACAGGCCATCGATACCGGCGAAGCCGGAAGGGTTCGTGAGCACGTCGGGCGAGAAACGCGTGGTGCCTTGCGTGCGCGCGAGGGCGGCAACGAGGGCGACCGCGTCATAGGCGAGCGTGGCGGTTCGCACCGGCTCGCCGCCATATTTGGTGCGATAGCGGCCGGAGAAGGCGCGGAAGCCGGCCGGGTCGGGCGCGGCGTAGAGGCCGCCCTGGAGCGCGGCGCTGGCATAGACGCGCGGATTATCCCACAGGCCGGTGCCGAGCAGCTGGATGTTGCGCAGATTGGCGCCTGCGGCCGTCATCGCATCCGCCACTGAGACCACCGCATCGCCGTCATCGGCAATGAACAGCGCGTCCGCGCTGCCGAGCTGCTGAGCCACGGTGCGTGCCGGCGTGGCGCGATCGGCACCGTATTTCTCGAAGGCGACGATGCGCCCGCCGCGCCGCGGCGCCGCGGCCTTCACCGCGGCCTCGACGACATTGCCGTAGGCGTTGTCGGGCACCAGCACGGCGAAAGAGCGCTTTCCGATGCTGGCGGAATATTCGACGATGCGGTTGACGTCGGACTCCGGCAGGAACGAGAGCAGATAGACGCCGCGCCCGGCGATGCTGGAATCGGTCGAGAACGCGATGACCGAAATGCCGCGCGCGCGCGCGACCTGCGCCACCGCCGGCACCGATTGCGCGAACAGCGGCCCGAGGATGATCTCGGCGCCTTCGTCGACCGCCTGCTGCGCGCCGGCTTGCGCGCCTTGCGGGCTGCCATTGTCGTCCTTGATCAGGAGCTGGATGTTCGGGTTCTGGAACTCGGCCAGCGCCATCTCGGCGGCGTTGCGCATGGATTGCGCGGCGAGCCCGGCGTTACCGGCAGCTGAGAGCGGCAGGATCAGACCTACCTTCACGCCGCCGGTGCCGGCGGTCGTCGCCTGTTGCGGGGGACCCGCCGGCTGGGCCGGCGGCGCGGAACTCGAGAACGGGTTGGAGAACTGGCTGAGACTCTGCTGCACGCCGGCGCAGGCCGACAGCACGGGCGCACCGAGCAACAGGCCGAGCGCACTCCGGCGGGTGGCCCCCGACGATCGGGATCCCGGAGCGAGAGACTTTGGATGACGCGGGCCCATCATGGCAGCTTCTCTTCTGACCCGCCGTCGCCGGCCGGTCACGACATTCCTTCCGCGACACAGGCCGCGGACTCAGGTATATTGTCGGCAAACAGTTAACCAAAACAAAAGGATAACAGCCGCTTAACGCGACCGCCTTCCCGTCCTGGCAGCCGTTCGCCGTCGCTCATCCAGCATCAAGGCGGCGTTTCCGTCGTGAATATGGCGCGATGGCCCTCATTCCCACTCGAGGTGATCCTGGCCGATCACATTCCCGCCCGTTCCTCGCCCCCCATCTGGGCACGATCCTGGGCACGATCTTTTTCGACCAGAAGGTTCCCAGCCCTGCGGATCGTGCCTAAGTTGGCTTCATTATGCGCGCAAAGCCGGCCCCGATAAATACGTCTGAAGCTCAAGACGCCGCCTCGCGCGGTTTCTCCATCGATGCCCATCGGATCGCGACGCCGAAGGCCGCGCCGGGTCTCTATCTGGTCGCGACACCCATCGGCAATCTCGGCGACATCACCCTGCGGGCGCTTCAGACGCTCGCCGGCGTCGACGTCATCGCCTGCGAGGACACCCGCATCACGCGCCGCCTGACCGAGCGCTATGCGATCGCAGCAACGCTCAAGCAATATCACGAGCACAATGCGGAAGCGGCGCGTCCGAAGATTCTCGAGGCGCTGGCGCGAGGCGGCTCGGTCGCGCTGGTGTCGGACGCCGGCACGCCACTGATCTCAGATCCCGGCTTCAAGCTGGTGCGCGAGGTCTGCACCGCCGGCCATCCGGTGCACGCGCTGCCCGGCCCGTCCTCGGTGCTGGCGGCTCTGTCCGTCGCCGCGCTGCCGACCGACCGCTTCTTCTTCGAGGGTTTCCTGCCGGCGAAATCCGCCGCGCGCCGCGCACGCCTCGCCGAGCTTGCGCGCATCGACGCGACGCTGGTGATGTTCGAATCGGGCAACCGGATGCAGGCCACCTTGGACGACCTTGCGGAGATCATGGGCGAACGCGAGGCCGCGGTCTGCCGCGAGCTGACGAAGCTGCACGAGGAGGTCAGGCGTGCGCCGCTCGCCGAGCTCGCGCGGCAAGCCGATGCGCCGGAGACGCGCGGCGAGTTCGTGCTGGTGATCGGCCCGCCCGCAGCGGACGCCGACGTGCTGGCACCGGACGCGCTCGACGGACTCCTGCGCGAGCAGCTTGCCGCAAACAGCGTCAAGGATGCCGTGGCGCATGCGGTCGCACTGTCGGGCCGGCCGCGCCGCGAGGTCTATGCCCGCGCGCTGGAGCTCGCGAAGGATCTTCGGGGCGGCGATGGCGAAGACTGAGCCCCCCAGGGAACCGAAGGTCGCCTCGCCCGAGCGCGTCGCCGCGTTCCGTACCGGCATTTCCGCGGAGAGCCGCGCCGCGGCCTATCTGATGGCCAAGGGCTACCGTATCCTCGCCAAACGCTACCGCACCCCGCATGGCGAGATCGACATCGTGGCGCGCCGCCGCAACCTGATCGCTTTCGTTGAGGTCAAGGCGCGGGCGAGCCTGGACGACGCCGCTTTCGCCGTGACGCCGCGCCAGCAGCAGCGCATCATCGACGCCGCGCAAGGCTGGCTCGTGGCGCATCCCGAGCATGCCGAATTCGAATTGCGATTCGACGCGATGCTGATTGCGCCGCGCTCGCTTCCGCGCCATGTGTTGGCGGCATTCGACGCCTCGACCTGAAAGGCAGATCATGAAACTCAATGTCGCCGTCCAGATGGATCCCATCGCCCGCATCAACATCAAGGGCGATTCCACCTTTGCGCTGCTTCTGGAAGCGCAGAAGCGCGGCCATGGCCTGTCCTACTACACGCCCGACAAGCTCTCGATGGTCGGCGAAGAGCTGGTTGCGCCGGTTCAGCTCCTGACCGTGCGCGACGAGCCCGGCGACCACTTCACATTGGGCGAGCCCAGGCGCGAAGCGCTGAACGGCTTTGACGTGGTGCTGCTCCGCCAGGACCCGCCATTCGACCTCGCCTACATCACCTCGACGCATTTCCTGGAGCGCATCCATCCGAAGACGCTGGTCGTCAACGATCCCGCCTCCGTGCGCAACGCGCCGGAGAAGCTGTTCGTGATGAATTTTCCACAGCTGATGCCGCCGACGCTGATCTCGCGCGACCTGGATGAGATCAACGCGTTTCGCGACAAGCACGGCGCCGTCGTCATGAAGCCGCTGCACGGCCATGGCGGCGCGGCGGTGTTCCGCGTGATGCCGCAGGACATGAATTTCGGCTCGCTGTTCGACATGTTCTCGGTGACGTTCAGGGAGCCCTGGGTGATCCAGCAGTTCATCCCCGAGGTGAAGCACGGCGACAAGCGCATCATCCTGGTCGACGGCGAGTTCGCCGGCGCGGTGAACCGCGTGCCGGCCGCCGACGACCTCCGCTCCAACATGGTGCGCGGCGGCGCGGCGCAGGAGACCGAGCTCACCCCGCGCGAGCGCGAGATCTGCGCCACCGTCGGCCCGGCGCTGCGCGAGCGCGGCCTCCTGTTCGTCGGCATCGACGTCATCAACGGCAACCTCACCGAGATCAACGTCACCTCGCCCACCGGCATCCGCGCGATTGCGCGGCTCGGTGGCCCTGACGTTGCGGCGAGAATCTGGGACGTGATCGAGCAGAAGCGGAAGAAGTAGAGCCCGTCACTTCGTAACCGCTCCATCGCCGTCACCCTGAGGTGGCCGCTTCTTCAGCGGCCCTCGAAGGGCGACGGCCCTTCTGCAGCACCGGGGCCGTGCATCCTTCGAGGCTCCGCATGCCATGCATTCGCATCGCGTGCCTCGCACCTCCAGCGACAATGGCTTCGCCATTGAGCGGGGATGACGGACCGTGGGCGGTTATCGCGGATGCGACGCGGCTTCCGAGCCCACCACTAACCACCCGTTCACCATGACGCCCACGCGCCGCATTCGATCGCGTGCGCGGTCTGCGTGAAACTACGGAGCCGCCGGCGGATCGAATAACGCCGCGTTCACCATCCGCCGAAAACCAGCATCGCGGCCGGCGATCGCATTCGGCCTCGCAACACCCCTTATACCTTTGCTCCCTACTCATCGACGCGGGGGAACACGCCACGTGCAGTTCGAGTGCCCCGCGTAAGAGTAGAGGCGCATGAACACCGCACGCATCGTCGTTCTCGTCATCGCACTGGGCGCCGGCGGCGTCGCTGCGTATCTGGCGAGCGGCTTCGACAACAATCCCGCGCCTGCCCCTCCCGTCGCCGAGAAGCTGCCGACGGTCGAGGTGCTCGTCGCGAAGAACGACATCCAGCTCGGCCAGGCCGTGAAGCCCGACGATCTGCAATGGCAGGCCTGGCCGGCCGCGACGGCGAGCAGCGCCTTCATCCGCCGCGACGGCAGGCCCGACGCGCAGACCCAGATCGCCGGCTCGATCGCACGCGTGCCGTTGATGCAGGGCGAGCCGATCCGCGAGCAGAAGCTGGTCAGGGCCGAAGGCTCCGGCTTCATGGCCGCGATCCTGCCGTCCGGGATGCGCGCCGTCTCCACCGAGATTTCAGCCGAAACGGGCGCCGGCGGCTTCATCCTTCCGAACGACCGCGTCGACATCATCCTGACCCGCCGCCTGAAGAATCCCGACGGCAACAGCGATGGCCCGACCGGCGGCAACGACCTCATCCTGTCCGAGGTCATTCTCGCCAACATCCGCGTGCTCGCGATCGACCAGGCGCCGAAGGAAAAGGACGGCCAGAACGCCGTGCTCGGCAAGACCGTCACGCTCGAGCTCAGGCCCGACCAGGTCGCAACGCTCTCGGCCGCACGCCAGGGCGGCACGCTGACGCTCGCGCTGCGCAGCATCGTCGATGCCAACGCATTCGAGGGTACGCCCGACGACCAGGCGGTCAAGCGCCCGGGCGGCGTGAACGTGATCCGTTACGGCGTGCAGGCACGACAACTGACGTCACAGAAGTGATGGGGATAGCATGAGTTACGGGGGTAATCGGACGAGCCTGCGCATTCGGGGGAAGCGCGCGCGCTCGTTCCTGGCGGGGACGATGTTGATGCTGGGGCTGCTCGCAGCCTCCGACGTCGTCAGCGCCGCGGATGCGCCGGTCGGCGACCAGGCGCCGATGCAAGCGCCCGACCTCGGCGTGTCGCCGGTCTCGACGGTCGCAGCGGCGAGGACGCGATTTCTCTCGCTTGGTGTGGGCAAATCAGTCGTCATCGACCTGCCGCGCGAGGTCAAGGACGTGCTCGTGGCCGACCCCAAGATCGCCAACGCGGTGATCCGCTCGGCCCAGCGCGCCTATATCATCGGCGGCCAGGTCGGCCAGACCAACGTCGTGTTCTTCACCGCCGACGGCCAGCAGGTCGCCTCCTACGACATCGCCGTGAAGCGCGATCTCAACGGCATGCGCGCGGCGCTCCGCCAGTCCTTGCCGGGCGTACAGGTCGAAGGCGTCGGCGACAGCGTGATGCTGACCGGCTCGGTGTCGAGCCCGGTCGAGGCCCAGCAGGCCGGTGACGTCGCCGCCAAGCTCGTCGGCGGCGCCGAGAAGGTCGTCAACAACATCATCGTGCGCGGCCGCGACCAGGTGATGCTCAAGGTCGTCGTCGGCGAAGTGCGCCGCGACATCGTCAAGCAGCTCGGCGTCGATCTCAGCGCCAGCCTGAATGCCGGCACCGCGGTGGTGAATTTCAACAACTCCAATCCGTTCTCGGTCTCCGGCGGCCCGCTCGTCAGCAGCAACGGGCTCGGCGTCACCGGACTCGCAAAAGGCGTGGCCACGGTCAACGCCACGATGCGCGCGATGGAAAGCGCCGGCGTGATGCGGACGCTGGCCGAGCCCAGCCTGACGGCGATCTCCGGCGAGTCCGCCACCTTCATTGCCGGCGGCGAATTCCCTATCCCTGCGGGCTATTCCTGCGATCCGGTTACCCATGTCTGTACCACCCAGATCACCTACAAGAAGTTCGGCATCTCCCTGAACTTCACGCCGGTCGTGCTAAGCGAGGGACGTATCAGCCTGCGCGTGATGACCGAAGTCTCGGAGCTGTCGAGTCAGAACGCCATCTCCGTGACGCAAGCGGTGTCGGCAGGCCAGACCAGCTCGATCACCATCCCGTCGATCCAGACCCGCCGCGCCGAGACCACGCTGGAAATTCCCTCGGGCGGCTCGATGGCGATGGCCGGCCTGATCCAGCAGCAGACCAAGCAGGCGATCAACGGCCTGCCCGGCGTCGACCAAATACCGATCATCGGCGCGCTGTTCCGCAGCCAGGACTTCGTCAACAACGAGACCGAGCTGATGGTGATCGTGACGCCCTATGTGGTGCGCGCGGTCGCCCAGAAGGAATTGTCACGTCCCGACGACGGCTTCGCGCCGGCTTCGGACGCGCAGACGGCGTTGCTTGGCCGCATGAACCGCCTCTATGGCATCGCGCGCCGCGTCGATCCGATCAGCGGCACGCCGGGTGATTTCGGCTTCATCATCGACTGAGACGAACGCGCGGCGTGGGGACCGGTGCAGGAATTGGGGCAGGAGGGGATGAAGCGATGACGAAGACGACAGCCGATCGACGTCGCAATCTGGGCGTGGTGCTGGCACTGGCGGGGATCTCCGTCATGCTGGGCGCCTGCAACACCACCGAGATCGTCACCCAGACGGTGCCGACCGATTATCGGCAGCGCCACCCGATCGCGGTGCAGGAAGGCAAGAAGTCGATTGTGATCTTCGTCGGCAAGGCGCGAGGCGGCCTCTCGGCCGCACAGCATTCGGATGTCGCGGGCATCGCGCGGGACTGGGTGCGCGAAGGCACCGGCTCCGTCGTCGTCGACGTGCCTGTCGACAGCGCCAATTCGCGCGCGGCTGCTGCGACCTACCAGGAGATCCGGTCCGTGCTGGCGTCGGGCGGCGTGCCGTCGCGTGCCATCGTCCAGCATCCCTACCGGCCCGAGGATCCCGGGCTGCTGCCCACCATCCGCCTGAGCTATTCGAAGATCGCGGCCGTCGCCGGCCCCTGCGGGCTGTGGCCGGAAGACGTCGGCCCCTCCATCCTCGACCCCGGCTACAACGAGAACCGGCCCTATTTCAATCTGGGCTGCGCCACCCAGCGCAATCTGGCGGCCATGATCGACAACCCGGCCGATCTCGAGCAACCGCGCGCCGAGACGCCGGCCTATACCGCACGGCGCAACATCGCGTTCGAACGCTATCGCAAGGGCACGACGACCGCGACCGCCTATCCCGAATCCGACAAGGCCAAACTCAGCGACACCGGCAAATGACAAGCTTCGACGACGAAGAAGCGGACGATCCGCGGCACCCCGAGGAACACATTGCACCGGTTCCTCGCATTTCCGTGCAGGCTTTTTGCGAGACCGAGCAGACGCTCAAGGCGGTGACCGCGGCGGGCGAGGATCGCCGGCTCGCCAAGGCCCACCTCACCGCCAAGGACGGCGGCCTCGCCGCGGCGATCGAGGTCTATGAATCGATGCCGACGCCGAACGTGATCGTCATCGAGTCCGACGGCACGCGCGACATCCTCGAGGGCCTGGACGACCTCGCCGGCGTCTGCGATCCCGGCACCCGCGTGGTCGTGATCGGCAATCCCAACGACACCGCGCCCTATCGCGAGCTGGTGCGCCGCGGCGTCAACGACTACGTGGTCGGCCCGGTCGAGACACTCGACGTCGTCCGCTCGATCTGCAGCCTGTTCTCGGCGTCCGAGGCCATCATCACCGGCCGCGTCATCGCCGTGGTCGGCGCCAAGGGCGGCGTCGGTGCGTCCACCGTCGCGCACAATGTGGCCTGGACCATCGCCCGGGACCTCGCGCTCGATTCCGTCGTGATCGATCTCGACCTCGCCTTCGGCACGGCGAGCCTCGACTACAACCAGGATCCGGTGCAGGGCATCGCCAATGCGGTGCTGTCGCAGGACCGGCCGGACACGGCGCTGATGGAGCGCCTGCTCGCCAAATGCACCGATCGCCTCAGCCTGCTGGCGGCACCGGCTGCGCTCGACCGCGTCTATGATTTCGGTACCGAAGCCTTCGATGCGGTGTTCGACACGCTGCGCATGACCACGCCCTGCATCGTGCTCGACGTTCCCCATCAATGGTCCGGCTGGACGCGGCGCGCGCTGGTCAACGCCGACGACATCGTGATCGTGGCCGAGCCCGATCTCGCGAACCTGCGCAACACCAAGAACATGCTGACCGTGCTGAAGGCGGCACGCCCCAATGATCGCCCGCCGCTGTACTGCCTCAACCAGGTCGGCATGCACAAGCGCGCGGAGATCGAGGTCAAGGCGTTTGCCAAGACCATGGAGAGCCAGCCGATCGCGGTGATCCCGTTCGATTCGAAACTGTTCTCGACCGCGGCCAATAACGGCCAGATGATCGCGGAGGTCTCCAAGTCCCACCGCACCACCCTTCTGTTCCAGAACATGGCGAACCGCCTCGCCGGCCGCGGCGAGGTGAAGAAGCCGAAGCGCTCGCTGCTCGAGCCTCTCCTGAAGAAGCTGAAGGGCAAGTCGGG
Source organism: Bradyrhizobium sp. R2.2-H (assembly GCF_004346455.1). Lineage (NCBI taxonomy): Bacteria > Pseudomonadati > Pseudomonadota > Alphaproteobacteria > Hyphomicrobiales > Nitrobacteraceae > Bradyrhizobium > Bradyrhizobium sp. R2.2-H. The sequence continues at coordinate 301,786 of NZ_SMBR01000007.1, forward strand.
GCGCGGGTCAGCCCCGCATCGCAAGGCGTCGTAAAGAGCGGGAATCGCAAAGATCGGAAGAGGGCGGACTATTTGTCCGCCCTTTGCTGCTTCTTCGCCAGCAACTGGCGCAGCGCCGTGACCTTGGCCGCCGCCTGATCGGGCGGCAGATCGGCCTTCACGAGTATTTCGGCTTCGGCCTCGCGGCCTTGCAATCCCAGCACGAGCGCGAGATTGGCACGAACCCGCGGATCGTTCTGATTGCGCTGATAGGCGCGGCCGAGCACCTGTTCGGCCTTCGGCAGATTGTTTTGCAGCACATAGGACAGGCCGAGATTGGACAGCACGGTAGGCTCGTTCGGCACGATCTTCAACGCCGCGGCGTAGTATTGCTGCGCCTCCTCGTTGCGGCCGAGCTGATCGAGCGCCGCGCCCTGCGCCGACAGGATGCGCCAGTCCGGATCCTCAGGCGTATGCGCACGGCTGAGAACGTCGAAGGCCTGCTGGAAATTGCCGCTATCGGCGAGCGCGCGGCCATAGCCGGCGAGCAGCGCCTTGTTGCTGGGATGGCCGAGCACGGCCTGCTCAAGCACCGCGACCGCCTGCGCGCGCTGGCCGGTCTCGCGCAGCGCCTTGCCGTAGGCGAGCGCAACGGAGGGATCGCCGGGCTTGGCGCGATAGCGCTCGCGCAATGCGTCCATGTCCGGTCGGGCGTCGGCCTTGCCGGCCGTTTCCGGTTTGCCACCGAGCGCGCCGGTGACGTCCTCGAGGCCCGTCGTCTGACAGCCGCCGAGACCGAGCACCAGGAGTGCGGGAAACAGGAATCTCGCCGGAGGGACGAGGCACGAACGCTTGGACATACTCTGATCACTCGGCAACTGATCAGAGATGCTGACCCATTAACGCTAAAGTCCCGTTAAGGAGGACGGCCGCTGCGGCCTAATCGACGAATTCGGCGCCGAACTCGCAGCCGATGCGCCAGCGCAGGCGGCATTGGCGGGAATAATCAGGCGCAAAGATGATGGTGAATTGCGGCGGCACTTCCAGGAATTCCGCCACCACTTTCACGCCGCCGTCCGAGATATCCGTGATCGTGCAATCCCGCGGCAGCGAGCCCGCACCAAAATGAATCTTGGCGAGCCGGCTACACACCCGACGTTCGCTTCTCCGGCGATTTGCAAGCATTTGAACTGTTCACCCGTTAGACCACGGCCCATCCCGCAGGCCCAGGAGTAACGGACATTCGTTGGGATGTGCTGAGGACAGAAGGCGGCATTCGAGACGTAGTCTCTAGAGCGTGTTTACGGCTGCTTAGGGCCTGCGCGGGCATCGGCGGGATGTTCCCGTATTGTTCTTGCGGAAACAGCCGCCCTCTGCTACCCCTAATTGCACGAAAGGGGCAGGCTGGTTTGAGCATGGTTCAGCGGGTTTCCACCGTCGCCTTTGAGGGGATCGAGGCCCGTGCGGTCGACGTGCAGGTGCAGGTCGCCCCTGGCCTGCCGGCCTTCGCCATCGTCGGCCTGCCGGACAAGGCGGTGTCGGAGGCGCGGGAGCGGGTGCGCTCGGCGCTGATCGCCTCGGGGCTGGCGCTGCCGGCGCGGCGGATCATCGTCAATCTGGCACCGGCCGACCTCCCGAAGGAAGGCAGCCATTACGACCTGCCGATCGCGCTCGGGCTGATGGCGGCGATCGGCGCGATCCCGCCGGATGCACTGACCGGCTTCACCGTTCTCGGCGAGCTCGGCCTCGACGGCTCGATCGCACCGGTGGCCGGTGTCTTGCCCGCCGCGATCGGCGCCAATGCGCGCGAGGAAGGGCTGATCTGCCCGGCGGCCTGCGGCTCGGAGGCGGCCTGGGCGAGCCCGGACATCCAGATCATCGCGGCGAGTTCGCTGATCCAGATCGCGAACCATTTCAAGGGCACCCAGGTGCTGTCGCGGCCCTCGCCGAAGGTGCACGAGGCGCCCGCCTCCACGCTCGACCTGCGCGACATCAAGGGCCAGGAAAGCGCCAAGCGTGCGCTGGAGATCGCGGCCGCCGGCGGGCATCATTTGCTCATGGTCGGCGCGCCCGGCGCCGGCAAATCGATGCTGGCGGCGCGCCTGCCCTCGATCCTGCCGCCACTGTCGCCGGGCGAGCTGCTCGAGGTATCGATGATCGCCTCCGTCGCCGGCGAGATCGAAGGCGGCGCGCTGACGGCGCGGCGGCCGTTCCGCTCGCCGCATCATTCCGCGAGCATGGCCGCGCTCACCGGCGGCGGCATGCGCGCCAGGCCCGGCGAGATCTCGCTGGCGCATCAGGGCGTGCTGTTCCTCGACGAGCTGCCGGAGTTCGATCCGCGCGTGCTCGATTCGTTGCGCCAGCCGCTGGAGAACGGCGAAGTCGCGGTATCGCGCGCCAATCACCGCGTCACCTACCCTGCCCGCTTCATGCTGGTCGCGGCGATGAATCCCTGCCGCTGCGGCAATGCGTTCGAGCCCGGCTATGCCTGCAAGCGCGGCCGCATCGACCGCTGCACCGGCGACTACCAGGCGCGCATCTCCGGTCCCCTCATGGACCGCATCGATCTGCGCATCGAGGTGCCGGCCGTGACCGCGGCGGACCTGATCCTGCCGCCGCCGGCGGAAGGCTCCGCCGAGGTCGCCGCACGCGTGGCGGCGGCGCGCGACATCCAGCTCGCACGCTATGCGGATGCCGGCCTGCCCAAGGTCCGCACCAATGCCGAGGCGCCCGCCTCCGTGCTGGAGGAGATCGCAAAGCCGGATGCGCAAGGCGCCAAGCTGCTGCGCGATGCCGCCGAGACCATGCGGCTGTCGGCGCGCGGCTATCACCGCGTGCTGCGGGTGGCGCGCACGCTGGCCGACCTCGACAACGCCGACAAGATCGGCCGGCTGCACCTCGCCGAAGCGCTGTCCTACCGCGCACTCGCGGAGGATGTGCGGCAGATGGCGTGATCGCATCGCGCATCAACCCGGCGGTAACGATTTTCCTTTACGCTCTGCAAACCATAAGGCCCGCGCGTTTCGCATTGTGAGTTCCTGACGGGCCCGGCGAGTAGAGTGTCATGTTGCGTTTCAAGATCCTGGCCTCGGTTGTTCCCCTGCTGGCGGCTGCGGTGTTCGCCCGTGCCGAGATCGGATCGGTCTCGCATCCCTGCATCGCACTCGGCGACACGACGGTCGAGCTCACCTCCCTGTTCTGGACTGCCAACGTGCATGTCGCCTTCACCGACGATCCCGCGCGGGCGACGGTGCGGGTCCAGATCACCGATGACGCGGACGCCGCGGACTTCACCGTGGTCGACGACGGTCTCGGCTCCGAGCCGGACTCCTGCGAGCTCACCCCCTCGACACGGCTGATCTCGATCGCCGCACAGCCCGTCGACGGCGGGCCGGTGATCTATCTCTCCAGCGAAGGGCCGGCGGATTACCGCATCTATGTGCGCTCGAAGACGTTCTCGCAGCGCGAGGCGGCGGCGCTGATCGTCGGCGCCCGCGGCGGCCACCGCCAGCTCCAGGCCGCCTCGCTCTGAGCCGTTAACATTCCGTCAACCCTGTCTGAAGGCGGGCCCCCGACCGCAAACTGTTCGCAAGGTCGGCGCGACATCGTGGCAGCCGGCGATCAAAGGTTTCGAGCAAGAGAGTCGGGTCGGGTGGCGATGGGTCGGATGTTCCGGATCAAGGTGCGCATGCGCCGCTTCAGGCGGCAGCACCCCCGCATTGCCTTCGCGATCCGCTCCTTCATGATCTTCTCGGCGACCTTCGGCGGCGCCTATGGTTTCGTATCCGGCAGCCGCTCGGAGAATTCCGCCTACGATCCCCACGCCTTTGCGATCGGCGCGAGCTTCCTGTTCGCGCTCGCCTGCCTCGGCCTTGCGACGCTGAGCATGCGACTGCGCTTCGTGGGCAAGCGGCTGCGCATGCTCGCCGCCCACAATGAGGCCTTGATCGACCGCAATTGGGAGCTGAAGGAAGCGGAAGAACGCGCTCGCAGCCTGTTCGAACAGCAGGGCGACCTCATCGTGCTGCGCGACACGGAAGGCCGCATCACCTTTGCCAACGAGGCCTATTGCGCGCTCGCAGGGCAGGCGCGCGGCGCACTTGTCGGCACGCGCTTCGATTTCGACGTGCTGGAGCAGGGCGACAACGCCCGCGAGAGCAACGGCACGCGCATCCACGACCAGAAGATCGCAACCCCGCTCGGCGCGCGCTGGATCGCCTGGCGCGAGGGCTATGTCCGGCTCGACGCCGGCCAGCCCGCCGAACTGCAGAGCGTGGGCCGCGACGTCACCGACCGCACCGAGACCGAACGCGCGCTGTCCGACGCGCGCGACCAGGCCGACGCCGCCAACCGCGCCAAGTCGCGCTTCCTCGCGATGGCCTCGCACGAGATCCGCACGCCGCTCAACGGCATCATCGGCATGGGCGGCCTCCTGCTCGACACCAATCTGACGCCGGAGCAGGCGACCTATGCCAGGGCGGTGAAGACCTCGGGCGAAGCCTTGATGGCGCTGATCGAGGAATTGCTGGACTATTCCAAGATCGAAGCCGGCAAGCTCGACCTCGATCAACGTCCCTTCGCGCTCTCGACCCTGGTCGAGGAGATCACCGAGCTGCTCGCGCCGCGCGCGCAGGCGAAGACGCTCGAGATTGCTGCCTATGTGGACGAGCGCCTGCCGCTCGAGGTGGTCGGCGACGCCGCACGGCTGCGCCAGGTGCTGCTCAACCTCGCCGGCAACGCCATCAAGTTCACCGCGAGCGGCGGCGTTGCGCTGATCGTCGAGCCCGGCATCTGGCCGAACGAGATCAGCTTCCTGGTCCGCGATACCGGCATCGGCATCGCCGCCGAAGCCCAGCAGCGCATCTTCCGCGAGTTCGAGCAGGCCGACCAGCGCGTTGCCCGCACCTATGGCGGCACCGGGCTCGGCCTTGCCATCAGCGAACGCATCGTCAAGCGCATGGGCGGCCGGATCACGCTCACGAGCGAGCCGGGCAGGGGCTCGACCTTCGAGGTCGCGGTGCCGCTCCCGCCGTCGCAGGCCGGCGCCGGGCAGACTGCATTTCCGAGCCCCGATCTCACCGGCAAGTCGATGCTCCTCGTCGCCGACGGCATCGAGGCCTCGCTGATCGCGCGCCGCCTCGCGCGCTGGGGCGGCCAGACCTGCCTGGTTGCGGATGCGGCGGTCGCCGAAGCGCTGCTGCCGGAACGCTCATGGCACGCGGTGCTGATCGATCGCGCGATCGGCCCTGCCATTGCCGACCATCTGGGTGACGCGGCCCGCGCGCATGCCTCGCAGCGCCTCGTGCTGCTGACGTCGAGCTCACGCCACGAGAAGCTGTCGCCGGCCTTCACCGGCTTCCTGATGAAGCCGCTGCGCGCGGCCTCGCTCGCCGCCCGCCTCGCCCTGACGCCGGAGGTCGCCTCGCCCGATCTCGCGCCGGAGCCGCCGGCCGCATCCACCGGTACGGCGCCGGCGAAGAGCCTGTCGATCCTCGTCGCCGAGGACAACGAGATCAACGCTTTGTTGATGCGCTCGCTGCTGACCAAGCTCGGTCACCGCGTCGTCATCGCCGTCCATGGCGAGGCCGCGCTGGAATCCTGGCTCGCCGCCTCATCCGCGGGCATGCCCTACGATCTCGTACTTATGGACATCCAGATGCCGCAACTCGACGGCATCGAGACGACGAAACGCATCCGCGCGCACGAGGCTGCCACCCGCGGTCGGCACACGCCGATCCTGGCGCTCACCGCCAACACGCTGGCGGAGGATCGCCACGCCTGCTTCGAGGCGGGCATGAACGGATTTCTGATCAAGCCGCTCGACCGGGAGAAGCTTGACGAGGCGCTGGCCGGGCTGGCCGCATCGCGGCATCCGGCGGTCCCGGATCACGGGAACCCGATCCCCGCCGGCGATCGCTAATTGAAATCGAGCGCGTTGCGCGTCACCATCCTCGGGGGCATTTGCAAAAGAGGATTTTGCGCATGAACGTGCTTTGCCGCCTCGCGCTTGTTGCCCTCCTCGCTGGTATCTCCCGATACGCCGCAGCCGATACGCCGGATCTCATCTCGTCGCTCAAGCAAGGCGGTTACGTCCTGATCTTCCGGCACACCGCGACCGACGACAGCCAGAAGGACGTTTACCCGTTCAAGTTCGACGACATGAGCGCCCAGCGTCAGCTCAGCGACAAGGGCAGGGACATGGCGCGCCAGATCGGAACGGCGGTCAGGGAGCAGGCGATCGCGATCGGCGAGGTCTACACCAGCAGGCTGAACCGCGCGGTCGAGGCGGGCAGGCTGATCTCCGGCCGCGAGGTCAAGCCGGTCGATGCGCTTACGGACAGCAGCAATGCCAGCGCGTCGGGAATGGCAAACCCGACCGGTGCCAACGCAAAGGCCGGGCAGGCCGTGCGTCAGCTCGTCGATGCGCCGCCGAAGGCAGGCACCAACACGTTCCTGGTCACCCACAAGACGAACATCGCCGATGCCTTCGGCAAGGAAGCCGGCAACGTGCAGGAGGGCGAAGCCTTCGTCTACAAGGCCAACGGTTCCGGCCCTGCCACCTTCGCGGGGCGCATCAAGCTTGCGGACTGGAACGCGAAAGCAGGCAGATGAGGGGCCTGGCATCCGGCCGGGACTGCTGCCGGTTCGCAGGAAACTCCAGATCTTCTCACGTCCGATCGCGTAACCACGTTCCGATCAACGGTCGGAGCCGCCGGCTGGAAGGCCGGCATTGGGCCGGTTCACGAGCGCATGTTCCTGCGGCGACGCGGCGTAGCGATTGGCCCGGCGCGACTTTCCGCTTCGCCACGTTGTTGTGATACGGACATCCTATGACGAGCGACCGAAAGGCTGGCGACGACGTGAGAACATCAGAAGACCGCTCATTCCTCATCTTGCTTGCCGCGATCTCCGTTGCATTCGGGTGGGTGCTTTGGCCATTCTCCGGCGCATTGTTGTGGGCCATCCTGCTGGCCATCATCTTCGCACCCCTCTATCGGCGCGCCCTGAAAACCCTCCCGGGCAAGCACAACCTTGCCGCATTGTTCACCGTCGTCGTCGTGATCGTCATGGTCCTGATCCCGGTGGCGGTCGTCATCGCTTCGCTCATCGACCAGGGCGGAGAGCTGTATCAGCGCGTTCAGAGCGGAGAGATCAGTTTCGCTCATCCGCTGCAGCAATTGAGATCCGCATTGCCTGGCTGGACTGCTTCGCTGTCAGATCGCCTGGCCCGCATGGATCTTTCGGCCCTGAAGGAACGCCTGTCGGGCCTGGTCGTCCCAGCCGGCCAACAGCTGGCCGGGCATGCGATCAACATCGGCCAGTTGACGTTGGAGTTCGTCGCAAGCCTGCTCGTGATGCTGTACCTGCTGTTCTTCCTGCTGCGCGACGGCGAAGACCTGAGCGCACGCATTCGCGACGCACTCCCGCTGCGCCCGGGCCAGACCGCCGAAATCCTCGATGCGTTCACCCTCGCGGTTCGCGGAACGATCAAGGGGATCGTTCTCGTCGCCCTGATACAGGGGGCGCTTGGCGGGCTCATCTTCTGGCTGCTCGGCTTGACTGCGCCGCTGCTGGCGGGCGCGCTGATGGCGCTGGTATCGCTGCTGCCCGTGCTCGGCTCCGCCCTGATTTGGGTTCCGGCCGCACTTTATCTGCTCGTGTCGGGCGCAGTCACGAAGGGCCTCATTCTGCTCGCGTTCGGTACCTTCGTCATTGGCCTCGCGGACAATTTTCTCCGCCCGATCCTGGTCGGCCAGTCGATCCAGATGCCGAGCTATGTCGTGCTGCTTGCCACCCTGGGCGGCCTTGCGACCTTCGGAGCGAACGGCTTCGTCATCGGCCCGCTCGTCGCCGCGATGTTTCTGACGACGTGGCACATCTTCGTCGCCTCGAAGGCGCAACAGGGGATCCGGAAATGATCGTCATTCCGAGCCCCGAGCGGGCGATGGGCACCGGCCGGACTTATCCGGCCGACCCGGAATGTCATGCGGCATAAGCAATACACCGCGGCGCAGACAGCTTTTCAGGCGGCGCCTGGCTTTCCCGGAAGATGGTGTCTACCTTGGCCGCGCGCTTGCAATGCGGGCACACGAAGAGATGCGCGATGATCGGGGTCGGCTCGTCCGCGAGCAGTTCGGAGCGGAACCACTTCATCTCGACATGGCAGTCGGGACAGATCGGCGCTTCGAGCTGCTCCGCGGCGCTTCTGAGACGATCAACCATTGGTGCCTTTCCCGCCGTTTTCCAAAGGAATAGCGGAATACCGATTGTTGGTCTGCAACAAAAGATACCTATCGCGCAAACCGGCCGGCGCCGTGTTCAGGTCGCCGTCATAGCCGCCTGAGCGCCACGCTCTCCACCGTGTGGTCGGCGCCCTTCTTCAGGATCAGCGTCGCCCGGGGACGGGTCGGCAGGATGTTGTCCTCGAGATTGGCGAGGTTGGTGCGTTCCCAGATCGCGATCGCGGTGGCCGTGGCTTCCTCGTCCGACAGCAGCGCGTAGCGGTTGAAGTAGGATTTTGGATTGGTGAATGCGGTGTCGCGCAGCGCCAGGAAGCGCTTGATGTACCATTGCCGCAGTGCCGTCTCGTCGGCGTCGATGTAGACCGAGAAATCGAAGAAGTCGGAGACGACAGGCACCGCCTTGCCGTCACGCGGCAGCTTGCCGGTCTGCAGCACGTTGACGCCCTCGACGATCAGGATGTCGGGCTGGTCGATCTCGGCCCACTGGTTCGGCACGATGTCGTAGGTCAGATGCGAATAGACCGGCGCGCGCACGTGGCGGCGGCCGGCCTTGATGTCGGAGAGGAAGCTGAGCAGCAGCGGCAGATCATAGCTCTCCGGAAAACCCTTCTTCTGCATCATGCCGTGCCGCTCGAGCACCGCGTTGGGATAGAGGAATCCGTCGGTGGTGATCAGCTCGACCTTCGGCCGCGGCGACCAGCGCGCCAGCAGCGCCTGAAGAACGCGCGCCGTGGTGGATTTCCCGACCGCGACCGATCCGGCGACGCCGATGATGTAGGGGACCTTGCGATCCCTGATGTTGAGGAACTGGCGCTCCGCGTAATACAGGCGCTGCATGGCGTCGACATAGATCGACAACAGCCGCGACAGCGGCAGATAAATGTCCTCGACTTCCTGGAGATCGAGGCGGTCGTGCAGCGAGCGCAGCCGGTCGAATTCACCCGGCTCCAGCGTCATCGGCGTATCGTCGCGGAGGCGCGCCCACTGCTCGCGCGTATAGACGCGATACGGATTATACTGCTGCTCGGGTGCGCGGATATCCATAACGCCGCCTTTCCGTTGCCTCAATCAATCGCTTTTGCGCGAGGCCTTTTCTTCCAACCCTGACATCGAGGTCCGCTTGCCCAGAGCGGCCTCGACCTCTTCCAGCTTTATGCCGCGAGCCTTCAAGAGCACAAGGAAATGATAGAGCAGATCGGCACTTTCAGCGATCAGATGCGCGCGATCGTTTTCGACTGCAGCGATTACGGTTTCGACTGCTTCCTCGCCGAACTTCTTGGCGCAATGCTCGGCGCCCTTGTCGAGGAGCTTGCGGGTATAGGATGCTTCGCCACCGGAGGCCGCGCGGGCGTCGATGGTCTCGGCCAGATCGTGGATCGTGAAACGCGGCATTGGACTCACTCGGAAACACACAGGACCACGGCGGCCATCTCCGTCCGCCAATCTAGCATCGTTACGAACCGGAGTCGTCAGGCATCGAGGCGCATCGGCAGCCCGCGCCGCGCCATGTGCTCCTTGGCTTCGCGGATGGTGAATTCCCCGAAATGGAAGATCGAGGCGGCCAGCACGGCCGTGGCGTGCCCGTCGCGGATACCGTCGACGAGATGGTCGAGATTGCCGACGCCGCCCGAGGCGATCACGGGAACGGGAATACTGTCGGCGATCGCACGGGTCAGCGGAATGTCGAAACCCTGCCTGGTGCCGTCGCGATCCATCGAGGTGAGCAGGATCTCACCGGCGCCGAGCGCGACCACTTCCTGGGCATATTCGATCGCATCGATGCCGGTCGAGTTGCGCCCGCCATGGGTGAAGATCTCCCAGCGGTCGCCGCCGGGGCGCTTGACGCGCTTGGCGTCGATCGCGACCACCACGCACTGCTCGCCGAATTTTTCAGCGGCTTCCTTGACGAACTCGCGCCGCGCCACGGCGGCGCTGTTGATCGAGACCTTGTCGGCACCGGCGCGCAGCAGCGTCTTGATGTCGTTGACCTCACGCACGCCGCCGCCGACGGTCACGGGCATGAAGCAGGCTTCCGCCGTGCGCCGGACCACGTCCAGCATGATGCCGCGGTTCTCATGGGTCGCGGTGATGTCGAGGAAGGTGAGCTCGTCGGCGCCGGCGGCGTCATAGGCGATCGCGGCCTCGACGGGATCGCCGGCATCCCTGAGATCGACGAAGTTGACGCCCTTGACGACTCGGCCGTCCTTGACGTCGAGGCAGGGGATCACGCGCACCTTGAACATCCGATATCTCCTAAGTGCGCGCGCTGCGGATCAAGGCGAGGGCGGCGGCGGGATCGAGCCGGCCGTCGTAGAGCGCGCGGCCGGCGATCGCGCCGGCGAGCTTCCTGGCGCGCGGCGTCAGCATCGCCTTGACGTCCTCGATCGAGGCGAGGCCGCCGGAGGCGATCACGGGGATGGAGATGGCCTCGGCGAGCGCAATGGTCGCTTCCAGATTCAGGCCCTTCAGCAGGCCGTCGCGCGCGATGTCGGTGAAGATGATGGCGGCGACGCCGGCATCCTCGAACCGCTTTGCGATCTCGAGCACCGTGACCTCAGAGGTCTCGGCCCAGCCTTCGACCGCGACCTTGCCGTCGCGGGCGTCGAGGCCCACGGCGACACGGCTGGGAAACTTCTTCGCCGCAGACTTCACCAGTTCGGGGTCGCGCACCGCGGCGGTGCCGATGATGACGCGGGTGATGCCCTTGTCGAGCCAAGCTTCGATGGTCTTGAGATCGCGAATGCCGCCGCCGAGCTGCACCGGGATCTTGATCGTCTTCAGCATCGCCTCGACAGCCTCAGCATTCACCGGCTTGCCGGCGAAGGCGCCGTCGAGGTCGACGACGTGGAGATATTCGAAGCCCTGCTCGGCAAAGCTCTGCGCCTGCGCGGCCGGATTAAGGTTGAACACGGTCGCGCGCGCCATGTCGCCTTGCTCGAGGCGCACGCACTGGCCATTCTTGAGATCGATCGCGGGGAAGAGAATCATGATTGAGCCAGGCTTTTTCCGCGCACGCGGTGCGCTCCCTCCCCCCTTGTGGGGGAGGGTTGGGGAGAGGGGTAGCCGCGGGCACCGCCGTCGGGGCTTACCCCCCTCCCGAATGCTTCGCACATAGCCAAGGCTTCGCCTTGGCGTCCAAGACGGCGGCCAAAGGCCGCCTTTCGCTCCCCCACAAGGGGGGAGGTAACAAGAGAGAGCGAAGCCATCATCACGGTTTCCATCGCAAGAAGTTCGAGATCAGGGCCAGGCCGAAACGCTGGCTCTTCTCGGGGTGGAATTGGGTGCCGATGGCGGTGTCCTTCGCCACGATCGCGGTGACAGGCCCGCCGTAATCGGCGCGCGCGAGCACGTCCGCCTCGCTGGCGGGGTTGAGGTGATAGGAGTGCACGAAATAAGCGTGCTGGCCCTTCGGGCCGAGCGGCAGCTTGTTCAGCACCGGATGCTCCCTGAGCACCTCGAGCGTATTCCAGCCCATGTGCGGGATCTTCAGGCTTTCATCGCGTGGCGAGATCTTCTCGACGTCACCGCCGATCCAGTTCAGGCCTTCGGTGATGACATGTTCCTTGCCGCGGCTCGCCATCAGCTGCATGCCGACGCAGATGCCGAAAAAGGGCCGCGCCTTGACCCGCACCGCCTCGGTGATCGCCTCGACCATGCCGTTGACGGCATCAAGGCCGCGCCGGCAATCGGCAAAGGCGCCGACGCCCGGCAGCACCAGGCGATCGGCGCTGTAAGCCTGGTCCGGATCGCTAGTGACGAAGACCTTTTGCGGGCTCTCCAAGCTGCGCGCGGCGCGCTCGAACGCCTTGGCGGCGGAATGCAGATTGCCGGAACCGTAATCGATGATGGCGACGCTCATCTTGACCCTCCCGGTTCTGGAAACAATCCAATGATGCCGCCGGCCGGAAGCGGCGGCGGGTTCGAAAACGACTGACCCTGCGTGTTGCGGGTCGGCGGCGGACCGCCGCGATCGATGGCCCATTGATCGTTGACGATGCCGTGCTGCTTCTGGCTCCAGCGGTCGAAGAAGCGGCGCTCGGCGGTGTCGCCGTTGTCGGCAACCACCACGTCGAGCTGCCGCCATTTGCCGCGCGACAAGGTCCAGCGGCGCAGGCTCGAGGCTTCGAACCCCATCAGCAGCGCGATGATGAGATTGGCAAAGACGACCGAGCTGCGGCCGACACCGAGGCTGGACAGCCCCGCGCTGAACGCGGCCGTGAAAAGCACCCAGCCGATCAGCGCCAGCCACAGCCGATTCCACAGCAGCCAGAACGGACCGAAGATCATCGCCCAGAAATGGAAGCCGTCGCGCACGAAAACGAACTTGTCGGTCGCGCGCAGATCGGCTCCGCCAGGGAAGGGAGCGTGGACTGTGTAGACAGGCATGGTGATGCCCCGTTCTCTGAATCAATGATACCGCAAGCAGCGCGCCTTGCCGCGGGACGGAATGTCAGCCGCCGAGCGAGCCCTTGGTGGACGGGATTTCGCCCGCCGCCTTCGGATCAATCGCAACGGCGGTGCGCAGCGCCCGCGCCAGGCCCTTGAAGCAGGACTCGGCGATATGGTGGCTGTTATCGCCATATAGTGTCTCGACGTGGAGAGTCACGCCGGCGTTGATGGCGAAGGCCTGGAACCACTCGCGCACCAGCTCGGTGTCGAACTCGCCGATCTTGTCGCGGGGGAAATCGACCTTGAACACCAGGAACGGGCGGCCCGAGATGTCGATCACCACGCGCGAGAGCGTCTCGTCCATGGGCATGTGCACGCCGGCATAGCGGGTGATGCCGGCCATGTTGCCGAGCGCCTGCCTGACCGCCTGGCCGAGCGCGATGCCGGTGTCTTCGGTGGTATGGTGATGGTCAATGTGCAGATCGCCCACCGCCTTGACCGTGAGGTCGATGCGGGAATGGCGGGCGAGGAGATCGAGCATATGGTCGAAAAAGCCGATGCCGGTCGCGACATTGGACACGCCTGATCCATCGAGGTTCACGGAGACCTCGATGTCGGTTTCCTTGGTCTTGCGCTTGATCGTCGCGGTGCGCATTGAGAGCTTTCGCTATGGTTTGCCCGAAAACGGCGGTCTTTTAACAGCCAAATGACGGCTTCGCTACTGCGGGAACGCTCCGGCAGGCCGGCTCTTCCGCCTATGGTGAGCGAAATCTAGGGCCGGAACGGCCCGTTGTGCCCAGGTTGTGCCCTTTGCCCCGACCGCCTAAATCAGGCCGGACAATGAGGATCATCCATGCAGGCTTCCCAAAACAGCTCGCCGGTCTGGCACGGCACCACGATCTTGACGGTCCGCAAGGGCGGCAAGGTGGTGGTCGGCGGTGACGGCCAGGTCTCGATCGGCCAGACCGTGATCAAGTCCAATGCCAGGAAGGTCCGCAAACTCGGCAAGGGCGACGTGATCGGGGGCTTTGCCGGCGCGACCGCCGACGCCTTCACGCTGTTCGAGCGGCTGGAAGCCAAACTCGAGCAATATCCGGGACAGCTGACCCGGGCCGCGGTCGAGCTCGCGAAGGACTGGCGCACCGACCGGTACTTGCGGCGGCTGGAGGCCATGATGATCGTCGCTGATAAGGACGTCTCCCTGGTGCTGACGGGCACCGGCGACGTGCTCGAGCCCGAGGCCGGCGTGATGGCGATCGGCTCCGGCGGCAACTATGCCCTTGCGGCGGCACGAGCCCTGCTCGACACCGACAAGGACGCCGAGACCATCGTCCGCCGCTCCCTCGACATCGCCGCCGACATCTGCGTCTACACCAACCGGAATGTGACGATCGAAAGCCTGGCGACGGGCTAGGCCATGGCGCATGCCTACACCTTCCGCCCGATGACCACGGCCGACATGCCGCTGATCCGGCGGTGGCTGGACGCACCGCATGTCGCCGAATGGTGGCATGATCCGGAGACGCTTGAATTCGTCGGCGGCGACCTCGATCATCCCGACCTCGCGCAGTTCATCGTCAGCAAGGACGGGCGGCCCTTGGCGTATCTGCAGTGCTACCAGCTCGGCGAATGGCACCTCGGCTTCGGTCCGCAGCCGACAGGCACACGCGGCCTCGATCAGTTCATCGGCGAGGCCGACATGCTCGGATGCGGCCACGGCTCCGGTTTCATCCGCACGTTCACCGACGAACTCTTCGCGCGCGGCGTGCCGCGCATCGTGATTGATCCGAGTCCCGCCAACACCCGTGCGATCCGTGCCTATGAAAAGGCCGGCTTCGTGCCGCAGCATGTCATCGTCACGCCCGATGGTCCGGCCCTCCTGATGATCCGCGACCCATGACGTTCGCCGTGACCCCCACCTCCAAGACTCTCACTGCCAAGACCGCATTTCCGCCGCTCGCCTGGGCCGGCATCGCGCTGCTGCTGCTGGCGCTGCAGGCCTCGATCCTGCTCGCGATGGGGCGCGTGCCGATCTGCACCTGCGGCACCATCAAGCTCTGGCACGGGGTGGTGAACAGCTCGGAGAATTCCCAGCAGATCGCCGACTGGTACAGCTTTTCGCACGTGCTGCACGGCTTCCTGTTCTACGGCCTGACCTGGCTGCTGTTCGCACGGCTGCCGTTCCTGCCCTTGTCTTTTCGAAGTTTGTCCTGGCCGGCCCGGCTGATCGTCGCCATGCTGATCGAGGGAGCCTGGGAGATCGTCGAGAACTCACCGTTCATCATCGAGCGCTACCGCGCCGGCACGATCTCGCTGGATTATTACGGCGACAGCATCGTCAATTCGATATCGGACAATCTGGCCATGATCCTGGGGTTCCTGGCCGCACGCGTGCTGCCGGTCACAGCGACCGTCCTGCTCGGCATCGCCTTCGAGATCATGCTGGCGCTTCACATTCGCGACAATCTGACGCTCAACATCCTGATGCTGATCCATCCGATCGAGGCGGTGAAACAATGGCAATCGGGGCCGCCGATCATCTGACCTGAAATGCGGCTTGTCCCGGCCCGCATCTGACCCTAGCTAAGCACACATGACAGACTTCTCTCCCCGCGAAATCGTTTCCGAACTCGACCGTTTCATCGTCGGCCAGGGCGACGCCAAGCGCGCCGTCTCGATCGCGCTGCGCAACCGCTGGCGGCGGCAGCAGCTGTCCGGCTCCTTGCGGGAGGAGGTTCTGCCGAAGAACATCCTGATGATCGGCCCCACCGGCGTCGGCAAGACGGAAATCGCGCGACGGCTCGCCAAGCTCGCGAACGCGCCGTTCCTGAAGGTGGAAGCGACGAAATTCACCGAGGTCGGCTATGTCGGCCGCGACGTCGAGCAGATCGTGCGCGACCTCGTCGAGGTCGCGATCGCCCAGGTGCGAGAGAGGAAGCGCAAGGACGTGCAGGCGCGTGCCCAGCTCGCCGCCGAGGAGCGCGTGCTCGATGCCTTGGTCGGCGCCAATGCGAGCTCGGCGACGCGCGAGTCCTTCCGCAAGAAGCTGCGTGCCGGCGAGCTCAACGACAAGGAGATCGAGATCGAGACGCAGTCGTCCGGCGGCGGCATGCCGATGTTCGAGATCCCGGGCATGCCGGGCGCGCAGATGGGCGCGATCTCGCTCGGCGACATTTTCGGCAAGTTGGGAGGCCGCAGTAAGACGCGGCGGCTCACGGTGGAGAGCTCGCACGAGATCCTCGTCAACGAGGAGTCCGACAAGCTGCTGGACACCGAGCAGCTGACGCTGGAGGCGATCAGCGCGGTCGAGAACAACGGCATCGTGTTCCTGGACGAGATCGACAAGATCTGCGCGCGCGACGGCCGCGTCGGCGGCGACGTCTCGCGCGAGGGCGTGCAGCGCGATCTGTTGCCGCTGATCGAAGGCACCACGGTCTCGACCAAGCACGGCGCGGTCAAGACCGACCACATCCTGTTCATCGCCTCGGGCGCGTTCCACGTCGCCAAGCCGTCCGACCTGCTGCCGGAATTGCAGGGCCGCCTGCCGATCCGCGTCGAGCTGCAGGCGCTGACCCGCGACGACATGCGGCGCATCCTGACCGAGCCCGAGGCCTCGCTGATCAAGCAATATGTCGCGCTGATGCAGACCGAGGGCGTGACGCTCGACATCACCGACGGCGCAATCGACGCGCTCGCCGACGTCGCGGTGGCCGTCAACTCCACGGTCGAGAACATCGGCGCACGCCGGCTCCAGACCGTAATGGAGCGGGTGCTGGACGAGATCTCCTTCACCGCCCCCGACCGCAGCGGCGAGACGATCAAGGTGGATGCGGATTTCGTGCAGAAGCACGTCGGAGACCTCGCCAAGAACGCGGATTTGAGCCGGTTTATTTTGTGATTGAAAAGCCCGACACTTCGGTCGGGCCTTTCTGCGCTACTGACAGATTGTTAGGGACACTCGGGTAAGTTCAAGAGATTGTTGTGAGTGTCGTCATCGCCTTCGGTACGCAAGTACTTGTTGCCGAAGCGGCTCGCACCGACTTCGACCCAAACGGCCTTGGCCGAACCGGGCAGCGAAACATAGAAATTCCACTCTCCGCGCTCGATCATAGCAATCGCCTGTTCTTGCGTGATCTTCCACTGGCTTGAGCCATAGCCACCAACGTGGGTGATCCGCTCGAACGGATTCGGACGATCGCGCTTGTTCACACAGCGAATCTGCGCCGTCTGGGGTCTTGTCTGCGGACTAGTCATTCTTCTCTCCTATGGAGAGCTGGGCTTGACCACCGACTCCACCCATGATTCCATGAGGCGCTTAGACAGCCTGTTCCGCGCCCAGCTCGGGATGCGGGTCAGAAGCTTTGAAGCCGTTGGGTCTAGCCACCCGACGGCTTCGCCGCTTCTGAGGTCGCGCGTATGGTATCGGCGAGGGACAAAGCGTCAATATATAGTGGTGAAAAGAATCCTGTGAACCACATATTGACTCAAAATCCAATCGGAGTCCGTTCGCGCCGATTCCTTTGGTGCGCCACTTGATCGATCTCCTCTTTGGTCTCCGCCAAAACCCCTGGCGGCTGCTGCTCGCGATCAACGCCGCCGTCCTCGTCGGCGTGTTCGTTCACAAGATCCAGCTGCCGCCTTACGTCCCCTATATTCACCTCCTGGTCGACTATCATTTCGGCTTCATCAAGCGCGCGCTGATCGGCGCGGTTGTCGCCCTCTTCACCGACAAGGTGCCGGTATGGCTGGTGTTCGCGCTCGGCGGGGCGACGTGGCTGGTGACATCGGCGCTTTATGCAAGGCTGTTTCAGAAGACCTTCGGCTTCACCGCGAGGACGCTGCCGCTGTTCGTCTTCACCGCGGGCTCGCCGTTCTTCCTGAAGAACTTCATGCACACGCTCGGCCATTTCGACATCTATGGCTGCGCGCTGGCGATCATCCTGCTGCTGATGCCCGCGGGCTCGCTGCTGTTCGTTGCCACGGCCGCGCTGTTCGCGATCGTCCTCGTGCTGATCCATCACATTCATCTCTTGATGTATGTGCCGACGATCATCACGATCGTCGCGATCAGGCACTACCTGACCCATGGCTGCAATCGCACCAACATTGCTTTCGGTAGCGTCGGCCTCGCCGTCGTCTCCGCGCTGTTCTTCGCGGCGCAGTTTTGGGGAACGATGCCGATCCTCAAAGCGGATTTCGTCACCTATCTGAAAGGCCGGATGGCCGATCCCGCGCGGACCGACCTGCTGCAATTTGCCTACATCTGGTACCAGCCGCTGGCGAAGGAGGTTGCCGACACCTGGGGCCGCCTGCCGCACAACATTCTCGGCGTGCCCGTGTTCGCACTGCTGATCTGGCTGCACACGCCGCTGTGGCGCTATCTTGCGCGCCTGATCGGCGCACTCGCCAGCGAAACGCACCGCCGCTTCGTCGTCGCGGCGCTGGTCGGCGTCACTCTCGCCTATGTCGTGATGTTCGCGATGGTGTTCGACTATTCGCGCTGGATCTCGAACTGGGCGGTCTGCATGTTCCTGATCCTGCATGCGGTGAAAATGCTGCCGGCCAAGCAGGAGGCCGCGCTGATCCCGGCGGAGGATCGGAAGACCAACATCTTCGGCTTGATACTCACGCTGATCCCACGCGTCGGAATTGTCCGGCCGTTTTAAAGCTCTGCTTGGCCCGCATCGAAGGTGCGCTCCCTCGGAGGGTTGGGGAGAGGGTGTTTCCGCAATGGGATTCCCCAAGAGGAGAGAACCCTCACCCGCGCCTTCGGCGCGACCTCTCCCGCAAGCGGGAGAAGTGTAGAACCGCTAACCTCTCGCCCGCCTGATCCGCACATACAGCGCGCCCTCGCCGCCGTGGCCGATATGCGCGGTCTCGAAGCCGACGACGAAGGCGCGGAATTCCGGCAGGCTGAGCCATTCCGGCACCTGACGGCGGAGCACGCCGCTTTCGCCGCCGCTGCGGCCCTTGCCGGTGATGACGAGCACGAAGGTCAGGCCATCCTGATGGGCGCGGTGCAGGAATCCGGTCAACGCGCGATGGGCGCGCGTCTGGGTCATGCCGTGCAGATCGAGCCGCGCCTCGATCTCGCTGCGGCCGCGCGAGAGTTTTGTCCGCTCGCGCTTGCCAAGCGGCGCCAGGGGCGGAATGGACGGCTTCGTCACGCGCGGCGCCGGCGCGGCGGCGATGGGCCGTGGCGATGACGCCGGTCGATTGGCCGGACCGGCGGGTGACGACTCCGGGTGTGGCGCGGCATGCACCTTCGGCACGCGGGGCTTCCTCAGCGGCTTGACCTGCCTCGAAACGAGGTCCCACAGCTCGCGCTCTTCATCGCTCAGCGCACGGCGGCGCGGCGAGGGGCGAGGCTCGAGCACGGGCGGACGAGACGATCGTTTCATTGCTGCCGATAAGGGCGATTCTTCACTGGCCGACGCGGCTCAGAAGCAGGGTCGATCGCGGGACGCGGCACCGGTAGCGGAACGGGACCGGCGATGGCAACCGTTTCGTTCTTGTCTTGCGGCGCGGCAGCAGCAGGCGTTGCCGTCTTGGCCGGGACGGTCTGCGGAAACAGCTTTGCGATCCTCTCCGAGGGCCTCGGATCCGGTATCGGCAATTTCGCGGCGCGCGGGCCGGGATCGAGGCTCTTCGGCACCAGCATCACGAAACGCATGGGATGGCGCAGCCGCCCGGAGACACGGCCGGCATCCGCGCCGGCGCCGAAAAACAGATCGGCGCGTGCGGGGCCGATGATGGCCGAACCGGTGTCCTGCGCGATCATCAACCGGTGAAACGGCGTCTTGGCGCGTTCGGACTCGATCGGCAGCTCGCCCTCGATGAAGAACGGCGTGCCGTAGACATGCAGCGATTTGTCGACCGCGATCGAGCGGCCGGCGGTCAGCGGAATGCCTTGCGCGCCCACCGCCTCGTCCTTGTCGGAGAGGTTGACCTCGCGGAAGAAGATGTAGGCACGGTTCGCGCGGCGCAGCTCCTTGGCGCCATCAGGGTTCTGCGCCATCCACTCCCTGATCTTCTGCATCGACATCTCCTCTTTCGGGATGATGCCACGCTCGATCAGGATGCGGCCGACGGCCGTGTAGGGATAGCCGTTATAGGCGTCGTAGTTGAGCCGAACCGAGCTGCCGTCCTCGAACTTGATCCGCGCCGAACCCTGGATCTGGGCGAACAGAAGATCGGTCGGATCCTTGAGCCAGGCGATCTCCAGCCCGCGGCCGGCGATCTTGCCGTCCTCGATCTCGCCACGGTCGTAATAGGGCACCAGCTTGCGGCGACCGATCTTGCGATAGACCGGGCCCTTGTTGGGCAGGCTGACCGAATCCTGCTTGTAGCCGCGCACGAACAGATTCGAGGGACGGCGATAGACCGGCACGTTGTAGACATCGGTTTGTGTGCGCGACCCCTCCAGCACCGGTTCGTAATAGCCGGTGACGAAACCGTCGGGCTCGCCGAGGCGCGAGATCCGCAGCGGCGTGAAGTTCTCCTCGAAGAAGGTCTTCGCCTTGGCGTCGTCGGCGAGATCGCGCGTCTTGGCAGCGCGGCAAGGCTCGCTCAGCGAGGCGCCCAAGGCCTTGGGTTCGAAGGCCTTGGGTTCGAAGGCCTTGGAGGCCTTGGGTTCGGCCGCGCCGTTCTGCGCATTGATCGGCCGGCAGCTGGCGCGGAACGTCTTGTAGGCGGCGAGATGGTCGTCGTCGTCCCAACCCTTCACGTCCGCCCAGGCCAGCGGCAGATATTGCGCGCCGGGAATTTCGAACGGCAGGGGAAGCTGCGGATAGGGCAAGGCCCGCGGCGGGGCGGCAGGCAATTGCCGGGCGTGATGATGATGGCTGCGATGGTGGCGCCGCGCCGCCTCGGCGCCGAGCGAAAACGACGAGAGCACGACGGCACATGCGCAAAGCGCCGTCGCGCTGTTCTTCAGAAAGACCTTAGTTCGCGCTTCCGGTGCCAACCAGCTTCCAGTTCGGATCGCGAGAGGAGGTGTCGCGGGCGAAAGTCCAGATGTCCGTGATGTCCGCGACCGTGTCGGCGCTGCCGTCGACGATGTTGCCGGCCTTGTCGCGGGTGGCCGAGATCATCTGCGAAACGAAGCGCACGGTGAGCTGGGCAGTGCGGTCGCGCATCTCGGCGCCGACGAGCTCGGCCTTGTCGATCGAGACGAAGCGCGTCTCGGTCTTCTGCTCGTTCTTCTCGCGTTCCTTGATCGCGGCATCGAAACTGTCATAGACGTCCGACGACAACAGGTCGCGCAGCGCGCGGCGGTCGCCATTGGCGAAGGCCAGCACGATCATCTCGTAGGCGCCGCGGGCGCCCGAGATGAAATGGCGCGGGTCGAACGTGGAATCCCTCTCGACGATGGCATCGAGGCCCTGCGCCAGCGCAGTGCCGGGCTCGGCCAGCCCCCTCCAGCGATCGGAGGGCGGGGTCGGCTCGGCCGTCGGCGCCAGCGGGGCCTGGTCGATCACCTTGCCCGGCACGGTCACGACGTTGTTGTCCTGGGCACCTCCCAGCGCATTGCGGGCGGCGGTGCGATCGAACGGCGGCCGCTCGTTGCCCGTGCGCTGCCCCAGCACGCTACGCAGTCTCAAAAAGATGAAGACTGCCAGCGCCAGGAATATGATGGTGTAGATGTCCACGTC
Source organism: Bradyrhizobium sp. R2.2-H (assembly GCF_004346455.1). NCBI lineage: Bacteria > Pseudomonadati > Pseudomonadota > Alphaproteobacteria > Hyphomicrobiales > Nitrobacteraceae > Bradyrhizobium > Bradyrhizobium sp. R2.2-H. Next base: position 323,051 of record NZ_SMBR01000007.1, read on the forward strand.
GTATTCGCTTTCTGGTCTTTTCAGGGGTCGTTGCCGGGAAAATCAATCCGGCCAGTAGACCGTTCCCTACGGAAACGGCAAGTCCACATCACCATTTTGGGTCCGCGTCAGGTCCGTGGGATGTAGGCACGAAATCTTGCCGGGCCAATGGCGCCTTTTGGCACAGTACCAAGTGTAGCGCGTTTTAGGCCTAAGGGGAAACCCGATCCTGCCGGGAAATCGCGCAGCTTCAATCATTTAAGGCGCAATTTCGCGGAAAAGGCCGGACGAACGTCCAGGATACGGGGGCGTTCCGAATTCCCGATCCGGGACCGTTCGTCCTTGTGGAACGAGGCGGCCCTATGTTAGCCAACCGCCGCGAAATTCAGCCCCAATCGGGTAAGGAGAGACTTTCATGACCAACGGTAACGGCACCCCTCCCGAGGCGGCCCAGGCTCCCCAGCTCAACGTGCTGGCGCAATATACCAAGGACCTCTCGTTCGAAAATCCGAACGCACCGGGCTCGCTCCAGCAGCAGAGCCAGGCGCCGCAGATCAACATCCAGATCAACGTCAACGCCAACAATCTCAGCGAACAGGAGTTCGAGGTGACGTTGTCGGTCGAGGGCAAGGCCGAAACCGCAGGCAAGGTGATGTTCTCGTTCGAGCTCGCCTATGCCGGCGTGTTCCGGATCGTCAACGTGCCCAAGGAGAACCTGCATCCGCTGGTCATGATCGAGTGCCCGCGCCTGTTGTTCCCGTTTGCCCGCGAGATCATCGCGACCGCGGTGCGCGACGGCGGGTTCCCGCCCCTGATGCTGGATCCGGTCGACTTCGTCGGTCTCTATCGCCAGAACATGGAGCGGCAAATGGCCGCTCAAGGTCAAGCCGGTCAGGCCTGACCGACCGCCACGGCGGCTGGAGCGGGCAGGTACTCGTTCCAGATCGCCTTGTCGCCGAGTGTCGCGATGAAGGCCCGATGGGCCTCTCGCTCGGCCTCCGAAATCCGCGGCGCCAGCGGCACCGGGCGCTGCCGCCGCGGCGCATCGCCGCCCGCATTGACGCGGATCTCCTGGGTGTCCGAAGCCAGCAACAGCTGAGACTGTCGCGCCCCGACCAGATCGACATAGACTTCGGCCAGCAGCTCTGCGTCCAGCAATGCGCCGTGTTTGGTGCGGCGTGAATTGTCGATCGCATAGCGCGAGCAGAGATCGTCGAGCCGGTTGGACACGCCGGGATGCTTGCGGCGCGCCAGCAGCAGTGTGTCCACCAACCGCTCGCGCGGGATCGCGGCGCGCTTGATGCGGTCAAGCTCGGCATTGATGAAGCCGATGTCGAACGAGGCGTTGTGGATCACCAGCGGGGCGTCGCCGATGAACTCCAGAAACTCGTCGGCGACCTCTTGGAACAATGGTTTCGTCGCCAGGAATTCGGACGACAATCCGTGCACCGCGAACGCTTCCGCCGGCATGTCCCGTTCGGGGTTGATGTAGACGTGAAAGGTCTGTCCCGTCGGCATGCGGTTGAGGATCTCGACGCAACCGATTTCGACGAGTCGGTCGCCGCGGAGCGGATCGAGGCCGGTCGTTTCGGTGTCGAGGACGATTTCGCGCATGTCTTGGTCGCCGTGTGAGACGGCGAATCAGGCTCGCCGCTGCGGCATCTTAACGACCTCGGCCAGAATGTGCGCGATTTGCGCCCGCACCGGCTCAAGACCATGTGACGTATCCACCACGAAATCGGCACGCCGGCGCTTTTCGGCATCCGGCGTCTGCTTGGCGATGATGGCGTCGAGCTTGGCTTCGTCCATGGTGCCGCGCGCCAGCACCCGCTGGCGCTGGAGCTCCGGCGACGTCGAGACCACGACCACGGCGTCCACCCGCTTGTCGCCGCCGGTCTCGAACAGCAACGGGATGTCCAGCACCACGACCGGCGCCTTGGCGGCCTCGGCGTCGGCGAAGAATCTCTGCCGGGAGGCGCCCAGCATCGGATGAACGATCTGCTCGAGCTGCTTGATCGCGGCAGGATCGTGCACGACGCGCGCCGACAGTTTTGTGCGGTCGACCTTGCCGTTGACGGTAGTGCCGGGGAAGGCAGCCTCGATCGCGGGAGCCGCTTCGCCTTCATAGAGCTGATGCACGGCGGCATCCGCATCGTAGACGGGCACACCAGCCTCCGCGAATAGTTTCGCGGTGGTGGATTTGCCCATTCCGATCGAGCCGGTCAGTCCGAGGATCCGCATCAAGCCATAGCCATGTCTGTCAGTCACACTGCAACTAGCCGCTCGCGGCGCAGGAACGCAAGCAGCGGCAGCAGTGGCAGGCCGAGAATGGTGAAATGATCGCCCTCGATCCGCTCGAACAGATGGATGCCGAGGCCCTCGAGCTGATAGGCGCCGACGCTGGTCGTGACGGCATCGCCAGCGGCGGCGAGATAGGCCGAAAGCTCGGCCTCGGTCGTCTCTCGCATGGTCATGCGGGCGACCGACACGTCCTCGAAAACAATCTTGCCGTCACGCGCCACGGCCACGGCCGAATTCAGCTCGTGGCTCCTGCCGGCGAGATCGCGCAATTGCGCCAGCGCCTGGGCGCGGCCTGCGGGCTTGTTGAAGAGACGCATTCCAAGGGCCAGTGTCTGATCGGCACCGATCACGTATCTTCCTGGATGACCCGCCGAAACCGCCCTGGCCTTTTCTCGCGCCAACAACAGGGCGATCTCGCGCGGGTTCGAGAGTCTCGATGCGGCCTGAATGCCGCGCTCGTCGATATCAGCCGTCACGGCCTCGAATTCGAGCCCGGCATTGGCCAGCAGCATTTTGCGCGCGCTACTTTGTGAGGCCAGGATCAACGGAGATGTGCCGCGCCACAGAGCCATGGCGGAAGCTATTCCGAGGGCCGGTTGCGCTGGCGATCACTATAGAGCTTCATGATCGCCGCCGCGGTTTCCTCGATCGAGCGGCGCGTGACGTCGAGCAGCGGCCAGTCGTGCTTGGCGCTGAGCTTGCGAGCGAACGCGACTTCCTCGGTGACCGACTGCTTGTCGGTATAGGTGTCGCTGCCGCTGCCGGATTCAGCGCCCATGGAGAGCAGGCGATTCTGCCGGATCTGGATCAGGCGTTCCGGCGTCGCGTGCAGGCTGACGACCAGCGGCCGCGTCAGCGTCTCCAGTTGCGAGGGCACCGGAATGCCTGGAACCAGCGGCACGTTGGCGGTGCGGATGCCGCGATTGGCGAGATAGATCGAGGTCGGCGTCTTCGACGTCCGGGACACGCCGACCAGCACCACGTCGGCCTCGTCGAGACCTTCGACGTGCTGACCATCGTCATGAATCATCGTGTAGTTCAACGCGTCGATGCGCTTGAAATATTCCGCGTTGAGGACGTGCTGGGCGCCGACCCGTCCCGTGGTCGCAGCGCCGAGATAGGCTTCGAACAGCTGCATCACCGGGCCGATGATCGACAGGCTCGGAACGTTGATCTGCTTGCACTTGTCCTCGAGCCTGGCGACCAGATCCTTTTCGAGCAGCGTGAACAGCACGATTCCCGGTGCTTCCTCGATCTCATCGAGCACACGGTCGAGCTGCTTCTGGCTGCGCACCAGCGGATAGACGTGCTCGACGGGCGTCACGTTGGCGTATTGGGCCGCGACCGCGCGCGCCACGGTGATGAGCGTCTCACCCGTGGAGTCCGAGACCAGATGCAGATGGAAATAATTGTTCGAGGTCGGCACAGAAACTCTTTGTATGAGGGCGGGGTGGTTTGTGGATTTCTGTGGAGCTTAACCCCTTGGAAAGGGATGTGCGACACCAGGGGCGGGACAACGGCCAATTTTCTTCACACCAGTGCCCGTCAGGACAAGTCCGGCCCCCTCCGACGAGACGAGCGGGATTGCGCGGATAACCCTCTTGATAAGCTGCCGACGGGGAACCGCAAGCTCTTGAGTCCGGGCGGCTTATCCGAACGGCTCGAGGCCGCGCAGGATATGTTGATGGATGTGAACAAGCGCGTGCGAAGCGGCGGACGGAATTGTGTGAGTCCAATCCACGGTCACTAAGACTCAAACCTTAAGATTCTAAAATTTTTAGGTTTAGAAGAGCCGAGCACGCGGATATGTGTGTGCACCCAAATCTATGAATGAATTCTTACCGAGCTCGTTCCATCCACTGTCCGGTGAGACAGGGCGCGTTCGAACGACATGGATCCCTGTTCGCGTCCAGAAAACGCGCAAGGCAAGACACGGAAGGCTGCCGGAATGTACGAGTGGATCAAGGCGCTGCACGTGATCGCGGTCATCTCCTGGATGGCTGGCATGCTCTATCTGCCGCGGCTGTTCGTTTATCATTGCGAGGCTGAGATCGGCTCGAAGCAGTCGGAAACGTTCAAGGTCATGGAACGCCGGTTGCTCAAGGCGATCATCAACCCGGCGATGATCGTGACCTGGCTGGCCGGTCTCTATCTCGCGTGGTCCGGCCATTGGTTCGCATCGCCCTGGTTGCACGTAAAACTGGCATTGGTCCTGGCGATGTCCGCGGTCCACGGCTTTTTTTCCCGTTGGCTGAAGGATTTCGCCGCCGACCGGCGCCCGCGGAGCCAGAAATTCTATCGCATAATCAATGAGGTGCCGACCGTTCTGATGATCTTCATCGTCATCATGGTGATCGTGAAGCCGTTCTAGGCATCGCGCCGACGATTCGCTCAGCGCTTCGGCTTGCGGAGCAGGAAGCGATTTTCTATATTACCGACATCCCACCCAACGCAGGCGGATGTGGTTGTGTCCGGGCTTTCCAGAAGCCGGATACCGCATCAGGTTTGAAGCCTCCCGGCGCTCACCTTGCCAGTCCTGCGGACCTTACCTTCTCGCGTCCGCATTTCAGAGCCTCCTCGCATCCCCCTCTTCTAAGGCTACCCCACAGGACCACCCCAATGCGGGAAATCAAACTCCAGGACCTCAAGTCGAAAACCCCGGCTGAGCTCGTCTCCTTCGCTGAAGAGAACGGGGTCGAGAACGCCAGCACCATGCGCAAGCAGGAGCTGCTGTTCGCCATCCTCAAGCAGCTCTCGCTCGCCGAGACCGACATCGTCGGCGAAGGCGTCGTCGAGGTGCTCTCCGACGGCTTCGGCTTCCTCCGCTCGCCCGATGCGAATTATCTGCCGGGCCCCGACGACATCTACGTGTCGCCCTCGCAGATCCGCCGTTTTGGCCTGCGCACCGGCGACACCATCGAAGGCCATATCCGCAGCCCGAAAGAGGGCGAGCGCTATTTCGCGCTGCTGAAGGTCAACACGCTCAATTTCGAGGACCCGGAAAAGGCCAAGCACAAGGTCAATTTCGACAACCTCACGCCGCTGTTTCCTAATCAGCGCTTCCGCATGGAAATCGACGATCCCACGCGAAAAGACCTGTCTGCACGCGTGATCGACATCGTCGCGCCGATCGGCAAGGGCCAGCGCGCATTGATCGTGGCGCCGCCGCGTACCGGCAAGACCGTGCTGATGCAGAACATCGCGCATTCGATCACGCACAATCATCCCGAATGCTATCTGATCGTGCTTCTGATCGACGAGCGTCCGGAAGAAGTCACGGACATGCAGCGTTCGGTGAAGGGCGAGGTCGTGTCCTCCACCTTCGACGAGCCGGCGGTGCGCCACGTCCAGGTCGCGGAGATGGTGATCGAGAAGGCCAAGCGCCTGGTCGAGCACGGCCGCGACGTCGTGATCCTGCTCGATTCGATCACCCGCCTCGGCCGCGCCTACAACACCGTGGTGCCGTCATCCGGCAAGGTGCTGACCGGCGGTGTCGACGCCAACGCGCTCCAGCGCCCGAAGCGGTTCTTCGGCGCCGCCCGCAACATCGAGGAGGGCGGCTCGCTGACCATCATCGCGACTGCCCTGGTCGATACCGGCAGCCGCATGGACGAAGTCATCTTCGAAGAGTTCAAGGGCACCGGTAACTCGGAACTGATCCTGGACCGCAAGGTGTCGGACAAGCGCACCTTCCCGGCGATCGACATCTCGCGTTCCGGAACCCGCAAGGAGGAGCTCATCACCGATCCGCAGGTGCTCAAGAAGATGTACGTGCTCCGCCGCATCCTCAATCCGATGGGCACGATGGACGCGATCGACTTCCTGCTCGACAAGCTCCGCTCGACCAAGAGCAACTCGGAGTTCTTCGAGTCGATGAATACCTGAGTGCACTGCAGCAAGGGATTAGAGGGCGCCTTCGGGCGCCCTTTTGTTCTGCGGCTTTGCTGCAGCGAAGCTGCAGCATGATAGGGGTGGCTCGCCACCTCACCTCGCTTTCATCTACTCTATTGAGATTTCGAAATAATACTTGAATTTTGTTCGGCCTGGTCTCCGTGCGAGGAGACATTCTTGCAGCAAAAAATGCTGCAATTGTATTGCACTGCAATATGTTCATCGTTGCGAGATCTGGTGCAGTAAAGTTCTGCCTCGCGCCGGCTGAAACGGATGTTTGCGTTTTCAGTATGAGCCGGACAAATAGGCCATGCATCCGCAAGACCAGACCATTTTTGCGTTGTCATCCGGCCGGACACCGAGTGCGATCGCCGTGGTGCGCGTCTCTGGATCGCAAGCCGGACTGGTGCTGACAACGCTTGCGGGCCAGCTGCCGGCACCGAGGCAGGCAAGCCGCCGGCTGCTCCGGGACGGCGCGGGCCAGCCGATCGACGACGCGGTGGTGCTCTGGTTTCCAGGACCGGCCAGCGCGACCGGCGAGGACGTCGCCGAGTTTCACGTCCATGGCGGACGCGCGGTGCTTGCGGCGCTCCTCGCTGCAATTTCGAATATCCCGAATACCCGCGCCGCTGAGCCCGGAGAGTTCACACGGCGCGCGTTCGAGAACGGCAAGCTCGACCTCACCGAGGCCGAGGGTCTCGACGATCTCATCCACGCTGACACCGACCGGCAACGGCGCCAGGCGTTGCGCCAGTTGCAGGGTCTCCTCGGCGATCACGCGCGTGACTGGCGCGAACGCATCATCGAGGCGTCCGCGCTGATCGAGGCGGGCATCGATTTTTCCGACGAAGGCGACGTGCCGGCCGAATTGAAGGCGCCGGCAGTCAGGGCAATCCAGGCCCTGCATGACGAAATCTCGAAAGTCCTGGCGGCACAGGGACAAGCTGAACGTCTGCGTGACGGTCTGGTGGTCGCGATCGCGGGCGAGCCGAATGTCGGCAAGTCGACCTTGATCAACCAGCTCGCGCGGCGCGAGGTCGCGATCGTCTCGCCGCATGCCGGAACCACGCGCGACGTGATCGAGGTGCAGCTCGATCTCGACGGCTACCCCGTCACTGTCATCGACACCGCCGGTATTCGCGAGACCAATGATCCCGTGGAGCAGGAGGGCGTGCGTCGGGCGCGTGCGCGAGCCGGGGACGCCGACCTGGTGCTGTGGCTGGTGGAGAGCGGGCAAGCTGTCGACCCGGAATCCATGCGCTCGCTTCGGATATCCGGCGACGAAAATGTTTCGCCGGGCGGCTCGGTCTGGATCGTCCGCAACAAGATCGATCTCGGTGGGCGCGAGGGCCCCGTGCCGCCGGGCGAGTTCCCGATCTCCGCGAGCCGGGGCGACGGCATTCCGGAACTGGTCGAGGCCCTCGTAATGTTCGCCGCCAACTTCTTCGGGACGACGGAAGGCGCCTTGGTGACCCGGGCGCGGCAGCGCGATTTGCTGCGTCAGGCGTCGGACAGCTTGCGCCGGAGTCTGGAGCTTGTAGAAGAGGGCGAAGAGCTGGCGGCCGAAGAGCTGCGTGCTGCGGCCTATTCTCTAGGCCGGCTGCTGGGTCGGGTGGACGTTGAGGACGTCCTCGGGGCGATCTTCCAGAAGTTCTGCATCGGAAAGTAGGGCTAGTTCTTCATTGTAGAACTAGGATTTGTTCCATTCCTTGTGTTTCACGTGAAATAGGGATTCCCATCTGTTTCACGTGAAACACCGCAGGTCATTCGGCTCAGATTCGTTCGCTCATTACCCGATCGGCGCTTAGGAGGAGCCGTTGCTAGGGACGCTGGCCGCGATCTCGTTATTGCGAGGGGCCTTTGCGACGAAGTAATCCAACCGTCCCTATTCGGCATTCTCAAGATAGCTTCGCCGCTCACATGACCGGCGCGGTACTGATTTCCGTCTCGATAGATCGCCCACGATCGCATCCGCACAATCTACCAAGGCCCATCGCTCGTCTCGGCGTCGTGAAACGACAACACGTTCAACGCTCATTCTACTGTGCATGGGGTTGTTTCACGAAAAGCGCTATCGCCGGCCTCCTCTTGTTTCACGTGAAACACGGCCGGCCCTGAGTTTCCACTTCCGGCTTTTTCCGCTCTGGGATAGAAGTCCGACCATGCGAACAGAGCGAGCAAGCTTCGACGTCATCGTGATCGGCGGCGGCCATGCCGGCTGTGAGGCCGCGGCTGCTGCTGCGCGGATGGGTGCCGCGACCGCCCTGGTGACGCACCGTTTCGCGACTGTGGGCGCGATGTCCTGCAATCCGGCCATCGGTGGTCTCGGCAAGGGTCATCTCGTCCGCGAAGTTGATGCTCTCGATGGCCTGATGGGTCGCGTGGGCGACGCCGGCGGCATCCAGTTTCGTGTTCTCAATCGGCGGAAGGGGCCGGCCGTCCGTGGTCCGCGAGCCCAGGCGGACCGGAAGCTCTATGCGGCCGCTATGCAGGCCGCGATCCGGGAGACCGAGGGCCTTTCCGTCATTGAAGGCGAGGCCGACGAGCTGGTCATGACCGAAGGGCGGGTCACAGGTCTTCGCCTGGGTGATGGCCGGGAGCTGCGGGCAGGGGCGGTTGTGGTCACCACCGGCACATTCCTCCGCGGTCTGATCCATCTCGGTGAGAAGAGCTGGCCCGCCGGCCGGGTCGGCGAAGCTCCTGCGATGGGCCTTTCAAGCTCCTTCGAACGTGCCGGCTTCACGCTCGGACGCCTCAAGACCGGCACGCCGCCGCGTCTGGACGGCACCACGATCGACTGGTCTGCCGTCGAGATGCAGCCCGGGGACGAGCCGCCGGAGCCGTTCTCAGTCCTGACCGAGCGGATTACGACCCCGCAGATCCAGTGCGGGATCACCCGGACCACGGCCGCGACCCATAAGGTGATCCGGGCGAACGTCCATCGCTCTCCGATGTACTCCGGTCAGATCAAGAGCTCCGGCCCGCGCTATTGCCCCTCGATCGAGGACAAGATCGTCCGCTTCGGCGACCGCGACGGCCATCAGATCTTCCTGGAGCCTGAAGGGCTGGACGATACGACCGTCTATCCCAACGGCATCTCTACCTCGCTGCCGGAGGAGGTCCAGATTGCGATCCTCGCCAGCATTCCGGGCCTGGAGCGGGTGAAGATGGTGCGGCCGGGCTATGCCATCGAATACGACCACATCGATCCCCGCGAGCTCGATCCGACGCTGCAGACCAAGCGCCTGCGCGGGCTGTTCCTGGCCGGGCAGATCAACGGCACCACCGGATATGAAGAGGCCGCCGGGCAGGGTATCGTGGCTGGGCTGAATGCGGCATTGTCCGCCAGTGGGGCCGCGCTGACGGTGTTCGATCGGGCGGACGGCTATCTCGGCGTCATGATCGATGACCTCGTCACCCGCGGCATCAGCGAGCCCTATCGGATGTTCACCTCCAGGGCCGAATATCGTTTGACGCTGCGGGCTGACAACGCGGACCAGCGCCTGACCGAGAAGGGCATCGCCTTGGGATGTGTCGGCAGTGCCCGTATCAGGCATCACCGCACCAAGATGGATGCCCTGAACGCAGCCCGGGCGCTGTCGAAGTCCCTGACCATCACCCCGAACGAGGCGATCAAGCACGGCCTGTCCCTGAACCGGGATGGCCAGCGCCGGTCTGCCTTCGAGCTGATGGCGTATCCGGAGATCGGCTGGAGCCAGATCCGCGCGATCTGGCCGGAGCTGGCGGCGATCGATCCGGTCATCGCCACCCATCTCGAGATCGATGCGAAATACGATGTCTATCTGGAGCGCCAGAGCGCCGACGTCGAAGCGTTCAGGCGCGACGAGGGCATGGTGCTCTCGGACGTCGATTACCAGCAGGTCCCGGGTCTCTCCAACGAGGTTCGGGCAAAGCTGGAGAAAGCCCGCCCCTTCACCGTCGGCCAGGCTGGCCGGATCGATGGCATGACACCGGCCGCCCTCGGCATCCTCGCGGCTTATCTGCGCCGTGAAGCTCGGAAAACCTCCAAGGCCATTGCATAGGCGTTTCACGTGAAACAGCGCGGACCGGGCGGGGACAGGCCGCTATTGCGACGACCCGGAGCGGGCACCGCCGTGCGCCACTCCGACTCGACACCGGGTCGACCGAAGATCGACAAGGCCAGCGCCGCCGATCAGTCGCTGGACGCGATCATTGCAGCCGATAAGATCGCGGCGCTCAAGCTTGCTCCCGTTTCACGTGAAACCGAGGCCCGGCTCGATCGCTACATCGCCCTGCTGCGCGAGTGGCAGGCCAAGACCAATCTGGTCGCGCCTTCGACCTTGCCGCATCTCTGGACGCGGCACATCGCCGATTCGCTACAGCTGATCGATCTCGCGCCGACCGCAAGACGCTGGGCCGACCTCGGCAGCGGCGGCGGCTTTCCCGGCGTCGTCCTGGCCTGCGCCATGGCGGGGACGCCGGGCGCGAGCGTCCACCTCGTCGAGCGAATCGCCAAGAAGGCGGCTTTCCTGCGCGAAGCGATTCGCGTCACCACATCTCCGGGAGTCGTACATCTCGCTGAGATCGGGGATAATGTGGATAGAATCACCGGCCCCGTCGATTGCGTCACCGCGCGCGCACTGGCTCCGCTACATCAACTCATCGGCTTTGCGGAGCCGCTGATGCGCCAAGGCGCAAAGGCGTTGTTTCCGAAGGGGCAAGATGTAGAGGCTGAATTGACCGAAGCCGCTAAATATTGGAATATTCAACCTCAGCTCTATCGAAGCCGCACGGGTGACGGCTGGATCGTGGAGCTGACGTCCGTCGAACGACGCGGGTGAGGCGTTCAGGGGTGAGTGGGGAATTTCGATGAGCGTGATTGACGAACCGCAGCAAGAACAGCCGGCCCAAGAGACCAACGAGGTCCCGCATGGCCACCCGCGCATTCTGGCGCTGGCGAATCAGAAGGGCGGCGTTGGGAAGACAACCACAGCGATCAATCTCGGCACGGCGCTCGCTGCGATCGGCGAGCGTGTCCTGATCGTCGATCTCGATCCGCAGGGCAACGCCTCCACCGGCCTCGGCATCGATCGCCGCAACCGCTCCTGCTCGACCTACGACGTTCTGGTCGGCGAAGCCGCGTTGCGCGAGGCGGTGGTCTCGACCGCGGTGCCGCGGCTGCATATCGCGCCCTCGACCATGGATCTCTCCGGCCTCGAGCTCGAGCTCGGCACCACGCCCGGCCGCGCCTTCAAGCTGCGCGACGCCATCGGCGCACTCAACAACAACGTGTCGCCGGACGCCGACTACACCTATGTGCTGATCGACTGCCCGCCCTCGCTCAACCTGCTCACGGTGAACGCGATGGCGGCCTCCGACGCGATCCTGGTGCCGCTGCAATGCGAGTTCTTCGCGCTCGAGGGTCTGTCGCAATTGCTGCAGACGGTGGAGCAGGTGCGCTCGACGCTCAACCCGAACCTGTCGATCCACGGCATCGTGCTGACCATGTTCGACTCGCGCAACAACCTCTCGAACCAGGTCGTCGCCGACGTCCGCCAGTTCATGGGCGAGAAGGTCTACAAGACCATGATCCCGCGCAACGTGCGCATCTCCGAAGCGCCGTCCTACGGCAAGCCGGTGCTGGTCTACGATCTCAAATGCGTCGGCAGCGAAGCCTACCTACGGCTGGCCACCGAAGTGATCCAGCGCGAGCGCGAGCTGCGCACGACGCATTGACGTAGGGTGGGTTAGCCGAAGGCGTAACCCACCACTGTCTATCTCCGTGGAAACAGAGGAGGTGGGTTACGCTTCGCTAACCCACCCTACGATTCGAAATTCAGTTCTGGAGTGCTGCACCGTGAATCCAAGGGAGCTGACGATGGCCGACGAAGCGCGTTCGCGACTGGGCCGAGGTCTTGCGAGTCTGATCGGTGACGTCGGCGGCGAGGCTCAGCATGTCGATCGTCCGCGCGCGCAGCGCAAGGTGCCGATCGAATTCATCAAGCCCAACCCGCGCAACCCGCGCCGCACCTTTTCGGAGACCGAGCTCAAGGAGCTCTCCGACTCCATCAGGCAGCACGGCGTGATCCAGCCGATCGTGGTGCGTCCGGTGAAGGGCGCGCAGGATCGCTACGAGATCATCGCGGGCGAGCGGCGCTGGCGCGCCTCGCAGCTCGCCGGCCTGCATGACGTGCCGATCGTTCCGGTCGACATCAGCGACAGCGACGCGCTGGAGTTCGCGATCATCGAGAACGTGCAGCGTGAAGACCTCAACCCGATGGAAGAGGCGCAGGGCTATCACGCGCTCGCCAACGAGTTCAAACGCAGCCAGGACGACATCGCGAAGGTCGTCGGCAAGAGCCGTAGCCACGTCGCCAACATGATGCGGCTGACGAAGCTGCCGGCCGAGGTGCAGGCCTATATCGCGACCGGCGAATTGACGGCCGGCCACGCCCGCGCGCTGATCGGCGTGCCGGATCCGCTCGCCGCCGCCAAGCGCATCGTCGAGGAGGGGCTCAACGTGCGCCAGGCCGAGGCGCTGGCACATGAAGAGGGCGTGCCCGAGCGCAAGCCGCAGAAGGCGCGCGCCGGCGCGAAGGAAAAGGACCCCGATACGATCGACCTCGAAAAGCGCGTCAGCGACGCGCTGGGTCTCAAGGTCACCGTCAATCACCGTGATCCCGGCGGCTCCGTGCAGATCAACTACCGCAACCTCGATCAGCTCGACGAGGTGATGAAGCGGCTCGCCAAGGGCGCGCTGTAACTCCGCTGTCCCGTGCCGCGGGCACGGATCTCCACCCGTCATCCTGAAGTGGCCGCTTCTTCAGCGGCCCTCGAAGGGCGACGGCCCGGCTGTAGCAGCGCGGCCTTTCATCCTTCGAGGCTCCTGGCACGATGCGCAGCATCGTGCCACTCGCGCCTCAGGACGACGGATTTGGCCCCTTGCTTTGTTGCGTTCGCAGTGACGCGGAGAGAGCTCAGCCCCGCCGCTTCGCGTTCGCGGCGATTGACATCAGTGCGCGCTGGGCTATCGCCGCGGCGAGGGTGGACTGCTTGCGGGTGTCGAGCGCCGCGGTTGCGAGCTGCTCGATGATGGCCGCAAGCCGCGCCGGGCTGAAATTGCGCAGCGCGGTTTCGACTGTGGGCTTTCGCGAGAAATGCAGGCGTGGAAAGCCGCCGTCGAGCACGGCGGAGGCCGGCGTGCCGTCGGCGATCGCGAGCGCGGATTTGTGCAGCCACGCAGCCTGCCGCAGCGCGGCGGATATGATCACGCCGGGATAGGTGCCGGCGATCATGGCCTTGGCGAATTCGGTCTCGACGATGTCGGGTCGTCCGGCAAACGCGCCGTCGACGATCGGATCGAGCTTCAGCTCCGACGCATCGGCGACCACGGCCATCACGTCATCCAGCGTGACCTCGCCCTTGCCGTGGGCGTAGAGGGTCAGCTTGCGCAGTTCGTTGCGCGAGGCCTGGCGGTCACCGCCGAGAAATGACATCAGCGCCGCGCGGGCGTCCTGCGCGATGCGCAGATTCGCGATACGGAGCTCGTCCTCCATCAGCCTGGCCAGATCGCGCTCAGTGTCGGGGTAGCAGCCGATCGCCACGGCCGTCTTGGCGCGCTCGCAAGACTTGCGCAGTGGCGATTCCGGGCGAAGCTCGCCGGCCTCGATCACGATGCGGCAATCCTTCACGTTCATCTCGGCCAGCGTCTCGATGCCGCTGGCAAAGCTGCGCGAGCCGGCGCGAACGCGGATGGCGCGGCGGCCGCCGAACAGCGGCACCGTCATGGCTTCGTCGACGAGGCGCGAGGGCTCGGCGGAGAGCTCGTCGCCGTCGAGCTTGACCAGCGAGAACGGATCGTTGGGATCGTCGACGGCTGAAGCGATCAGCGCATCGGCGCGCTCGCGCACAAGGCCGGCATCGGGACCGAAGAGCAGGATGATCGGACGGCCCGCATCAGGGCGGGCGAGGAAAGCGTCGATCTCTTTTCCGCGCAGCGCGACCATCGGACCCGTTCCTGTCATTCCGGGGCTCGCAAAGCGAGAACCCGGAATCCAGAGATTGTTGATCGAGATTCTCGGGTGCGCACTTGCGCACCTTAGTTCGCCCTTTGGGCGCCCCGGAATGACGGGAGCGAATTACGTCCCCGCGGTGAAGAACGAGGCGAGCCGGGTGGAGATGTTCTCGGCGATCTCGTTGGCGGCGCGATCCTCGGCATCGCGCACGGCGCGGGTGCGCGAGAAGCGCTGGTAGGACCCCGGCATGTCATAGGACACGCGTGAGAACGTCGAGCCGGTCATGACAGACTTGCCGGTCGCGACGTCGATCAGATTGTACTGGGCGTCGATGCCGAGATTTTCGCTGGTCGGCAGGCCGGTCGTGGCGCTGACGATCAGCGAGGAGCGGCTGGTGGTGAAGCGGATATCCAGCCGGTGGGTCGGCGGCATGCCCGTCGCCGTGCCGTAAAGCTTGAAGGCCAGCGCGTTACGGATTTCGACGCCGACGCGGGCCTCGCGCGAAGCATTGGGCTTGTTGATCGGGGGCAGCTCGACGCCCATCAGCCTTTCGCGCAGACCGGGGGTGCCGTCAGTGCGCTCGGCATACATCGGCTGGAAGCAGCCTGCCGTCAGCGCCGCCAATGCAGCGACTGCCAGCAAGCGGGCTGCGATACGGATCCTAGCCGACAACATTCACGATCCTCTTGGGAACGATGATCACCTTGCGGACGGGCTTGCCGTCCAAGGCCAGCTTTACCGCATCGAGGGCCAAAACGGCAGCCTCGATTTCCGGATTCTGAGCCGCTGTTGCAACTGTGACCTCACCCCGCTTCTTGCCGTTGACCTGGACCACCAAGGTCACGCTGTCTTCGACCAGCAAATCGCGTTCGATTTGGGGCCAATCGGCTTCCGAAACCAGCCCCTTCTGGCCCAGAACCCGCCAGCACTCCTCGGCCAGATGCGGCATCATCGGAGAGAACAGCTGCACCAGGATCTGGCTGGCCTCCCGGATCGCCCAGGCCAGATCCGGCGCCAGGTCGGCTGCGGGCTGGCCCGGGCGCTGCAGCACCTCCGAGAACGTATTGGTGAATTCGCGGATATGGGCGAGGCAGACGTTGAAGTGCAGCCGCTCGATGCCGGTGGTGACCTTGTCCAGCGCGCCGTGGGCGGCCTTGCGCAAGGTGGTCGCGTCCGGGCCGAAGCTGGCCGGCCGGGCCGCCGGCGCGCCGTTGCCGAGCTCGACGGAATCGTTCACCAGCCGCCACAGCCGCTGCACGAAGCGCGAGGCGCCCTGGACGCGCTCGTCGCTCCAGATCACGTCGCGGTCGGGCGGGGAGTCCGAGAGCATGAACCAGCGGGCCACGTCGGCGCCGTAGGTCTCGATGATGTCGTCGGGGTCGACCGTGTTCTTCTTCGACTTCGACATCTTCTCGATCGGGCCGATCTGGATGTCCTCGCCTGTTGTCAGCAGCGTCGCGCGGCGCCCGTTGCCGCCGACCTCGATCTTCACCTCGGCCGGCTGCGCGTAGGTGCCGTCTGCCTTCTGGTAGGTCTCGTGCACCACCATGCCTTGCGTGAACATGCCGGCGAACGGCTCGTCCAGCGCAATGTGCCCGGTCGCCTTCATGGCGCGGGTGAAGAAGCGGCTGTAGAGCAGATGCAGGATCGCGTGCTCGACGCCGCCGATATACTGGTCGACCGGCAGCATCCGGTTGGCAACCGCAGGCGTCGTCGGCGCGTTCTCGTTCCAGGGATCGGTGAAGCGCGCAAAGTACCAGGACGAATCCACGAACGTGTCCATGGTGTCTGTTTCGCGCTGGGCCTTGCCGCCGCATTGCGGGCAGGTGACGTGCTTCCAGGTCGGATGATGATCCAGCGCGTTGCCCGGCTTGTCGAAGGTGGCGTCGTCCGGCAGTTTCACCGGCAGGTCCGCATCCGGCACCGGCACCACATCGCATTTCGGACAGTGAATGACGGGGATCGGGCAGCCCCAATAGCGCTGGCGCGAAATGCCCCAGTCGCGCAGGCGGAAATTCACCTGACGCTCGCCGATCGGCGCGTTGCCGCGCAGCTCGGTCTCGAGACGCTTCGCCACCTCTTCCTTGGCCTGCTCGATGGTCATGCCGTCGAGGAAGCGCGAATTGATCATGCGGCCGTCACCGTCATAGGCGGTGTCGGTGATCACGAAGGTCTTGGGATCCTGGCCTTCCGGGCACACGACGGGCGTGTTGCCGAGATTGTACTTGTTGACGAAGTCGAGATCGCGCTGGTCGTGCGCCGGGCAGCCGAAGATGGCGCCGGTGCCGTATTCCATCAGCACGAAGTTCGCGACATAGACCGGCAGCTTCCAGCTGGGGTCGAACGGGTGCACCGCGCGGATTCCGGTGTCGAAACCCTGCTTTTCAGCGGTGTCGATGATCTCCTGCGCGGTGCCGATCTTTTTGATTTCCGCGATGAACTCCGCAAGCCCAGGGTTCTTCGCAGCTGCCGCCTGCGCCAGCGGATGATCTGCCGAGATCGCCATGAATTTCGCGCCGAACAGCGTGTCGGGGCGCGTCGTGAAGATCTTCAGCTCGCTCTCGCCGGCCGGCGTCGTCGCCGGATCCAGCGCGAAGCGGACCAGCAGGCCCTCCGAGCGGCCGATCCAGTTGCGCTGCATCAGCCGCACCTTGTCGGGCCAGCGGTCCAGCCCGTCCAGCGCGCTCAAGAGCTCCTGCGAGTACTTCGTGATCTTGAAGACCCACTGATTCATCTCGCGCTGCTCGACGACCGCGCCCGAACGCCAGCCGCGGCCGTCGATGACCTGCTCGTTGGCGAGCACGGTCATGTCGACGGGGTCCCAGTTCACCTTGCGCTTCTCGCGCTCGGCAAGCCCTGCGCGCAGGAAGTCCAGAAACATCTTCTGCTGGTGCTTGTAATAGCTGGGATCGCAGGTTGCGATCTCGCGGCTCCAGTCCAGCGATAGCCCGATCGAGCGGAGCTGCTTCTTCATCGCGGCGATGTTGTCGTAGGTCCAGGCCTTCGGGGCGACCTTGCGCTCGATCGCGGCGTTCTCGGCCGGCAGGCCGAAGGCATCCCAGCCCATCGGATGCAGCACGTTGAAGCCCTTGGCGCGCATGAAGCGGGCCAGCACGTCACCCAGTGTGTAATTCCGGACATGGCCGATATGGATGCGCCCGGAAGGGTAGGGGAACATCTCGAGCACGTAATATTTCGGCCGCGGATCGTCGTTCCTGGAGACGAAGATCGCCTGCTCGTCCCAGAGGCGTTGCCAGCGCGGTTCGGCGTCGCGGGCGTTATAGCGTTCGGAGGTCATGGAATCGTTGGGTTTTCGTGGGTTCGGCCGTCTCAAGACGGCGGACTAGGCCATAGAAGACCTCAGGGGGTCAATGGGTTGCCGCGTTCTGGAACTTCGGCCGCGTCTCCGCATAACTACGAGGGCCCGCGTTGGGGTGTGATTAAGGGGTCGATGCCAATTTGCGGCCTGACAAGGCCGCATGACCGCGATGGATTCCAGCTTCGACGATCCCGATTACGACTATGCCGCGTCCATCGCCGGACGGGCGATGCGGAGCATGGCCGATCAGCGCATTGCGCCGACTCCGGCCAATTTCGCGGTCTGGTTCCAGTATTTCGCAGGCAGTCATGACGATCTGCGCAACGCGATCGATCTGCTGATCGACCACAATCGTCCCTTCGATGCGCGAACCAATCAGGACCTGTTCGAGACCTACGTCGCGCCCCAGGCGAGCGCCGTCGCGGTCGACACCTCCGAGCGGCTGCAGGCGCTCATGGGAGCCGCGAAGGAATTTCTGGCGACCGCAATCGCCGACAATCATTCGCAGATGCAGGTCATCAGCGAGGTGGCCGACCAAGGCAGGGCCGGCGTCGATCCAAAGCTGCTGGTGGCCCAGCTCATGAACGAGCTGGCGCGGGCCGCCACAAGGGCGACGCGGCTGGAGGCAGGCTTTGCGGAAAAGACCCGCGAGCTCGACGTGATCCGCGATTCGCTATCGCGGTCCGAGCAGCGCGCCCGGACCGACATGTTGACGGGGCTGGCGAACCGGCGGGCTCTCGACGAATTCCTGCGCAAGGCGCAGACGACCGCGGAATGGGGCGAGCCGCTCAGCGTGCTGATGCTCGATATCGACTACTTCAAGGCGTTCAACGACAATTTCGGCCATGGCGTCGGCGACCAGGTGCTGCGCCTGATGGCGAAGGTGCTGCGCGAAAAAGTTCGCGAGCAGGATCTGCCGGCCCGCTATGGCGGCGAGGAGCTGATGGCGGTGCTGCCGGATGCCGATCTGGCCGCTTGCGCCGAGATCGCCGAACGCATCAGGCGCGCGATCGCCGAAGCCACGATCACGCGCCGCTCGACCGGCGAGACCCTGCCCGGCATCAGCGTGTCGATCGGCGTGGCGCAGTACCGGACCGGCGAGGCGATCACCGATCTGATCGAGCGTTGCGACCGCGCGCTCTATCTCGCCAAGAGCGGGGGTCGTAATCGTGTGGTGACGGAGATCGATCTCGAGCGGGCCGGGGCCGCGGGCTAGGCGCTGGCCACCATCATCATGTCAGCCGCGCCGGTCTCGATCGCCTGCACGCCGTGCTCGACGACATTGTTGCGGCCGCGGTGCTTGGCGGCATAGAGCGCGGCGTCGGCGGCTTCGATCAGGTCGCCGGGACGCAAAGACTCGTTCGGCTTTGTCGCGGCAACCCCGATCGAGACCGTGACGATCATGTGGTTCGAGGTGATGTGCGGCAGGCAGAGTCTCAGCACGGCCGCCCGCACCTGTTCGCCGATTTCGGCGGCGCTCATCACGTCGGTATTCGGCAGCAAGAGGCAGAATTCCTCGCCGCCATAGCGGGCCGCAAAGCCCATCGTGTCGGCGGCGATGCCGGACAGCGATTCGCCGAGCCGAGTCAGGCAGGAATCGCCTTCGAGATGGCCGTAAGTGTCGTTGAACAGCTTGAAATGGTCGACGTCGATCATCAGGAGCGCCAGGTCGCTGCCATATTGCTGTGCGCGCATCCATTCGAAATCGAGCCGGCTCTGGAAACCGCGGCGGTTGGCGAGCCCCGACAGCATGTCGATCGAGGCCATCACCGTCAGCCGGTCGTTGCTCGCTACCAGCTCGCGCTCGCGCTGGCTCAGCTGCGCAGCCATCGCGTTGAAGGCGCGGGCCAGCGGAACGAACTCGGCCGGCAGCCGATTGCGTGCCGCGCGGGCCGACAGGTCGCCCTCACCGAGACGCTTGGCCATGTCGGCCAGCATCTCGATCGGCTTGATGACGAGTTTCTCGGCGGCAATCAGCGCGCCGAGCAGGACGAACACGACGACGAAAGCGAGCTGCAGATAGGCGGTGCGGATGTCGCGGTTGACCGCTGCTGACACCTTGTCTTCATCGATGCTGGCGATCAGGCGGGCATTGGTGCCGGCGATGCGGATATAGCTGACCGCGCGGCGGGAGCCGTCGGCTGCGAGGAACGACAGTGAACCCTCGTCCTGGTCGGACCGCAGTGCCTTGTCCGCGATCGCGGACATCAGCGGCATGTTGTCGAGGGGACGGCCGACCGTGCTGTGCTGATCGGCGGGCGCCGCCAGCACGGTGCCGGCGCTGTCGACCAGCACCGCGGTGATGCCGGCGCGGCCGCCCAGATTGCTCATGACCTTCGACATCCAGTCGAGATTGACGGTGGCGAGCACGACGGCATCGGGCACCCCGCTGAAGGCCGAGACCGGATAAACCGCCATCACGGTCGGCGAGAGCACCGGCCGCGACAGGATGAAGTCGCTGAGAACGAAGCGGCCGGTTTGCTGTGCCTGCTGGAAGTAGGGCCGGTCACTGAGATCGAGCCCGACATACATGTTGTTGGTGGCGCATTGGATGCGCCCGTCCTGGCCGGCGATCAAAAGCGTGCGGATCCAGGGAAGGCTCGACGGCAGGCTTGCGCGCAGCACGTCGCAGCTCTTGCTGATGCCGCCGACGGAGGCGCGGATGAAGGCTTCCGATTTCAGGATGGTCTCGACCGACGAGATCACCTCGCGCTGCGCATCGGCACTGTGCCTTGCCACCGTGGTGAACTCGGCCGCAGCCTGCGCGATCTGCCGCGCACGCGTGTCTTCGAGCGAGCGGATGCGCTCGAGCATTAACGGCGCCACGAGAATGACCGCAAGCAACGCAAGCCGCGCCCGGATTCCCAGAACCTGCTTGAGTTTCGCGCGTTTGCGGTTGAGACTGACGCTTGCCATCTTCGTTACCCACCCCATGGGCCAAGGTAAAGCGAAGGGTTCAAAAACTGTTTCTTGAACTCGGTAAAATTGGACTTAACTCGGGCTACGATCCCGGCCAAGAGACGTCATGACAGAAGCCATCGCCGCGCCGGTAACCGGCCATTCACCAAACGCGCTCGCCGCGGTCGAAGCCGAAATTGCCCGCGCCTGCAAGGACGCACGGCGCGACCGCGCCTCCGTGACGCTGATCGCGGTATCCAAGACTTTCGCCGCCGATGCAATTATCCCCGTCATCGCCGCCGGACAGCGGGTATTCGGCGAGAATCGGGTGCAGGAGGCCAAAAGCAAGTGGCCGGCCTTAACGTCTGTTTACCCCGATATCGCGCTGCACCTGATCGGGCCGCTGCAATCCAACAAGGCGAAAGAGGCGGTCGCGCTGTTCGACGCAATCCATTCGGTCGATCGCCCGAGCATTTGCCAGGCATTAGCCAAGGAAATCGAATCCCAGAACAAGCACCCGCAGCTCTTCGTCCAGATCAATACCGGCGAGGAACCGCAGAAGGCCGGCGTCGCGCCCGGCGAGGCCGATGCCTTCCTCGCGAGCTGCCGCGACACCTATGGGCTCACGATCTCCGGACTGATGTGCATCCCGCCGGTCGACGAACCGCCGGCGGCGCATTTTGCCCTCACCGCCAAGATCGCCGCGCGCAACGGATTGAAGAACCTATCGATGGGCATGAGCGCCGATTTCGCGACCGCGATCATGCTGGGCGCCACCCATGTGCGCGTGGGGTCTGCGATCTTCGGGCACCGGTAAGAGCCGTTAGCGGAGAGCGTGCCTGGCAACCGCTATTGACGGCGCAAGGCGCACGACCGACGCTTACGCTCGTGTCCCGGACAAGCTGCAACGCTTAAAGCGTTGCAGCGCAGAGCCGGGACCCAGGGCGACACGGCACAGTGCGGCGAGATGGGCCCCGGCTCCGCAGCGCACCGCTGAAGAAGCGCTGCGCTGCGTCCGGGGCACGAGCGCGAAACGTGGCGCTCGCAATGACGGCGGCGTTGGTGCCGTCGCGCCAGTGTTGAACCGGAAGCGCCGAAGCGGCGGCGATCTGATCCTTGTCGAGCATGCGCCCTCACCCGATGATGATTCGTGTTCGCGGGCCCAAGCGCCGCAGCAATTGCAGCATCGCAGACTTCGTCATGGAGACGCAGCCCGCAGTCGGGCCGAAATTGTCGCGGGCGAGGTGCAGGAACACCGCACTGCCGCGGCCGGCGATGCGCGGTCTGGTGTTGTGGTCGATCTCGATGATGAAGTCATAGAGGTGGTCGGCCCGCTTGAGCCGGTCACCGCCCTGCCCCTCGCCCAGCCGGATGCCCTGATTGTAATGGCGGTCCCGTGGATCCTCGCACCAGGCGTCTGCGCCGGTGATCATCCGGGCCGGCAAGAACGTCTGCGGGCGGCTGTGCCGGTCGCCCCGCCACCACAGCCGCCTGGGACGGAAGCTGCCCCTGGGGGTGCCGCCATCGCCCTCGCGCTTGTTGGCGAGAATGCCGCCCCGCCCCAGCGCAACCGGGATGGTCAGCGTTCCGGCCGACAGCCAGCCCCGGCGCGGATTTCCGGCCGCAGCCTTAACGCGGATCGCAGACAGCGGCCCGGCTCTTCGATTCCTGGCGTAACCAACTGAAGCTGCTGTATTTTTCATGTGAACGTGCAATGTCGAATTCATTACAGGACATTCATCAAATCGCCCTGCTATTCTGGGCTAGAGTGCTTGCGGCTTGTGAATCGGTAACAGCCCACTACTTCAACACGAACAACAATAAAACGGCGACCCTAAACTTCCCTCGCGGCTGGGTGCGGCATGGATGCGCGCCGAGCCGGACCCTAAAAGGATGACCTCCCATGCCCAATGCCCGCAAGATCCTGATCGTGGATGACGACACCGATCTGCGCGACACGTTGGTGGAGCAATTATCGCTACACGAAGAATTCGAAGCCTCCGCGGTCGACACCGGCGCCAAGGGCGCGAGCGCCGCCAAGGCCAACTCCCCCGATCTGGTCCTGATGGATGTCGGCCTGCCCGACACCGACGGCCGCGAGGTAGTCCGCTCCTTGCGCAAGGGCGGTTTCAAGGCCCCGATCATCATGCTGACCGGGCACGACACCGATTCCGACACGATCCTTGGGCTGGAATCCGGCGCCAACGACTATGTCGCAAAGCCCTTCCGCTTCGCCGTACTGCTGGCTCGCATCCGAGCCCAGCTCCGGCAGCACGAAGCCAGCGAGGACGCGGTGTTCTCGGTCGGCCCCTACTCCTTCCGTCCCGGCTCGAAGATGCTGACCGCGGCCAACGCCCGCAAGGTCCGCCTCACCGAGAAGGAAACCGCGATTCTGCGCTTCCTCTACCGGGCCGGCCAGATGCCGGTGTCGCGCGAGACCCTGCTCCAGGAGGTCTGGGGCTACAATTCCGGCGTCACCACCCACACGCTGGAAACCCACATCTATCGGCTTCGCCAGAAGATCGAGAAGGACGCCGCCAACCCCGAGATCCTGGTCACCGAAGCCGGTGGCTACAAGCTGGTGCCGTGATACGTTCCGGAAACGCGCGATTCGTCGTAAATTGGCGCGTTCCTCGAGCCACGGACCGGAATGTCAATCGACGACGACGTAGCGCTTCTCGAGCGTGTCCCGACACTGCGCCTGTTGGGAGACGCCTCGTTGCGCATGCTGGCGATCGGTTCCGAGCAACGTGACTTCGTCCGCGGTGACGTCCTGTTCGATCTCGGCGACGCCGCCGATGCCGGCTTCGTGGTCCAGCGCGGCGCCTTCAGGGTCGAAGACGGCGCCGGCGCCGAAATGATCGCCGGTCCGGGCGCGCTGATCGGCGAGCTCGCGCTGGTGGTGCCGATGAAGCGGCCATCGCGTGCGATCGCGCTGGAGCATTCCTCCGTCATCCGAGTCGCACGCAGCCTGTTCCAGCGCGTGCTGGAGAGCGACCCCGCCGCCGCCGTTCGCCTGCGCGACGAATTCGCGGTGCGCTCCAGCCAGATCGCCAGCGATATCCTGATGGCCGGCGCGAAGCTGACGTCTTAACCGCTCCGCGCGTCCCGGAGAACGGACGGGGGCTTTAGACCTCCAGCGTCACCGTGACGGGCACGTGGTCCGACGGCCGCTCCCAGCTCCGCGCATCGCGCAGGATCTTGAAATCGCTGACCGCGTCCTTCAGCGCACGCGAGACCCAGATGTGATCGAGCCGGCGGCCACGATCGCCGACGGTCCAGTCGGCGGAACGATAGCTCCACCACGTATAGACCTTCTCCGACATCGGGATGCGCTCGCGCGCGACGTCGATCCATTCGCCGGCGGCAATTGCCGCCTTCAGCTTCTCGGTTTCGACGGGTGTGTGCGAGACGACTTTCAGAAGCTGCCTGTGCGACCACACGTCGTTCTCGTGCGGGGCGACGTTGAGGTCGCCGACCAGGATGTGGCGGTCATCGCCGCGCGGATGCAGCGGCTCGCACGCCTTCATCTCGTCGAGGAAGCGAAGCTTGTGGTCGAACTTCTCGTTCAGCGCCGGATCGGGAATGTCGCCGCCGGCGGGCACGTAGAAATTATGCAGCACCAAAGGCTTTGCGATGCCCGCCTTCGCGCCGAACGACACCGAGATGTGGCGCGAATCCACCTTGTCGCAGAAGGTGCGGATGTCCTTGGACTCGAAGGGAATCTTCGAGACGATGGCGACGCCGTGATAGCCCTTCTGCCCGTTCAGCGCGACGTGCTCGTAGCCGAGCCGCTTGAAGCGCTTCAGCGGAAAGGCGTCGTCGATGCACTTGGTCTCCTGCAGGCACAGCACCTCCGGCCGCGCGCTCTTCAGGAATTTCGCGACCAGGTCGATGCGCAGCCGCACCGAATTGATGTTCCAGGTTGTCAGGGAAAGACGCATGGTGACGATCTAACAAACTCCATCCGTCATGGCCGGGCTTGTCCCGGCCATCCACGTCTTTTTGTCGGACCCAGAAACGCGGATGCCCGGGACGAGCCCGGGCATGAGGTGATTGGAGCGGCCATGCAATCTCAACCCGGTGACGGGCCGTAATTGGTGAAATCGATCTTGAACATGTTGGGGTCGAGCTTCTTGCTCGAATCCAGATTGTAGACCGCGATGGTGGTGTCGTAGCCCTGCGGGTCGGTGACGGTCCACTGCTTGAGCTGTCCGTCCTTGGCGCCGAACATCAGGAGCAGCCGGCTGGTGCCGACCAGCGCCTGCTTCTCCTCGATGGTGACGCTGACGAAGACGTCGTCGGCCGAGACGCCAATGACATTGGTGTCCTTCATCAGGTCGATGCGGTCGGACAGCAGGAAGCGCAGCGGCGTCTGCGACAGCGGATAGATGTCCTGGGTCGCGAGCTTGCGGTCGCGCACCACCAGCGAGGATCCGTCGGCGACGATGTCGATCGGGCTCGGCGCGTCATATTCGAAGCGCACCTTGCCGGGCTTCTGGATGTAGAAATCGCCCTGTGTCTTACTGCCGTCGGGGCCGACCTGGACGAAATTACCAACCAATGTCTGAAGCGACGACAGATAGGCGCTGACTTTGGCCGCCTGCGCTTTCTGGTTGGCATCGAAGGTCTGGAAGATGCTGGTCGGCACGTTGCGCCGCGGATCCGGGATGACCGGATTCGGTGGCGCCTGCGTCGCGCCGGTCACAGCGGGCCCACCGGCCTGCCCGCCGTCGCTGCGGCCCTTCGGTGCAGGCTTCGGCACGGGCACGGTCTCCGCGAACGACGTCGCAGTCACCATCGCGGCGGTGACGAGAAGCACGCCGGCCACGCGCGCACTTCGCGCGGCGATGGTGGCGGCGAATCGAATGTCCGGATGTCTGATCAATACGTCGTCCTGTATGGCTGGGCGCCCTTTTAGCGTGATTTCTGGCAAAAGCGGATATCGATTTTGCGTGAGATGATGTTCAGAGCCCTTCGCCTCACATATGGCTGTCTTCTTCCTCGACCAGGATCTCGCGCTTGCCGGCGTGGTTGGCGGGGCCGACGATGCCCTCCAGTTCCATGCGCTCCATCAGTGATGCGGCGCGATTATAGCCGATTTGCAGGCGGCGCTGGATATAGCTGGTCGAGGCCTTGCGATCGCGTTTGACGATGGCAACCGCCTGCTGGAATAGATCGCCGCCGCCATCCCCGCCCATGCCGGTCGCGTCGAACACGGCGCCGTCCTCGTCCTCGGCCGGCTCTTCGGCGGTAACGGCTTCGAGATATTCCGGCTGACCCTGCGTCTTGAGGTGACGCACCACCTTCTCGACTTCCTCGTCGGAAGCGAAAGGTCCGTGCACGCGGCTGATGCGGCCGCCGCCGGCCATGTAGAGCATGTCGCCCTGGCCGAGCAGCTGCTCGGCGCCCATCTCGCCGAGGATGGTGCGGCTGTCGATCTTGGAGGTGACCTGAAAGGCGATGCGGGTCGGAAAGTTCGCCTTGATGGTGCCGGTGATGACGTCGACCGACGGGCGCTGCGTGGCCAGGATCACGTGCAGGCCGGCGGCGCGCGCCATCTGCGCGAGACGCTGCACCGCGCCTTCGATGTCCTTGCCGGCGACCATCATCAGGTCGGCCATTTCGTCGACGATGATGACGATGTAGGGCAGCGGGTCGAGCGAGAGCTTCTCTTCCTCGTAGATCGCCTTTCCGGTTTCCTTGTCGAAGCCGGTATGCACCGTGCGCGTCGGCTCCTCGCCCTTGGCCTTCAATTCGAGCAGGCGCGTGTTGTAGCCGTCGATGTTGCGCACGCCGAGCTTGGCCATGTTCTTGTAGCGCTCTTCCATCTCGCGCACGGCCCATTTCAACGCGACCACCGCCTTCTTCGGATCGGTCACGACGGGCGTGAGCAGATGGGGAATGCCGTCATAGACGGAGAGCTCGAGCATCTTCGGGTCGACCATGATCAGCCGGCACTGGTCCGGGCGCAGCCGGTAGACCAGGCTGAGGATCATGGTGTTGATCGCGACCGATTTGCCCGAGCCGGTGGTACCGGCGATCAGCATGTGCGGCGTACGGGCGAGATCGATGATGACGGGGTCGCCGCCGATGGTCTTGCCGAGGCACAGCGGCAGCTTCGCCACCGTGTCGGTCGCCTCCTTCGCCACCAGCAATTCGCGCAAATAGACCTTCTCGCGATGCGCGTTCGGCAATTCGATGCCGATGGCGTTGCGGCCGGGCACGACCGCGACACGCGCGGACAGCGCGCTCATCGAGCGGGCGATGTCGTCGGCAAGCCCGATCACGCGCGAGGACTTGATGCCGGGTGCCGGCTCCAATTCGTAGAGCGTCACGACCGGACCCGGATTGGCCTTCACGATCTCGCCGCGCACGCCGAAATCCTGCAGCACGCCTTCGAGTGAACGGGAATTGGTCTCCAGCTCGGCCTTGCTGAGCGGCTGGCGGTCGCCGGCTTTCGGGGCGGCCAGCATCGAGACGGAGGGAAGGTCGAACTTGTCGGAGGACTTCCTGGCCGCGGCCTTCGGTGCAGCCTTCTTGCGCGGCGCGCGCGCGGCGGGCTGTTCCTCTTCCTCCTCCTCGTCTTCCTCTTCCTCGTGCTCGTCCTCGTAGTCCGCGTCTTCGGACTGCGGCGAGATCGGGGGCGCGGCGCGGCCGCCGCCCAGATTCGGCTCCTGGCGGCTGAATGCAGCGGCCTTGGTCTTCGGTCCGCTCGAGACCAGCGAGCGGTAGGCGGCGCCAAGCAGCCAGATCAGCCGCGCCTTGCTGCTCATCAGCGCGTGGAACAGCCAGCCCAGCGACACCGAGCCGCGATCGCTCTCCTCGTCTTCGTCGAGCGGCTTGTCGTCATCCTCGATTTCCGCAAGCTCGTCATCCTGCTCGCGGGCGCCAAGGCCGCAGGCGATCAGGAAGGTCACGGTCATCGCGGCGAACAGGATCGTGCCCAGCACGATGCGGTAGATCGTGCCGGCCGGTCCGAAGATCACCGCCGGCGCACGCACCAGCGCGTCGCCGACCACGCCGCCGAGGCCGGTCGGCAGCGGCCATGCGCCGCCATGCGGCCAGCAGCTGACGAAGCCCGCCGCGATCACCGTGCAGAGAATCCAGCAGCCGAGCCGCAATGTTTCGCGGTCGAACGGGCGATGGGTCATCATGCGCCAGCCCCAGACCGCAACCGTCAGGACCAGCATGATCGCGCCGAGCCCGAGGATCTGCATCGCGAGGTCCGCACCGATCGCGCCGGCATAGCCGAGAACGTTGCGGATCGGCCGCGAGGTGGCGTGGCTGAGGCTGGGATCCTGCACCGACCACGTCATCAGCGCGGCCGAGGCGACGCCCGCCAGCGCGATCAGGCCGAGGCCGGTGAGCTCGCGCATGCGCCGCGCCAGACCCTCGCGGATCGATGGCGGCAGATGGCCCACCAGCGGAATGACACGTTCGATTGCCGACATGCTCATGGGCCCCGCCTAACCCAGAGTCTCGACCAGGCGGTGCAGCGCCTGCGCCGTGGTCTCTCCATCCTGCACCAGTGCGAGGCGAATGTAGCCGGCACCGGGATTGAAGCCGTCGGGCTGGAGCCGGGCCAGATAACTGCCGGGCACCACGCGCACACCTGCTTCCTTGAAAAGTCTCAGCGTCACCGACACGTCGTCGCCGAGGGCGGACGTGTCGAGCCAGACGCAGAAGCCGGCATCGGGCCGGCGATAGCCGTAGCGATTGCCGATGATCTGGTCGGCGAGATCGAACTTGATGCGATAGAGCCTGCGGTTCTCCTCGACATGCGCTTCGTCGCCATAGGCGACGGTCGCGACGTGCTGGAGCGGCACCGGCACCTGGGGCGCGGCAACGTTGCGCAGCTCCAGGAACATGCCGATGAACCTCTTGTCGCCGGCGGCGAAGCCGACGCGCATGCCCGGCAGGTTGGATCGCTTCGACAGCGACTGGAACGCGACCACGCGGGTGAAGTCGGGGCCGGCGCATTCCAGGACGCTGCCAGGAGCCTGCCGGGTGTAGATCTCGGAATAGCACTCGTCGCTGAGGATCACGAAGCCGTAGCGGTCGGCGAGTTGCTTCAAGCGTTTGAAATAATCGGGCGAGGCGACCGAGCCTTGTGGATTGGCCGGCGAAGCCAGATAGAACGCCACCGTGCGCGCCAGTGTGGCCTCGTCGATGGCATCGAGATCGGGCAGGAAGCCGTTCTCGACCGTGGTCGGCAGGTAGACCGGCTCGCAGGCCGC
This sequence comes from Bradyrhizobium sp. R2.2-H, assembly GCF_004346455.1. Taxonomy (NCBI): domain Bacteria; kingdom Pseudomonadati; phylum Pseudomonadota; class Alphaproteobacteria; order Hyphomicrobiales; family Nitrobacteraceae; genus Bradyrhizobium; species Bradyrhizobium sp. R2.2-H. Next base: position 351,676 of record NZ_SMBR01000007.1, read on the forward strand.
GGCGCGGGTGCCGGCGCCATAAACCGGATAAAACGGGTTCGGCATCAGAATCACAGGCTTGCCGGGACGCGGCCCGACATAGCGCGCCGCGGTGATCGCCGCAAAGAACAGCCCTTCGCGGCTGCCATTGAGGACGAGAATCTCGCTCTCGGGATCAAGCGGCCGCGGCAGCTTGAACCGCGACGACAGCCAGGCGCCGGCGGCTTTGCGGAACGGCTCGATGCCCTTGCCGAGCGGGTAGCGGCCGAAATCGGCGATGTGCCTCGCCAGGACCGGGCCGACGAAGTCGGGTACGGGATGCTGGGGCTCGCCGACTGCAAGCGTGATCAAGGGCTTACCCGGCTGATGCGACGCCAGCAGTTCGTTCAGCCGGATGAAGGGCGAGCGGTCGCTGTCGGGGCTTCCACCGGACAGCGGCGCACGGGATGAAGCGGTCATAGCCATTCGGGGCGCCAGCACTCTTGGAACAGCCGGTCGCGCGAAGGCACCGGCGGGAAGCGGTTCAGTTCACCATAGATAGGGCGAGGTTAAGACGCGATTAACCATCGGCCGCCGCCTGCGTCCAGAGCGGGAATATCGAGGCCGGATCACAATGTATGTGGGGCGCTTCATGCCCTGACCTGCAAGCGGAACCGGCCAAAAAGAAAGGGGCTCCAGCTTGCGCTGGAGCCCCTCAACGGTCAGGGCATTGCCGGGTATGTGCCCGAACCGGAGTTGTGGACGGGGTCTCCGGGGAGATCCCGTCCGGGAGGAGACTTACATGTTGTAGGCGCGCTCGGTGTGCTCGGTGATGTCGAGGCCTTCACGCTCGCTCTCGACATTGGCGCGGAGGCCGACGATCACGTCGACGACCTTGTAGAGGATCGCCGAACCGACGCCCGACCACACCAGCGTGGTGCAGACGGCCTTGATCTGGGCGATCATCTGCGTGGCGAACTCGTAATCGGCGACCTTCGGCGGGATCGCCGTGTAGTCGACGATGCCGGCGCCGCCGAGCGCGGGGTTGACCAGGATGCCGGTGCCGATGGCGCCGACGATGCCGCCGATGCAGTGCACGCCGAACACGTCGAGGGAGTCATCGTAGCCGAGCGCGTTCTTCACCACGGTGCAGAAGAACAGGCAGACCACGCCGGCGATGAGGCCGAGGACGATCGCGCCCATGATGCCGGAGAAGCCGGCTGCAGGGGTGACGGCCACGAGGCCCGCGACAGCGCCCGAGATCACGCCGAGCACCGAGGGATGGCCCTTGATGATCCACTCCGCGAACATCCACGACAGCGCGGCGGCTGCGGTGGCGACGAAGGAGTTGGTCATGGCGAGCGCAGCGCCGCCGCTGGCTTCCAGGTTGGAGCCGGCGTTGAAGCCGAACCAGCCGACCCAGAGCAGCGAGGCGCCGATCATCGACATGGTCAGCGAGTGCGGAGCCATCAGCTCCTTGCCGTAGCCGACACGCTTGCCGATCAGGAGAGCGCCGACGAGACCTGCGATGCCGGCGTTGATGTGCACCACGGTGCCGCCCGCGAAGTCGATCGCGCCCATCTTGAAGATCCAGCCGGCGTCGGCATTGAGCTCGTCGAGCTTGGCCTGCGCCGCGGTCTTCGCCGCCGCGTCACCCGCCGCCGCGAGAGCCTTGGCCGCGTCCTGGATCAGGTCCGGACCCTGCCAGTACCAGACCATGTGCGCGATCGGGAAGTAGATCAGCGTCACCCAGAGCGGGACGAACAGCGCGATCGCCGCGAACTTCATGCGCTCGGCGAAGGCGCCGACGATGAGGGCGGGCGTGATCGCCGCGAAGGTCATCTGGAAGCAGACATAGATGAGCTCCGTGATGTTGGCGTCGACGGAGAAGGTCGCAGCCTGCGTCTCGGTGGTGACGCCCATCATGAAGGCCTTGGAGAAGCCGCCGATGAAGTCGGAGCCGCCGGTGAAGGAGAGGCTGTAGCCGTACACGGCGTAGATCACGACGACGACGCAGACGGTGTAGAACACCTGCATCAGGACGGAGAGCATGTTCTTGGAACGGACGAGACCGCCGTAGAACAGCGCGAGGCCGGGGATCGTCATCAACAGCACCAGCACTGTCGATGTCATCATCCAGGCGTTGTCTCCCTTGTTGACCGTTGGCTCGGCGTAGGCTGCGGTCGCAGCGAACAGGCCGACTGCGAGAGCCGCCAGTCCCGCGCCATAGGGACGCTTGAACGTCATATTATTTACTCCTGCTTGGATAAGGTTGAGCGCGAAATCAAAGGGCCGCGGCATCGGCCTCGCCGGTGCGGATGCGCACCGCATGGTCGAGGTTGATGACGAAGATCTTGCCGTCGCCGATCTGTCCGGTTTTCGCCGCGGACGTGATGGCGTCGATGGTCTTGTCGACCTGGTCGGAGGCGACAGCGACCTCGATCTTGATCTTGGGCAGGAAGCTCACGGCATATTCGGCGCCGCGATAGATTTCCGTATGACCCTTCTGGCGGCCATACCCCTTGACTTCCGTCACCGTGAGACCGTGAACGCCGATGGCGGTCAGGGCGTCACGGACTTCTTCCAGCTTGAATGGCTTAATAATCGCCATAACAATTTTCATGGGTCCTATCCCCGCTTGGGCCCGGTCCGGACGTGGCCGGGCGTTTCTCGACTGGTTCGCCACGAGGGAGAAAATTCACTACGCGGGCACAGCCGGACCCCTAGAATCAAATGCCGTGCCAGATCGGGCGTGTTGCCTAACGGATTATGAAAGCGGGTGTTTTCGCGTTCGACGGCTATTGTGCTGCAGTGCGCTATTACGTCGCGCTTAAAACGTGGTCATGCCTGCTCAAATCCAGGGCAGGACAGACTGCCGACACAATGTTGCTCACACGTCGGGCAGCAAGGAGGTAATTTCGTAGTGAAGTCCACCTATTGCAGGGCTTCACCGTGCTGCGAAATATCCAGCCCCTCAAGCTCCTGCTCACGGGATACGCGCAAGGGCACGAACAGGCCGACCAGCTTGAGCAGGATGAAGCTCACGCCCCCCGACCAGACGAAGGTGACGGCGACCCCGTAGAACTGAATCAGGATCTGCTGAGGATGGCCCTCCAGCAGGCCCGCGGTGCCGCCGATGGCGCTGGTCGCGAACACGCCGCCGAGCAAGGTGCCGGTCAGCCCGCCGACGCCATGGACGCCGAACACGTCGAGCGAATCGTCATAGTTGAAGCGGTGCTTCAGCCAGGTACAGGCCCAGTAGCAGACCACCCCGGCGGCGATACCGATGACGATGCCGTGCCAGGGCGCGACGAAGCCCGAGGCCGGCGTGATGGTGCCGAGGCCGGCCACCGCGCCGGAGATCATGCCGAGCACGGAGGGCTTGCGCCGTGTCGACCATTCGATCGCAGCCCATGTCAGCGCGCCGGCGCAGGCGGCAAGATGGGTTGCAATGATCGCCATCACCGCGCGTGAATTCGCCGAAAGCGCCGAGCCGCCATTGAAGCCGAACCAGCCGACCCACAGCAGGCCGGTGCCCATCACCGCGAGCGACAGATCGAACGGCGAGAGATTCTCGGTGCCGTAGCCGTGACGTCGCCCCATCACCTTGGCCGCAACGAGGCCCCCGGTGCCGGCCGACAGGTGCACCACGAGGCCGCCGGCGAAATCCAGCACGCCCATGCTGGCAAGGAAGCCGCCGCCCCACACCCAATGCGCCAGCGGGATGTAGACGAAGATGAACCAGGCGACGGAGAACAGCAGATAGGCGGAGAACCGCATGCGGTCGGCGACCGAGCCCGCGACCAGGGCGACCGTGATGATCGCAAACGTCATCTGATACAGCATGAACAGCGATTCCGGGATGGTCTTCGCCGCCGGGTTGACGCTGTCCATGGTCATGCCGGCGAGAAACCAGCGGTCGAGCGTGCCGATCCACGGCCCGTCGCCGACGAAGCAGAGCGAATAGCCGAACGCCACCCAGAGAATGGAGACCAGCGTCACCGCGGCCAGGCTCTGCGCCATGGTGGCGAGCACGTTCTTCTTGCGCACCATGCCGGAATAGAACAGCGCGAGCCCCGGGATCGTCATCATCAGCACCAGCGCGGTGGCGACGATCATCCAGGCCGTGTCGGCGCTGTTGATCCCGGAGGGCGCGGCGTGCGCCGGCACGGCCACCACGGACACGAGCCCGATCGGCGCAGCCATGTACGCTGCGCGGCGCAACAATCCCGCCATGTCGTTTCCCCCGGCATCAATTGGCGTCGCACGCTGTGGCGTCGTTGCCCGGTGCGATCGAAGATATATCAGAGCGTTTTCGAGCGAAGTGGATACCGGCTCGCGTCAAGAAAACGAGTCAAGCCGAAACCTAGAGCGCGTCGCTGTCGGTTTCGCCGGTGCGGATGCGCAGCGCATGGTCGATCGGCGTGACGAAGATCTTGCCGTCGCCGATCTGCCCGGTGCGCGCGGTCGCGGTGATCACGCTGACCGCCTTGTCGGCAACGTCGGAAGGGACCGCGATCTCGATGCGCAGCTTGGGCAGGAAGTTCACGACATATTCGGCGCCGCGATAGATCTCGGTGTGGCCCTTCTGCCGGCCGTAACCCTTGACCTCGGTGACGGTCATGCCGTGGACGCCGATCGCGGTCAGGGCCTGCCGGACCTCATCGAGCTTGAAGGGTTTGATGATCGCGACGACGAGTTTCATGGTCAGGCCTATTCCCCCGGGATGCGCTACGCCGTATGTCCTCGGCGCAGCGTCAATCTGGCATCTTTCCGGGCAAATGGCATAAAAAAGTTGCAGACTGAAGCGGAAAAACGTTTGGCCAAGGGCGGTCATGGGAGCGGCCGCCTCTGTACAGGGCAACTGTTCATCATTCACAATGCATTTTTGGCATGGATGCGGTGAACCCGCGGCGGTCGGGCGGTACAAAAGAGTTTTGGGGACGCTTCATGGCGAGTTGGTTCTACGCATCCGAAGGCAAGCAGCAGGGGCCTTTTCCGGAGGGCCAATTCCGCGATCTCATCGCCCAGGGCATCGTCCGCCCGGATACGCTGGTATGGACCGAGGGCATGGCGGGCTGGCAGAAGGCTGCCGAGGTCCCGGGCCTGATCGGCGGCGGCGCCCCGCCGATGATGCCGGCCGGCGGTCCGCCGATGATGGGTTCCGGCGGCTATGCCGGCACGGGCAGCAGTGGCTCTCTGGCGATCGATTTCGGCATCCTGGAATTCACCTGGCGCAGCATCGTCCTGCTGATCGGAATGATCTTCGTCATCCCCGCGCCGTGGGTGTTCGTCTGGTACACGAAATGGATCGTGTCCTGCGTGAAGGTCCCGGGCCGGCCCAATCTAAGCTTCATCGGCGACGCCATGACGCTGCTGCCCTGGTATTTCGGCTTCATCGTTCTGGCGATCGCCCTCGGCTTCATCGGCAGCGAGATCCTGAGCAACCTGCTGTTCGTCGCGCAGATCGTTCTCTACTGGCTCCTGATCAAATGGATGGTCGCGAACCTCGCCTCCAACGGGCAGCCGCTCGGCCTGAGCTTCAGCGGCACGATCTGGGCCTATATCGGCTGGAATCTGCTGTTTGCGATCTCCATCCTCACCATCATCGGCTGGGCCTGGGTCGCCGCGGCCCAGATGCGCTGGTTCTGCCGCAGCGTCGAGGGCACGCGGCGCGAGGTCGTGTTCAAGGGGAGTGGTCTCGACATCCTCTGGCGCGGCATCGTCGCTGCGATCCTGTGCAGCCTGATCATCCCGATTCCGTGGGTCTATCGCTGGATCATGAACTGGTTCGCGTCGCAGACCGAGCTCGTTCCGCGCGGCTCGTTCGGAGGATGACCCCGGACAGCCACCGGCGCGATCCATCGCGATCGTGGCGCTATGCCTTCCGCTCGCGCACGGAGCCTTCCTGCGCGACGGAGGCGACCAGCGTGCCGTCGGGCTTGAAGATCGAGCCGCGGGTCAGGCCGCGGCCGCCCTGTGCGCTCGGCGAATCCTGCGCGTAGAGCAGCCATTCATCGGCGCGGAAGGGGCGGTGAAACCACATCGCGTGGTCGAGGCTCGCCGGCATCATGCGCTTGTCGAACAGCGTGCGGCCGTAGCGCGCCATGATCGCATCGAGCAGCGAGAAATCCGAGGCGTAGGCGAGCGCGCACATATGCAGCGCCGGATCGTCGGCCAGCTTCGCCGCGGTCCTGATCCAGACGTGAATGCGGCCGTCGTCGATCTTCTGGCCGAAATAGCGGCCGAGCTCGACCGGGCGCAGCTCGATCGGCCGGTCGGATTCATAGTAGCGGCGGATGAACTCCGGCATCTCCTTGAACATCGGCTGCTTCGCGACCTCCTCCGCCGTGAGCTTCTCCGGTGGCGGCACGTCGGGCATCTTGTCCTGATGGTCGAACGCGCTCTCCTCCTCGGCGTGGAACGACACCATGATCGAGAAGATGGCGTTGCCGTGCTGGATCGCGGTGACGCGGCGGGTCGAATAGCTCTTTCCGTCGCGCAGGCGTTCGACCTGGTAGATGATCGGGATCTGCGGATCGCCCGGCAGGATGAAATAGCAATGCAGCGAATGCGGCAGCCGGCCCTCGACGGTGCGGCACGCGGCAACCATCGCCTGCCCGATCACCTGGCCGCCGAACACCCGCTGCCAGCTTGTCTTCGGGCTGTTGCCACGGAACAGGTTCACCTCGAGCTGCTCGAGGTCGAGGATCGCGATCAGATCGATCAGGCCTTTGGACATGAACACAACTCTCTGAAGTCGTCATTCCGGGATGCGCCGGAACGGCGCAGGCCCGGAATCCATAACCCCCGCTCGTGGTTATGGATTCCGGGCTCGCGACTTCGTCGCGCCCCGGAATGACACAATGGGGCTGGCCGCCCTCGTCTCACCGCACTGTTTCGCCCAGCTCAAGTCTGCTAGCAAGACCGGGAATTGACCGGGAAACTTGGTATGTCGGTACAGGGTAGCATTGTCATCGGTGGCGGCGCGTTTGCAGGGCTTGCGCTGGCCCTGGCGCTGCGCCAGGGGCTCGGGCCCGAGATCCCCGTCATCGTCGCCGATCCCGCGCTCGGGACGCGGCCGAGCCGCGACCCCCGCGCCACCGCGATCGTGGCCGCCTGCCGCCGCCTGTTCGAGACGATCGGCGCCTGGGACGCCGTCAGGAGCGAGGCGCAGCCCATCCTCGACATGGTCGTCACGGATTCGAAGCTGGAGGACGCCACCCGCCCGGTGTTCCTCAACTTCGCCGGCGACGTCGCGCCGGGTGAGCCCTTCGCGCACATGGTCGAGAACCGCGGCCTGATCGATGCGCTGGTGGTGCGTGCGGAGGCCGAGGGCATCGATCTGCGTGCGACCACCGTGGCGTCCTATGACGCGCGTTCCGACGGCATCGACGTGACGCTCGGCGATGGCAGCGTCATCGCGGCGAGCCTGCTGGTCGCCGCCGATGGCGCGAGGTCGAAGCTGCGCGAGCGCGCCGGCATCGCCACCCATGGCTGGGAGTACGACCAGTCCGGCATCGTCGTCACCGTCGGCCATGAGCGCGATCACGAGGGTCGCGCCGAAGAGCATTTCCTGCCCGCAGGACCCTTCGCGATCCTGCCGCTGTCGGGCAAGCGCTCGTCGCTGGTGTGGACCGAGCGCCGCGCTGAGGCCGCGCGCATCATCGCGCTCGGTGACGAGGAATTTCACAGCGAGCTCGAGCAGCGCTTCGGCCTGCATCTCGGCGAGGTGAAGGCACTCGACAAGCCGCGCGCGTTTCCGTTGTCTTATTTCGTTGCGCGGTCCTTCATCGCCGAGCGTCTCGCGCTGGTGGGCGATGCCGCCCACGTCATCCACCCGATCGCGGGCCAGGGTCTCAACATGGGCCTGAAGGATGTCGCCGCGCTGGCGGAAGTGGTCGTCGATGCCGCACGGCTCGGCATGGATATCGGCGGCGCCGACGTGCTCGAGCGCTATCAGCGCTGGCGCCGCTTCGACACCATGGCGATGGGAGTTGCCACCAACTCGCTGAACTTCCTGTTCTCCAACCAGTCGACGCTGCTGCGCACGGTGCGCGACATCGGCCTCGGCCTCGTCGACCGCGCCCCGCCGCTCAAGAACCTCTTCATCCGCCAGGCCGCGGGGCTTACCGGCGAAGTGCCGCGGCTGTTGAAGGGCGAGGCGTTGTAGAAGCGTGATCTTACCGCATACTCGGCTGTCGTCCCGGACAAGCGCGCCCTAAGCGCGCGCAGATCCGGGACCCATACGCCGCAGCAAGAATTTAGCGAAGATTCGGAGTTGCCACTTCGACCTACAACCACTTCCTGTGGTTATGGATCCCCGCGTTCGCGGGGATGACACCGGGAGTGTGGCGCGCTCACCGTTCCAAACGATGAAGAACCGCCCGGACTACAAGCTCAATCGATCTTGCGCGCCTCTTCCGGCAGCATGATCGGAATGCCGTCGCGAATGGGATAGGCGAGCTTGGCGCTGCGCGAGATCAGTTCCTGCTTTGCGGCATCGAACTCGAGGGGGCCCTTGGTCAGCGGGCAGACCAGAATCTCCAGCAATTTGGGATCGACGCTGGCTTCGGCACGTTCGGTGGGTGCGTTCATGGGATTCTCCGGCAGTCGGTAGACTTTAGCACAGAGATCCGCGCCCGCCCATCACGGGCCTAAGCCGAGACCATCGCCAGGAGCTCGTCGAGCAGGGCCTGAAGCCGCGCGGCCGGCACCGGCGGGCCTGACAGGGCGAAGCCGAGAAACGTCCAGTACAGGATCTGCGCGCGCGCCTCCGCCGTCGCCGGGGTGAGCCCACGCTTGCCCAGCAGCTCTTCGATGTAGTCGAGCCTGCGGCGGTCGATTGCGCGCACCGCCCCTTGCGCCGCCGCATCGAACGCCGCCCAGTTGCGCACCGCGCGCTCGAGGTCGAGCCGCGCGCCAAACGATCTCCGCAGCAGCATCTTGAGCGGTTCGTCGCTGGCGGCTTCGACGTCGGCGATGATCTGCTCGGCCGCGATCTCGCGCCAGCGCTTCAGCACGGCGGCGTGGAACGCGGCCAGGTCGGTGAAATGCCAATAGAAGCTGCCGCGCGAGACGCCCATGGCCTTGGCCAGCGGATCGGCTTTCAGCGCCGTGAAGCCGCTTTTGGCGAGCACCTTCAGGCCCTCTTTGATCCAGGCGTCGGCGGAAAGTTGTTCGGTCATGCCGGGCTCCAGATGGCGGCCATACACTAATGTATTGACAGCTTCCGGCAAGCAGGTGCATATATCCATACAGTACTGTACGGATGGAGCATGCCCCATGCGCGACCTCCTCCTGCAATGTTCCGGCCTCGCCGCGATCGTGCTGGCGCTCATCCACGGCGTGCTCGGCGAGACCAAGGTCTTCGCCCGCGCCAGCATCGAGCCGGCGCGCCTGCGCACGCTGATCCGACTGGTCTGGCAGGCCGGCACGGTGGCATGGGTCGGCGGCGGCGTGCTGCTGCTGGTTGCGCCCCGGCTGGAGTCGAGCCTCGCGCGGCACTGGATCGTCGCCACGCTCGCCATCGTGTTCGGCTTTGCGGCCCTCGCCAACGCCTTCGCGATGCGCGGCCGCCATTTCGGCTGGGTCGGCATGGGTGCAGTGGTCGCGCTCGCGGTCGCCGGCTACTAAAGCGCGATACGATGAGGATGAATCGTCATCGCGCTTCAGGTTGTTGTCCTAAGCATGATCTTTTCGGAAAACCGCTGCGCACTTTTCCGGATCATGCTTTTGCGCTGCGCATCCGGCCTGTTAGGCGTAAGGCCGCAGCGATGGGCCACGTTAGAACTTATCTAAAGCGAACCAGGCCCGTACCCGATTGACTTCATTGCCTCCTCTGCTTCCTTCGGTGCGCCCCGCGTCTCTGCGGTGCGCACACGAGAGGAGGAGACGTTCGTGAAGGTCATTCGTGTTGTAGCCATTGCACTGACGATCGGGATTGGCATGGGATCGGCGGCCATGGCCGACGGCTTCAAGGATTGCACCAAGCTCGCCAAGGCGTCGTGGAAGCCGGCCAGCGAAGCCGAAGCCAAGGCCAAGGCGGCGGGCTACGAGGTGCGCCGCTCCAAGGTCGAGGGCTCGTGCTACGAGGTCTACGGCGTCAAGGAAGGCAAGCTGTACGAGCTGTTCTACAGCCCCGAAGATCTCAGCCTGAAGCACACGATCGCCAAGTAGATTGCGCGTGAGCCCCGAAGCGAATTGGGCTTGATGAAACAAGTGCCGGAAGAGCGCGGGGTGTCCGACAGGACACCCGCGAATCGACCCGTCGCGCGGACGGTCGCGGTCTGGGACCTCCCGCTGCGCCTCTGGCACTGGGTTCTCGCGATCTCGGTTGTGATCGCGTGGTTCACGCCGACCGCGTATGACGGCGTTCACCGCATCGTCGGCTATGCCGTCATCGGCCTGCTCGCCTTCCGCCTGCTCTGGGGCTTCATGGGAAGCCGCTATTCGCGCTTCCGGATGCTCGGTGTCAGGCTGCGTGCCGCGCCGAACTATCTGTGGAATCTGCGGCGCGGCATGACCGGCCGCTATATCGGGCTCAATCCCGCCGGCAGCTTGATGCTGGTCGCGCTGCTGGCCTCGCTCGCCGTCTCGACGATCACCGGCGCGATGTCGGTCACCGTCACCTTCTTCGGCGTGTGGTGGGTCGAAGACACCCACCATTATTCATCGGACGCGGTCATCGTTCTGGTCGTGCTGCACGTAGTGGGCGTGCTGGCGATGGGGATTCTCCAGCGCGAGAACTTGGTCCGCGCGATGTTCACCGGGCGCAAGCGCATCCGGCATCATTCATAAGAATTTTGAAGGCCACATTCCCTCCTCGTCATGGCCGGGCTTGTCCCGGCCATCCACGTTCTTCTGTGTGGCAAAGACGTGGATGCCCGGGTCAAGCCCGGGCATGACGGAGCTTGTAGTGCCTACAGTCTCACTGCAGCGGCGGATCGCCGCTGGTGCGCTTCTTGGCGAGGTCCATCTCGGTGACGGCGATCAGGATCTCGGCGCGGGTCTTCAGGTCCGGCGCCTCCAGCATTGCCTGCTTCTCCGCCGGGCCGTAGGGCGACATCATCGCCAGCGCGTTGACGAGCGCCTCGTTGGGCGCGCTCTCGACGCCTTCCCAGTCGACCTTGAGATTGTTGGCCTTCAGGAAGTCGGCCAGCACGGCCAGCAGCGCCTCGCGATCGACCTCCTCCTCGCCCATGCGCGCGGTGAAGTCGTCGACGAAGGCGAAGAAGTCCACCTTGCACTGCCGGTAGGCGGTCAGCACTTCGAGCTCCTCGACAATCTTGAAGCGCGCCACGCCGGTGAGCTCGAGGATGTAGCGGCCGTCGCCGGATTCGGCGAGCTGGGTGATACGGCCGACGCAGCCGACGCGGAACAGCGCCGGCTTGTCGGAATTCTTCGGCGAATGCGCCACGTCGGGCTGGATCATGCCGATCAGGCGATGCCCGTCGCGGAAGGAATCGTCGACCATCGCGAGGTAGCGCGGCTCGAAGATGTTGAGCGGCATCTGGCCGCGGGGCAGCAGCAGCGCGCCCGGCAGCGGAAACACCGGAATGATCTCCGGGAGGTCGGCGGGCCCGCGATATTCGATGTTGATCGGCATCTGCCCGGTCTCCCTGGCGTCGCCAGCGCGCCCTTATGAAAACAGGATCGTCGACAAACGCTTGCGTCCCTCGACGGTTGCATCATCCGTGCCGCCCCAGGCCTCGAAGAACTGCACCAGCTGCTTGCGGGCGCCGTCGTCGTTCCACTTGCGGTCGCGCTTGATGATCTCGAGCAGCTGCTCGGTCGCCGCGGCGCGGTTGCCTTGCGCGTTGAGCGCGGTGGCGAGGTCGAATCGGGCCTGATGATCGAGCGGGTTTGCGGCGACCTTCTGTTCCAGCTCGGCAACCGGTCCAAGCGATTTCGCCTGCTCGGCGAGATCGATCGCGGTCTGCACGGCCTTCACGGCCGGGTCGTTGCGCTTGGATTCCGGCACCATGGCCAGCGTCTGCTTGGCCTGCTCCATCGCGCCGGAGACGGCGTAGCACTTCGCAAGGCCGGCTAGCGCCGCGATATTGGTCGAATCATGCTGGAGCGCCTCGGCATAGATCTGCGCCGCCGCCGCCGTGTCGCCCTCGGCGAGCACCGCGTCGGCTTCCTGCACGATCTCGGCGACGTTGACCTCGCCCGGCGCGGTGACGCCCTTCGTCAGCCGCTCGATGAAGGCATTGACCTGGCTCTCCGGTACCGCGCCCATGAAGCCGTCCGCCGGCTGGCCGTTGACGAAGGCGATCACGGCCGGGATCGACTGGATGCCCATCTGGCCCGGGATCGCCGGATGCTGGTCGATGTTCATCTTGACCAGCTTGACCTTGCCCTTGGCCGCCTTCACAGCCTTTTCCAGCACGGGGGTGAGCTGCTTGCAGGGGCCGCACCACTCCGCCCAGAAATCGATCAGCACCGGCTGGCGCTTCGATTCCTCGATCACGTCCTTCACGAAGGTCTGGGTGGTGGTGTCCTTGATCAGGTCGGCCGCAGCCGGGCCCGCCGCTCCATTACCCTGGTCGATGATCGTCACGGGATTCCCTCGTCATGTCTGGAATGACGGCTCTTTAGCACGCCGCCACATCATATGCTCGTTGTCGGCACCTAAATTGGGCCGAATGGGCCGAATTTCAATCCAGGCCCTGCGATTCGCCGGTTCCGGGGCCTTTCCGGTCGATTTGGCAGCTTCGGGCTCCATATGGGGCCCTCAATTGCGAATTGAGGCCGCCGGTAGCTGTTGCATTCCCCTCCCGCTTTTGGCATACGACACCCCGTTGCCGGCGCGTCACGCGACCGACACAGGATGCGGGTGTAGCTCAGTGGTAGAGCACGACCTTGCCAAGGTCGGGGTCGAGGGTTCGAGCCCCTTCGCCCGCTCCAATTTTTCCCAGAGCATCCAGCCGAACCGGGTCGGGCCGTGGTTTCCGCGCCGCTGACGGCTGTATTTTTGGGACTAACATGACAATTCTGATCACTGGCAGCGCGGGCCACCTGGGCGAGGCTATTCTTCGGACACTCCATGGGCGCGGGTCGCCCGTGCGCGGGCTCGATCTGAAGCCATCGCCCTTCACCGACGCCGTCGGCTCGATCGTCGATTCCGCGTTCGTGCGGCGCCAGATGGACGGCGTCACCGCCGTCATCCATACCGCGACGCTGCACAAGCCGCATGTGGCGACCCACTCCAAGCAGGATTTCGTCGACACCAACGTCACCGGCACGCTCAATCTGCTCGAGGCGGCCGCGGCGGGGGGCGTGAGGAGTTTCGTCTTCACCAGCACCACCAGCGCATTCGGCTCGCAGCTGCGCCCCGAGGCGGGGCGGGCCGCGGTGTGGGTCACCGAGGAGCTGCCGTCGGTGCCGAAGAACATCTACGGCACCACCAAGCGGATGGCCGAGAGCCTCTGCGAGCTGTTCTTTCGCGAGCGCGGTTTGCCCGTCGTGGTCTTGCGGACCTCGCGCTTCTTCCCCGAGGACGACGACGATCCCTCGGTGCGGTCGGCCTACGCGCTCGACAACGCGCAGGCCAACGAGTTGCTCTATCGCCGGTTGGATATCGCCGACGCCGTGAGCGCGCATCTGCTCGCCGTCGAACGCGCGGCCAGAATCGGCTTCGCCCGCTACATCGTCTCGGCCACCAGCCCGTTCGAGCAGCGTCATCTCGCCGCGCTCGCGTGCGATGCGGCCGGTGTCGTGCGCGAGCTCTATCCGGAATGCGCGCAGCTCTATGCGGCGCGCGGCTGGCGGCTCTTCCCCGCGATCGACCGCGTCTATGTCAACGACCGCGCGCGGCGCGAGCTGGGCTGGCGGCCCGAATTCGACTTCGCGCATGTGCTGCGCAGCCTGCAAGGCGACCGCGATTTTCGCAGCACGCTGGCACGCGAGATCGGGTCGAAGGGCTATCATGACACGGTGTTCGACGACGGCCCTTACCCCGTCGCCTCGTAAGCGCTATTTTGCTCGACGATTCAGATGTCTGGCCGGTGTTGCCGGGAGAGTGCCAGTCTGAGCCGTTCTACTGTGCATGGGGTTGTTTTCGCGATTTTGCACGAGCACCCCTCGTGCCGTCGGCAAAACGATCCGCGCGCCCCTACGATTCCGCGCTGCAGCGAGAGCGCCGTCGTGCAGCGTTCGCCGCTTCATTGACATTCCGTCTCAATTTTTTCGAAGCGCGAAGGCGGTGCAGGCGGCGCGCTTCTCACCGTTCGCAGATGTGCTAACCTTTTTGCGTCTGTCGTTCTGACGGACCCAAGACTTCGTCTCTCGACTGGCAAAACCAAAATAATGCGCAGCCCTGACGGCTGCCTTAGGGGAGTGACGCGATGAAATTCCATCGATCCGTCTTTCAGTCCGTTCTGGCGCTTGCAGCGGTTGCCCTTCTCGCGGGGACCGGCGCTGGCCATGCGCAACAGCAGGACAAGAGCAAGCCGCTGAAGAAATACGAATCCGGCACCAAGGAGTTCTGGACCCATCCGCCGGACGACTGGTTCCTCGGCGACGAGACCGAGGCGCAGAAGGGCCTCGCGCCGCCCTCGGGCCCGCCGACCGGCGCCTCCGATGCCGAGCTCGCCAACATCGTCAAGAAGATCAAGCTGCCGCAGGGCTTCAAGATCGAGGTCTACGCCTCGGGCGTGCTGGCGGCGCGGCAGATGGCCTGGGGTGACAAGGGCACGCTGTTCGTCGGCTCGTTCGGCCTCGGCAACGTCTACGCCATCAAGGACAACAACGGCAAGAAGGAGGTCAAGACCGTCCTCAAGGGCCTGAACATGCCCACCGGCCTCGCCTTCCGGGACGGCGCGCTCTACGTCATCGCCGTCGACAAGCTGATCCGCTACGACAACGCCGAAGCCAATCTCGACAATCTCGGCCAGGGCAAGGTCGTCTATGACGACATGCCGTCCTATGCCGCCCATGGCTGGAAGTACATCGCGGTCGACAAGGAAGGCTGGTTCTTCCTGCCGTTCGGACCGCCCTTCAACATCGGCATTCCGCCGACCAGCGTGTCGCAGATCCGGCGCGTCGATCCGAAGACCGGCAACGCGGAAATCTGGGCGCTCGGCGTTCGCAATTCGGTCGGCGGCGACGTCGACCCGCGCACCGGCAAGCTCTGGTTCACCGAGAACGCCCGCGATTGGATCAGCGACGATCTGCCCTCGGACAAGCTGAACATGATCAACCGGATCGGCGAGCATTTCGGCTATCCCTATTGCCACCAGGGCAATCTGCCCGACGACAAGTTCGCGATGGGCCACAAATGCTCGGAGTTCACGCCGCCCGTGCTGAATCTCGGCGCCCATGTCGCGCCGCTCGGCATGAAGTTCTATACCGGCGACCAGTTCCCCGCCGAGTACAAGAACAACATCCTGATCGCCGAGCACGGCTCCTGGAACAGGCACAAGTACCAGGGCGCACGCATCGTGCGCGTGATCGTCGGGCCCGACGGCAAGAACCCGAAGCGTGAGATCTTCGCCTCCGGCTGGCTTGAGGGCGATCAGGGCTATCTCGGCCGTCCCAACGACATCATCCTCGCCAAGGACGGGTCGATCCTCGTCGCCGACGATTGGGCCGGCGCGATCTACCGCATCAGCTACAGCAAGAAGTAGCGCGCGCACGACGCGAGGCTGCGGCGGCCGAAAGGCGCCGCAGCCTTTTGTTTGACACAGCAAGCACACAGCGGAACGCGTTCGTCATGCCGGACTTGATCCGGCCATCCATCAAGCGAGAAGCCTTTCAAGAATAGGATGGATTGTCGGGAAGGCCCGGCAATGACAGTCGGAGAAATCATCCATGCGAGCAGTTTGGTTTGGAGTTCTGGCAGCAACGCTTCTGGTTGCGCCGGCCACGCGTGCCGCCGACGTCGCCGCCGGCAAGGCCAAGGCGCAGGTCTGTGCCGGCTGTCACGGTGAGAACGGCATCTCGCAGACCGAGAACATCCCCTCGCTCGCCGGCCAACCCGATCAATTCCTGCAATGGCAGCTGGTGTTCTTCCGTGCCGGCTCGCGCAAGAACGAGCAGATGCAGCCGATCGTCGAGGAGATCACCAACGAGGACATCCGCAATCTCGGCGCCTATTTTTCACAGCTCGCGCCACCGAAGGGAGCCGAGGACGGAGATCCGGACCTGTCGAAGAAGGGCGCGCAGGTTGCCGCCGGCCGCCGCTGCGCTTCATGCCACACGGACAGCTATGCCGGCACCAAGGCGGTCGCGCGGCTCGCGGGGCAACGCGAGGAATATCTCGTCAAGGCGCTGCACGACTACAAGGCCGGCCAGCGCGTCGGCGGCGGCGTCGCCGCGATGGCGGACGTCGCCTATCACATGAGCGACGAGGAAATCACCGCCGTCTCGCATTATCTGGCGAATTTGAAATAGCGCGGAGCTGTTTCGGCTAACTCCACTGTCGTCCCGGACAAGCGAAGCGCAGATCAGGGACCCATACCCACAGGACGTTGTTTTGCGATGACTCGGAGTGGGAGCATCGCCTCGCACTGCCGCCTGTGGTTATGGATCCCGGGTTCGCGCTCCGCGCGCCCCGGGACGACAGCGGAATGTGTGGTTACGCCCTACCCCACCCGCTGCTTCTCATACGCCTTCAGATGCGTGTAAGCGATGCGCAGCTTCGGTACCGGCACCTTGCCGGCATCGGCGCGCGCGATGAGATCGCCGATCACGTGGTCGGCCTCGACCGGCAGGCCCGCCTTGATGTCGCGGAACATCGAGGCCGTCATCGGCGAGCCTTCGGCGGTGAGGTTGCCCTTCACCCGCTCGAAGAACGGTCCGCCCGGCGGATAGCCTGATGCGGCGGCGATCGCACTGGTCTCGTCCAGCATGCCGAGCAGGAAATCCCGGCCGCCCGGAGCCGCCAGGATGTCACCGACCGAGGCGCGCATCAGGCTGGTGGATGCCGCGAGCGAGGAGAGGAACACCCACTTCTCCCACATGTCCTGCATGATGTTCTGGCTGGCAGTGGCGCCAGTGATGCCGCTCTTGAAGGCTTCGTCGATCGCCTTCACCCGGTCCGACATCTTGCCGTCGCGCTCGCCGTAATTGATCGACTGCATCGGCTGGAGCTGCACCACCTCGCGCTTCTCGTTCAAGGTCGCGGCGATGGCGCAGAGGCCGCCGAGCACCCGCTCCTTGCCGAACCTGGCATCCAGCGTGTCGAGATGCTTCATGCCGTTGAGCATCGGAATGATCGCAGTGTTCGGTCCGACCGCCGCGGCAAACGACTTGATGGCGTCGTCGAGGTCGAACGCCTTGCAGCTCAGGAGCACGACGTCGAACTTGTCCTTGAGCGCGTCCGCCTGCACGGTCGGTGGATTTTTCAAGGTCACGTCGCCATTCGGGCTCTTGATGACGAGGCCGGCGCTTGCGAGCTCGCCGGCGCGTCGTGGCCGGACCAGGAAGGTGACGTCGCGGCCGGCCTGCAACAGCCTGCCACCGAAATAGCCGCCAATGGCGCCGGCGCCGACCACGAGGATACGCATAGAGATGCTCCGCTATTGTTGTTCTTAAGGAAAGGCGCGAGTGGCGAATAGGGAGTAGCGAATAGGATAGCAAGCGCTGGAATGCGAGTCACGTTTCCACTACTCACCATTCGCCATTCACTACTCGCCCTTCCCCAGCACCATCTCCTCGACTTCGCGCAGCTGTTCCTTGCCGAAGAACATCTCGTTGCCGACGAAGAAGGTCGGCGAACCGAAGGCGCCGCGGGCGACCGCCTCCTCGGTGTTCTTGATCAGCTTGCCCTTGACCTCGGGTTCCCCAGCGCGGGCGAACAGCCGTTGCGCATCGAGGCCGGAGGACGCCAGCGCCTTCGCCGCGATTTCAGGATCGTCCATCTTCTTCGGCTCGCGCCACATGTGGTGGAAGGCGGCCTCGACATATTTCTCGAACACGCCCTCGAGCTGCGCCGCGATTGCCGCGCGCATCAGGTTCAGCGTGTTGACGGGGAAATGCGGATTCCAGACATAGGGCTGGACATGGAAGCGCTTGATGAAGCGCTCGGTCTCGATCGCTTGGAATTCGCGCTTGTTCTTGATGCCGGCCAGGGTCTCCGCCGGCGACTTGTTGTTGGTCGACTTGAAGATGCCGCCGAGCAGGATCGGCACATATTCGAACTTGACGCCGATCCGCTGCTCGATCGCCGGAATCGCCAGATGGCTGAGATAGGCGTTGGGGCTGCCGAAGTCGAACAGGAATTGCGGGGCGGTGCGGGTCAAAATCATTCTCCCTGACGTCGCTTTTCGTCATTGTGGCGCAGGCCGCGCCACAGGTCCACCGTTTAATGACGGTCATAATACTTAAGGCCGTCAGATCAGCCGCTGGATCGCCTGCTTGCGCCACACCAGGAGGTAATAGCCCATCTGCAAAATGAACATGGCGCAGAACACGATCGGATAGACCGCCCAGACACCCGCAAGGCCGATCGCGCGGCTCAGGATCACCGCGGCCGGCAGCTCGATCGCGACAATCGCGAAGATCGACAGCAGCATCGGTGTGAACGCGACACCGGCCGCACGCATCGCGCCTGAAAACACCGTGGCGAGCCCGAACGGCACCGAGCTCCACAAGGCGATGTACAGCAGCCCTTTCGCCAGATCGAGCACGGCGCCATCGGTGATGAAGATGCCGAGCACCGCGCGCGGCGCGAGATAGATCAGCGCCACCAGCCCGCCGGTCAGGACGAGGTTGAACATGAGGCCGGTACGGACGATGCCGTCGAGCCGCGTCCTGTCGCCGCCGCCGACGGCCTGGGCGCCGAGGATCGAGACCGCGATCGAAATCGACATCGCCGTGAACTGCGTGTAGCCCATCACCTGGTTGACCGCGCCGTACGCGGCCGTGGCGTCGGACCCGTAGCCGTTGACGAGGCCGAGCAGCACCAGCTCGGCGATCGCCATCACCACCATGCCGATCGCGCTCGGCAGTCCGATGCCGAGCACCTTTCCGAGCACGGCGCCGTTCAGCCGCAGGTGACCCAGCAGCGCAGCGTCCGGCGCGAGGGCGTGCTTCTTCCGCAGCAGATAGGCCGCCAGCACGATCAGCGTCGTCGCATTGGCGATCGCAGATGCCCACGCCGGGCTGGTGATGCCCGCCGCCGGCAATCCGGGCGCGCCGCGGATCAGCAATGGTGTCAGGATCAGGCCGGTCGCAGTCGACAGCGCCAGCGCCAGCAGCGGCGTCAGCGCGTCGCCGACGCCGCGGATCATTGCGGTCATCAGCAGGAAGACGAAGCCGAGCGGCATCGTCAGCAGCATGATTCTCGCATAGGCGCTGGCCTCATCGAGAATGTCCGCGGGCGTGGCGAGCGCCATCATCAATTGACGGCTGAAGAGCCCGCCAACCAATGCAACCGAAATCGACAGCAGCAGGCCGACTGCGAGTGTCGTGCCCGCGATGATCTTGATCCGGCCGTGCTCGCCCGCGCCGAAGGCCTGGCCGATCAACACGGTGGCGCCGGTGCTCAGCCCCATGACGAAGGCGAACAGGAAGAACATCACCGGGAAGAACACCGAGACCGCGGCGAGCGCATCGACGCCGATCATCTGGCCGAGATAGACGTTGCTGACGGTGCCGAACAGCGATTGCAGCGCGTTGCTCAGCATCAAGGGTGCGAGGAAGCGGAGGAATGTGGTCCAGAGCGGTTTTGGATCGGACATGGATCGGCCTTTCATCAGGGCGTGCGAAGCCGTTGCCGCGCAATGCGCGGCCCGGCCGTCGATGGGGTTGTGAGAAGAGCGCCGCGCGGTTTAAGCGCGGTCGCTGTAGGCGAGCTTGACGATGTGGTCGCGGATATCAGTCGGCCAGTCGGCGATCAGTCCGGTGAAGCGCCGCCGGTCGTCCGCGAACAGCGCGCGCGAGGCCTCCTCGAACTGCGGCAGATCGCCGGCCATGGTCGACATGAAGTGGTAGGCCGCATCGCGCGCCTGGCGCTCGCGGTCCTTGGCGCCGCTGGCGCGCCTGGCGTCATCGACGAGCTTGCGCAGCGCGACCGAGGCGCCGCCCGGCTGCGCGCCGAGCCACTCCCAGTGCCGCGGCAGCAACGTCACTTCGCGCGCGACCACGCCGAGTTTCGGCCGGCCGCGGCCGCGCGGCTCTGCGGGTGTCTCGGCCGCCTCGGCCGGCGGCGGTGCCAGCTTGTCCAGCCGCGCCAGCACCTCGCGATCCTCGCCGCGCAGGTCGAAGTCGATCGACCGGCCCGTCCCGTCGTCGAAGATGATGATCGGCTGGTCCAGCGGCTGGGTGGCCCGCTTGACGGCGAGCGCGACCTCGCCGGCCGTGCCGGAGGCCAGCCGGCGCTGGCCGACGAACGCTGTGTAAGTCCCTTGCATTGGAATCATTGCCATATTGATCGTGTTGGCAGCTTAATACCCGGGTAAATTAATCGCGTCAATATACCCGGGTGAAAATATCCGCACCGGCGCCTCGACAACGTGTTCCCGGGCTGGCACGAACGCTCGGCCGACCGACCACGCCCAGCTCTGAGGACTCCGCGATGCTGACCGTTCACCACCTCAACAATTCCCGCTCGCAGCGCGTGCTGTGGCTGCTCGAGGAGTTGGGTGTTCCTTACGAGATCGTACGCTATCAGCGTCAGCCGGACATGCGCGCGCCAAAGGAGCTGCGCGCCATCCATCCCCTCGGCAAGTCGCCCGTGATCACCGACAACGGCAACACCATCGCCGAGTCGGGTGCCATCATCGAATACCTCATCGCGACCTATGGCGACGGCCGGCTGATCCCGCCGCCGAGCACGCCGGAGCGGCTGCGCTACACCTATTGGCTGCATTATGCGGAAGGCTCCGCAATGCAGCCGCTGCTGCTCAAGCTGCTGTTCACGCTGATGCCCAAGCGTGCGCCGGCACTGCTGCGCCCGCTGGTGCGCAAGGTCTGCAACCAGGCGCTGACCGCGCTGGTCAATCCGCAGCTCAAGCAGCACATGGACTATTGGGAAGGCGAGCTTGGCAAGAGCGAATGGTTCGCCGGCAGCGAGTTCACCGCGGCCGACATCCAGATGAGCTTTCCGCTGGAAGCGGCCCAGGCGCGCGGCGGGCTCGAGCAGGGCCATCCCAGGGCGATGGCGTTCCTGGAGCGCATCCACGCCCGGCCGGCCTATGCGCGCGCGCTGGAAAAGGGCGGGCCGTATCAGGTCGGGCGGTAGTTTCTTCACCGTCATTCCGGGGCGCCCGAAGGGCGAACGCGGAATCTCGAGATTGTGGCGCGAGATCCCGGGCTCGATGCTTGCGCATCGCCCCGGGATGACAGTGGCTACTAATCCGCGTACAGCACGCGCCCGCGTGTCTCCGGCAGCGCGAAGGCGGCGATGAAGAACACCGCGTAAGCCGCCACCGCGAAGATCGCGATCGCATTGCCGAGCGACGTCGTCGCCGACAGCGCGCCGACCAGGAATGGAAACAGTGCACCGATGCCGCGGCCGAAATTGTAGCAGAAGCCCTGGCCCGAGCCGCGCAGCCGCGTCGGATAGAGTTCGGTCAGGAACGCACCGATCCCGGAAAAATAGCCCGAGGCGAAGAAGCCGAGCGGGAAACCGAGTATCCAGAGGATCTCGTTGGTCAGCGGCAGCTGTGTGTAGAGAAGCACCACCGCCATGGCTCCGAGCGAGAAGATCAGGAACAGATTGCGCCGCCCGATCCGGTCGGCGAGCCACGCGCCCACGAGATAGCCGATGAAGGAGCCGATGATCAGCGTCGCGAGATAGCCGGTCGATCCGACGATCGACAGGTGCCGCTCCTTGGTCAGGAATTGCGGCACCCAGAAGGTGACGGCGTAGTAGCCGCCCTGGCAGCCCGTCGCCATCAGCGACGCAAGCACCGTGGTCTTCACGATCGGAAAGGTGAAGATCTCCCAGAGTTTCGGATGACTGCCCGTTTCCGCCCGCCTGGCGCGGGCCTCGGCTGCGATCTGCGGCTCGGTGACGGAGCGGCGGATGTAGAACACCAGAAGTGCCGGCAACGCACCGATCACGAACATCCAGCGCCAGGCCGTCTCCGGGGGCAGGGCCGAGAACAGGATCGCCTGCGACAGCACCGCGAGGCCCCAGCCGACCGCCCAGCCCGACTGGACCGAGCCCACCGCGCGCCCTCGATATTGAGGCCGGATCGCCTCGCCCATCAGCACGGCGCCCGCCGCCCATTCGCCGCCGAAGCCGAGACCGAGCACGGCACGTGCGATCAGGAGCTGATCGAAATTCTGCACGACGGCGCAGACCAGAGAGAAGAACGAGAACCAGATGATGGTGATCTGGAGCGTCCTGACACGCCCGATATGATCGGAGAGATAGCCGCCGAGCCAGCCGCCGATGGCGGAGGCGAGCAGCGTCACCGTGCCGGCAAGGCCGGCCGAGGCCGCATCGACCTTCCACAGGGTGATGATGGTGCCGATCACCAGCGGGTAGATCATGAAGTCCATGCCGTCGAGCGCCCAGCCCGCAGCGCAAGCCCAGAACGTCCGCCGCTCGGGCGTGTTCATGTCGCGATAGAAGGCGAGCAGGCTGGTGTCCTCGATCGCGGCGCGTTCGATGCGCTGGCTCGGATCGGCAGTGGTCATGTGCGTTTCCCTGGCAATTAGCTTTGGCCGGGCGGTGGTAACACGCACGCCGGCCTGCGCAAGCCGATGCGCGCTGCCGTGCCATGCAGAGAGCGGGCTACTGCCCCGCCGCTTCCGCACCGCGCGTTCGCAGATCGGCCGCGCCAAGCAATCCGTTCGGCGTCACGAGAATCGAATTTGCCGATGTCTGCCCCATCGGCTCGACGACGAGGTGGCCCTTGGCCTTCAGTGCGAGCAGCACGTCGTCGGGAAAGCCGCGCTCGACGCGCACCTCATCCGGTAGCCATTGGTGATGCAGCCGCGGCGTTGCGACCGCGGCCGCAACATCCATCTTGTAGTCGAGCACGTTCACGATCACCTGGAGCACGGTCGAGATGATGCGGCTGCCGCCGGGCGAGCCCGTCACCAGCACCGGCTTGCCGTCCTTCAGCACGATGGTCGGTGACATCGACGAGAGCGGCCGTTTGCCGGGGCCTGGCAGGTTTGCCTCGAAGCCGACGAGGCCATAGGCATTGGAAGCGCCGACCGCCGCGGTGAAATCGTCGAGCTCGTTGTTGAGCAGCACGCCGGTGCCGTCGGCGACGAGGCCGACGCCATAGCTGAAGTTCAGCGTATAAGTGTTGCTGACGGCGTTGCCGCGACTGTCGACGACGGAAAAATGCGTCGTATTGCTGCCCTCACGCGGTGCGGCAGAAGCGGACACGAGCTCCTTCGACGGCGTGGCGCGTTCGGCAGAAATGCCCGCGCGCAGCCTGGCGGCGTAGTCCTTCGCGATCAGCGTCTCGATCGGTGCGTTGACGAAGGCGGGATCGCCGAGATAGCGCGCGCGATCGGCATAGGCGCGCTTCATGGCCTCGATCAGCAGATGCAGCGATGCCGGTGATCCCTGCTTCAAATCGGCAAGCTGAAAGCCTTCGAGGATATTGAGCGTTTCCAGCAGTACCACCCCGCCGGACGAAGGCAGCGGCATCGACACGATGTCGTAGCCGCGATAGGTGCCGCGCACCGGCGCGCGGATGACCGGCTGATAGGCCTTGAGGTCGGCCGGCGTCATGATCCCGCCGGCATCGGTCACGGCCCTGGCGAGTTTCTCGGCGACCTCCCCCTCGTAGAAGCCGCGCGGCCCCCGTGCGGCGACGGCCGACAGCGTTTCGGCGAGATCGCCCTGCACCAGCCGGTCGCCTTCGCCAAGCGGCGTGCCGTCAAGCCGCGAGAAGATTCTGGCCGAGGAAGGCCAGCGTGCCAGCCGCGGGTGCCAGCTCGGCAGCGTATCGGCGATGTCGTCGCCGACGATGAAGCCATCGCGTGCGAGCGCGATGGCGGGCCCGAGCAGTTGCGCCAGCGTGAACCGGCCGGAGCCGTATTTGTCCAATGCCAGCGCGAGGCCCGCGACCGTGCCGGGAACGCCGACGCCGAGCGCGGAATCCCGTGACTTCGTCGTGTCGGGCTTGCCGTCAGCGCCGAGGAATATCTGTGGCGTCGTCGCAGCCGGCGCGGTCTCACGATAGTCGATCGTGATGTCTTCGTTGCGATCGGCGGAATGGATCGCCATGAAGCCGCCGCCGCCGACATTGCCGGCGCGTGGATAGGTGACGGCCATCGCAAAGCCGGTCGCGACCGCAGCGTCGACCGCATTGCCGCCGCGTCGCAGGATGTCGGCGCCGACCTGCGCAGACAACCTCTCCTGCGCCACCACCATGCCGTGCTCGGCGACGACGGCGCGCACCGTGTCGCGCGCGGGCGGCATATAGCCCCGCCGCGCATCCTGCGCGGTCGCAGGCGCGAGACTGAACGCCAGGGTGGCTACGAAGGCGAAGAATGCCCGCCGTGTCGAATATGATGACATCATCAAAACTTCCGCCGCGGCCTCGGGCCAGTTCACACACCTCGCCGCAATGCTATACGGTTTGCTCCAAGAGGGACAAAACTGTTCGTGATGAGGACCGCGGGATGACGACGATTGCCCCCGATGTGCGGATGGCCGCCGCGCAGCGGACCTATCCGCCGCGCGCCGCCGTCGTCGGCTGGATTTTCTTCGATTGGGCCGCGCAGCCTTATTTCACGCTGATCACGACCTTCGTGTTCGCCCCCTATTTCGCCACCAGCGTTGCGCCAAATCCTGCCACCGGCCAGTCGCTGTGGGGTTTTGCGATGGCCGCCGCGGGCCTTGCAATCGCGCTGCTGTCACCGGTGCTGGGGGCCATCGCCGACGCGGCTGGCCGCAGGAAACCATGGATTGCAGGATTCGGCGCGGTGCTGGTGGTGGCATCCTGCACGCTGTGGATCGGCAAGCCCGGCGATTATGCCATCATTCCGTTGCTGCTCACCGCGGTTGCGCTCGCCAGCGTCGGTGCGGAGTTCGCCACCCTGTTCAACAATGCGATGATGCCGACCCTGGTGCCGCCGGAGCGCATTGGCCGGCTCTCCGGCACCGGCTGGGCTACCGGCTACGTCGGCGGTATCGTCAGCCTGATCATCGTGCTCGGTTTCCTCGCCGCCAATCCCGAGACCGGTCGCACGTTACTCGGCTTCACGCCATTGTTCGGGCTCGATCCCGCGACCCATCAGGGCGACCGCGCTGCCGGGCCGTTGACCGGGCTATGGTTCATCATCTTCGTGATGCCGATGTTCCTGTTCACGCCGGATTATCCGGCGAAGCGCCCGTTGCGCGAGGCGCTGCGCGAAGGACTGTCCGAGCTGAAGCGATCGATCAACGGCCTGCCCAAACAGAAGTCGCTCGCGGCATTCCTGCTCGCCAACATGATCTACACCGATGGTCTGGTGTCGCTGTTCGCGTTTGGCGGCATCTATGCCGCCGGTACGTTCGGCTGGCACACGATTCAGATCGGCACCTTCGGCATCATGCTCGCGATCGCCGGCGCGTTCGGCGCATGGCTCGGCGGCAAGCTCGACGATCGTCTCGGGCCGAAGCGCGTCATCGCCGGCAGTCTGCTGGTCCTGCTGCTGTCGGTGGCCGCGATCCTTCTGGTCGACAAGGACAGTGTCCTGTTCGTCAAGGTCGCTCCGCCGCAAGCAGGCGCTCCCCTGTTCTGGAGCGCGGCGGAGCGCGCCTATCTCGTGCTGGGCTGCCTGATCGGTGCAGCCGGCGGCCCGCTCCAGGCCGCCTCCCGGACATTGCTGATCCGCCTCGCACCGAAGGATCGCATCGCGCAGTATTTCGGCCTGTTCGCATTGACCGGGAAGGTGACATCCTTCATCGGCCCGCTCTTGATCGGCATGATCACCGCGGTGACCGCAAGCCAGAAGGCCGGCATGGCCGTGCTGGTGGTGTTCTTCGTTGCGGGACTGGGGCTGTTGGTGCGGGTGCGGGAGAACTAGTTCAGCTGTCGTCCCTGCGAAAGCAGGGACCCATAACCCCAGGGAGGAGCCGCCGCGCGAGCCGGCAACTCCGAGTCTTCGCCAAATGACATCCTGTGGTTATGGATCCCGGATCCGCGCTCTGCTCTGGACAGCGCTACGCGCTGTTCAGAGCTACGCTTGTCCGGGATGACGTATGGATAGACTAGTGCCTGAAGTGCCGTGTTCCCGTGAACACCATGGCGATGCCGTGCTCGTCGGCGGCCTTGATCACCTCGTCGTCGCGCATCGAGCCGCCGGGCTGCACCACGGCGGTGGCGCCGGCCTCGATGCAGGCGAGCATGCCGTCGGCGAACGGGAAGAACGCATCCGATGCCACCACCGAGCCCTTGGTGAGCGGCTCGGCGAGCTTCAGCTCAGCTGCGGCATCCTGCGCCTTGCGCGCGGCAATGCGGGCTGAATCCACCCGGCTCATCTGGCCCGCGCCGATGCCGACGGTGGCGAGATCCCTGGCGTAGATGATGGTGTTGGACTTGACGTGCTTGGCCACGCGGAACGCGAACTTGAGATCGCGCATCTCGGCATCGGTTGGCGCCCTTCTGGTCACGACCTTGAAGGTCATGTCGTCGACCACGGCATTGTCGCGGCTCTGCACGAGGAGGCCGCCGGCCACCGTCTTGGCGGTCAGGCCCGGCGCGCGCGGATCGGGCAGGCTGCCGGCGAGCAACAGGCGGAGGTTCTTCTTGCCGCCGATGATGGCGATCGCCTCCTCGCTGGCGTCGGGCGCGATGATGACCTCGGTGAAGATCTTGGTGATCTCGCGGGCGGTGTCGGCATCGAGCGGACGGTTCATCGCAATGATGCCGCCGAACGCCGAGGTGGAATCGCAGGCCAGCGCCTTGCGATAAGCGTCGACGAGGCTGGAGCCTTCCGCGACGCCGCAGGGATTGGCGTGCTTGACGATAACGCAGGCCGCGGTGCGCCCGGCGTCGAACTCGCCGATGCATTCATAGGCCGCATCGGTGTCGTTGATGTTGTTGTAGGAGAGTTCCTTGCCCTGGAGCTGCCGTGCCGTGGAGACGCCCGGACGCTTGTCCGGCGTCGCGTAGAACGCCGCGGTCTGATGCGGGTTCTCGCCGTAGCGCAGCGACTGGATCAGCCGGCCGCCGAAAGCGCGGAAGTCGGGCGCGTCGATCTCGAGCTGACGGTTGAACCAGTTCGAGATCGCGGCATCATACGCCGCAGTGCGGGCATAGGCCTTCGCGGCAAGCCGCCGGCGCAGCTTCAGCGTGGTCGCGCCGTTGTTGGCGGCGAGCTCGTCGAGCACGGCCTGATAGTCCTGCGCCTCGACCACGACGGCGACGTCGTCATGGTTCTTGGCGGCGGCGCGGATCATCGCGGGGCCGCCGATGTCGATGTTCTCGATGCAGTCTTCGAAGCCCGCGCCTTTGTCGACGGTCGCTTCGAACGGATAGAGATTGACGACGAGAAGATCGATCGGCGCGATGCCATGCGCCTTCATCGCCTCCGCATGCTCTTTGTTGTCGCGGATCGCGAGCAGGCCGCCATGCACCTTCGGATGCAGCGTCTTGACGCGGCCGTCCATCATCTCGGGGAAGCCGGTCAGCTCGGAGACGTCCTTCACCTCGAGGCCGGCGGCGGCAATGGCCTTGGCGGTGCCGCCGGTCGAGACCAGCTCGACATCGTGCGCGGCAAGCGCCTTTGCGAATTCGATCAGGCCGGTCTTGTCGGAAACGGAAAGCAGAGCGCGGGTGACGCGGCGGGGATGGTCAGTCATGAGCAAGATCCTCTGTTCAGGGAGTGTCTATGCCCAGGCGCGCGGCGGATGTGTCCCGCGCTTCCCGATGGTGCTCCATCCAAGGTCGCCAGTCGCGCGAGCGCGTGTTCGTTAGCAGCTTTTGCCCGTTTTCACAACGACGAGATGCGTTGAATTCGCGCGACTACAGCGGAAGTTCCGGCTCGCGGCGAGCGTTGCGGCGGGCATTGGTGACGGCCGGCGAGGCGGTGGAGCGGACAAAGCTCCAGCGGATCGAGGGCGCCTGCCGCGCGTCCTGACGGATCACGATCTGCGCGGTGCGGCGCGGGCCGTCATTGCCGGCCAGGAACACGCTGTCCTCGAGGTCGACCTTGTCGTCGAGCGCCTCGAAGGTCCAGACGTCGCGGTTCGGCAGCACCAGCATCACGCCGCGGGCATCCGAGAGCCGGCTCGCCTTCACCGCCGGATGCAGATGGAAGCGCAGCGCGAAATCGGCGTCCGCGCCCTTGAAGCGTCGGCCCTGCGGCGGCGAGAGCGTGTCCTCGCCGTCGATGCGTGCGCCGTCATTGGCGATCATCAGCACGCGACGGTGGATTGCCCCGAACTTGGCGAGGTAGCCGTCATGCGATGTCGTGAGCAGCGTGCCGTTCTGCACGATCTCGCGATAGCTCTCGACCTCGACGGGACCGCTGGTGATGGGCGCGCCGTGCAGGAGCCGCTTCATCGCCGACATCTCGACGAACTGGCATGACGAGGTCTCGTGATAGGTCAGCGTCGAATGCGCGGCCGTGCTGCGTGCGAACGGCCGCCAATTGTCGCGGCCCGTGGTCGGCATGCCGCAATTGGTGACGATGCGGCTGATGCCGGACGACAGTTCGAACGACAGGCAGCCGGCATGGGCGTCGTGGCTGACGCCGGCCGGCGGCGGCGGGCCGGTGTCGATGATCACAGTGGTCTGGCCGGCATCGAGGCGCTGGTAGCCGGTATGCGGCATGTTCGCCATCGGCACGCCGTGGGTGTCGTCATAGGCGAGCAGCGTGGCGAGCAGGTCCGAAGAGGTCGCGCTCATGCCGTTGAACAGGGCGAAATTGCCGTCGCCGTGCCGGAAGAAGCGCAGCATCGGCATCATGCGATCGATCGCGTTGAGCAGCGCCGGCGGCGGCGCGATGTTGCGCGCCGCAAAGGTCTGCCGCAATGGCAGCAGATCGATCAGGAGTTCGATCAGCGCGCCCGGGTTGCGGGAGATGTGTCCACCGTCGGGCAGGATCTGCCGCTGCAGTTCGTCCGACAGTTTCTTCGAGGCGCTGCGGATGTGACGCGCCTGGTTGGCGAGACACAGGGCCGCGTAGCACAGCGCGATCAGCACCTGGAGCTTCGGCACCCCGTCCGGAATGTCGACCATGGCGTAGCGCAGGAAACGGATCTCGCGGGCCAGGGCGCGCAGATAACGGCGATAGAACTTGTTGTCCGTCTCGCCCAGCACCAGCGGCGCCTGCGACAGCAGCGAGATCACGCGCCGCGCCAGAACGTCGGCACGGCGGGCGACCGGGCGGCGCTTGTTGGCGGGGTTGGCGATCCAGTCCTCGATGAGCGCGCGCGCATTCGCCCGCGTCAGCGCGGTGTCGGCGGCACGCAAATGACGCAACCAGCCGAAGCCGAGCAGCGCAACTTCCCAATCCTCCGACGGCGGCTCGAGATCGAAGATCGAGCGGCCGTGGCAATTGACGATCTTGCCGGCGAAGACGAAGCGGCCGGCATAGATTTCCGCGGCGCGGGTCGCATCGGCGGTGCGCAGGTCGTGCGGTGCGATGATCAGCCGGTCGGTGCGGCCGGGCCAGACCCGCGACAGCGCAACGGAACCGCCGCTCGCGCGCGCGAGCATGTTCCGCGCGAAGCGGTTCATGACCAGCGTCGAGATATGTCTGCGTTGAGCGACCGACACGCCTTGCCTTGAAGGGGGAGAGGATTAACGACGAATCCTTATTAATCCCAAAATCAGACGGCTGACACCACCTTGAACGGCGCGAATCAGCGTCGTGATGGCAAAATCCAGTGCAAAATCAGGATTTAACGAGCCGGGCCGCGAAAAATCCGTCGAGGCCGCCGAGCTTGGGATCGGCGTTCGGCAGATGGCAGGGCAAGGTGCGAAGGTCGCCGTCCCGGCTGAGGATTTCGTCGAGGCCTGCGACCTCCGACGCGTCGATCGGAACACGGCGAAGGGCAGGCTCGGCGGCGAGCAGCGCCGCCACGGCCTGTTCGCCTTCCTCGGGTTCCAGCGAACAGGTGCAATAGACCAGCGTCCCGCCGGGCTTGAGCAGCGACACCGATTTTCGCAACAGCCGCTGCTGCAGCGCCGCCAGCGCGGCGATGTCGGATTCCTGCCGCAGCCATGCCACGTCGGGATGGCGGCGGATCGTGCCGGTCGAGGTACAGGGCGCGTCGATCAGAATACCGTCGAAGGCCTCGGCCGGGCCGGCCCATTCCACGGCGTCAGCAACGACAGTCTCCGCCTGGAGCGACAGTCGCGCCAGGTTTTCGCGCAACCGCGCCACTCGCGCGGGCGAGCGGTCGATGGCCGTGACACGCGCGCCTGATAGCGCCAGCTGCGCGGTCTTGCCACCGGGGGCGGCGCAGAGATCGGCAATGGACTTGCCCTTGACGTCGCCGAACAGCCGGGCGGGCAGCGCGGCAGCGGCGTCCTGCACCCACCATTGTCCTTCGGCGAAGCCGGGCAGCATGGTCACCGAACCGTGCAGCAGCATCCGCACCGTTCCCGTCGGTAGTGTCTCGCCATGCAGGCGGCTCGCCCATTGCGCGGGATCGGACTTCACCGTCAGATCGAGCGAGGGCTCGTGGCCGAGCGCCAGCGCCATGTCGCGTGCGGTCGCCTCGCCATAATGCGCGCTCCAGCGTGCAAACAGCCATGGCGGCAGATCCAGCGATTGTGTCGCGACCTCCTCGATCAGCCCCTTGCCCTCGCGCGCGCAGCGGCGCAGCACGGCATTGACGAGGCCAGCATAGCGCGCGGCGCGGCGGTCGGATTGCACGAGGCGAACGGAGAGATCGACCGCGGCGTGATCCGGCACGTCCATCCAGAGGATCTGCGCCGCGCCGATCAGGAGCGCGCTCTGCGCGCGGGGCGCGTCGGAGGGAATGCCCTTGTCGAGCAGGCGGGACAGTACATGGCCCAGCGTGCCGAGCCGGCGCAGCACCGTGGCGACGAGGCGGCGCATCAGCGCGCGGTCGCGGTCGGCCAGCGTCTTCAGTCCGGGATGGGCGCCGCTGCCGTCGAGCTGGTCGTCGAGCGTGCGGTGCTTGTGCAGCACGCCGTCGACGATGTCGGCGGCAATCCGCCGTGCCGCAAGACCGGGCACTTCGGATGGAGGGACGAAACGTTGAGATGGCATGCGGAAGCAAGGTTCTGAGCGAGCGGCAGTTCCGCCGCAATGGCGCATGCCTCGAGAGACGGGTCTCTGGCACGCGAATATGCCAAATGTAAGAATGGACCCTCGCGATTGCAGCCCGCAATGACCATTTCAGCAATGCGTTATTGGACCTCGCACTTCCCGTGATCCTGCGTTAGGAACCCGCCGAGATGAGTGACCAACCCTCCCTTCCCGATCGCAAGCCGCTGTCGCCGGCCGCCCAGCGGGCGTTGGCCGAAGCCGAGGCGCGCCGGCAGGCTGCGGCGGCCGCGCGTGATGAAGCTGCGCCGAAGGAGTTGCAGGGGCCAAAGGGGCCGGAGCCGACCCGCTACGGCGATTGGGAGCGCAACGGCATCGCCTCGGACTTTTGAGGCGCCGCTTTACGCGCGCTCCTTCTAAGCCACCTTGCCGGTTCAGCCGACTCAGCCCTAGCGTGCATGGATGTCGCGTTTCGATCCCAGCCGTCCATACCGGCCTTCATACAGCGGCTCGCCGTTCGGCCGTCGCTTCTCCGGACTGTTGCCGTGGATGTTCGTGGTCGGCGTTGTGACGGCCGTCGTGCTCGGCTTCCGCCAGGGAACGATCTGGCCCATCCCGCGTGTGGATGACGAACAATCGCGCGATGCCGAAATCATCCTGCAGCAGTCCGGCGCGGCGGGCGCTCGTCAACCGGTCGAGGTCATTCGCACCGTCGACGGCGACACGTTTCTGGCGCGCGTGCACCAGCACAACGGCGGCGATCTCGTCGCACGTGTCCGGCTGCGCGGCATCGATGCGCCCGAACTGAAGGCGTCCTGCCAGGAGGAGCTGAACAAGGCCGAAGCTGCTGCCCGCGCGTTGCGCGACCTGCTCGGTCAGGGGGGCGTGACGATCACCAATCTCGGCCCCGACAAATACGGCCGCGTTCTCGCCGACGTCGCCACCCGGAAGACTGCGAGCGTTGCGGCGGCAATGCTCGCCGGAGGCTTTGTGCGCAGCTACAATGGCGGCCATCGCGACGGCTGGTGCGCGCGGGGCTGGCGCTTGTGGTAACAAGAAAGCCGCGTCGCAACACGCAGCTTTGATCTCGATTGATTCAGGCGATCAGCGCGTCACCACCACCGTCGTGCCGACGGAGACGCGGCCGTAGAGATCGGTGATGTCGTCGTTGAGCATGCGGATGCAGCCATAGGAGACGAAGCCGCCGATCGAGCCCGGCACGTTGGTGCCGTGGATGGCGTATTCGCCGCCAGCCAGCGTCATCGCCGCGACGCCCATCGGGTTGCGTGGCGAGCCGCCGGGAATGACGTCGGGGATATTAGGCTTGTCGCGCTTCACCTCGGCGGGCGGCGCCCATGCCGGGTTGAGATACTTGCCCTCGATCTTCGTCGTGCCGGCCCATTGCTTGCCGGCCTTGCCGACGCCGACCGGATAGCGCACGGCGTGGCCGTTATCGAGGATGAGATAGAGCCGCCGCTCGCTGGTCCTGACCACGATGGTGCCCGGCGAATAGTCGGCGAGGTGCGTGCCGACCAGCTCCGGCCGCGCTTGTGCCGCGGTCGATATCAAGAGCCCAACCCCGATGGTGGCAGCCAGCGCCGCCGCAATCCTCATCGACATCGATGCTTCCCCTTGCCCCAAATGGATTGTCCAAAAATTACGCAGAACCCGGCAATCGTCGCCGCGCCAAGCCCTCGTTAGCGCTCATTCTTAACCGCGCCTGTTAACCGGATGGTTTCCGCGCGCGGCCGCCGAGGGCCTGCCGGCAGCGCGAACAAAGGAAATGTTCGAAACAAAGTAAATGATCTGAAAACAACACCTTCCGGGAAAGACGCTGGTCGTCCGGGTGCGCGCGCTGACAAGAGCGTGAGGATGTGAACGGCCATTGGTTGCAAGGAGCGCGACACGCGCACTCGTGTCCCGGACAAGGCGCGGCGCGTAGCGCCGCGACGCAGAGCCGGGACCCAGCTCTTTATTCGCGCGGAACGATGGGCCCCGGCTCTGCTGCACATCGCCGAAGAAGCGCTGCGCTGCGTCCGGGGCACGAGAGCGTCCTTACGCCGACTTCCGATTCTGCCGGTTCTTGACGAGGTCGTCGACGACAGCGGGATCGGCCAGGGTCGAGGTGTCGCCCAGGCTGCCGGGCTCGTCCTCGGCGATCTTGCGCAGGATGCGGCGCATGATCTTGCCGGAGCGGGTCTTGGGCAGGCCCGGCGCGAACTGGATCTGGTCGGGCGAAGCGATCGGGCCGATCTCCTTGCGCACCCAGGTGACGAGCTCCTTGCGCAGATCCTCGGTCGGCTGGACGCCGGCCATCAGGGTGACATAGGCGTAGATGCCCTGGCCCTTGATGTCGTGCGGGAAGCCGACCACCGCCGCCTCCGAAACCTTCTCGTGCGCGACCAGCGCGCTCTCGACCTCCGCGGTGCCCATGCGATGGCCGGAGACGTTGATGACGTCGTCGACGCGGCCGGTAATCCAGTAATAGCCGTCGGCGTCGCGGCGGCAGCCGTCGCCGGTGAAGTACTTGCCTTTGTAGGTCGAGAAATAGGTCTGCTCGAAGCGGGCGTGATCGCCGTAGACCGTGCGCATCTGGCCGGGCCAGGACCGCGTCAGGCAGAGATTGCCGGTGGTCTCGCCTTCCAGCACCTTACCATCGGCGTCGACGATCTCGGGCACCACGCCGAAGAACGGCTGCGTCGCCGAGCCCGGCTTGAGCTTGGTCGCGCCCGGCAGCGGCGTGATCAGGATGCCGCCGGTCTCGGTCTGCCACCAGGTGTCGACGATCGGACAGCGGTCGTCGCCGACGACGCGGTGATACCACTCCCACGCTTCCGGATTGATCGGCTCGCCGACCGAGCCGAGCAGGCGCAGGCTCGCGCGCGAGGTCTTCTTCACGGGCTCGTCGCCCGATTGCATAAGCGCGCGGATCGCGGTCGGCGCGGTGTAGAAGATGTTGACCTTGTGCTTGTCGATGACGTTCCAGAACCTGGAATTATCGGGGTAATTGGGCACACCTTCGAACATCAGCGTGGTCGCCCCGTTCGCCAGCGGCCCGTAGAGGATGTAGCTGTGGCCGGTAACCCAGCCGACGTCGGCGGTGCACCAGTAGATGTCGCCATCGTGATAGTCGAAGACGTATTGATGCGTCATCGCGGCGTACACGAGATAGCCGGCGGAGGTGTGCAGCACGCCCTTGGGCTGGCCGGTCGAACCTGAGGTGTAGAGGATGAACAGCGGATCCTCGGCATGCATGTGCTCGACCGGGCATTCCGTGGTCACCATCGCCGCCGCCTCGTGGTACCAGAGGTCTCGGGTCGGGTTCATGTCGACCTTGCCGCCGGTGCGCTTGACCACGACGACCCAGTCGACGCCGTCCGCTTTGGCGAGCGCCGCGTCGACATTGGCCTTCAGCGGCACCTTCTTGCCGCCGCGCAGGCCTTCGTCCGCGGTGATGATGACCTTGGACTGGCAATCGTTGATGCGCTGGGCGAGGCTGTCGGGCGAGAAGCCCGCGAACACGACCGAGTGGATCGCGCCGATGCGTGCGCAGGCGAGCATCGCATAGGCGGCTTCGGGAATCATCGGCAGGTAGATGGTGACGCGGTCGCCCTTCCCGACGTTGCGGGTGCGCAGGATGTTGGCCATCCGGCAGACCTCGTCGTGCAGCTCCTGATAGGTGATGTGCTTTGACTGCGAGGGATCGTCGCCTTCCCAGATGATCGCGGTCTGGCTGGCGCGCGTGTGAAGATGCCGGTCGATGCAATTGTGGGTGACGTTGAGGACGCCGTCCTCGAACCATTTGATCGAGATGTTGCCGGGCGCGAACGAGACGTTCTCGATTTTCGTCGGCGCCTTCATCCAGTCGATGCGCTTGGCCTGCTCTGCCCAGAAGCCGTTCGGGTCCGAGATCGAGCGGGCGTACATCTCCTTGTACTTGGCCTGGTCGACCCAGGCGCGCTTCGCCCACTCCGCGGGGACGTCGTAGATCTTCTCGGACATGCTTCCCTCCACATGCGGCAGGCCGAACGCCAGCGACGGCGAGCCGACTTGATCATTGACTGATTATGCGTCGGGCTAACCGGACCCGACAAGGAGCACAAGCTGGACCTTCGGCGGGCCACCGGCCATGCGAAGGATCAAGGCGACCCGCCGCGACTGTCGCAGATCTGAAACAGGCCCGGGGCGGCCTTCGGGCCTTTACCCAAATCCCCCCGGAACCGGCCCGCGCAGAGGCCCATGCACCCGGTAGAGGTATTTAAAGACCTTTCCTCACTGATTCGGGACTCGCAATACGGTTCGGAACACCCTAAATGGCCAACCCGGGTCCAAAGAGACCCCTCGGAACAAAAATCAGAACAGCGGCATTGACCGATAACAGGCAGGGCTAAGGCGTAACACTATGATGGATCAGCAGAATCCCGGGACGATGCGGCCCGCTTCAGCCGATCCTGCGGCCGTTGCCCTGGCCAAAGCCCTCGGACAATGGCCCAAACCGGCCACTTTCAGGCGCGCCAGCCCGAAAAAGACCTTCGATACTGTGCCGGCGACGGTCGAGGCGCTCGCCAGGGAGCACGGCTTGCGGCTCGGCGACCAGAACGAGCTGACCATCCGGCGCGTCAAGCGCGGCAAGAGCTACTCCTTCGTCCGTCCCAACGGTGCGCATATCCGCGACGCCCGCACCATCCGCCGGCTGCACGCCATGGCGGTGCCGCCGGCCTATCGCGAGGTGCGCTACTCCGCCGATCCCAACTCGCACCTCCAGGCCGTGGGCCGCGATGCCGCGGGCCGGCTGCAATATCGCTATCACGCCGATTGGGAGAAGGTCCGCGAGCACCGCAAGGCGCACCGCCTTGAGAAGCTCGTCGGCGCACTGCCAAAAATCCGGCGCAAGGTCTCGGCGTTCCTGTCGGGCGACGAGCCGACGCGCGAGTTCGCGCTCTCGGCCGTGATCGAGCTGATCGCGCGCACCGCGATCCGCCCCGGCAACGAGTCCTATGCCCGCCTCAACGGCACCCGCGGCGCCACCACGCTGCTGAAGTCCAACGTCATGCTCGAAGACGACTGCTTCGTGCTGACCTTCAAGGCGAAGGGCGGCAAGGCGGTGCGGAAGGAGTGCGACGCGGCCAAGCTGGTGCGCGCCATCGGCATCCTGCAGGGCGTCCCCGGCAAGCGCATGTTCCAGTATCGCGATGCCTACGGCATCGTGCGCGCGGTCAACACCACCCAGGTCAATGCGTTTCTGCGCGAGATCGCCGGAATCAAGATCTCGCTGAAGGATTTTCGCACGCTGATGGCGTCCGCCGTCGTCGTGGAATCGCTGTCGCGGATCACGCCGGCGACGAGCCAGCGCGGCCGCAAGAAGCAGGTGCTGGACGCAATCCGCGCCGCTGCGGACAAGCTCTCCAACACGCCGGCGATCTGCCGCAAGAGCTATGTCCACGATACCATCGTCACCGCGTTCGAGGAGGGCATCCTCGAGCGCTTCGCCGCGACCATGAAGGGCCAGCGTTCGCAGGCGAGGCGCGAGCAGCTGCTGGCGCAGGTGGTGGCGACCGTCGCGGTGTGAGGAACACCCAACCCTCGTAGCCCGCATGAGCGCAGCGACATGCGGGTCAAGTGATCCCGGATGTCGCTGCGCGCATCCGGACTACGGCACCAACTAAATCCCGCCCATCTTGCAGACGAGCTTCCACTCTTCCGCCGTCACCGGCTGCACCGACAGGCGCGAATACTTCACCAGCGCCATGCCTTCGAGCTTCTTCTCGGCCTTGACCGCGGCCATCGTCACCGGCGTCTTCAACGGCTTGTCGGCCTTGATGTCGACGCAGACGAACTTGCCGGTCTTGTCGGTCGGGTCGGGATAGGCTTCCTTGATGATCTCCGCGATCCCGACGATCTCCTTGCCCTCGTTGGAATGATAGAAGAACGCCTTGTCGCCCTTCTTCATGTTCACGAGGTTCTGGCGCGCGGTGAAATTGCGCACACCGGTCCAGGCCTCGCCCTTGGCGCCCTTCGCGACCTGCTGGTCCCAGGACCACACCGACGGTTCGGATTTCACGAGCCAGTAGTTCATGACAACGCGCCCTATCCATTCGTCATGGCCGGGCTTGTCCCGGCCATCCACGTCTTTGTCGCCAGTTCAATATCAAGACGTGGATGCCCGCGACAAGCGCGGGCATGACGAGAAGACGTCATTCCTCTGCCTTGAAGGGGCGCGTCATCAGCCCCGAGATCGCGGCATCGATCGTGCTTCGGCCGCTCAGGATCGCCGCGACCGCTTCCGATACCGGCAACTCGATGTTTTGCGAAGCTGCGAGTTCGATCAGCACAGGTGCCGTGAACTCGCCCTCGGCGAGCTTGCCGGCGGGAGGCTGCTCACCGCGCCCGAGCGCAAGTCCGTGCGCGAAGTTGCGCGATTGCGGGCTCGCGCAGGTCAGGATCAAGTCGCCGAGGCCGGACAGGCCGGTGAGCGTCTCGCTGCGCGCGCCGAGCGCGCGGCCAAGGCGCGTCAGCTCGGCAAAGCCGCGGGTCGTGAGTGCAGCCTGGGCCGAGGCGCCGAGCTTGCGCCCGACCGCAATGCCGACCGCAATCGCCAGCACGTTCTTGGCGGCGCCGCCGATCTCGACGCCGCGGATGTCGGTGGAGTGATAGGGCCTGAACGTCGGCGAGCCCAGCGCCTGCACGAGCGCGCGCGACAGCGCCTCATCGCTTGCCGCCAGGGTCACCGCCGTCGGCAGGCCGCGCGCGACGTCGTCGGCAAAGCTCGGGCCCGACAGGATCGCCGGCTGCGCGTGCGGCGCCGCCTCCGCGATCACGTCGGTCATGAACTTATGGGTGCCGTGCTCGATGCCCTTGGCGCAAGCGACGATCGGTACCGGCCTTGCCAGATGTGACGCCAGCATGTTGACGGCGCCACGCAGATGCTGCGCAGGCGTTGCTATCAGCAGCATGTCGGCGCGCGCGGCCAGCGCCAGCTCGCCCGTGACGACAATCTCCGGAGCAAGCTGCACGCCGGGCAGCCGCGGATTGTCGCGGCTCGACGCAATCCGCGCGGCATGCTCCGCATTGCGAGCCCAGAGCGTGACGCTCCGCCCGGCTCGCGCTGCCACCGTCGCCAGCGCCGTACCCCAGGCGCCCGCGCCGATCACCGCGACGGATTGCAGCGCGGTCATCGCTCGATCCCTCCACCCCCTCGCCCCGCTTGCGGGGAGAGGGTCGGGGTGAGGGGGAGCCCCAGCGGGGACGGTGACAGAGAGACTCGCGGAGAGTCCCCCTCACCCGAATTCGATCTGCGATCGAATTCGACCTCTCCCCGCAAGCGGGGCGAGGTGAAGGGGAGCGCGTGGCAACGTCTGCTCATTCAGTATCCCGCCCGCGTGTTGCCGTAGCCTGCGGGCGCCGTCGCGTTGGCGTCGAGCAGCCACCGTGCGCGCGGCTGCGCCTCCATCGTGTCGGTCAGGCCGAGCGCAAGGCGCTCGGCGCCGGCCCATGCGATCATCGCGCCGTTGTCGGTGCAGAGCGCAGGCGGCGGCATGATCAGTTGCGTCCCGGCCCGCCTTGCAACGTCATGCAGAGCGCCGCGGATCGCTTGATTGGCGGCGACACCGCCGGCGGCCACGAGCGCGCGCGGCGCGCCGAACTGCTCGCGGAAAAGTTTCAAGCCGACGCTCAGCCGGTCGGCGGTCGAGTCGAGCACGGCGGCCTGAAAGCTCGCGCAGAGATCGCTGACGTCCTGCGGCGTGAGCTCAGCCAGCCGGCTCGCTTCGGTGCGCACCGCCGTCTTCAATCCCGACAGCGAGAAATTGGCATCGGGGCGTCCCTGCATCGGCCGCGGAAACGCAAAGCGGGTGGCATCGCCGCCTGCCGCTGCGCGCTCGACCTGCGGTCCGCCCGGATAGGGCAGTCCCAGCATCTTCGCGACTTTGTCGAAGGCCTCGCCGATCGCGTCGTCGACCGTGGTGCCGAGCCGCACATATTGGCCGACGCCGGTGACCGCGACGATCTGGGTGTGGCCGCCGGAGGCGAGGAACAGGCAATAGGGAAATTCGATTCCGTCGGTGAGGCGCGGCGTCAGCGCATGCGCTTCGAGATGGTTCACCGCGACCAGCGGCGTGTCGTGCACCATCGCGATCGCCTTCGCGGTGGTCAGCCCGACGATGACGCCGCCGATCAGGCCCGGACCCGCGGCGGCTGCGACGCCGCTGAGCTGGGCAAAGCCGATGCCGGCCTCGCGCATGGCGCGGTCGATGATGCCGTCGAGCAGATCGACATGCGCGCGCGCGGCGATCTCCGGCACCACGCCGCCGAAGCGGGCATGTTCCTCGATCTGCGACCGCACGATGTTGGACAGGATCCTGCCGCTGCCGTCGGCCGCGCGCTCGATCACGGCCGCGGCGGTCTCGTCGCAGGTGGTTTCTATGCCCAGCACCAGCATTGGCGAATTGTTATCCAATTTGCGCCCTTGCGCTCATCCGCAAAGCAGCGTTCTGGTACGTCCGGTAGCATTCCAGGGTCGGCTTGCGCAATCGTCGCGCGCAACCGTCCTGGTCAATGCGCCACCGCCACGTGGTTCGGGAACGCCAGCGATGTCCATTCTTGTCACACGGCCGCATCCCGACAATGAGGCGACGGCGGCGGGCTTGCGCGCGCGCGGACATGCGGTGCTGCTCGCGCCGGTGCTCAAGTTCGAGCCGGTCGCCGTCCATGACGAGAGTGAAGGTCCCTATGGCGCCATTCTCGTCACGTCGGCCAACGCGATCCGCGCCGTCGCGCCGCAATTGCCGGAGCTCGGGCTCCTGAAGCTGCCTTTGTTCGCGGTCGGCGAGCATACGGCTGCTGCGGCGCGCGAGGCCGGTTTCGCCGAGGTGATCGTCGCCGGCGGCGACGCTGCTTCCTTGCGCGACAAGGTGATGCAAAGCGCGCGCGACAAGGTGCTGAAGAAGAAGAGCGTGCTGCTCTATCTCGCCGGCGCCGATCTGTCGCGCGACCTCGGCGGCGAACTCGGCGCGGAGGGCTTCCGCGTCGTCACGCGGGCCACGTATCGCATGGCGCCGGTCAAGCACCTGCCGCGCGGGGTTTGCGAGGGCTTTGCCGCGCACGGGGTCGAGGCGGTGCTGCACTACTCCCGGCGCAGCGCACGCGCGTTTCTGGATGCGGCGCGGGACGAAGGCGTCGAAATCTCGGCGCTGGCCATACCGCATTGCTGCCTGTCCGACACGGTTGCGAGCGTGCTGCGCGACGCCGGCGCGTCCCGGGTTCTGGTGGCCGCAACGCCGGACGAAAGTGCCCTGTTCGACACCTTGGAGCGTGCGTTGCGCACCCGTTTGGCGTAAGAGGTCAGGCCGAATCCGACGCAATCTAGTTCACCCGGGTATTGGAAGTGTGAGGAACCGTCACGATGGCCGACGACAAGCCTGAAGACGCTGGATTGGCGCCCGAGACGGGTCGTACCAAGCGCACCCCGCCCACCATCGATCTTGATGCGACGGAAGTCTCGACCCAGCCGCAGCAGGTCGCGGGCGAGCCCGAGGCGTCCGAGCATGTCGCGCAGGAGCAGGCCAGGTTCGAAGAGCCCGGATCCGAGGAGGTCAAGGCCGAGCCTCAGTCCGAGCCTGCAAAGGAGCAGGTTTCCGTCGCGGCCGCACCCGTGTCGGCGCCGATTTCCCCCTGGGTCATCGCACCGTTTTCCGGCGCTGTCGCGGCTGCGGTCGTGATCGCGGTCGGCTGGATGCTGGGCTGGCCCGCGGTGCAGGCGCCGCCTGCCGCGCCTGAGGTCACCCGTGCGACGATCGATGCGCTGAGCGCACGCGTTGCTGCGGTCGAAGCCAAGGCCGGCAAGCCCGCAGCCGATCCGGCAGCGGCGGCGCGGATCGACGCACTGGAGAAATCCGCGAGCAGCCTGCGCAGCGACATGGCCAATCTGCGTGCGCAGTCCGACAAGACTGCGAACGCGCTGAACGACGTGAAGGTTGCCTCCCCTTCTGCAGCGCCTGATCTTGCCGCCGTCATCGACCGCATCGCCCAGCTCGAGCGCGCCGGCAAGACGGAGCGCGCCGAACTCGCGCAGCAAAGCGAGAAGATCGCCGCCGCCATGACGTCGGACGACAAGCCGCTGCGCAACGTGGTGGCGGCGGCCCTGCTCGACGTCGCCGTTCGCCACGGCGATCCCTATCAATCGCAATTGGCCGCGGCCCGGTCGCTGGCCGCCAAGCCCGACATGCTGAAGCCGCTCGACGCGTTTGCCTCGTCCGGCATCCCGACGTCGGTCGCATTGAGCCGCGAGCTCCTCAACATCGTGCCGAAGCTGTCGCCGCCGGCGGAAGCTCCGGCGAGCGACGCCGGCATTATCGAGCGTCTCCAGGCCGGCGCGTCAAAACTCGTCCGCATCGAGCGTACCGACGGGGTCGGCAACGATCGTGGCGCCATCGTTGCGCGGATGACGTCGGCTGCGCTTCGCAACGATTTCGCGGAAGCGCGGCGCGAGCTCAAGGCTCTGCCTGAGGCCGATCGTGCTCCGGCGCAGGCCTGGCTCGACAAAGCCGATGCCCGCGACGCCGCGCTCGCCGCGTCCCGCAAATTCGCCGACGATGCCATGGCGGATCTCGCCAAATCGGATCCTGCCAAGTCTGGTCCTGACAAGCCTCTTCAGTAAAAGTTCGCGCAACAATCGGCGCGTATAGGGATCGCCATGCTTCGCATCGTCCTCTTTCTTGTCCTGATCGCACTGGCGGCGGCCGGCGCGGCCTGGGTTGCCGATCAGCCCGGCGATCTCGTGCTGACCGCGGCTGGTTTCCGCATCTCGACGACGCTTCCCAGGTTCGTTCTCTTGCTAGGCCTGTTTGCCGTGGCCGTCGTCCTGGTCTGGAGCATCCTGACCACGATCTGGCGCACACCGGGGCGTCTGCGCCGCCGTCGCCACGAAAAGCGCCAGGCCCGTGGCCGCCACGCCATCACCCACGGCCTGCTCGCGATCGGTCATGGCGATTCCGCGCTGGCCCGCCGTCACGCCGACGCGGCGCGGCGGCACGCGCCGAACGATCCGCTCGCGCTGCTGCTGCACGCGCAGTCGGCCCAGCTCGAAGGCAATCGCGACGAGGCGCAGCGCGTCTTCCGCGTCATGGCCGAGCGCGAGGACACGCGGCTGCTCGGCCTGCGCGGCCTGTTCATCGAGGCGCAGCGCGCCGACGATGCGGTCGGCGCGGTGATGATCGCGGAGGAAGCGATCAAACTGTCGCCGTCCTCGACCTGGGCTTCGCATGCGGTGCTCGGCTTCCGTTGCGCGCGCGGCGACTGGAGCGGCGCACTCGCGATCCTCGACTCGAATCTGCGCGCGGGGCAGATCGACAGGCAGACCTATCGCCGGCAGCGCGGCGTCCTGCTCACCGCGCGCGCACTGGAATTGCAAACGATGGACCGCGACGTCGCGCGCGAGAGCGCGATGGAGGCGGTCAAGCTCGCACCGACCCTGGTGCCGGCGGCGGTGCTCGCGGCAAAATTCGAGAGCGAGGCGCATCAGGTGCGCCGCGCCATGAAGCTGGTGGAGGCCGCCTGGCTCGCCAATCCGCATCCCGATCTCGCGGACGCCTATGCGCATGTGAAGCTCGGCGATACCGCATGGCACCGCTTGCAGCGGGTGGAGACTCTCGCCGCCAAGACGCCCGTCGACAGGACCGGTCATGTCGA
The DNA here is from genome assembly GCF_004346455.1 of Bradyrhizobium sp. R2.2-H. Taxonomy (NCBI): domain Bacteria; kingdom Pseudomonadati; phylum Pseudomonadota; class Alphaproteobacteria; order Hyphomicrobiales; family Nitrobacteraceae; genus Bradyrhizobium; species Bradyrhizobium sp. R2.2-H. The sequence continues at coordinate 394,414 of NZ_SMBR01000007.1, forward strand.
AGGGCAGCTCGCGATCGCACGCGCTGCGATCGACGCCTCGGAATTTGCCCGCGCGCGCGAGGTGCTCGCGCCTTATCTCAAGGATCCGACCCAGCGCGTCGCGCTGCTGATGGCCGAGATCGAGCGCACCGAGCATGGCGACGGCGGCCGCGCCCGCGCCTGGACCCTGCGCGCGGTGCGCGCCCGCCTCGATCCCGCCTGGACCGCGGACGGCTATGTCAGCGACAGCTGGCGTCCGGTCTCCCCGGTCACCGGCCGCCTCGATGCGTTCCAGTGGCAGACACCGGTCGCGAGCCTGCCCTCGGACAGGGGCCCCACGCTCGAATCCTCGGCCTTCGAGGAGGCCATGCTGGCCGCTCCGCCGCCGAAGCGGGTGGCCGCCGCTCCCAGCGAGGCTCCGGTGGAACCGCCGGTAACGGCCCCGGTGTCAGCGCCGGCTGCCCAGGACAATCTACCCCCTCAGGCCAAGGACGCCGCGAAGGAAGCTGCCAAGGAAGTGGCCAAGGACACTGGGGAGCAACCTCCGAAGGCCGACGAGCCGGCCGTGACACCCGCCGAGCCGGCGAATCCGGCTCCGGCGCCCGCCGAATCATCGCCGCCGGCTGCAACGCCGGTGTTCCGGACCCGGGCCGATCTCGGCAAGCCGGCATCGGCGCCGGTCCAGGCCGTCATCCCGATCGTCCGTGCGCCGGATGATCCGGGAATCGATGACGACGGCCCAAGCGATGAATTTACGGAACAAATCGGCACGCCCAAGGCCCACGCAAAGGCCCAGGCCGGCGGCTGGCGCGGATTCTGGTCCCGCTGGGGCGCGTGAAGCGCATTTCAGACCCGGCTTGTCCTTGCCAATTCGGGCCATGCCCGATATCAGGAGCGCGCGTATCGGGGCCGGCATCGCCCAGGTCCCGGCAGGGTCGCCGCAATAGCTCAGTCGGTAGAGCACGTCATTCGTAATGACGGGGTCGGGGGTTCGAATCCCTCTTGCGGCACCACCACCTCGACTTTCCGAGACGGCATTCATCTGGTTCCTGAAGCGCGGCCCTTGGTCAGCGCATTAGCCTCGTTCGGCTGGGTGATCGCGATCACATAATCTCAGGCAAGACGCCCTTACATCCCCCGTCGCGAACACGGGGAGACTTCACATGCGCAAGATCATTCTGGTTGCCGCCATGCTCGCGGCTTCTGCCTCCGCCCAGGCAGGCGGCTCCCGCGGTCTGTCCTTGGCCTCTGCGGACGAACAGAGCTCCGCGCCGCGAACCACGACCTCGTCAACGACCAGCGTGACGACGCGGGTAAGCGAAGCCGCGCCGGCCACCGAGGCTCCGAAATATTCCGATCGTCCGCCGGCGGTGTCGCTCTCCGCGCCGCCCGCTAGGACCGCCCCGGCGGTGACTACACCCGCGACCTCTGCGCCGGTCACGACGACCAAGCCCGCCACCAAGAGCGCGGCAAGGGCAGACAAGCCGAAGAACCAGCGCAGCTGGACTGAGCGCCGCATCATCAGCGAACTGCATCGTCACGGCATCTATTGGTAGGTCGCAGACCTGTACCTCAATCTCGCCGTCATGCCCGGGCTTGACCCGGCCATCCACGTCTTCGCCGCTGATCCAAGAACGTGGATGGCCGGGCCTTCGCCGCGCCGAAGCGGCTTCGGCCGCGCGCGGCCATGACGCAAGAGTTTTGGATTGGACTGATCGCGCTTTACTGCGACACCGTCTGCACCACGCTCGAGATCGGGCGCGCATTCGTGCCGGCGGTCGGCACCTTCATGTCCTTCATCAGCGCCTCGTCATATTCCGGCAGCGTCTGGAGCGTCGCCTTGGCCTTCATCTGCACGACCTTGTAGCCGCCGGCCTTGAGCCGCGCGAGCAGCGCCGGCATGGCTTCGCCGGTGTGCTTCTGGAAATCGTGCATCAGGATGATGCCCTTGCCGAGCTTGTCGAGCCTCGTCATCACGGTCTCGACGATCTTCTCCGGCGTCGCACCCTTCCTGAAGTCGAAGGAGTCGATGTCGGTCGAGAACATCGCGACGTTGCGGGTGCCGAAATAGCTCACCATCGCCGGGTTGTGCTGGAGCTGCGGGAAGCGGAAGAACGGTGCCGGGTTGGTGCCGAGCGCGAACCGCACTGCGCTAAAACCCTTCTCGACCTCGTCCTTGACCTGTTGCTCCGTCATCTTCTTGCTGTTGAGGTTGACGTGCGACCAAGTGTGCGTGCCGACCGTGTGGCCCTGGGCCAACACCTGCTTCAGGATTTCCGGATGGTAGGTCGCGTGCTTGCCGACCGAGAAGAACAGGCCCTTGGTGCATTCGTCCGCAAGCGCCTTCAGCACCGCGGGCGTGTTGACCGGCCACGGTCCGTCGTCGAAGGTCAGCACGACCTCCTTGTCGGTCAGGAAGTCGAACTGCTTGAAGTGCTCGAAGCCGAAGCCGGGACCACCCGTGGTGTCGATCTCGACGACGCGGGACACGCCCAGCGCGTTCGGATTGGCGCAGGTCTGCTTCGGCTGCATCGGCACGGCCGGGGTGGGCGCGGCTGCCGTGGGCTTGGCCGCGATCGCCGCGGTGGTCTCGACGTCATCCTTGGCGGCGAGCTTCGCCTGTGCCGGCAGTTGATCGGCGGCACGAGCGGCAACTGTCTTAGGAGCGCCCTGGTCGGCGCGCGCGGAATAATAGAACCAACCGCCGGCGGCGATCACGACCGCCGCAACTACACTGGCCAGCATCAGGCCCAACGCATTACGCATCGCTGCTCTTTCCAATTACGCAACCAAACCAGCGGAATTTTCCGCGCGACCAGCCATTAATGCGAAGCAACAGTTAACGTGACACCAACACGACGGCGGCCGTGGAGGAATTTCAACGGGGTACGCCAAAGTGACCGGGATCACAGATATGGGTCTCCCGTGAGCGTCATCACAGTGGAAACGGTTTTGCCGGAGCATCGTGGATCCCATCAACAACCGGCCCGCTTAGCGCGGAGCCAATGGGAGCTTTGAATGACCAGGTCTCTGAACGCCAAGTCGTTTACCGGCAAGATCCGCGCCACCAGCCTGGCTCTGGGCCTTGCCGCCATCGTCTCGATCGCTTCGACGAGCGCGAGCTTCGCCTTCTCGGCCGAGGCGCAGCAGATGTGCACCGGCGATGCCTTCCGCCTCTGCTCGGCGGAGATCCCCAACATCCCGAAGATCACGGCGTGCATGATCAAGCATCGCTCGGATCTGAGCGCCGGCTGCCGCGCGGTGATGGACAAGAACCTCGCAAAGGGCGCCTCGCGCAAGGTCGCTGACGCCCAGGACAAGCAGTGAGCGCGACGCCGTCGATTGCGCCGGCAGCTCCCCTCGCCATGTCCCCCGGCCCCGGGCCAAGGCTACGCGGCGGCGCTGGTCGCCGGACAATAAACCCGTTGCGGCTTTGGGATCGCCGCACTAGCTTCGCCCGCATATTCTTCCGGGTAAGAGGCATTTCGCGATGGCCAGATTTCTTTTCATCATTCCTTTGCTCCTGTGCGCATCGAGCGCCTCCGCGCAACAGCAGCCCGGCCATGATGCCTGCGCGCGCGACGTCACGCGCTTCTGCCGCCCCGTGATGAACAATGGCGACGGCGCCGTGCTGGCCTGCCTGAAGCAGAACCGCACCAAGCTGAGCAAGGCTTGCGACAAGGTGCTGACCCAGCATGGGCAGTGACGTCATTCCGGGGCGCGCCGTCAGGCGCGAGCCCGGAATCCATCGGGCGGCCAACTCCTGAGAGAAATGGATTCCGGGCTCGCGCTTCGCGCGCCCCGGAATGACAACGTCATGTGCTGCTGCCCGCAGCGGTCGCAACCACCGGCAGCACCTCGCTGTTCGCGCGGTCCGGCGTGTCGTCCTTCCAGCGCACCGAACCGAACGGGCGCTCCAGCATGCGGCGGATCCGCACCGGATCGGGACCGATGTGGAAATCGATCGCCTGCTGGTGCAGCGCGCGCTCGGACTGGGTCGAGCGGTTGCGCTGACGCAAGTAGTCGAACCAGGTCGGGCAGTGATAGCGCTCGGTCCACAATTCAGGGTCTGCGATGTCGCGCGCGATCGACCAGCCATAGGCGCCGTTTCGCTGGCGCGAGAGCTGCACGTCCTGCATCACGTTGTGGAACGCGCGCGCGTTCTCCTGGGCGACGCGATATTCGATCTCGACCACGAGCGGCCCGCTGCGGCCCGTCAGCGACAGTTTCACCTCGGGATCGGCCAGCATGTCCGCATCCTCGTTGCGGGCGCCGACGCGCGGCATCGTGAGCCAGATGCCGAGCAGCGGCGAGATCAGCATCAGGCCGGCCGCCGTCAGCAGCGCCATCTCGACGCCGGCATAGTCGGTGAGATGGCCCCAGCCCCAGGCGCCGATCGCGATGCCGCCGGCGATCGCGGCCTGGAACGCCGCGAGCGAGCGGCCGGCGACCCAGCGCGGCGCCGAGAGCTGCACGCCGATGTTGAACAGCGCGATCGCCGCCATCCAGACCGCGCCGCCGAGCACCAGCGCGGCCGCCGTCAACACCGGCTCCGTGCTCAGTGCGAGGGCTGCCATGGCGAAGGCCATCGTGATGGTGCAGGCCCGGATCGCGGCCTCGCCGCTCATGCGCTTGCGCAATTCGTGGATGTTGAGCGCGCCGATCACCGCGCCCATGCCGAAGGCACCCAGCATGATGCCGTAGGTCTGCGCGCCACCATGCAGCAGGTCGCGCGCGACCAGCGGCATCAGCGCCATCACGGCGCCGCCGATCAGGCCCATCACCAGCGTGCGCAACAGCACGATCTTGATCGGCGGCGAATTGGTGATGTAGCGGAAGCCCGAGACCATGGCGCGGTTGAGCTTCTCGCGCGGCAGGCGCGAGGGTTCGGTGCTGCGGCGCCAGAGCAGCAGCACCACCAGCAGCGGTAGATAGAGGATGGCGTTGCAGGCGAACGCGGCCACCGCGCCGAGCGCAGCGACGATGACGCCGCCGACCGCGGGGCCGAAGCTGCGCGCGATGTTGTAGCTGATGCCGTTCAGCGCCACCGCGGACGCCAATGACTCGGGCGGCACCTGTTCGCTGACCGAGGACTGCCAGGCCGGGCCGAACAGCGCGTTGCCGCTGCCGACGATGAAGCAGAAGGCGAGCAGCAATTCGGGCGTGATCAGGTTAAGGCCAGCCAGCACGGTGAGCGTGCTCGCGCCGACCAGCGCGATCGACAGCGAAATTACGCTGACGATGCGGCGGTCATACATGTCGGCGATGGCGCCGGCGGGCATCGAGATCAACATGATCGGCAGCATCAGCGCGGTCTGCACCAGCGCCACCTTGTCGGCCGAGGCGGCCATCTGCGTCATCGCCCAGGCCGCGCCTACGCCCTGGATCAGGAGGCCGAGATTGGAGAGCAGGCTGGCGAGCCAGATGCGCCGGAACAATGTGTACCGCAGGGGAGCGGTGATGCCGTCGCCGGCAAATGTCCGGCGGTTCGTCTGCTCAGTCATATCCCCTTCCATATCGGGTGTCAGAATTAGCTTCAGCGATTCCGATCGGATCACTGATGCCTGCGAAAGTCCTTCGCTGTCCAGTGGTTGGGCAGGTATAAGCGGTGCAAAGGCATGGTTTTGCAGGAGGAACCGATGAGGCTGTCGCGACGGACGATCCTGCTGGGAGCCGGCAGCCTGCCCTTCGCGGTTGCGAGCATGCGGGCCGGCGCGATCGCCCAGACCGCACCTGGCGTGCCGCCGAGGACCGAGGTGCCGCCGATCCTGTTCGTTCACGGCAATGGCGATTACGACGCGCTCTGGATGACGACCTTGTGGCGGATGGAATCAAACGGCATCGCGCGCGAGCGCATGATGGCGATCAATTTCACCGACCCGCTCGCGCGCAGCGACGACAAGGTCGAGCAGGCGAACCGCTCCTCGACCGAGGACCAGCGCCGCGAGCTCGCCGCTGCCATCACTGAGCTGAAGCGCCGGACCGGTGCGGCGCGGGTGGCCCTGGTCGGCAGCTCGCGCGGGGGCTATGCGATCCGCAACGTCATCAGGAGCGGCGGTGCGGGCGATGTCAGTCACGCCGTGCTGTGCGGCACGCCCAATCACGGCGTGTTCGCGACCGACGACCAGCCCAACAACGAGTTCAACGGCCGCGGCGTCTTCCTGCGCGGCCTGAACGAGGGCGAGAGCGAGGTGACGCCGGGCGTCGCGTTCCTCACCCTGCGCAGCGACGGAATGGACAAATATGCGCAAGCCGATGGCCGCTTCATCGGCAAGCCTGGCACACCGACCGGCGTGACCGCCGAAGGGCCGGAGCTGAAGGGCGCCACCAACCTCGTGCTCGGCGCGCTCGACCATCGCGAGGTGGCGTTCCATCCGCGTGCGTTCCGCGAGATCTACAAGTTCATCGCCGGTCGTGAGCCCGGGCGCATCGCAATCGTGCCGGAAGCCAGCGTCAGCTTGAGCGGCCTCGTTTCTGGAACGCCAGGCGGCGTGCCGACCAACCGGCCGGTCGCGGGCGCAACTGTCGATATCTTCCGCGTCGATCCTGACACCGGTGAGCGCAAGGGTGGTGCGGTGCACAGCTCGAAGACCGGTGCCGACGGACGCTGGGGGCCGGCGCAGGTCGATCCCGCCTGGCCGCTCGAATTCGTCCTGACCTCGCCCGGTGCGCCCACGACGCACATCTACCGCTCGCCATTCCCACGCTCGTCCGACGTGGTCCATCTGCGGCCTGCGCGCTCGCTCGGGCCGGCGGACAAGGACGCCGGGGCGGTCGCGATCATGTCGCGGCCGCGCGGTTATTTCGGCCTGCCGCGGGACGTGGTGCTGTTCGACGGCAAGGAGCCGGCCGACGTCAAGCCGGGCGTGCCCACGGATGCGGCAGCAACCCTGCGGCTTCCGGCCAGCGATATCGGGCGTAACATCGTGGCCCAATTCGGCGAAGAACGGATCGTGGCGCGCGCCTGGCCTGCCGCCGAGAACAGGATTGCGATCGCCGAGCTGACTTATTAGCTGTTTGGCTGCGTCACATCTGCGGGAGAGAGCCATGAACTTCGCCAGCGTGCGTCGGCCCATCATCCCTCCGGCTCCTCCGCGTGCGCCCGACGACATGTCGTTCTTCGGCCGTCTCGCGGTGGTCCGGCAGAACATGATCGCGACCTGGGGGCAGCGCGCCTATGAGGAAGAGGTCATCCCGGGCCGCTTCTTCTTCCGCAACAGTTTCATCCTGAACCAGCCGGATGCGATCCGGCACGTTCTGCTCAGCAATTACGAGAACTACACGCGCACGCCGGCCGGCATCCGCATGCTGCGCCCCGTGCTCGGCGACGGCCTCCTGATCGCGGAAGGCCATTCCTGGACGTTTCAGCGCCGCACCCTCGCGCCGGCCTTCACGCCGCGCGCCACGGCGAATCTCGTTCCGCACATGACGGCGGTGCTCGACGAGACCATCGCGAAACTGGATGCCCGCATGGGCGAGGACATCGATTTGCGCGAGGTCATGCAGCGCATGACGCTCGAGATCGCCGGGAGCACCATGTTCTCGTTCGGCATGGACCGGCACGGCGCGACCCTGCGCAACTTCATCATGGAATATGCCGCGCGGCTGGGGCGTCCCTATTTCCTCGACATGGTGCTGCCGGTGTCCTGGCCCAGTCCAATGGATTTTGCCCGCGCCCGCTTCCGCAAGCGCTGGACCGAGTTCGTCGCCATGCTGATCGCCGAACGGCGCGCGATGGGCAAGAAGGACGGCGCGCCGCCGCGCGACCTGTTCGATCTCATGGACGAGGCGCGCGATCCCGAAACCGGCAAGGGCTTCTCGGACGAGCAGCTCGTGGACGAGGTCGCGACCATGATCCTCGCCGGTCACGAGACCACGGCGACGGCGCTGTTCTGGGCGCTCTATCTGCTCGCGCTCGATCCCGATACGCAGGAGGAGGTGGCGTCCGAGACCCGCGGCGAACATCCCGACAGCATGGCCGATATCGATCGCCAGAAATTCACCCGCGCCGTGATCGAGGAGACCATGCGGCTCTATCCGCCCGCCTTCCTGGTCGCGCGAGCCGCGCGCGAGAAGGACAATGCGGCGGGCGTCGAGATCGGCAAGGGCGACATCATCATGATTGCGCCCTGGCTGCTGCACCGGCACGAGAAGCTGTGGGACCAGCCGAACGCGTTCGTTCCAAAGCGCTTCATGTCGCAGGAGGCGCCGGACCGTTTTGCCTACCTGCCGTTCGGCGCAGGTCCGCGCGTCTGCATCGGCGCGCCGTTTGCCCAGGCCGAATCCGTGCTGGCCCTGGCCCGGCTGATCGGCGCATTCCGTGTCGAGCTCGCCGATACTGCGAATCCCGTGATCCCGCTCGGCGTCGTCACGACCCAGCCGGACCACTCACCCATGTTCCGCATCACGCGTCGGTGACAGGCGCTCGTCTGGCCGATGGCGTGATCCACCCTAGATAGAGTTCCGCCATGAGCGACATCCAGGCCCAGTTTTCTGTTCTGAAGCAGACCGCCGACCCCGTTGTCGTGGAGGCCATAGCGCAACTGATCGCCAACGGTCATGACCGCGACCTCAACCGGATCAATGCGCTGGATTTTGCCAATCGTACCGGGCTCGACCAGGAGAAGGTCATTTCCGGATTCCTGCACGCCTCGCGGCTTGGCCTGTTCGACATGAGCTGGAACGTGCTGTGTCCCGGTTGCGGCGGCGTGCTGGGCGCGCACGCCACGTTGAAGTCGCTGAAGCACGACGACTACAATTGCGCGCTCTGCGCCGCCGGATATGAGGCCTCCGTCGATGAGATGGTCGAGGTGGCCTTCACCGTCAGTCCGCGGGTCCGCCGCATCGGTGCTCATGATCCCGAGACGTTGCCGATCTGGGAGTATGTGCGGCAGATGTTCTGGAGCTCGGGCGTCGACATCAACGAGGAATCCTTTTCCCGCCTGATCAACGAAGTGACGCTCGAAGCACTCGAATTGCCCGCCGGCGAGAAGGCGATCCTGTCGCTAAACCTGCCCAGCCAGTTCATCATCGTGTTCGAGCCGGTCACCCATTCCGCCCATTTCCTCGACGTTCAGGGCGAGCCGACGAGCGAGCGTCAGCAGCTTTCGATCATGTTCAACAAGCTGGAGGCGCCGACGGGGACCACCGTGATGCGCCCCGGACCGTTGCGTCTCACGCTCGAGAACCAGTCGGACAATCGCGTGTTGCCTTCGGTCTGGATTGCCGCCGACGCGCTGCATGAGATGATCGGCAAGCGCAAGCCGATCCTGACCGCGAAGCGCATGCTGTCCAACCAGACGTTCCGCGACGTCTTCAAGGCCGACAATCTAAATGTCGACCAGCGACTGAAGATCACGTCCCTGACATTCCTGTTCACCGACCTGAAGGGCTCGACGGCGCTGTATGAGCGGGTCGGCGACCTCAATGCCTTCGATCTCGTGCGGGCGCACTTTCGCGCACTGCTGGAGATCATCGCCGCCGAGAAGGGGGCGGTCGTGAAGACGATCGGCGATGCCGTGATGGCGACCTTCGTCAGGCCCGAGCACGCCATCATCGCAGGACTGCACATGCGCGCGGCGATGGAGGAATTGAACAAGCAGCGCGGCGCCAACGACCTCATTCTCAAGATCGGTATCCACGAAGGCCCCTGCCTTGCGGTCATGCTCAACGAGCGGCAGGATTATTTCGGCCAGACCGTCAACATCGCGGCCCGCGTGCAGAGCCTGTCGACCGCGCAGGAGATTCACATCACCGGTCCGGTAGCGGATGCGCCGGCGGTGGCCGAACTCCTCCAGCGGCGCGAGATCAAGCCGATCCAGAAGCAGGCCGCGCTCCGTGGCATCGCCGACAAGATGGTGGTGTACGAGATCCCGTGAGGCATCATTCGTCATTCCGGGTTCGATGCTGGCGCATCGCCCCGGAATGACGGTGGACAGATTGCCGAAACGTAATGCAGCGTGCGGAACTGACGCCGTTGCGCAGGTTTAGATTCCCGCTCATATAATGCAGGTCACGGCCGCGCTCCTCGCGGCCGTCATTGATCTCGGTAGGACCTTATGCTCGACGGCTTACGTCAATTCATCGCCGATATTGTCGGTTCTGAAGCCTCGGACCGCGCATTCGGCGACAGCGATTATCGGCTGGCGGCCACTGCACTGCTGGTCCATGTGGTCTCGCTGGACGGCGAGCCGAGTGAGGCCGAGCAGCGTAAGCTGCACAGCCTGATAGAAAGCCATTTCGGGCTCGATCGCGGCACTGCGGATCGTCTGATCGCGGACGCCACCCAGGTCGAGGGCGACGCGGTGGACCTTTATCACTTCACCAGCGTCATCATGCGCTCACTCGACGAAGAGGGCCGCAAGCGCATCGTCCGGATGATGTGGGAGCTGGTCTATGCCGACGGCCAGGTCAGTGAGTTCGAAGACAATGTCGTCTGGCGAGCTTCCGACCTGCTCGGGATTTCCCAGCGCGACCGGATCGAGCTGAAGCACGCGGTCGCGGAGCGTGCCGGTGGTCAGCTCAAGGACAGCGCCGTCGGCTGACGGCACTGGACTTGGCGGATCGCGGCCCGCGGGGGCACATGACGAAAGTTTAATATGCTCGCCGCCTGGGCCGAATAGGCCTGCAAATCAACGGTTTCTCTGCATTGCCGGTCGTTCTGCTCAAGCGGCCATGCTGCCAGTGCCGCTTGCCTGTTGCGCACGGCCTATGCTCTCGTTCCGCCGTTGTGGGGCCAAAATAGTTGAATTCAAGAGACTTCGATCGTGGCTGAGCGGGTGACGTTGATTACTGGTGCTTCGGCGGGCATCGGGATGGAGCTGGCGCGTGTGTTTGCCGCCAATGGACATCGCCTCGCATTGACCGCGAGACGGGCGGATCGGCTCGAAGCGCTCGCGAGCGAACTCGCTGCCAAGGGCGGCAAGAAGCCGATCGTGATCGCCTGCGATCTCGAGAAAGCGGATGCCGGCGAGACGATCGCGGCAGCCCTTGCAGCCGAAGGCGTCGAGCTCGACCATCTCGTCAACAATGCCGGCTTCGGTGTGTTCGGCGATGCCATCGAGCGCGATCGCATCGAGCAGATCGGCATCGTCGATGTCAATGTCCGGGCCCTGACGGATCTGTCGCTGCGCTTTGCGGACCAGCTCATCAGGAACAAGGGCGGTCTTCTCAATGTCGGGTCGGTCGCCGGTTTCCTGCCAGGTCCCGGCATGGCCGTGTACTACGCGTCCAAGGCCTATGTGATTTCCTTGACGGAAGCATTGCGGGCGGAGCTGGCGCCGCGCGGCGTCCGCGTCACCGTGCTTTGTCCGGGTCCGGTGCCGACCGAATTCCAGGCGCGCGCCGGTGTTGGATCGCAACATGATACGGCTGTTCTGAACGTCTCTGCCGCCGAAGTTGCGCGGGAGGCGTATCGTGGCCTGATGGCTAACAAACGGGCAGTGCTGCCTGGTCTGGGTATCAAGTTCGTGCCGTTCGCGCTGCGTTTCTTCCCGCGCGGCTTCATCCTGGCGGCCACCAGCCGGTTCCAGAGGCAGAGGCACTAGAGAGATCCTGGAGTCCCCGTAGTGGCCCGGAGCTTGCTTCAGGATTGGGGCGTGTGTGCCCGAACTCACACGATGTTAACCATCGCTTAGCTATGCTGGCGGTCTGAACCGATAGCACTCGCAGAGGCCATGTCGTTCCGGACGGACAGGTTTGGTGGCGCAGAGGTGGTGCCCTTCCCGCGGAGGGCGCCGAGCGCCGCCGCCTCTGAAACCCGGCGGCCGGTTCTTATTGTCCTGCATCAGGAATGCTCGACACCGGGGCGCGTCGGCAATGCGCTGCGCGCGCTCGGCCATCGCCTCGATATTCGCCGTCCCCGCTTCGGCGATCCCCTGCCCGAGACGCTCGATCGGCATGCCGGTGCCGTGATCTTCGGCGGCCCGATGAGTGCCAACGATCCCGATGACTACATCCGCCGCGAGATCGACTGGATCGAAATTCCGCTCCGCGAGCAGCGGCCGTTCCTCGGCATCTGCTTGGGTGCGCAGATGCTGGCGATGCAACTCGGGGCGCGCGTCGCGCCGCATGCGCAGGCGCTGACGCAGATCGGGTATTACCCGATCAGGCCGACCGCCGCAGGCCATGCGCTCTGCCCGCACTGGCCGGCGCAGGTCTATCACTGGCATCGCGAGGGATTTGAGCTGCCTGTCGGCACCGAGCTGCTCGCCGAAGGCGACGATTTTCCGGTGCAGGCGTTCCGGGCCGGCAATGCATTCGGCGTGCAGTTTCACCCCGACGTGACCTACGCGATGATGCATCGCTGGACCACGCGCGGCTATGACGGCTTCAGCGCGCCCGGTGCGCGGCAACGGCATCATCATTTCGCGGATCGCGCCGTCTACGATGTCGCGGAGCGCGCCTGGCTCGATCACTTCATCAACGGCTGGCTCGAACGCCGGCCGATGCTGGCGCAAGCCGCCGAGTGATCGCGTCCTCGCGCAAGTCCTTGTCTCTCTCCTGGATATGCTAGGTTCGCTGCCAACGAGCGCGCGCGAAATTGCGCCGGCAAACAAGGGAGAGCGTCATGGCCTACGAGCACATTCTTTATGAAGTGAGCGACAAGATCGCGACCATCACGCTCAATCGTCCGGACCGCATGAATGCGTGGACGCCGATCATGGAGCGCGACGTGCGTCACGCGATGGAAGCGTCGAGCGGCGATGACGATGTTCGCGTCATTATCCTCACCGGCGCGGGCCGCGCCTTCTGCGCCGGCGCCGACATGGATGCGCTCAAGGGATTGGATCCCGACGACGTCAGACGCGCCACGAATCTGCCGCCGTTCGACATGAATCGCCGGCCGGATTGGCAGACGCGCTACGGCTATTACCCCTCGATCAAGAAGCCTGTGATCGCCATGCTCAATGGCGCCACGGCCGGTATCGGACTGGTGCACGCACTCTATTGCGATCTGCGCTTTGCTGCCGACAACACCGTGTTCACGACCGCCTTCGCGCGGCGTGGCCTGATCGCCGAGCACGGCATCAGCTGGATGCTGCCGCGGATCGTCGGCCACGCCAATGCGCTGGATCTGCTACTCTCGGCGCGGCGCGTGTCGAGCGAGGAAGCCTTGCGGATCGGGCTGGTCAACCGGCTCTGCTCGCCGGAGAAGCTGCGCGAGGAGACCTATGCCTATGCGCGCGATCTCGCCGAATTCGTCTCGCCGAGCGCGATGGCGGTGATCAAGCGGCAGCTCTACGAGGTGCCGTTCCAGACGCTTGCCGAGGCGACGATCGAGGCCAACCGGGAGATGATGGTGGCGCTGGCCGGGAGTGATTTCAGGGAAGGCGTGGCGAGCTTCATGGAGAAACGGCCGCCGAGGTTTACGGGGCGGTAGGGGATCTATCAGCTACGGCCCGTCTTCGCCCTTCAGGCTCCATCGTGGCTGCGCCACGCGTAGCCCGAGGTCTTGGCAATTTCCAAGGTTGAATTGGTTGAGACAGTCCGTCTTCGCCCTTCGGGCTTCGTGGTGGAGCCAGGCGGGATCGAACCGCCGACCTCGTCATTGCGAACGACGCGCTCTCCCAGCTGAGCTATGGCCCCTTTGCTGGCCGCTCTGGTGAATGCGGCCGACAACCGGGCGCCATTTAAGTCCCCGCCAAGGTCAAGTCAAGGACGGGCGTAACCCGGTTTTAGCCATTCCGGTGCCCGAACTTCCCTTGTTTGGGCCTGACGGAACCGATATCTAGCAAAAGGCGTCAATCCCGACCGAGCCAGAGTTTTCAAAAGCCAGAGGCCTCATAAGCCATGCGTGCCGTTCTCGACATCGTCATCATCGTGCTCGACCTCTACGTCTGGCTGCTGATCGCCTCCGCGATCCTGTCCTGGCTGATTGCCTTCAACGTGGTGAACACCCGCAACCAGTTCGTGTCGGCGGTGGCGGAGTTCCTGTACCGGATCACCGAGCCTCTGCTGGCGCCGATTCGCAATTTCCTGCCCAGCCTCGGCGGTCTCGACATCTCGCCGATCATCCTGATCCTGATCATCATGTTCGTCGAGCGGGTGATCCTGTACTACATCTACCCGAACGTGATTTGAGCAGGCTGGAGCGCCTTTGGTTGCCAAGGAAGCTCATAAAGAACCCTGGCGCTACTCGGCCACAGGAATCAACATCGCGCTGCGGGTGACGCCGCGCGGCGGCCGCGACGACATCGACGGGATCGAGCAACTCTCGGATGGGCGTACGGTGCTCAAGATGAGGGTGCGCGCCATTGCCGATGGCGGCGAGGCCAACAAGGCGGTTCTGGTGCTGCTGGCGAAATCGCTCGGCGTTCCCAAGGCCAGTGTAAAGCTGCTATCCGGAGCCACCTCGCGGCTGAAGCAGATCGCGATCGATGGCGATCCGGCACGGCTCGGAGAGGCCCTGCGCCAGCTTGTGTCGGCCAAATCGAACGACTGAGGGAACTGACATGACGGCCAAGATCATCGATGGAAAATTGATCGCCGCGGAGCTTCGGGCGCGCGTCGGCGACGAGGTTACCCGCGTCAAGCGCGAGCACAATCTGGTGCCGGGCCTGGCGGTGGTCCTGGTCGGCAACGACCCCGCCAGTGAGGTCTATGTACGCTCAAAACACACCCAGACCCAGGCCGCCGGCATGGCCTCGTTCGAGCACAAGCTGCCGGCCGACGTCTCGCAGGCAGATCTGCTGGCGCTGGTCGCAAAGCTCAACCGCGATCCGGCCGTGCACGGCATTCTCGTGCAATTGCCGCTGCCGAAGGGGCTGAACACCGAAGCCGTCATCAACGCCATCGACCCTGCCAAGGACGTCGATGGGCTGCATCCGAACAACGCCGGCCGGCTCGCCGGCGGTTTCGAGGCGCTGTCGCCCTGCACGCCGCTCGGCTGCATCATCCTGACGAAGAGCGTGCACGCCTCGCTCGAGGGCATGAACGCCATCGTCATCGGCCGCTCCAACCTGGTCGGCCGCCCGCTGGTGCAGCTGCTGTTGAATGAAAACGCCACGGTCACGATCGCGCATTCGCGTTCGCGCGATCTGCCGGGTCTCGTAAGGCGCGCCGACCTCGTCTATGCCGCCGTCGGCAAGCCGGAGATGGTGCGCGGCGACTGGCTGAAGCCGGGCGCGACCGTGATCGACGTCGGCATCAACCGCATCCCGAAAGATGACGGCAAGAACCGTCTCGTCGGCGACGTCGCCTATCAGGAGGCGCTTGGCGTTGCCGGCGCGATCACCCCGGTACCGGGCGGCGTCGGCCAGATGACGGTGGCGTGCCTGCTGGTGAACACGCTGCGGGCCGCTTGCGCGATCGCCGGACTGCCGAAACCGGCGGTGTAGGCTTTCTTCACCTCGCCCCGCTTGCGGGGAGAGGTCGGATTGCGAAGCAATCCGGGTGAGGGGACTCTCCACGAGTCCAACTGTCACCGTCTTTGCGGAAGCAGCCCCTCACCCCAACCCTCTCCCCGTAAGAACGGGGCGAGCGAGCACAACATCGCCTGGGAGCGAAAGCCTACGCCTTCTTTTTCTTCTCGCGCTCGATGCCTTCGAGGATCAGCTTGTGCGCTTCCTCTGCGTCGCCCCAGCGCAGGATCTTCACCCATTTGCCCTTCTCGAGATCCTTGTAGTGCTCGAAGAAGTGCTGGATCTGCTGCAGCGTGATGTCCGGCAAGTCGGAATAGCTCTTCACCTTGTCATAGCGCTGCGTGAGCTTGGACGACGGCACCGCCAGGATCTTCTCGTCGCCGCCGGCTTCGTCTTCCATGAACAGCACGCCGACCGGACGCACGCTCATGACGGCGCCGGGAATGATGGCGCGGGTGTTGATGATCAGGACGTCGCAGGGATCGCCGTCATCCGACAGCGTGTGCGGGATGAAGCCGTAGTTACCGGGGTAACGCATCGGCGTGTAGAGGAAGCGGTCGACCACCAGCGTGCCGGCCTCCTTGTCCATCTCGTACTTGATCGGTTCGCCGCCCACGGGGACCTCGATGATGACATTGACGTCGTGTGGTACGTTTTTCCCGATCGAGACCGCATCGATACGCATTCAAGGCTCCGTTGTTGCCGAGGTGAGATCGCGCCCGGCAGCGATTTTGGCGCTGTCATACGCGGGCTTGGCCCGCTGATCCATCGCGTTCTTGTGAAATAATGAATCCGGCGATCACCGGCGCGAGCGGGCTGCGGTATCGACGGATGGGAACGCTGCCCGGCTGGGGTTTCAGCAGCTCAATTGGTCCAAGCGAAGGCAACCTTGTCGAGCGCCTTCGGCCCGAACCGCTCCGACGAGCGCGCCACCATGCGGCCGCCCAGGGCGCGGTAGAACTCCGTCGCCGGATCGTTGTCCGAGAGGGCCCACACCACCATGCTCTTCAGCCCGCTCTGCATGAGGTCGCGGCGGGCGGCGGCAAACAGGCGGCGGCCGAAGCCGAGACCCTGGAATTCCGGTCGCAGGTAAAGCTCGTAGATCTCGCCGTCGAAATGCAGGCTGCGGGCGCGGTTGCGGCCGTAATTGGCATAGCCCGCGATCTTGTCACCGAACACGAGCACGCTGACGCGGCTGCCCTTGCGGATCGCACTGTCCCACCATTGCGGACCGCGGCGGTTGATCAGCTTTTCCAGCTCGGCGCCGGGAATGATGCCCTGATAGGCCGAGCGCCAAGCTTCGTCATGAGTGGACGCCACCGCAGTTGCATCTGCAGCTTTGGCCGGCCGGACCTCGATCAGGGTTGTGCTCATGGACACGATCAAACCAAGTCACCGCGCCGGCGGCAAGACCTATCGTTAATTATCGGTTAACCTGTGGACTTTCTGCATCAGTATTTCGACCATGTTGTACCGAAAGAGGACAAGCCGCTGCCTCGAACCGCAACCGCGTGCCGCGCGTCGGTGCAAAACCACGTCTCGGCGGCGAGGGGACGGCAATGGCACCGCAGAAAGTCGGCCGAAATTGATTCGTTCCTACTAATCTGGCCGTCGCTGTTCGTGTTCGAACTCGGCCAATTCATGCGGCTCCTCAACACCATCGCGCTCCTGCCTCTGCTGGCTTTGCTGACTGCGTCGCCTCTGTGCGCCGAGGTCACGTTTGGCTCCTCGGGAGGGGAGGGCGAACCGTTTCGCCGGCAAGCGTGGCGGGTGCCCGCGCCGGATACCGACCTTGCCGCGCATGCTCTCCTGTTTCGTCCCCCGGGCCCGGGTCCGTTCCGACTCGCGGTGATCGCGCACGCCTCGACGCAGAACGCGCTGCGTCGTGCGCAAATGCCGCAGCCGGAATACCGGCCGCTTGCCGCCTATCTCGTCGCGCGTGGTTTTGCCGTGCTGGTGCCGGAGCGGCCCGGCCATGGTGCGACGGGCGGCCGTTATGTCGAGGATCAGGGCGGATGTGACGAGGCCGACTATGTGCGCTCGGGCCGCGCAACGGCCGACGCGATTTCGCTCGCGCTGGGCTTCTTGCGAAAGCAGGATTTCATCCGCAAGGATGCCGCGATCGTGATCGGCCATTCCGCCGGCGGATGGGGTGCGCTGGCGCTCGCCAATGCCGATCCGAACGTGATCTCCGCGATCACGGTGTTTGCACCGGGACGCGGCGGCCATGCCAATGATGAGCCGAACCGAATCTGCGCGCCGCACGCGCTTCTCGCCGCCGCGGCGGAGTTCGGCAAGGCGGCGCGCATTCCCGTCACGTGGATCGTTGCCGCCAATGACAGCTATTTCGCGCCCGCATTTTCGCAGAAGCTCGCAGATGCATTTCGCGGAAGTGGCGGCAACGCCGACCTGCGCTTCCTGCCTGCCGTCGGCGGCGAGGGCCACTGGATGATCGAGACCGAAGCCGGCGTCAAAGCCGCAGGCAGTGCGCTCGAACGCACGCTGAACCCGCCCAAGCCTGTGGCGACCAAGAAGCCATGATGAGCAAGTGGCCCGACGATGACGTGATCCTGTTCGACGGCGTCTGCATCTTCTGTTCGCGCTGGGTCCGCTTCGTCGCCAGGCGCGATACGGGGAAACGATTCCGGTTCACGCCGATCCAGTCGGATTATGGGGCTCGGCTTGCGCGCACGTTCGGCATCGATCCGGATGATCCGGACACGAACGCGGTCGTCCATGGCGGCGAGGCGTTCATGAAGTCGGATGCGGCGCTGACCGTGCTGTCGCAGCTGCCTGGATGGAGCTGGGTGCGCGTATTGCTTGCCGTGCCAAAACCGCTGCGGGACCCGATCTACAGTCTCATCGCGCGCAATCGCTATCGCCTCTTCGGCAAGTACGATGCCTGCTTCGTGCCAGACGCTGATTTACGGGCGCGGGTAATCGAATAGCTCGCAATGACGGCGTGTGCGGTTACGGCCCGCCCAAAGCCGCCAGCACTTCCTTCGCCGCCTGCTCGCCGCTGTCCCGTGCGCCATGCGCCGTCGTGAAGAAAGTCGGCGATGTCGCCTCTCCCGCGAAGAACAGCCGGGCATCCACCGGTGCGGCCAGCACAGCGCGATCCCCCGCGTGACCCGGCAGCGCATGCGAATAGGAGCCTCTCGCGAACGGATCGCGCGCCCAGCGGGATTCGCAGAGCGGCTTCAGCTTGCGCCTAATCTCGTTGCCGAGGAAGCCGGCGATCTCGTCGATGCTCTGCGCGGCGATGGCGCCGTCGCCGGCCTCTTCCAGCTCGCGCGCAAAGCTGCCGCCGAAGAAGCCCTCGATGCAGGGCTGGCCGAACGGGCGGATGTGGTAGGTGCCCATGTCGGTCCGCATGGTGGCGCCACGCAGATTGGCCTCCTTCGGAAAGGCTTTGGCGTCGTCGAGCGCCAGCGTCACCTTGTCGTCGACGCCCAGCGGCAGGCCGGCTGCTGCGTTCACCTTTGCGGGGAGCGGCGGCGAGAAGCGGATCGCCTCCTCGGCGATCAGATTGGTCGGAACGGTGACGATCGCCTTGGCCGCGGTCAGCGTGCCCCGCGACGTCTCGATGCGGATGCGCTTGTCGGAATGGTCGATCAGCGTGACGTTGCAGTTCAGCGCCACCGGGCAGGGTGCCCCATACGCTGCAACCAGCGCGCCATAGCCGCGACGAACGCGCCAATTGGCGTCGGTGTCCTCATAGGCGTCCCAGTCCAGCGTGGACATGTCCTTGAGTTCGCAGCCGTTGATGTAGGTCGAGATCGCGTCGATCATGGGATTCCAGCGATTGCCCGGCTCCAGGCTCAGGCTCGCGGGTTCGTCCCTGCCCTTTTGCGCGGCTTCCCACAGGCGCTCGTAGAACGCGTCCATCGCGCGCATGAAGTCGTCGCGCTCGGCCTGCGGAAAGGCATTGCCGAAGGCGCGCTCGCGCCAGGGCGGCAGGTCCTTGTTGAGCTCGAAACCGAGCTGTCGCGCGATCGGAACGTAGGAATTCTTGTCCGCGGAGTGAAGCCAGCCGCAGCCGACGTCGAACGTCACCTCGGGCGAGGCCTGCACGGTCCAGGCCCGGCCGCCGAGCCGGTCACGGGCCTCCAGCACGATCACGGAGAGGCCGGAGCCCGCCAGCGCATGCGCCGCGCCAAGGCCGGCGGCGCCGGCACCGATGATCGCGACGTCGACGGAGGAGGGGAGGGACATGACATAGCGAATAGTGAGTGGCGAATGGCGAATAGAGTACCGGAACTACAGCCTGTAGCCAAACGGCCCTATTCGCTACTCCCCAATCCCCATTCGCCCGCTTACGCCACCGCTTCCTTGGCCTTTTCGGCGCGCTTGCGCTCGTTCGGGTCGAGGTGCTTCTTGCGCAGGCGGATCGACTTCGGGGTCACCTCGACCAGCTCATCGTCCTCGATATAGGCGAGCGCCTTCTCCAGCGTCATGCGGATCGGCGGCGTCAGGCGCACCGCTTCGTCCTTCGAGGTCGTGCGGATGTTGGTGAGCTGCTTGCCCTTCAGCACGTTGATCTCGAGATCGTTGTCGCGGGTGTGCTCGCCGACGATCATGCCCTTGTAGACCTTCCAGCCCGGCTCGATCATCATCGGGCCGCGGTCTTCCAGCTTGAACATGGCGTAAGCCACCGCCTCGCCTTGGTCGTTGGAGATCAGGACGCCGTTGCGGCGGCCCTGGATTTCGCCCTTGTAGGGGGCGTAACCGTGGAACAGGCGGTTCATGATCGCGGTGCCGCGGGTGTCGGTGAGCAGCTCGCCCTGGTAGCCGATCAGGCCGCGGGTCGGCGCGTAGAACACCAGGCGCTGACGATTGCCGCCCGAGGGCTTCATCTCGATCAGCTCGGATTTGCGCTCGCTCATCTTCTGCACGACGACGCCGGAATGCTCCTCGTCGACGTCGATCACGACCTCCTCGATCGGCTCCATGGTGGCGCCGGTCGCTTCGTCCTTCTGGTAGACGACGCGCGGACGCGACACCGAGAGCTCGAAGCCTTCGCGGCGCATGGTCTCGATCAGGATCGCGAGCTGCAATTCGCCGCGGCCCGAGACTTCCATCGCGTCCTTGTCGGCGGCTTCGACCACACGCAGCGCGACGTTGCCCTCGGCTTCGCGCAACAGACGGTCACGGATCATGCGGCTCGTCACCTTGTCGCCTTCGGTGCCGGCAAGCGGGGAGTTGTTGACGATGAACGACATCGACACGGTCGGCGGATCGATCGGCTGCGCCGGCAGCGGCACTTCGACGGTCGGATCGCAGAAGGTGTCGGCGACGGTGCCCTTGGTGAGGCCCGCGATGGCGACGATGTCGCCGGCTTCGGCTTCATCGAGCGGGGTGCGCTCGAGGCCGCGGAATGCCAGGATCTTGGTGATGCGCCCGGACTCGACCAGCTTGCCCTCGGCGTTCAGCACCTTGACCTGCTGGTTCGGCTTGAGCACGCCGGACGAGATGCGACCGGTGATGATGCGGCCGAGATAGGGATTGGCTTCGAGGATGGTGCCGATCATCCGGAAAGGACCTTCCTCGACCTTCGGCGGCGCGACGTGGCGCAGGATCAGGTCGAACAGCGGCTCCATGCCCTTGTCCTTCGGACCCTCCGGGCTATCGGCCATCCAGCCCTGCTTCGCCGATCCGTAGAGGATCGGGAAGTCGAGCTGCTCCTCGCTGGCATCGAGCGCCGCGAACAGGTCGAACACCTCGTTGATGACCTCGGTCGGCCGCGCATCGGGACGATCGACCTTGTTGATGACGACGATCGGCTTCAGGCCGACCTTGAGCGCCTTGGAGACCACGAACTTGGTCTGCGGCAGCGGGCCTTCGGCGGCGTCGACCAGCACCAGGGCGCCGTCCACCATGTTGAGGATGCGCTCGACCTCGCCGCCGAAATCGGCGTGGCCGGGGGTATCGACGATGTTGATGCGGGTGTCCTTCCACTGCACCGAAGCGGCCTTGGCCAGAATGGTGATGCCGCGCTCGCGCTCCAGGTCGTTGGAGTCCATGGCGCGATCCGTCACCTTCTGGTTTTCGCGGAACGTGCCGGATTGCTGGAGGAGCTTGTCGACCAGGGTCGTCTTGCCGTGGTCGACGTGGGCGATGATGGCGACGTTACGAAGGTTCATGAGTGAGCTTCTTTGCGGTCGAACAATGGGTTAAGCGCGATCTCGCCGGTCGGACCGGGACCTCTTCTCGAAACAACGCTGGAAGACTGGAAACGGGGCGCTTTCCGCCCAAAAAGGAAGCCCGGCCATATCAGACCGGGCGCCCTGCGCGTTGCGGCGCAATATATGCAAAAACGGCCAAAAAACAATGTGTTCTTTGGCCGTTGGTTGACTGAATTTTGTCCGGGAATCTCCGGGGCTTAGCGGAGGACGGGGGCTAACCGCGCCGTCCCTTGATGGCCGCCCAGATCAGGGCGACCCCGCCGATGCCCACGACCAGGCCCAGGAACACCAATGGCGCGATGTCGGAGGCGATCTTGCCATCCTCGAACATCGAGATCCCACCGAACAGCAGCGCACAGACACCCGGCAGCAGCAGGATGATCCCGAAGATCGCCATGAGCGCGGTCAGGCAGCCGCTGCGTTTTTGCGTCGGCGGCGGCGGAACGGGAGGCGCGGGCGGCGGTGTGTCGCTGCTCATGCCTGCAAGACTCCGTCGGCCGCCTGAGCGGCCAACCCGGCGCGGATGCCGTCGATCTGTCCGTTCCGATAGAACAAATTGTAGGTGTCGCACGGAATGATCGCGCCCTGCTCCGTCACGAAATGGATGCAGCTGCGCTTGACGTTGCCGACGCAGAAATTGAATCGGTCGAGGAATTGCACGATGGTGACGCGGAAAACATTCTCGTAAGTGAGGCCCTGCGGCACCTCGACGCTCGGCAGGCAGCACAAGAGTTCGCAGACGCGCTCGGAAGTGTTGAGCGGGCCCGACGACAGTGAGAACAGATCGACGAATTTCTCCCGCAGCATCGGGTACTTTTCCGGGCTGATGGTGTTGGGCATCACCGCCACCAGCTGCTCCTGCTGTAACAGCGAGGTCAGCGGCAGCACCTTCTCGCCGTTGCGCAGGCCGTAGCCGATCGAGATGCTCTCGGGGTTGCAGGGCAGCGGGATCATGTCCTTGTCGCCGAACACGCCGGTCTCGATCACGCGCTTGCGAAGACAATCGCGAATACGGCCATGGCTGCGCTCTCGTAGAGCTGGACCGGATGGCGAAGGACGCCGTCGCCGAAATCATGGCCGAAAGGCAGCGCCGTCGGCGTGCCGTAGGTGAAGTCGTCGAGGCCCGCGAAGTAGCATCCGAGGCGGCCGATCGCGATGCCGAGCGCCAGTGGCAGCGCAAACCGCGCTCCGGTTCGTGCCGCGATTCCTGCGGACCATTTGTACAGCTCGATCGCCACGATGCCGCCGGCCAGCGCGCCCTCGACCGAGCGCGCGATGCCGCTCTGACCCGACAGCCACAGATTGGCAGAGCCGAACAGATAGGCGCCAATTCCGGCGCCGAACACCAGCGCGGCGATATAGGGCAGCTCGAAGGACTGCGCCGGAAACTGCAGGCCCTGTCGCGCCAGCCAATAGACGGCGGCAGCCGCCGCCAGCCACGCCGCGATATCGAACAGAGTGTGAAGGAAAGCCCCGCGCATGCGGGGGATATTATAGCATGGCAGATGTTGAGAAGCGCGCGGCACATATTTGTGCCCTCTCCCCTTGTGGGAGAGGGCAGCTCCGCTATTTGCCACACGCTCATTTCGGTGAGGGGTGTCTCTCCGCGAACTCAACAACCGTGGGACTCGCGGAGAGAACCCCTCATCCGGCGCCATAGCCGAAGCTCCGCTTCGGCGTTCTGAAGAACGGCGGCCAAAGCCCGCCTATGTCCAGCGGATGGATGGGTAACAAACCAGACCGGATGGATAGGTAACAGTCGTTCATGGTTCGGTCCGCTGCGGCGCTGCGCTAGCGCAGCGCC